>CAZCYF010000085.1:0-2505 GCA_964502835.1 uncultured Halobacteriales archaeon | reverse complement strand
AGGTCGGTCTGCGTGACGAGGTAGCCCTGGGCGATGCCGCCGTAGGAGAAGCCGCGGCCGAACACGCGATCGGGGTCCACCCAGCCGCGGTCGGCCAGCGACTCGACGCCCGCCACGATGTCATCGACCTCGACGGTACCCCACTCGCCGACCAGCTCGTCGGCGAACTCGTAGCCGTACGAGCTGCCGCCGCGGTAGTTGGGACAGAACACCAGGTAGCCGCGACTCGTCCACGCCGCGTACTCGAAGCTGAACTCCGGCTCGTCGTAGGACAGGGGCCCGCCGTGGATCGAGAGCACGAGCGGGTACGGTTCGTCGGCGTCCAGGTCCGCATCCGGTGGTGCATAGAGCACCCCCTCGATCTCGTGTCCGTCGCTCTCGTAGCTGACCCACCGGCCGGTGGGCATCGGATACTGGTCCCGGAGCTCGGCGTTCACGTCAGTGAGCCGGCGCATATCGGGATCGGGGTCGTCGACGTCGGTGGCCGCCATGGCGAAGAGGTCGAGCCCCTCGTTTGGATGGGTCATGAGCATCGCCAGGGTCCCCGCACGCAGATCGAACGCCGGGACGCCTCGACGATCGCCCTGGGCCGTGAACACCCGCTCGGCGCCGCCGGCGGGGTCGACCCGGAACAGTTTGGTCTGCCCCTCGTCGGCGATGTTCACCAGGAGGGACCCGTCGTCGGTCCACCGGGGCGATCCCTCCCAGGCGATCGGGCGGTCGAGTTCCGCGGTCAGTGAGGTGTACGACTCGCCGTCCCACAGGTAGACCTCGGACGCCCTGGCAGTGTCTTCGGGATCCATCGCGACGAACGCCAGGGTCCCGCCGTCAGGATGCCACCGGAGGTCACCGGCGGTGACGTCGGTCGCCGTGAGTTGTTCGAGGGCCGACCCGTCGGGCTGGACCAGGTAGAGGTCCATCGCCATCGAGTCGTCGGGGACCGCCGTCCGATTCGAGACGAAGGCGATACCGTCGGCACCCCAGGCCGGCTGGAGTCCCGTCAGCCCCTCGTAGGCGCCCCCGCCGTAGGCGTCGTCGAGGCGGGTCGTCTCCCGGGATTCGAGGTCGACCACGAACAGAAAGGTGGTGACGCTATCCTGCCAGCCGACGCCGTCGAGCTTGTGCTGGAGTCGCTCGGTCTCGATGGGGCCGTCCTCCTCGCGCCGGCGCTGCAGGTACTCGGCCTCCTCGTCGGTCGGGTCGCGAGCCGAGACGACGACCCGCTCGCCGTCGGGCGCCCAGTCGAACTCCCGGACGCCCTCCTCGCGGTCGGTGACCTGTCGGGCGTCACCCCCGCGCTCGAGGTCGAACACCCAGAGCTGTGGCTTGGGGTCGTCCGATTCGAGCGATGGTGCGTCCTCACCGTTTTCGTCGTCAGCATCGTCCGCCTCGGCCTGGCCGAGACCGAGTTCGACGTCGTCCTCGCGGGCGCCGACGAACCCGAGCTTCGAGCCGTCGGGGCTCCACTTCGGCGACCCGGCGTCGGAGGCACGGGTCAGCCGGTGTGGCTCGTCGCTCCCGTCGGCAGGAACCACGAACAGCGAACTCCGGCGCTCGTCCTCCTCGCCGTCGAACTCGGCGGCGACGAAGGCGACGCGCTCGCCGTCGGGCGAGAGGGCGAGCTCGGTCGGCAGGCTGAGGTCGTAGTACGCTTCGAACGGGATGGGCTCGGGCATGACTCGGCGCGCGGAGCGGGCCCGCAAAAGCGCTTGGCTTCGGCCGCCGGGGCTAGCAGGACGTCGAGAAAGCGGGGAGAAACGGTCGGTCGGGAGGCGATTCGATTCGGTCGGGTGGTGGGTGGCGAGCGTGACTTAGGGGGCGCTCACATCGCGCCGCCCATACCGCCCATGCCACCCATGCCGCCCATGCCGCCCATACCACCCATGCCGCCGCCCATACCGCCGCCGGGCGGCATGTCCATGTCCTCGTCGTCGTCACCGCCGCCGCCCTTCAGGTCGCCGGCCGCGATGACGTCGTCGATCCGCAGGATCATGACGGCCGCCTCGGTGGCGGACTCGATGGCCTGGGTCTTCACGCGGAGGGGTTCCACGACGCCTTCGCCCTCCATGTCGATGATCTCGCCGGTGTAGGCGTCGAGCCCCGCGGCGGTGTCACCGCCGTCGTGCTGGGCCCTGAGGTCGACGATACTGTCGATGGGGTCGAGCCCGGCGTTCTCGGCGAGGGTCCGCGGGATGACCTCGAGTGCGTCGGCGAACGCCTCGATGGCCAGCTGCTCGCGGCCCCCGACCGAGTCGGCGAAGTCGCGCAGGCCGAGCGCGAGCTCGGTCTCCGTGGCGCCGCCCCCGGGGAGTACCTCGCCGCTCTCGATGGTGACGCGCACGACGCCGAGGGCGTCCTCGACCGCGCGCTCGACCTCGTCGACGACGTGCTCGGTGCCGCCGCGGAGGACGAGCGTGACCGACTTGGCCTGCTCGACGTCCTCGACGAACAGCTTGGTGTCGCCGGCGATGTCCTTCTCGGCGACGGAGCCGGCGAAACCGACGT
>CAZCYF010000084.1:0-2554 GCA_964502835.1 uncultured Halobacteriales archaeon | reverse complement strand
TGGCCGGTGTTGACGTCCGGCGCGGGGATGTCCCGGTCCTCGCCGATGAGCGGCCTGAGTTCCGTGGCGAAGGCGCGGGTGAGGCGCTCGAGTTCCGCCGCCGAGTAGGCGTCGGGGTCGATGGCGATGCCGCCCTTGCCGCCCCCGTAGGGAATGTCCACGGTGGCGCACTTGAAGGCCATCCAGCCGGCGAGGGCCTTGACCTCGTCCCGGGTGACCTGGGGGTGGTACCGGATGCCCCCCTTGTAGGGGCCGCGGGCGCCGTTGAACTGGGCGCGGTAGGCGGGGACCACCTCGAGGGTCCCGTCGTCGCGCTGGAGGGTGAGCTCCAGCTCGAGCACGCGCTCTGGCTGGGACAGTCGGTCGACCAGCCCCGGTTCGACGTCGAGGTGCGCCGCCGCGTCGCCGACCTGCTCCTGGAGGCTCTCGAATGGATTCACGTCGTCGGCCATGTGCCCATCCATCGCCGGCGCGAGCCTTAAAAACGGGGTATGGCCGCCGTCATCTCACGCCAGGAGCAGCGACCCGTTGATCGCCACGGCGAGGAGCCAGGGTATCGCCAGGCCGAGCGGCAGCCAGGGGCCCCACCGCGGGCGAAGCCAGCGACACCCCGCTGCCAGCCCGAGCAATGCACCCTTCAGGCCGGCGAGGGCGACGATGCCCACCTCGGAGAGGAGGGCGGCCACGACGGGGTTGCCCTCGGCGAGGCCGGCCTGCAGCCCCCAGGCCGTCAGGACGACGTCGCCGGCGGCGACGATCACGGCCAGTGCCCAGAGGTGCCCCTCGAGCGGATGGAGGACCGCATCGACCGCGCGGATGCGGCGTTCGACGTCCCGTTTCGCCGTCGACGTAGCTGTTGCTCCGGACGACATGCGTACCCGACACGAGCGGGGACCCACCCACCAAGACGGGACCCAGGGTTCGTGTCACGCGGAGCGTCGACCGGGGCGATCAAAAAAGTACGCCAATCGTTCGGCGCGATGACGTGAGTGGCGATCACCGACCCGCTACGACGGCCACCGTTCGCGCTCCGCTCGCGAGGTGTCCGACGCGAGACCGGCCGGCCGCTCGTCGAAGAAGGCCTGGGCCAGGTGATGGCCCACGTGCCAGGCGGTCACCTCCGTGTCGAGGTCGTCCAGCACCAGTTTGTCCTGGTCGATGAACGCCCCCTCACCCGGGCAGGATCCCCCGTCCGTGTCGAAACAGTCGGGGTCGTTCTCGGTGACCTCGATGACGTAATCCGCGCGGTGGGCCGCGTCCACGGTCGTCCACTCGAGGCGCTCGCTTGCGTTGAGATCGGGGTGCGTGGCGAAGTACTCCAGCGCCGCCTCGATTTCCTCGCGCCGCTCGGGCGTCACGGGACCGTTCGGACCCACGGTGTAGACGCGGACCGTGTCCCGGAGGATGCCCGACGGGAGCCGCGCGCGCATGTACTGCTGGGGCTCGCTGGCGTGATCGAGGCCGAGCGTGTGGCCGAGCTCGTGGACGAGGACGTCCTGCGTGTAGCTCGCGGTGTAGTTCTTCCCCACCCGGACGTGGGAGGTCTGGGCGGCGGAGTCACGGTTGATCGGCGCACAGCCCACGAGGTACCGCTCGGTGCTGCCGCCACACTCGATGGTGCCGGCGACGAACTCGATGCGGATCCGCGGGTCGGTCGCGTCCTCGACCAGCCGGTACTCGATCGGGTAGCCCGCGTGGGTCTCGCTGTTGGTCTCCCAGTACGTGAGCGCGTCTCGAACCACCGCATCAGTGGACGGGTGGTCGGTCGAGCCGACGACCTCGACGGTCAGCGTCCGCTCGCCGAAGGGATTGTCGGGGTCGACCGACGGCGGCGCGGGCGTCGACGGTGTCGACGGTGGCGCGGTGGTGACGGTCCCGCCCGGCGATCCATCGCCGTCGTCGACCAGGCCCGCACAGCCGGCGCCGGCCACCAGCACGACGAGGGCCAGGAAACCGATCACGCGGGCACTCCGTGGTCGGTCCATCCGTGCGGACGCAAGCGGATGAACGACCATAAGCATCGTTGCCGGGCCTCAGAGGATCGTCCCGTGTTTCTTGTCCAACCTGTCCTTCTCGACGGTCTCGTAGAAGTCGAAGCGGGCCTTGAGTTCGTCACGGAGCTCGCTCGGCGGGACGATCTCGTCGATGACGACCTCGCTGGCCATGCGGGTCACGTCGATGTCCTCGCGATACTCTTCCCGGAGCTCCGCCTCCAGCTCGGCCCGTTCGTCCTCGTCCTCGATGTCGGCGAGTCGGTTGGCGTAGACGGCGTTGATGGCCGCTTCGGGCCCCATGATGGCGATCTCGCCGCTGGGCAGCGCGAGGGTGGATTCGGGGTCGTAGGCCGGACCGGACATGGCGTAGATGCCCGCGCCATAGGCCTTCCGGACGACGACGCACTGCTTCGGGACGGTGGCCTCGGCGGTCGCGTAGATCATCCGCTTGCCGGCCTCGAGGATGCCATCCTTCTCGACCTGCGAGCCGGCCATGAAGCCGGGGGTGTCACAGAGATAGAGGAGGGGCACGTTGAACGCGTCGCAGGTCCAGACGAACT
>CAZCYF010000083.1:0-2597 GCA_964502835.1 uncultured Halobacteriales archaeon | reverse complement strand
GGCGCTACGCCGTCGAGATTCCCACCGTCCGGAAGACCCGCCAGGCGCTGGGCCGCGTGGTTCGCTCGCCCGAGGACTTCGGCGCCCGCGTGCTGCTGGACGAGCGCTACACGCAGAACGCCCAGATGGAGATGCGCGACTACGCCGTTCGCGGTGCGTTCCCGCCCGCCGAACGCCGGGAGCTGATCGACGTCGCCCCCGAGAAGCTCCGCTTCGGGCTCCGAAACTTCTTCGCGGACCTCGAGGCCTACGGCGGCGATCCGCCGGAACCCTGATCGCTGGCTCCGCGTCAGGCCGCCTCGATTTGCGAGTCGAGTGGAACTGACGAGTCGGGTGGAACGGTCGACCGGGCCCGCGATCGTCGTCCGATCGAAACGGGAGGTTTGTCAACCCCCTCGGCCCAACGTCAGGCAATGACGCTGGTCGCTTTCGACTTCGACGGCACGCTCTCGGACTCCGAGATGACCGTGCTGCTGGGCTCGCAGAACGGGACGGCCGCGGACATGGCCGACATCACGGAGCGGGCCATGAACGACGAGATCGCCTACGCCGAGAGCCTCCGGCAGCGGTGTGCGCTCCTGGAGGGCCTCGACGAGTCGGCGATGCGGGCGGCCTTCGACGAGGTCGTCCTCCGGGACGGCGCGGCGGACGTGATCGCCGCGCTACGCGATGCGGGCCACGAGGTCGTGATCCTCACCGGGGGCTTCGAGCGAGGCGTCGCCGCCGCGCTCGATCGGGCGGGGGTGGCCGTCGACGCCGTCGTCGCGAACCGGCTCCCGGTCGCCGACGGCGAACTGACGGGCGCGGTCGAGGGGCCGCTCATCGAGGGGACGAAAGACGACGCCCTCGAGGTCGCCGCCGCGGTGCTGGGCGTCGATCGCGCGGCCACGGTCGCGGTCGGCGACGGCGCGAACGACCTGCCGATGCTGGAGGTCGCCGGCCTCGCGGTCGGGTTCGACCCGAAGCCCGCCGTCGCACCGGCCTGTGACGTCTCGGTCGACTCGATGGACGCCCTGGCGGACGTGCTTGCCGACGAAGGGCTGCTCTGAGGGCACGTCGGCCGCCGTCGACGCGCGCGTCGTCTCGAGAGCGAGTCGCCCGCCGTGTCGGACGCCGAGCCGGACGGGCCAGCGCTGGCGCTCACCGGCGCGATGGACGGCCGCCCGAAAAGCGTGGGACGGCCGGGAGCACTCGTTCGGTCACTGCGGCCGGATGGCGGTCCGGTGGTCGGTCGCGCGCCCGATCGAGCCCGGTCGGCCGGATCGGCCCGGAGGGCACCTCGGCACGTCGGTGCCACTGGCCCGCCGGGCGACCCTTCGCGTCAGCCGAGCAGGTACCGGAGCTGCGGGTACTGCTCGACGATCGGGTGGTCCTCGATGTACTCGTCGACGCCCAGGATCCGGCCGGCACCGATCGCGCCGAGACCGAACAGGAGCGCCGCGTACACGAGGTGGTCGTCGACGACCCAGCCGTGGGCCAGCGGGAGGCCCTGCAGGATGCCGCCTTCCAGGGCCGCGGCCCAGAAGAACATCATCATCACGGCGCCCCAGAACGCGTTCCAGCGCACGAGCGCGCCGATGATGAGCCCGATCCCGGTGAGGGTGAGTCCCCACATGACGAGGATGTCGAGGACCGGGCTCCCCGCCATGGAGCCCCAGAAGCCCTGCAGCGGATTCCCGGCCGGGATCGCGTTCTGCAGGTATCCCGCCGCGGTCCAGTTGTTCTCCGGGTTCCCGTCCAGGTACGTGATGAGCTTCGTGAGCCCGCCCTGGAGCAGGATCCAGCCCATCGTGACCCGCAGGGCCAGGATCGCGTAGCCGATACTGCGTTCGGAGTATTCGAACTCCGTCTCGCGACCGAACAGTTCCGTGTCGAGCGTCCGATTTTCGGTGGACATGATTGACTCCCTCTTCACCTGATCCTTTCCCCGGAGACTCCTTCAAGGTATACGCACTTCCTGATAAGTGAGAATCGAACGTATTCGGACAATTGATGGCGTGTAGGCCGGGAATCCGCTCGCCACTGGTGATCCAGTTGCCGCATTGCACCGACGGGGACCATCCTGTAGCGGGCCGTGTTTCACGGTACCAGGGGCCGTGCCCGAGGCCGGGCGATGGCGGGGCCACGGACCGTCGCGTGACCCGTTTCGAGACGATCGAGCGGATTCTCCACAGACCGCCGCGTCCATCGCCCGGTCGACCACCGGGTCGACTCAGACCGACGAGTCGATAGCCCGATCGAGGTCGGCGACGATGTCCTCGGGGGCCTCCATCCCGACCGAGAGGCGTACCAGTTCGTCGGTGACGCCGGCTGCCTCCTTCTCCGCGTCGCTCAACTGCTGGTGCGTCGTGGACGCCGGGTGGATGATCAGCGTCTTCCCGTCGCCGACGTTGGCCAGCAGGGAGGCGAGTTCCGTCGACTCGACGGTGGCCCGTGCGGCCTCGTAACCGGCGTCCAGGCCGAAGGTGAGCATCCCGCCGTAGCCGCCGTCGAGGTACTCGCTGGCGGCGTCGTGGGTCTCGTGATCGGGGAGGCCCGGGTAGGTGACCCACGCGACGTCGGGGTGGTCCGCGAGGAACTCGGCGACGTGCTGGGCG
>CAZCYF010000082.1:0-2747 GCA_964502835.1 uncultured Halobacteriales archaeon | reverse complement strand
GGTGGTACCGCGTGTTTCAGCGAAACGCCGGAGTTCATCGGTGCCGAGCACATCCTGTCCGACCGCGGCGTCGACGACGACCTTCGCGACCGACTCCTCGAGTTCGTCGACCGGCGCGAGCAAATGGCGGACCTGATGGGCGTCGACCTCAGGGGGGCACAGCCGACGCCCGGTAACCAGGAGGGCGGCCTCACCACTATCGAAGAGAAGAGTCTCGGGGCGATCGCCAAGGGTGGCACGTCGCCGGTTCGGGACATGGTCGGGTACGCCGAGACGTTGCCCACGGGCAGTGGCCTGGTCCTGATGGACACGCCGGGCTACGACGTCGAGAGCGTGGTCGGCAAGGTCGCCGGTGGGGCCCAGGCAATCGCGTTCACGACCGGCCGGGGCTCGACGACGGGTAACCCGATTGCCCCCGTCATCAAGGTCACCGGCAATCCGACCACCTGGATCCGGATGTCCAACAACATGGACGTCAACGCCTCGATGGTGCTCCAGGGCGAGTCGATCGAGACCGTCGGCGATCGGGTGTACGGCACGCTCCTGGCCGTCGCCGATGGCCGCCCGACGGAGGCCGAGAATCGTCGACTGGAGGAGTTCGCGATCAACGAGCTCCAGCCGGCCCAGCTCCGGGGGGAGGGCGCGTGAAGGGCCGCGTGATCGACGATGCGGTGTTGCTCCTGGTCGAAGGCGACACCGTCGCCACGGCGCTCACCGACCTCGAGCCGGATCGTCGCCTCGAGATCGACGACCGGACGATCGACGTGGCCGAGGCCATTCCCTTCGGCCACAAGCTCGCACTGGGCCACCACGAGGTGGGCGACGAGGTCGAAAAGTACGGCGAGGTCATCGGTCGAGCGACCCAGCCCATCGCCCCGGGCGACCACGTGCACTCGCACAACTTGGAGAGCACCCGGGGCCGAGGGGACGTCGCCCGAGCGGAGTCGACATGAGCGCCCTCGAAACCGGCTTCGAGGGGTTCGTCCGACAGGACGGCAGCGTCGGCATCCGCAACACGGTGCTGGTGCTCCCGTCGGTCATCTGCTCGCGCATCGTCGCCGAACGGATCGCTGATCGCGTCCCGGCCGCCCGCGCCGCCCCGCACGATCATGGCTGTGGACAGATCGGCGCGGACAAGGACCAGACCGCCCGGACGTTCCTCGGCATCGCCGCGAATCCGAACGTATCCGGCACGGTCGTCGTCGGGCTCGGCTGCGAGTCGATCCAGAGCGATGCCGTCGCCGCTGGGATCGACGAACTGGATCGCTCGGTGCGCGAGCTCTCCATCCAGGGGGCCGGCGGGACCGACGCCTGCATCGAGCGCGGTGTCGAGGCGGCCACCGACCTGGCCGACGGGGCGGAGTCCGTGGGCCGCCAACCAGCTGACCTCGGCGACCTGACTCTCGGTATCGTCTCAAGCGACGCCGCGGCCTCGACGGTCGACCACGCGGCCCCGGCGGTCGGTGCCGCAGCCCAAGCGGTGGTCGAGGCGGGCGGTCGGGTCCTCGTCGCCGGCACCGAGCAGCTCCTCCCCCATCGGACCGCCGTCCTCGATTCGGCGAGCGACTCGGCGCGGAACGACCTCGCCACGCTCTTCGAGCGCCACGGCGAGCAGCCCTCTCGGACGGCCCGGGTGTCCCGTCAGGCGGCCGAACACGAGTTTGCTTCGTTGGCGGCGGCCTGGGGCGACCTGCCGATCGCGGACATCGTCGACTACGGCGACCGGGCAACCCACGACGAGGGCGTCGCGTTCGTCGACGCACCCGCCCAGTTCGAGGAAGCGGGGACCGGTCTCGCGGCCGCGGGGGCCACCCTCATCCTCCACGTCACCGCCGATGGCGTGCCGACCGGCCACCCGATCGTCCCCACGGTCAAGGTGTCGGCCGAACCGGCAACCCTCGACGCCCTCGCCGCCGACATCGACGTCGACGCCAGGTCGGCGTCCACCGGCGCCGTCACCGAGACACTCTCCCGCGTGGCCGACGGCGAACGATCGCGGGCTGAACGGCACGGGCTCACCTCGTTCGCTATCACGCGCGTCGGCCCCTCGATGTGATCAGGGATCGAAGAGTTCGTCAACGTCCGCATCGACCGACCGGCGGCGCTCGACGTGGGCGCTCAGGCGGCCGTAGATGAGGTCGCGTCGCGCTGACTCCGTGACGAAGTCGGACACCAGTGCCTCGAATCGCTCGGCTTCGTTCCTCGACGTGGCGGATCGGGCGTAACTGACGGCGTCCTCGACGACCGCTTCGTCGTACGCATCGAACTCATCGGCCAGCACCGGCGCCGCGATGGCGATGGCGTCGAACGCCAGCGACTCGAGGTCGATTGCCACTCCCTCGTAGTGAATCAGCGGGGGCCGAACCCGTTCGACGTGTTCGGGATCCGCGGCGACGGCTGCCAGGTACTCCCGGATGGGGGTCAGGGAGACGCCGCGGTAGGGGTCGGGCAGGTCGGCGAGGTACTCGCCAGCGCTCGCCGCCAGCCCTTGCATTCCGGACCAGTTGGCGTTCCGGGCGTGGTGGATGGCGGCGGTGAACTGGATCAGCCCGTGGAGAAAGTGCTCGTCGTCACCCGCCTCGAGCTCGAGCCATCGCTCCTCCCAGGCGTCGTGCGCGGCGTGGTGGTGACCGGCGTTGTAGATGGCGATGCCGGCCACGAGGTGGGCGTTCATGTCGGGAGAACGGCGGTCTGCCCTGAAGGTCGTTTCCCCGGCAGTCATTCCACCCGGTTTCCCGTGGTCTCGG
>CAZCYF010000081.1:0-2784 GCA_964502835.1 uncultured Halobacteriales archaeon | reverse complement strand
CCGTCAACCGTCACATCGCGGCCGATCACGAGGTGCGCACCTACGTGATGGACCGCCACACCGCCGAGGCCGACCTCGACACCGAGCGCACCCGGATCGACCTGCTCCCGGATTCAGTCCAGGACGTCCGCATCGTCGAGATCGGCCCCGTTGATGACCCGGTCGATCGGACGGCCTGTGCCGGCACGCACGTCACCGCGACCGGTGAGATTCCGCCGATGGAGGTGACCGGCCGCGAGACCAAGGGGAGCGACGAGGAGCGCGTTCGGTTCAAGATCGCCAATCCGAGCGACCCGCCGGGGTAGGCGCTGTCGGCGTCTCGGGTTGCCTCTGGCTGTCGAACCCGTGAGCTGATCGAGCCGTGGGGATCCTTCTCCCAGGGGATATGGTCAGTGAAAGCCGGTGTCGGGCTCGACCCGCTCCTCGCTCGGCCGTGATCGCGCCCGGCTCAGGGGGATGCCCCCGAGCAAGGCGGCAACGACGAGCAGTGCCGCCGAGAGCACGACGAAGTCGCCGCTGACGTCCTCGTAGCCGGCGAGACCGGCACCCGTCGAGACGACGAAGACGGTGACGTAGAAGGCCACGATGCCGAGGATGATGAGGATCGCGAAGGTCACGACCAGGTTCAACAGGCCACCGAGGAGGTTGACGAGCGTGCGCATGGGTGGACTGGACGGCTGGATGAAAATAGGCGACGTGGTTTTCACCACCGCAACTCTCACCACCAAATCACCTGACGGGTTTCGGGGTACTATCGGATGCGACCGAAGCTGCTGGAACACGGTGGTGTGCGAACGGACGGTGCGGTCGCCCACTGGGGGCACGAGAGCGACGGGTGGGGCCGTCGAATTCGGCGACTGACCGCGATCGTCGAGGTCGTCGTCAGCAGTCTCCTCCACGGTCGACGGCGACAAAAAACGGTCCTGCCAATACCTCAACCTATAAGATACGGCCATTGGTACTGGCCCGTGTCAAGGGGGGCCATACCGAGGCATCCCTGTGGGAGCAGATCATGACCGATACACCTTCAACTTCGTCTCGTCGCACCGTCTTGCAGCTGTTATCGGGCACCGCGATCGGTGCCGCCGGGTTCGCCTCGGCGGCCGCCGCCTCGGAGGAACCAGCCGAGCTCGAGCCGGTGCGCGTCGGCGGTCGCTCGCAGTGGGTGCTCCGCCTGGGCCGCATCGACGACCAGATCGGCGCGCACGACACGGCCGTGGCCCACCTCCAGTCGGCCGCCGAGGCCGCACATGCCCCGGTCGTGTCGAACCTCGAAACGACCGAGGGCGTCGAGGTACGCTCACAGTACTGGCTGGCGAACGCCATCCTCGTCTCCGTCGATGACTCCGTGGTCGACCCTGCGTCGGACCTCGGGGCCATTGCGGGCGTCGAGGACGTCCATCCGAACTTCGAGGTCGAACCGCCGGACCCGATCCGCGCCAAGGAGCTCACCCCGTTGGACCACGGGATGCCAACGTACGGGCTCGAACAGATCAAGGCCCCGGACGTGTGGGAGCAGTTCAACGCGACCGGCGCGGGCGTCACCGTCACCGTTCTGGACACGGGCGTCGACGCGGACCACCCCGACCTCGACGTCAACGACTTCGCTTACTTCGACAACGACGGCAACATCGTCTCGACCGATCCGTTCGACGACGACGGCCACGGCACGCACGTCAGCGGGACGGTCTCCGGCGGGAGCGAGAGCGGCCTCGACATCGGCGTCGCGCCCGACGTCACCCTGAACGTCGGCAAGGTCCTCGACCCCACGGGCGCCTTCGCGCAGATCATCGCGGGCATGGAGTGGGCGGTCGACAACGGGTCTGACGCGATCAACCTCAGCCTCGGTGCGACTGGCTATTTCGATCAGTTCATCGAGCCCGTCCAGAACGCGACCGCGGCGGGGACGATCGTCGTCTCCTCCTCGGGCAACAGCGGCCCGGATACGAGCGGCTCGCCCGCCAACGTCTACGAGGCCTTCGCCATCGGGGCGAGCGACGACAATGGCGACATCGCGTCGTTCTCAAGCGGCGAGCTCATCACCACGAGCGAGGACTGGACGGCGAGCTGGCTGACCGAGGACTGGCCGATCAACTACTACGTCCCTGACGTCTCCGCGCCGGGCGACGTGGTCCTCAGCTCGTACCCGGGCGGGCAATGGGCCTACCTGAGCGGGACGAGCATGGCCTCGCCACACGTGGCCGGCGCCGTGGCGTTGTTGCTCGAGGCGGCCGGCAGCCTCACGGTCGACGAGATCAAGGCGAATCTGGTGGCGTCGGCCGTCCACGGCGACGGCCCGAACGCGACGCCGGATGCACGCTACGGCGAGGGGATCATCGACGCGCTGTCGGCGTCGGCCCTCGCCCAGGACGGCGCGCAGGTCAGCGGGGCGGTCACCGACACCGACGACGACGCCCTCGGCGGCGCCAGCGTGACCACCGACTTCGGCACCGACGCCGAGACGGACGGTTCGGGCGAGTACAGCCTCGTCACGGGTCCCGGCCAGTGGGACGTCACCGCCAGCCAGTTCGGCTACCAGTCGGCGACGCAGTCGATCGACGTCTCCGTCGCCGAATCGGAGACCGGCGACTTCGCGCGCGAGGATGCCGTCGACATCGAGCTGGTCGCCGGCCCCCCGGACGTCATCGGCCACGACGAGAGCTTCGACCCCCTCACGTCCATCATGGTGGACACCCACCACGTGGAGGACCCCGAAGGGAACGTCGCGTCGTTCACCCTGGCGGTGCGCGCGTTCACGCCGCGGGAGGTCGTGGCCCTCGCCGA
>CAZCYF010000080.1:0-2820 GCA_964502835.1 uncultured Halobacteriales archaeon | reverse complement strand
GTCGTGATCGTCCCCTTCGCCTCCAAGGCCGCCTATCTGGATCGCTACGCCGAACCGGACAAGGGCTGGACGGATCGCGACGAGTCCCGTTGGCCCGTGCCGTACTGGTACATCGACACGGGCTTCGCCGCGCTCTTGGTGGTGCTGGCGGCGGTCGAGGAGGGCCTCGGGGCGTTGTTCTTCGGGGTTCCGCGTGAGGACTGGGCGGATCTCCGGGAAGCTTTCGACGTGCCCGAGGAGCGCGACCCCATCGGGGCGATCGCGATCGGCCACCCCGGCGAGGACGACATGGAGAGCTCGGCCGACAGCCGGGAGCGCAAGGACCTGGGGGAGGCCGTGTTCGAGGGCCGCTGGAACGAGGCGTATTCGCCTCGGTGATGGGGTCCGGCGCGGGCGGCTGCCTCGGCTCGCGCGAGGGTGACGTTGGGAGGTTGTGGTTCCATGATCGCGACGCGGTTGGATCGAGGTGACCTCACCAACGGCTGAGTTCCCGTTGGTATAGGCGCGGGGTCACGACTGTGTCCACCTCGCGAGTGCTGGTCGTGGCGTGTAACTCTCTCAGGAGGAAGGCTGCGTGAGCTCGCGGACGGTGGCGATCTGGTAGGTGTCCCGATCGAGATCGGTCGTGGCGACCGAAATCTCGCAGTCGCGGTGCTCGCCCGCCTTGGTAACGCAGGTGAACCGCTCCCGCCGGCCGAGGTCGTCGTCGCGCACCCGACGGAGGAACGTCTCGTACTGGTCCATGTCGTCGGGATGGACGTCGGAGATCGACACCTCCGAGCGCAACTCGTCTCGAGCGTAGCCGAGCAGGCGCTCGGCCTCGTGATTCGCGTCGACGATGGCGTCGTCGTCGACATCGAGGATGAACATCGGTTCGTTGTTCCCCTCGAAGACCGCCTCGAAGCGTTACCTCTCGCGTTGGAGCTCGCGCTCGCGCTCCTTGCGGTCGGTCACGTCCTGCACCGCCCCACGAAGCGCGACGACGCTGTCGTCCTCGACGACCGGCTCGCCCCAGATGCGCAGCCAGCGCCCGCCGTCGCCGAGGCGAGCCTCGACGTCGAACGAGGCCTCCTCCTCGATGCCACGCTCGATCGCCGCCTCGACGCGTGCCTGGTCCTCCTCGTGATAGAGGTCGAGGGCGTCATCGAGCGGGGGCTCCGTGCGGTCGTCGACGCCCAACAGGTCGAAGCAGTTCTCGGTCCAAAAGACCTCCATCGGGTCCGTGCGGATCTCCCAGCCGCCGACCTGGGCGATGCGTTCGGCCTTGTCGAGGATGTCTCGCACCCGCCTGAGCTCGCGCTCGCGGGCCTTTCGCTCGGTGATGTCGGCATAGACGCCATAGAAGTCGACGTCGCCGTCGACGGGGATGCTCCGAAAGAGGAAGTCACGGGGACCGCTCGACGTCTTGCGGCGGACCTCGGTGTCGACGGGGTTGCCCTCGAGGGCGAGGTCGTCGAGGTCGCGTGCGGCGTCGTGGTCACCCGGCGGCACGATGAGGTCGTTGATCGACTGGCCGACCGCCTCCTCGGCGTCGAACCCGAAGGTGGCCTCGAACGCTGGGTTGACGGCGCGGATGATCGGCCCCTCGCCGTCGACGTAGTCGATCGCGAGGGTCGGTTCGGGGAAGTTCGAGAAGAGGGCGGCCCGCCGGCGCTGCTCGCTGGCGAGCTGGCGTTCGGTCCGGTGGTGCTCGACGGCGTTGTCGATCTTGTTGGCCAGGAGGGCGAACTGGTCGGTGCCGGGTTGCTTTTGGAGGTAGTCGGTGACGCCCGTGGAGATGGCCTCGCTCGCGACCTCCTCGGAGCCCTTGCCGGTAAAAAGGATGAACGGGAGCGTCGGGTGGCGCTCGCGGACGGCCTCGAGGAGCTCGATGCCCGACCGACGGGGCATGTCGTAATCCGAGACGATGCAGTCGGGGTCGTGCGCGGAGAGGTGGTCCATCGCCGCGATCGGGTCGGTCTCGACGGTGACGTCGAACCGTGGATGGTCGCGTTCGAGGTATGTCGCGGTCAGGTCCGCGAAGCTCGCGTCGTCCTCGACGTGGAGGACCGCGATGGAATCTGCCATCAAGAATCGTTCAGGTTAGTGGTAGATAACCCTTGGCACAGTGAGTGCTCCGTCGTCGGATGGCGGCGTGCAGCTCGGGGCTGGCTCTAGTCCGACGCCCACTCGGCCTCGCCACAGGCGGCGAGGTCGGTGTACTCCCGGGTGGTCGCGACGAGATCGCGGACGAACCAGCCGCTCGTGTCGGCGACCTGGATGGCGCGGGCGGCGTCGGGCATGGCGCCATCCTCGAGCCAGGGGCGGATGCGGCCTCGGGGGAGGTCCAGCGCCGTCGCGATTGCTTGCGAGCCGCTAGTCGGATTCTCGGCGGCATACTCGAGGACGCGGCGGTAGTCCTCGACGGGATCGTCGTACGACGGGTGAGAATAGGTGCGAGCCACCGCGTCAGGTGACGGGGTGGCCATTGGGCACCTTTAAATTAATTAGGATGAGCCGGTCCAGTCGTCAGAGAGGGTGACCGTCCGAAGCACTTGTGAGTCGTCCGTACCAGGTTGCCACACGAGATCGAACTCCTCACCGGCAGTTCCCGTGACGTTGTAACCGAAGCTCTCCCCACCGGTAACGTCTCCGGACCCGTTATTGAATTCGTCACCATCATTCAGGGCACCGCCGGGGCCGATGAGATTCACATCCTCCAGGTTGATAGCGTCACCACCCTGGTGATTGAATTGGATGTGGGAGTCGTTGTTTTGATCAACTTCCAACGTCGCCTGCGGCGCGCTGTCCTGATCGGCACCGAAGCCGAGGACGAACGCG
>CAZCYF010000079.1:0-2871 GCA_964502835.1 uncultured Halobacteriales archaeon | reverse complement strand
GCCAAGCGGAGGCTATTACTGGCCTGCCCGCGCGCCATCCCGGCATGGACGACGTCGCCTGCATCGCGACCTCGATGACCGATTTCGGCCAGCGCGACACCTGGGTGACCGACCTCGCCGTCGAGGCGGCGCTCGAGTGCCTCGTCGACACGCCCGTCGACCCGGCCGACCTCGACCACGTCTACCTGGCGAACATGGCCAGCGGCGAGTTCGAGGGCCAGACGGGCGTCGTCAACGCCCTCATGGACGACATCGGTGCGACCGGGGCGTATGGCGCGCGCATCGACCAGACGAGCGCGAGCGGCGGCGCGGGCATCTACGGCGCCGTGCAGTCGGTCGTCAGCGGCGCGAGCGAGCTGACGCTGCTGGTCGGCGCCGAGCGCATGACCCACCGCACGACGCCCGAGTCGACGGACATCATCGCGTCGTTGACCCACCCGGCGGAGTACAAACACGGCGTGACGCTGCCGAGCTTTGCCGGGTTGGCCGCCCGGGCCTACCTCGATACCTACGACGCACCCCGAGAGGCCCTCGCGAAGGTGGCGGTGAAGAACCACCGCCACGGCGTCGACAACCCCCACGCGCAGTTCCAAAAGGAGGTCGACCTCGAAACGGTGCTCGAGTCGCCGATCGTCGCCGACCCGCTGCGGCTCTATGATTTCTGTCCCATCACGGACGGGTCGGCCGCGGCGCTGTTTTGTGCGCCCGAGGTGGCCGAGGAGCTCGTCGACGAGTACACCCTCGTCACGGGCATCGCCGGCGCGAGCGACACGCACGTCGTCCACGAGCGCGACGATCCGACGCACATGGCCGCGGTGGCCGAAAGCGCCGATCGGGCGTTCGACCGCGCCAACAACCGCCCCGAGGCGGTCGACGTCGCGGAGTTGCACGACATGTTCACCATCCTCGAGGTGCTCCAGCTGGAGGCGATCGGCTTCTTCGAGGCCGGGACCGGCTGGACGGCGGTCGAGGCGGGCACGACCACCCGCGAGGGCGACCTGCCGATCAACACCTCCGGCGGCTTGAAGTCCAAGGGCCATCCCCTCGGCGCGACCGGGGTTGCCCAGCTCGAGGAGATCCACAACCAGCTGCTGGGGGTGGCAGGCCCGCGCCAGGTCGACGCCGACGTCGGCCTCGCGTGCAACGTCGGCGGGTTTGGCAATACCGTGACGACGACGATCATGGAGGTGGGCGCATGAGCCTCGAGGCGTGGCGGTGTGCGAACGGGCACGTGCACTACCCCCGCCACAGCCGCTGTCGCGAGTGTGGGGCGCGACTGACCGAGGCGGTCAGCCTCGAGGACCGCACCGGCGAGGTCGTCACCTGGACCACCGCGACGGCGCCGCCGCCGGGCGTGCGCTCGCCGAACCCGCTGGCGATCGTCGCCATCGAGGTCGACGGCGAGCGGGTGACCGTCATCGGCGGGCTGGTCGAGGGCGCGAGCGTGTCCATCGGCGACCGCGTCGAGCCGGTGTACGTGGCGTCGCTGCGCGACCCCGACGCGGGCATTCGCCACTCGGCGTCGCAGTCGTGGGACGGCTATCGGTTCCGTCCGGTTGACGAGTAAGGGAAGGCCTATGGCCGTCGTCAGTGTGCATTCGAATCGATGAGCTCCCATGCCCTCCATCGGCGAGCGCTGCTCGCCGGCCTCGGTACCGCGGCGGTCGCCGGCTGTCTCCTCGGCGACGACGATGACGGGGTCCCGCCCGACCTCGAGGGCTGGACCTCCTACCAGGAGTTCGACCGCACCGTCCCGTCGATCGACGTGGGGCAGGGAACCCCCACCGCCGATCCCCCCGTCGAGACGATCGCGACGGACCTGCGGATCCCGTGGGACCTCGCCTTCGCACCCGACGGCACGCTGTACATGGTCGAGCGCGTCGGCCGGGTGAATCGCGTCGTCGACGGCGAGGTCGAGATGCTCTTTGAGCCCCAGAACATGATCCCCACGGGCACGAGCCCGGACATGGACTGGTGGGTCGAGGGTGCCGAGGGTGGGTTGCTCGGCGTCGCCGTCTCGCCGAGCTCGGAGCATCTGTTCCTCTATTACACCGCCGACGTCGATGGCGACGTGCGCAACCAGATCGTCCGATACGACCGCACGGCCGACGACGTGCAGGCGACGCGCGAGATCATCGTCGACGACATCCCGACGGCCGACGAGGTGGGCGACCCCCTCGTGCACAACGGCGGCCGACTCACCTTCGGGCCCGAGGGCTACCTGTGGGCGACCACGGGCGACGCCCAACAGCCCGAGACCGCCCGCAACCCGACCACGCTCAACGGCAAGCTGCTGCGGATGACCGAAAACGGCAACGGCGCGCCGGCCAACCCCGAACACGGCGGCGACGAGCGCGTCTACACGGGCGGGCATCGCAACCCCCAGGGGCTGGCCTGGATCACCGACGACTGGGCCGTCCTCACCGAGCACGGCCCGAACATGCGCGACGAGTTCTCGCTGGTCTATCCCGGCGGCGACTACGGCTGGAACGACGTGCGCGGACGACCGGACGACGGCGAGTATGCGGCGTACGCCGACCACCCCGACGTCGTGCCGCCGCTCGTGCACAAGTACGGCTCGACGTGGGCACCCTCGGGCGCGACGTGGTACACGGGCGACGACGTCCCGAGCTGGCACAACCGGCTCCTGGTCGCGGGCCTGTCCGGCCAGTGCGTGTTCGTCGTGACCCTCCAGCAGTCGGCCGGCGACCTCCCGTCGGGTGGTGAGCGCTACACCGACGACTGGTTGGACGACGCCTACGATGCCGTGGTGCACCGCGCCTTGGAGGACGAGCTCGGCCGAATCCGCCTGGTGGAGGAGGGTCCCGATGGCGAGTTGTTGGCGATCACGTCGAACTGGGACGCCCGGGC
>CAZCYF010000078.1:0-2992 GCA_964502835.1 uncultured Halobacteriales archaeon | reverse complement strand
TGGCCCGCACCTGCTCCTCGGGATCGGCCAGGGCCTCGACCAGGGAGGGCAGGGCTTCCTCCGGGATCTCGGCCGCCTTGAGCCGGGCGACCGCCGCCTCGATCAGGTGGACGAACACGCGGTCGAGCTGGTCGTTCGCCCGGACCGCCAGCCCCTCGGGCGGGGCATCGACCGCGATGTCCGCATCCGGATTCGCCGACCGCATCGCCTCGATGCTCGCCGCGAGCCGATCACCAACCGTCACGGCTCGCGTGTGTTCGCTCGAGGAGCGAGCGTCTCTGGCGAGATATTTCACCTCGTCGATGGTCCGTTCGATGGCGGCCGAGCGCTCCTCGATCACGCCCCAGACATCGGGGTTGGGGGCGGTTGCGAGTGACGCGTGTCCCTTGATGACGGTCACCGCGTTGAGTACTTCGTGTCGGAGCAAGCGGTTGAGCACCTCGAGCCGGTTGGCCTGTCGGCTGAGTTCGACCCGTTGGCGGCGGTTGGTGGCGGCATAGAGGCCGGTCAGGGTCCCACCGACGCTCCCCCCGATCAGGAAGTTCGAGAGGTAGGTCTGGGATCGCGCGGTGTGGATGTCGAGTATCTGGCGCGGATCGGTCGCGACCAACGTGAGGACGACGAGGACCAGCATCGTCGCGGCGCCGATGACACACCATGCGGCAGTCGTCCGGACGAGGGCGGCGTCGACGTCGGCGACGACGAGGGCCACGCCGAACGCGGCCAGACCGAGTCCGAGGACCAGCGGGACGATGCCACCGAGGTAGAAGCGGAGTGGATCCTCGTTGCGGGCGAGCGTCACCGTAAACCGGGTGAGGAAGAACCCGATTCCGGCGATAACGAGCCCGCTGTAGTTCGCGCGGGTGGCCACACTTCTCGGTCAACCGGCCTCGGCGGTTAAGCGTTCGTCATCGAATATCAAATCAGATACTTACCTTAGGTAGAGGTTCACCCGGTCCCACGGCTTCCGCTCGCGCCCCGCCGGCGTCGTTCCCCTCGCGTTGGACAGATGGACGGTCGACCCCCACGCCGACGGTGCCGCACCCTGGACTCGTCACGTCCGCTGCCCCGTAGCAGGCCGTTACCCCAGTTCCGCGACGCCGGATTCGGCGCCCTCGAGGAACGATTCCCAGAGTAACTCCTCGAGCAGACCGGCGTCGATTGCGGCGTCGAGCGAGTCCTTCGCCTCCTGTTTGATCTGGTTCAGGTTGTCGACCACCTCGCCGAAATCGTCGTGGTCCGCCAGCTCGCTATCGGATTTCGAGGACCTGAGCGCCGTTATCTTCGACGCCAGCGCGAAGTACTCCCGGAGGACTTCGTCGTACTGACGGCGGAGGACGAGCGCCTCGACGAGGTCGCGGAGGTCGGTGGCCGCGACGGGCTTTACCACGTAGTCGTCGAATCCGAGGTCGAGGACGTCGAAGTCCGGCTCGACGGCTGTGACCATGGCGATCGGCTGATCGTATCCCGCTTCACGTAGCCGCTGGACCACGTCGCCGCCGGTCAATCCTGGCATCCGCCGATCGACGAGGCAGGCATCGATTTCATCGTTCATGACCTCGAGAGCGGCCTCGCCGGAATCGGCGATCTCGATCTTGTAGTCGCGGGAGAGGACGCTCTCGAACAAGTTCAGCACTTGCGGGTCGTCGTCGACGAGCAGGACAGTGGGGGTACTTCCCTCGCTCATTACTGGTTCCACCGAAACCCAGCCCAAATACTTTCCGGCCCTTTTATCACGAAAGGTAATTAGATCCGGAGGGCGCTCACCCGGTGGGAAAGACCCATCGACCGGTGTCGCTCGTTTGGGGATCGGGCGGGGCGACCGATTCGGCGGGCTCCCAGCGGCTCGAGGGAGGGCGCGGGGGTCGCAGACGGCTGGATCGCACTGGCTGGTCCATCAACCGGCCGACGTATTGACGGGGGGAGGGGTGATCGTGTCGGGAAACCGGCCCGATCGTCCCTCGATCTGTGGACACCGTTCCGCCGGGACCGATCACGGCTCGAGGAGGGTGTCTGCGATCTCCTCGAGCGCTTCGTCGATCACCTCGGCGACTGGCGTGGCCGCGTAGCGAACCGCAATCCGGTGGACGACGACGTAGCTGACCGCGGTGGCGACCGCCGCGAGGATCAGGTTGCCCACGAGGAGGCGAACGACGATCTCTGGACCGGCAGCGAACGAGACGGCGGCTATCGAGACGCCCTCGACCGGGCCCAGCAGGAGGACGCCGAGTGCGAAACTCGCCGCGTAGACGCCCCACTTGACGACGGGGTTGAACACGACGACCGATGCCAAGAGCGCGAGCTTGCTCACCCAGTCGGCGACGGCGGCGATGACCACGAACAGGACGAGGCCGGTGCCGAACGTCGGCAGCATCGTGATGAACGTTCCGATGGCGAAGCTTCGGGCGATCTCACGTGGCGTGTGGTCCTCGGCGGCTGCACGCCGCAACTCCTCGCGGATGCGGTCGAGATACCGGTCGACTCGACGGCGGGCCATCCCGGTCGTCGTCTCCCGCCGGGGCGCTATAACTGCTGGCCACGAACGCGACGGCCCCTCGGGACGCCCGACGAGCGCCTCCTCACGACCGGACGCACTGGGTGTCATGCCTTGCCGTCTTCGCCACACTGCCGGGATGGCCCATGCAGCCACCCGTCAACACGCCCGCTGCTGTCGCGACGAGATGCCGTCGGGTCGGACTCATTCCGCCGGCACTCACCGCCTGGCGACGAGTTACCCTTTGGGATTCTGGCCCACCATCGCCGAGGCGTGGTCACCGCAACCCCCAGCCGTTCGTCCCGCGACAAACCGTCTCTCGTCGGATCTCAGGGGCGTCGGTATCCAACGGCGCCACGGCCGGCGGCACCGATCGGCCGATGGAGGGTAGGGTTATCCGGGGCGGGACTCCACTCCGGTTATCTCGAACCTGGCGCCCCCATCCACCCCGTCGGTCACGACGACCTCCCACCCGTGGGCGTCGATCACCTCATCGAC
>CAZCYF010000077.1:0-3088 GCA_964502835.1 uncultured Halobacteriales archaeon | reverse complement strand
CGGCATCGAGGGCGTCGACGCCTCGCGGACGACGTGTAACAACATCCACGAGATCCACCGCAACCTCGGCATCGAGGCGGCCCGCGAGGCCATCATCGAGGAGACGATGAACACCCTCGAGGAGCAGGGCCTCGACGACGTGAACGTCCGCCACCTGATGCTCGTCGCCGACATCATGACCAACCGCGGCACCATCGAGTCCATCGGTCGCCACGGCATCTCCGGCAACAAGGAGTCCGTCCTCGCGCGGGCGGCCTTCGAGGTGACGGTCAACCACCTGCTCGACGCGGCGATCCACGGCGAGATCGACGACCTCAACGGCGTCACCGAGAACGTGATCGTCGGCAAGCCGATCAAGCTCGGCACCGGCGACGTGAACCTCCGGGTCGGCACCGTCGACGAGTAGTCGGACACGCATGGCCCGTCAGCTCGACGAGGACGCGCTGCGGTGTCTCGCCCTCTTCGAGGAGGTGACCGGCATCGAGGCGGTCGACTGCCTGATCGACGAGGACCACGACCGCGTGGCGTTCGTCGTCCCGTCGGGCGAGATCGCCGCGGCGATCGGCCCCGAGGGGCGCACCGTCGACGACCTCGAGCGCCGCCTCGGCCGCGACGTCCACCTGGTCGAGATGGCCGACCGGGTCGAGGACTTCGTGGCGAACGCGTTGCGTCCTGCCGCCGTGTACGACGTCATCGTCGACGACGGAATTGCCACGGTCGAGGTGGCCGAGGGCGACCGGGGGGCGGCCATCGGTGCCGACGGCCACCGGGTCGACCTGGCGCGACGCCTCGGGACGCGCCACTTCGACCTTGACGACGTCCGACTGACCTGAGCACGGAAGGCGAGGCTTAAGTCGCTCGGACCGATAGCAAGGTCCACTCATGGCCAACGGGAAGTATGCGGCCCGCAAGCTCAAGCGCGACCGCCAGCGCCATCGGTGGTCCGATTCGGACTACGCACGGCGGGCGCGCGGGCTTCGCCAGCGGGCCGACCCCCTCGAGGGTGCCCCGCAGGCACGCGGGATCGTCCTCGAGAAGGTCGGCGTCGAGGCGAAACAGCCCAACTCCGCGGTCCGCAAGTGCGTACGGGTGCAGCTCATCAAGAACGGCAAGCAAGTGACGGCGTTTTGTCCGGGCGACGGGGCCATCAGCTTCATCGACGAACACGACGAGGTAACCATCGCGGGCATCGGCGGCGCCAAGGGCCGCGCGATGGGCGACCTCTCGGGGGTCAACTTCAAGGTCGAGAAGGTCAACGGCGTCTCGCTGATCGAGCTGGTCCGCGGGAACGCGGAGAAACCGGTACGGTGATGCACCGATGAGCGAAGCTACCGACGAGGAGGGTGCCGATTTCTCCACGAAGCTCCTGGGGCGGTGGGACGTCTCCGAGCTTCAGTTCTCCGACCCGAGTACGGAGCGATACATCACCATCACGCCGGTGGTGCATTCGATGGGCCGCCATGCCGGCAACCAGTTCGACAAGAGCGAGATCAGCATCGTCGAACGGCTCATCAACCGGCTGATGCAACGCCAGGAGAACACGGGCAAAAAGCAACAGACGACGCGCATCGTCCGAGAGGCCTTCGAGGAGATTCACGAGCGAACGGGTGAGAACCCGGTGCAGGTGCTCGTTCGCGCCGTCGAGAACGCCGCCCCGCGTGAGGAGACGGTCCGCCTGAAATACGGCGGCATCTCGGTGCCCAAGGCCGTCGACGTCGCCCCCCAACGCCGCGTCGACCAGGCGCTGAAGTTCCTCGCCGAGGGCACGTACAATCGCTCGTTCAAGAGCCCGACCACGACGGTCGAGGCGCTGGTCGCCGAGGTCATCGGGGCCGCCAACTACGACGTGGAGACCTACGCGATCAACCAGAAGGAAGAGAAGGAGCGCGTGGCGGCGGCGGCCCGCTAACGGTCGATTGGCGCACTAGTGCTTACGCGCCGGCGGTACCTTCGGCGTAGTGTTGGATCGTTTCGACAAGCCCCCGTTTGAACTGCGTTTCCGTCGGGTCCGCCGGCAGGGTCGCAAAACGGTCTTTGAACGTTTCGACGGGTACCGCCGGGGCATCCGACCCGGCCGCGTGGGCCAGGTCGTACAACCGATGGTCCGCCTCGACGATGTCGTGGCGCTCACACAGCCCCAGCGCGAAGGCGGCGTTGACCGCGGTGATCGCCGACGAGCTCGGATCGTCCGGCGCCCGGTCGCGAACGGCGCCCGCCAGGCTCGATTCGAGGAAGGCGACGAGTTTGTCGGCCGGGGCGACGCTGAGGGTCAAGTCGTCGGCGTAGATGTCGCGCATGTGGTTGGCGATTTGCATGCCGTGGTAGGTGAGGTGGTCCCCGGGATCGGGACCGGCCAGCGCGAGGTACAACGCCTCCCGGGTGGATTGGCGATGGGAGGCGTGACCCTCCTCGTAGCGTCGCATGTGGGCCAGCTCGTGCAAGGCGAGTTCGCGCGCCATCGCGCTTTGTGCCGTCCGTCGCGACACGTTCAAGACGTGATGCGTGTCGTAATGCCCCGCCCACGTCCGCGCGTCCGGGTCGACATCGAGTTCGACGCGTACGGGCAACTCGAGGTCAAACTCCGTCTCGAAGAGGTCCTGGGCGCTCAGAAAGGGACCGGGTTCGGCCACCCCGTGTACGGACAGCTCCATGCGGGCGACCGGAGGGTGCGCCGGGATTTGTGTGTTGCGCTGCGAGGGGTGAGTGGCCGCTGATTCGCGACGGCTGGTTCGTCTCGCCGGGGTGAAACACTACCCTTTTGTCGGCCCTACTAAGAGAGTCTGGTACCATGACCAGACGGAGCGAAATCGTCGCTCAATGTGAGCGACTGATGGACAAGCCGGATAAGATCCGCAACATCGCCATCGCCGCGCATATCGACCACGGCAAGACAACGCTAAGTGACAACTTGTTGGCAGGTGCGGGCATGATTTCCCAGGAACTCGCCGGCGAACAACTCGCGATGGACACCGAAGAGGACGAGCAAGAACGAGGGATCACCATCGACGCCGCCAACGTCTCGATGACCCACCGGTACGAAGACGAGGAGTACCTCGTCAACCTGATCGACACGCCCGGCCACGTCGAC
>CAZCYF010000076.1:0-3097 GCA_964502835.1 uncultured Halobacteriales archaeon | reverse complement strand
TCAGTACCGCCAGGGATACTCCTCGAACGCCGGCTCGCGACCCTCGTTGAACGCATCGCGGCCCTCCTGGGCCTCATCGGTCGTGTAAAACAGCCGCGTGGCCTCGCCGGCGAAGACCTGCTGGCCGACGAGCCCGTCGCTGTCGAGATTGAAGGCGTATTTCAGCATCCGGATGGCGGTCGGGCTCTTCGCCGTGATCGTCCTCGCCCAGTCGACGGCGACGGCCTCGAGCTCCTCATGGGGGACGACCTCGTTGACCATGCCCATCTCAGCGGCCGCCTCAGCGTCGTACTCCTTGCCGAGAAAGAAGATCTCGCGGGCCTTCTTGTGCCCGACGAGGCGGGCCAGGTACGCGGACCCGAAGCCACCGTCGAAGCTGCCGACGTCGGGATCGGTCTGCATGAATCGGGCATGTTCCCGGCTGGCGACGGTGAGGTCACAGACCACGTGCAGGCTGTGGCCGCCGCCGACGGCCCATCCGGGGACGACGGCGATGACCGGTTTTGGCATGTGGCGGATGAGTCGTTGGACCTCGAGGATGTGCAACCGGCCGATCGGTGCCCCCTCGGCGTCACGTTGGTAGTCATAGCCCGCCCCGCCGCGGATGGCCTGGTCCCCGCCGGCGGAAAACGCCCAGCCGCCATCGGCCGGCGAGGGGCCGTTGCCGGTCAGCAACACACACCCCACGTCGACGTCCCGTCGGGCGTGGTCGAGGGCGTCGTAGAGCTCGTCGACCGTCTCGGGGCGAAACGCGTTTCGCACCGCCGGTCGGTCGAAGGCAATGCGGACGGTGTCGCCGCGCGTGTGTCGGTGGTAGGTGACGTCCTCGAAGGTGTCGACGGACACCGGGTCCCAGATGTCGTCATCGAAGAGGGCCGAAACCATGCGTGCGAGCGACCTCGGGGCGGGCGCGGTTATAGGTTCCTGGCAGGCGATGTCACCGGGCCCGGTGTGACCGGGAACGATTGGACACAACCGGCGGTAGCCGGCCGCCCATCGTCGGCGACGGCACGAACGGCGTCACCAGCTACAGGTCGTCCTCGGTGTCCTGCGCTAGCTCCTGCATGCGCTTGCCGAGGCGACCTGCACTGGAAAACTCGTCCTCGCTCATGGCGTTGGCCAGGGAGTTCCCCAGGACGAACACGGCGTGTTTGTGTTCGCTCTTCGATTTGTGGACGTCATCCGGCGTGACGTCGAGCTCCTCGTACTGGTCGAACAGCGTGGGGTCGACCTCACCCCGGTCGCGAAAATGCTCCATGATGGTCACCATCTGCCGGTGCAACTCAAGCAACTCGTCCTTGTGCATCCTGACTGGTCCTAGGCGATAGTCCCCAATTAAGAATTGCCCCGTTCAGGCGGTGTGTGACCGCGACGGCCCGGGAGTTCCCGCATCACCGGTCGGCGTGGCCGTCGGTGGCATCGGTGTACCCGGCCATGTCGCTCTCCGTGGGGAACCACGCGAGGCCGTGGTCGGCGGTCAGGTGGATGGAGACGTGCTCGTCGAGGTCGACCTGATCGGAATGGTTGTGCAGACACTCCACCGTCGAGCCGTCCTCGAGTTCGACCCGGTAGAGGATCGACGGCCCGAGATACCGTCGATAGCTGACGCGGCCGTCGGCGCGCGCCTCGGGGGCCGACAGGGCCGTGAGGTCGTCCGGTCGGACCAGCACGTCCACCTCGGTGTCGGCGTATTCCGGGGAGAGCCCGTGGATCTGCTCGACGGGGATCGGGCCGATGCCCGTCTCGACCGCCTCGTCGGCGACCCGACCCGGGACGAAGCTCGCGTGGCCGAGGAAGTCGGCGACGAACCGCGACCGTGGCTGCTGGAAGACCCCCTCGGGGTGGCCGATCTGCTCGAGGTGGCCGTCGGCCATGACCGCGACGCGGTCGGCGATCGACATGGCCTCCTCCTGGTCGTGGGTGACCGAGATGGCCGTCACCCCCGCGTCCTTGAGGATGCGACGGACGTCCTCGCGCATGCGCACCCGCTGTGACTCGTCGAGATTCGAGAAGGGCTCATCGAGGAGGATGACCGCAGGCTCCGGGGCGAGTGAGCGCGCGAGGGCGACTCGCTGGCGCTGGCCGCCGGAGAGCTCGTCGGGATGGTCGTCCTCGTAGCCGACGAGGTCGACCAGCTCGAGCAACTCCTCGACGCGCGCCGTCCGGTGTGCCTTCGACGCGCCGTTCAGGCCGAAGGCGACGTTCTCGGTGACGGTCATGTGCGGGAACAAGGCGAAGTCCTGAAAGACGATGCCGACGTCGCGGTGTTCCGGGCGCACGGATCGATCGGGCGTGGCGAGCTCCTCGCCGTCGAGGACGATCCGGCCGGCATCGGGCCGTTCGAGCCCGGCGATGAGGCGCAAGGTCGTGGTCTTGCCGCAGCCGCTCGGGCCGAGGATCGTCAACAGCTCGCCCGACTCGACGGTAAAGGAGAGGTCGCGGACGGCTGGCGCGTCGTCGAACGACTTCGTCACGCCCTCGACGGAGAGCATCGTCTCGGTCGTCCTGTCGTCCGCGGCGGGGGCGGCGTGTTCGGTGGCCATGGTGGCGGTCGGGCCGGCGGTGGGTAGCTGGGCGATCGTACGCCCCGAGGTGTTTTAGGGTTTCCTAAACCAGCCGCACCAGCGGGTGCTATCCCCGGTATCGGGCGATGGCTTTCAGGCGTTGTCTGAACCCCTAGAATTGCACGCGGGCGATCGTGCTGGCGACGCGGCGGACGAACGGGACGTTTCTGATGAGTCACTCGAACCAAGGCAGTGGTGACCGAGTCTACTGCTGTGGTACCGGGGGGCGACCGAGGAGGAACGACTACGCCGTGTCGCCGAGCATCGAGCCTTCGTGACGGCGTTCCGTGCGGAGCGCGGGGAGGACGTGCCGGGAGACGCAAGTCGGTCGGCTCGTCGAGGTGACCCCCTGGGTAATCGCGAGCTATATAACGATTTCCTGAGAAGAATGGTGTGAGAGTTTCCCACCATGGTTGAGGTCGAGCCGGTGACGATCGCGTTGGCGGCTGGCGCGATCGTCGTCTCGCTCCTGTCGATCCCGTTCCTCCTGACCGCCCTCGATTACCGCCAGCGGGACAACGGCCTCGCCTATC
>CAZCYF010000075.1:0-3149 GCA_964502835.1 uncultured Halobacteriales archaeon | reverse complement strand
TCGACGTCGCCGACGTACGCCCGGGCCAGTTCCTCGCCGGCGGGGTTCACGTCGACCAAGCGGTGGTCGGTGTCGACGACGTAGACGGCGTCGTTGATGTTGTTGACGACGCGGTCGCGGGCGATGGGCACCAGGTCGATCAGCCGGTAGCGGACGATCGCGATCGTGTAGAGCGCATTGGCGAGGACGAAGCCGACGGGGGTGCTGTCGAAGTTCACGATGCCGAGGACGCCGCCGAGGTTGGCGAACACCGGCAGGCTGACGGCCCCGATCAGCACCACGAACTGCGCCCGGTAGATGGCCCGGGTCCGGTAGAGCATCCCCAGGATCATGGCACCGACGGCGAGGGTGAGCGCGTACGAATACAGCGCGTGGAGGTCAAAGGCGGGTCCGAAGACCATCTCGACGCCGGTCGGCGTTGCCGGATTGGCCTGCATCGTCTCGAAGAAGACGTCACCCGGGTTGGTGGCGACCAGCACCAACACGATCACCGGTTCGATGGAAAGCAAGGCGATCACCCGCCGGTTGACGAGGTGCTCCCGGCCCGTGTACGCGAGCGCGAACAGGAAGATGGCGGCGACGGCGACCACCACTCCCGGGTAGATTGCTTTGTTCAGCAGGATCGAGAGCTCGGAGTCCGGGATCACCGAGGCCAGAAAGAGCATCGTGGCCCACCACGTCCCGCCCACGATCGCCACCAGGAGTTCCTTCGCGCCGGTCCGCTCCCGGTGGCGCCAGACGATGTAGATGAGCACCAGCGCAGACAGGGCAGAGACGCCGTAGATGCCCTGCACGAGCGCCGCGTCACCGAGTGCCATTGACACACGTACGGAAGGGGTTTGTTAAGAGGTTTGGGCCCTCCGGAGCACAAACGCAAAGGGGACGGCCCCGAGATGGAGGGGTATGCAGCCCGCGGCGGTCCTCGTGACGGCGCCGATCGAGCGCTTCCTCCGGTCGATCACGACGACCGAGGGCCGGCTGGCAGTCAGCGGGGCCGTGATCGTTCTCACGCTGGTGGTCGCCGCGCTGTTGGCGCCCCACGTCGTTCGCTGGGTGGGCGAGTCCGTCCGCAAGGCGCTCGCCGAGCGGGACGCCTGGGCGTTCGCCCGCCGGTTTAACGACGCCATCCCCGCCTCGGTGACCGTGCTCGTGGTCCGCAGCCTGCAGCTGGCCCTGATCGGGCTCGCGAGCGTCATGTTGCTCATCGTCTGGGGCCGGATCGAGTGGGCGGTGGCGATCCTCCAGGGCATCGGCCAGTCCAGGGAACTGATCGTCAACGTCGCGATGACGCTCGTCATCGTCCTGGTGGCCTACGCGGCGCTGGACATGCTGAGCGACGCCGTCGAGCGCTTCGGCGAGGAGGTCGACGGCATCACCGACCACCAGGAGGAGATCATCCGCCGGCTCGGCCAGATCGGGATCCTCGCCATCGCGGTCGCCACCGGCCTGACGCTCTGGGGCATCGACCTCTCGGGGCTCCTGGTCGGGGCCGGCTTCCTCGGCATCGTCCTCGGCCTCGCCGCCAGACAGACCCTCGGCTCGCTCATCGCCGGGCTCGTGCTCATGTTCTCCCGGCCGTTCACCATCGGCGACTGGGTCGAGATCGGCGACCAGCAGGGCATCGTCACCGACATCACCATCGTCAACACGCGCCTCGAGAACTTCGACGGCGAGTTCGTCATCATCCCCAACGACATGGTCGCCAACCGCGCCATCACGAACCGCAGCCGGAAGGGCCACTACCGCATTCGGCTGGACGTCGGCGTCGACTACGACACCGACCCCGAGCACGCCCGCGAGGTCGCTCTCGACGCCATCGACACGGTCGAACACGTCGATACGGCGCCCCCGCCCCAGGCCATCGTCAAGGAGTTCGCGGACTCGGCGATCCTCATCGAGCTGCGATTCTGGATCGGTCGGCCCACCCCGCCGCGAATGTGGCAGGCCATCGACGGCGTCGTCGTCGCCGTCGAGGAGGCCTTCGAGGAAGCGGGCATCAAGATCCCCTTCCCGCAGCGCGAACTCACGGGCCGCGCCGAGACCGGTGGCTTCCGGGTGCAAAGCGAAGCCATCCCGGAGGGGACCTCCCGCGGGCACGAACCCGCCGCCGACGGGGAGACCGAGAACTAGTACACCTGCGCGCCGTCCCCGATCCGCGTCGTGTAGGCCCGGGCGTCCACCCCTTCGCCTTCGAAGGCATCGAGCATCGTGCTCGCGACTTCCCGCCGGGTCCCCTCGTGGCAGGCCGCGAGTACGGCGGGGCCGGCCCCACTGATCGTGACCCCGGTCGCTCCCGCGTCGAGGGCCGCCTCGCGGACCGCCTCGTAGCCGTGGATCAGCTCTGCGCGAGCGGGGGTCACGACGGAGTCGTACATGCCCTCGCCGACGAGGTCGGGGTCGTCGCGGTGCATCCCCGTCGTGAGCGTGGCTGCGTTGCCGACGGTCTCGACCAGCTGGGAGACCGTCGCGCCATCGGGGACCACCCGCCGGGCGTCCCGCGTCGAGACGACGATGTCGGGCAGGCACGCCACGAGGGGGATCGAGGCGTCGACGCAGGTGACGCCGTCGTCGGTGGCGATGGTGAAGCCGCCGAGGATCGCCGGGGCGACGTTGTCGTCGTGGGCGTCCCCGGAGACGACCGCCTCGCCCTTCGCGGCGATGGGGACGAGTTCCTCGCGAGTCTTTTCGCGGTCGTAGAGCTCGTTGAGCGCGACCGCCGCGGCCGCCGCGCTCGCCGCCGAGGAGCCCAGGCCCGAGGCCGGCCGGACCCCCTTGTCGATCTTGATGTGCGCGGGCGCGTCGAGGGCCTCCGCCACGGCGCCGACCGTGTTCTTCTCGGGGTCCTCCGGGATGTACTGGGCCCCCGCGCCGGTCACGGAGATGGAGGTCTCGTCGGCCTCCTCGACGCGGACCACGTCCGCCGGGCGCGACAGGGCGACGCCGAAGACGTCGAAGCCGCTGCCGAGGTTGGCGCTCGTCGCCGGCGCCCGGACGGTCAGCATACCCCCGCGTTTCAGGAGTGTGGCAAAAAAGGTAGCGACCCACCTTTTTTCGCCCCCGCCTCGCACGCCGCTCCGCGGCGGGCTCGACGGGGGCCAAAAAACGTGGGCGAAAAAAGCCGGACGCTCGGCCTTCGGCCTCGCGTCCGG
>CAZCYF010000074.1:0-3178 GCA_964502835.1 uncultured Halobacteriales archaeon | reverse complement strand
TCACACCGACCCGGTGGCCCCTCAGTCCCAAAACGACCGCGTGCGGGCGTATTCGCGCTCTGCGGCGAGGATGTCGCGCACGAAGTCCCGTTCGGTCTCGCGGTGGTTGTTGATGATGCGCGCGGCCGTCTGCGGGCCCACGCCACGGCCGGCGAGAGCAACGATCGCGCGTTTGCCGTGGCTCTGGACGAGGCTGGCGGTCCGATACAGCCGCTCGCGATCGCCTGAGTCGTCGTCCGGGTCGTCCAGGGCGGCAACCGCCTCGTCCGCCCACGGGCTGACGACCGCCAGACGCGTCGAGTCACACGCCGGACACCGCGGCTGTTCGGGCAGCGTGTCGACCGTCCGCGTGGCATCGTACTCGCGACAGTGCAGACACACCAGGCGCATCTCCGTCTCGAGGAGGCGCTCGTGGACGGTGTCGACGACCGACGCGTCCGCCCGCTCGGGGCGCAACAGCTCGCTCCCGGCGGTGCGCCCGCCGAGGCTCAGCGGCGTGGGGCCACCCACCGTGGCGACCGCGAGCTCGTCGGCCGCCAGCTGCCGGAGGATCGTGGCGGCCCCCTCGGGGTCGAGGTCGTCATGGAAGATCTCACGGACCGCCTCGTCGAACAGCGGCGTCCCCTCGAAGAAGCGCACCAGGCGCCGCCAGGAGGCCGTCGGCCCCTCGCCGCGGATCGCGTCGATCGCGCCGAACTTCTTGCCGACGTGGGCCAGGCGATAGCCCACCTCCTGTGAGCCCTTGAGGCTGAGCTCCAACAGGGGTTCGACGTGGTCGGGGTCCACCTCGAGCAACACCTCATGCACCGTCCCGGCGTCGATCGCGGCCGGCAGGGTGAGCGTGATCCGGTAGGGGTCGGCCTCGAGGCCGATCGACGACCCGGTCCGCTGGCCCAACAGCGCCGAGAGCAGCCGTCCGACCGTCTCGTTGACCTGGTGGCCGCCACAGAGGTTGACCACCACCCCCTCGTCAGTCTGGTCAAGCACGACGCGTTCGTGGGTCGCCATGGGGGCATCCGCCTCGAGCTGGTCGATGCAGTCCGTCGCCGCCCGCTCGAGCGTCGCCGGCGCCACGCCGTAGCGGGCGGCGAGCTCGCCCAGAGCCTCGCGACGCTGGGCGCCCGATGGCGGGTCGGGACCGACCGCCGCCGCGATGGCCGCTCGCAGCCGGCCGACACCCGCGGCAACCCCGAGGGGTACCGGGATCTCCTCGCCAACCCAGGAGGGCACCTCACCGGTGGGATCCTCGACGGGCGAGACCTGGACGGCGTCGTCCTCGACGGTGACGATGCGCCACATCTCGCCGCCCTGGATGAAGGTCGCGCCGGGCTCGGCGAAGCCGACGACGAAGCGCTCATCGAGCGTGCCGACCTGGCCGCCGCTGGCCACGTCGGTCACCTCGTAGGTCGCCTCGTCGGGGATCATCGAGAGGTTGTCGTAGACGTACTGCCACGTGCGCCCGGTGGTCTCGAGCCGGCGAGCCTCCTCGTCCCACCAGATGACGCCGTTGCGGGCGAGCTCGTCGACGACCGCCTCGACGGTCCCCACCGTGAGGTCGCGAAACGGGTACGCCCGCTCGAGGCAGGCGTGCGCGGCGGCGAGATCGACGCCGTCGCGGCTGTGGGCCATGGCGGCGAGCTGGTTGGCGACCGTGTCGAGGCTGCCCTCATGCAGGGACACGGGCTCGATCTGGCCGGCCGTCGCCCGCTTCGCGATGACCATCGCCTCGAGGGCGTCGTCCGGGTCGGTGGCGACGACGGTCCCGCGCGAGGTCGCCCGGGCGGTGTGGCCCGCGCGGCCGACGCGTTGGACCAGTCGCGTCACCTGCCGTGGGCTCCCGTACTGGATGACGTGGTCGACGTGGCCCACGTCAATGCCGAGCTCCATCGACGAGGTGCAGACGAGGCCCGCCAGGTCGCCGGCCTTGAAGGCGTCCTCGACGGCGAGGCGGGCGTCCTTCGAGAGCGACCCGTGGTGCACGCCGATGCCGGCCTCGAGGGCGCTGAATCGCGACCCGAGCGCCTCGGCCGTCTGGCGCGTGTTGACGAAGATGAGCGTCGACTCGTGGTCCTCGACGATGTCGACGATCGCGCGGATCTGGCGCGCCATGGCCGGATCGACCAGCAACTCGTCGGCGAGGTCCTCGTCGGGCTCGCCCGGCTCGGGATAGGTGACGGTCACCTCGAGGTCACCTCCGACGTCGAGCTCGCGGATGACGACCGCGTCGTCACCGACGAGGAACCGCCCGACCGTCTCCGGATCACCCACGGTCGCCGACAGGCCCACGCGCTGGACGGGCCCGGCCAGGTCGACCAGTCGCTCCAGCGCGACGCTCAGCTGGGCACCCCGTTTCGAGGCGGCCAGCTCGTGGACTTCGTCGACGACGACGTGGTCGACGGTCGCCAGCGCCTCGCGAAGGCGCGATCCCGTCAGCATCGCCTGGACCGTCTCCGGCGTCGTGATCAGGACGTCCGGGGGGTTCGTCGCCTGCTGTCGGCGTCGGTACTCGCCCGTGTCGCCGTGGCGCACCTGCACGTCCAGCTCGAGGTGGTCGCCCCACCACTCGAGGCGCTCGAGCATGTCGCGATTGAGCGCCCGCAACGGCGTCACGTACACCGCGCCGATCCCGGTGCGCTCGCCGGCCGCCACGAGCCGATCGAAGATGGGCAACATCGCCGCCTCGGTCTTGCCGGTGCCCGTCGGCGCCAGCACGAGCGTGTCGTCACCGGCGGCGATCGGCGGGATGGCGATGCGCTGGGGGCGCGTCGGCCGGTCGAACCCGCGATCGGAGAGGGCGGCCCTCACGGGGGCGCCGAGCTCGGCGAAGGCGGCGACGTCACCGTCGGTCATCGGCGCCCGGTAGGGGAGAACCGTCCATAAGACCGTTGCTCGGGCCGATCGGGTCACGCCAGCGCGACCCGGCCGAGGCGCGTCCCGTCCAGCAGGTACACCTCGGGCTCGTCGAGCGCCTCCGGCAGGTAGGGAACGAGAAAGGACTCGTGGGGCTGGTTGATCCACGTTCCCCCCGAGAGCTCGTTGAACGCCGGGAGGACGACCACCCGGGGCGGCCGAGCCGGCGGCTCGACCCCGAGGTGGTCAGCGACGATGTCGCCGCGCAGGCGCCCGCGCAGCCAGACGCGGTGCACCGCCGCGCCACCGACCTCGTCCTCGAGGCGAA
>CAZCYF010000073.1:0-3484 GCA_964502835.1 uncultured Halobacteriales archaeon | reverse complement strand
AGGGCCACGAACTCGAGGAACCGGCCTACGTCCCGGGCGAGGAGATCTACGAGTGGACCAGCCCGCCGAGCGGAGACACTCGGGAGCTCGAGATCACGTTCGAGTCGGGGTACCCCGTCGCCGTCGACGGCGAGTCGCGTGACCCCGTCGCGTTGATCGAACAGCTCAACGAAACGGCCGGCGCGTACGGCGTTGGACGGACGGACGTCATGGAAGACCGGATGCTCGGCCTCAAAGTCAGGGAGAACTACGAGCACCCGGCCGCGTCGGTATTGCTGGCCGCCCACGAGGCCCTCGAATCCCTGGTTCTCACGAAGGGCGAGCGCTCGTTCAAGACCGGCATCGACCAGGAGTGGGCCGAGAAGGCCTACGAGGGGCTCGTGAGTGCCCCACTGGTCCGGGCACTCGACGGGTTCATCGCCGAAACCCAGACCCGCGTGACGGGAACGGTGACGATTCGATTCGAAGGGGGACAGGCACGGCCGGTTGGCCGGGCGTCGCCGTACGCCGTCTACGAGGCCGCCGCGGCGTCGTTCAACACCGCCGACGTCATTGGGGGCATCGAACAGGCCGACGCCACCGGCGTCGCGAAATACCACGGGTTCCAGGAGCGCCTCGCCAACGCCGTCAGCGAGACGGTCGACGGGGCCGGGGAGTCGGAGTGAGTGTCGTGACGGAGGAACGCGAGTCGGACGTGGTCCGCCGGGACCGCTTCAGCGGCGGCCCTGCCCGGTCGTTCCTCTCGTCGATGGATGCGGACGAGCGCCTGTTCGACGCCGACCTGGCTGTCGATCGAGCCCACGTCGTCATGCTCGCCGAACAGGCCATCATCGAGGATTCGACCGCGAGTGCCATCCTCGACGCCCTCGAATCGATCGAGGACGCCGGCTTCGAGGCCCTGCCCGACGGCGAGGACATACACGCGGCGATCGAGACCGCCGTGATCGACCGGGTCGGTGCGGACGGGGGTCGGATGCACACCGCTCGCAGCCGGAACGACGAAGTCGCGACCTGCCTCCGCTATCGGTTCCGGGGCGACCTCCTCGACGCGGTCGAGGTGACGTTGGACCTTCGCTCCGCCCTGCTCGGGGTGGCCGCCAACCACCTCGATACGGTCATGCCCGGCTACACCCATCTCCAGCCGGCCCAGCCGACGACGGTGGCCCACTGGCTGTGTTCCTACGAGAGCGCCTTCGCCCGGGATGCCGAGCGCCTCCTCGACGCGTACGACCGGACGAACCGCTCGCCCCTGGGCGCGGCCGCATTCGCCGGGACCCCGTTTCCGATCGACCGCGAACGGACCGCCGAGCTCCTGGGATTCGGCGGCGTAATCGAGAATGCGGCCGATGCCGCCGCGTCGCGCGATGCCCTGCTCGAATCGGCCGGCGCCGCCTCGATCCTGGCGACGACGCTGTCCGGCCTCGCCGAGGACGCGATCATCTTCGCCAACCGCGGGTTCCTCGAACTCGACGACGACTACGCCTCGACCTCCTCGATCATGCCACAGAAGAAGAACCCCGACACCCTGGAACTCGTGCGGGCATCGGCGGGTGACGCCGCCGGTGCGGTGACTGGACTCCAGACCACCCTGAAGGGGCTTCCCCGGGCGTACAACCGGGACCTCCAGCAGGCGACGCCCCACGTCTGGCGAGCCATCGACGCGGTGACCGACGCGACCACGGTCGCGACCGGCGCCGTGACCACCGCTACGTGGGATGCTGCGGTGCTCGAGACCGCCGCTGCCGAGGGCTTCTCGACCGCGACCGGCGTGGCCGACCGCCTGGCGATGGCCGGCGTGCCGTTCCGCTCGGCCCACGAAGTCGTCGCGACCGCCGCCGAGGCGAGCGGCGGCGACACCCCGTCGCTCGCCGACATCGACGAGGCCACCCGGGGGGTTCTCGGCGAACCGCTCGATGCGCTGGTCGATCCGGACTCGATCGAGCGAGCGCTCGATCCGACCGAGAGCGTCGCCATGCGCAACTCCCGCGGGGGGCCGGCCCCGGCGACGGTCGACGCGGCGATCGCGGACGCCGAGGCGGCGCTCCGGACGGATAGCGATACGATCACCGACCACCAGGACTCGCTGGACGATGCCCACGCGGCGCTGGATCAGGCGGTGAGCACGTATGTCTAAAGTTGCGCCCGTGGCGGGAATCGGACCGTGGCGACCGCCGCCCCCGTCCGGGGGCCCAAACCGACGACCATCGACCGCCGCTGACCGCCACCCCGGCCGAGCCGCAGGTGTGGGATCGTTCGTGTCAGCGCCATTAGGAAATTTTAAACCGGTCTCCCCGCTAGGAGGGAGCACCCATGACGACGGCAGACTGCGTCGAGTGCGGGGCGGCGGTTTCCCTGCCCGACGACGTCGAGATCGGCGAAATCGTCGACTGTTCGACCTGTGGTACCGAGCTGGAAGTCATCGACGTCTCCCCACCGGTCCTCGACCAGGCCCCGGAGCTGGAAGAGGACTGGGGGGAGTGAGCGTGGTCACGGTCGAAGATTCCACCCTGGCCACCGGGAGGCGATCGGCGTGACCGTCGGCGTACTCTACTCGCGCATCCGCAAGGACGAGAAGCTCCTGCTCTCGGAGCTCCGCGAGCGCGGCCACGAGGTCACGAAGATCGACGTGCGCCGCGAGGGATTCAACATCAACGAGGCCCCCGAGGTGTTCGACGGGGTCGACCTCGTGCTGGATCGGTGTCTCGCGACGAGCCGGAGTCTCTATGTTACCCGGTTCGTCGAATCCTACGGCCTCCCCGTGGTGAACTCGCCGCGGACCGCCGAACTCTGTGCCGATAAGGTGAAAAACAGCCTCGCACTGGCCGACGCCGACATTCCGACGCCGAACACCGAGGTGGCCTTCACCAAGGACAGCGCCCTGGAGACGATCGAGCGCTTTGGCTACCCCTGCGTGCTCAAACCCGTGATCGGCTCCTGGGGGCGCCTGATGGCGAAAATCGACTCCCGGAACGCCGCGGAGGCGATCCTCGAGCACAAGGAAACCCTCGGCCACTACGAGCACAAGGTCTTCTACATTCAGGAGTTCGTCGAGAAGCCCGGTCGCGACATCCGCGTGGTCGCCACCGACGGCGAGCCGGTCGCGGCGATGGCCCGGACCTCCGAGCACTGGCTGACCAACGCCGCCAAGGGCGCCACCACGACCGAGTTCGAAGTCGACGACGAGGTGGCCGATCTCGTCGAGCGGGCCGCCGGCGCCGTCGGTGGCGGCCTGCTCGGTGTCGACCTCATGGAAGTCGGCGTCGAGGACGGCGAAGCCGCTGGCTACACGGTCCACGAGGTCAACCACACGGTCGAGTTCAAGGCCCTCGACGCGACGACCGACGTCGACGTGCCCGCCGCGGTCGTCGACTGGCTCGAGGCGAAGGCCGCAGACTTGGTGGGGGTCAGCGCGTGACCCTCACCGCGAGCGTCGTCGGCGGGAGCGGCTTCACCGGGGGCGAGCTGCTGGCACTGCTCGCCGACC
>CAZCYF010000072.1:0-3827 GCA_964502835.1 uncultured Halobacteriales archaeon | reverse complement strand
TGTTGAGCTCGCCGCCGGGATACCAGTCGGTGAACTGCGGGCCGTCCGTGTCGTCACGCACCCGGTCGTAGTCCTCATCGAACTCGATACCGAGGTGGTCGATCACCTCGTCCCAGAACCAGTCGACGTCGCCCGTCGTGCGCTCGATGAGCGCGTCGTAGTCATCGATGTCATGCTGTTGCATGAACTGCCAGACGTTGGTCTGCTCGACGGCCGACTGCGGCGGCTCGTAGACGATGTCGTCGACGTCGGCGAGTGATTCCATGGTATGGACGAACTTCCCGGGCACTCACCGTAAACGTTCAGGAACCCGTCGAGCCCGGACGCCGCGTTAGTCCGGTATCGACGCGGTCGCCGGCGGCGCGAACGTGTAGACGCGGTCGGTCTTGAGGACGTAGTACGCGCCGGCGGTGACGTCCTCGATCACGCGCGCCTCGGAGTCGATCGCCACGTCGACCAGCCCCTCGAGGTCGTCCACGGGGATCGTCGGCCCCTGTTTGGCATCCGGCGGGACCGTCCCTCGGGTGATCCACTCGTCGAACTCCTCGCGCTGGCTGTAGAAGTCGAGCACCTCGCGTTCACCCTCGGTCACCGCGAGGGTGCCCCGGTGGCGGGCCACGCCGATGCCGATCGCACCGAGCAGGCCGATGATGACCAACACCGGCCCGGCGGCCATCCGGATGGGCCCGTAGGTCTCCTCCCTGGTGACCGTCTCCGTCCGGGCGAACGATTGGCTCTCGGCGCTCGTCTCGATCGTGTACGTGCTCTCGCCGGGATTGATCGTCATCGTGTAGGTGTCGCTGTGGCTGAAGGGCTCGCCAGCGACGGTTCCCGTCGCGCTCGTCGCACCCTGGACGAGCACCTCCGTCGATCCCACCGACGAGTCAAGGTCCGACTGGATGGCGTCGATCCGTGCGAGCACGTTCGAGACGTTCAGGTCGAAGCTGGCACTGACGCGCTCGCCGGTCGCGACGGTACCGGACTCGCTGGCGAGGTCCTCCCCGACGCGCCAGTACTCGCCGCCCTCGTTGCTGACGCTTCGCAACACCAGCGTGGCGTCGATGCTCACGTCGACCTCGCCGGGCTCGCCGCTTACGCCGTAGCCGAGGCTCCCCTCGAGGATCGGCGTGATCTGGGTGAAATACAGCGAGCGATCCTGGAGGACCGCCCCGGTCGGAAAGACCAGGTTGGGCCGCTGGACGGCCGCCTGGTGGTCAAAACCGGGGGTGGTCTGCCAGTTCGCCACGGTGTTTTCCTCGCTCACCTCGCCTGGATCCACGTAGGTGATGTAAATGAGGCCGCCCCCGAGGGCCGCGAGCAGGAGGGCGACGATGGCCACGATGGCGGCATACTCGTCGAGGCGGGCACGCCACCGTTGCCGACCGGGGTCGTCCATTGGGGCGAAACCACCCTCGGCCACCTCAAAAGGTTACTGTTTTGAGGGTTCGTGCAACGGTGGCGCCCGACGCGTGGGGCGTGTCACGATCGCGATCGCGACCGGCTTCGAAGGCGCCCCGTACCGATGAAGGTGACGCCAATGAGCATCAACACGGCCGGCAACACCCCACTGGTGGCGCCCAGCGCGAGCCAGGGGTGGATCTCATGGAGCGCCGCGACGACCCCGAGGGGTAACGTCGCCACGTAGCGGTGTTCCGCGACGTACTGGGGATAGTAGCCGGTCTCGGGCGGCGCCTCGAGCGTCACGGTCACGTTGTGTTGCTCGCCGGCGTCCAATCGAAACGGTTCCTGGTCGACCGCAACGTGGGCGCTTGCCGACTCGAAGAACGCATAGGCCGGCAACAGGCCACCGTTCGCGGCCGGGTGGCTCACGTCTGCGGTCGTCCCGGCCTGGACCGTCGTCGGCTGCTCGGACTCGAACTCCGCGCTGAGCATGTTGTACTCGTGCGTGTCGGACATGGCGACGGTCGTGCCGGCCGTGACCACCAGGAGAAACAGCCCCATCACCACGATGATCGTGTACGGGTGGATTCCGCGATCGCGCTTGCGCACCCGGTCGCGCAGCCGGCGGTCGTCGCCGCCGTACAGCCCCCAGGCGAGAAAGAGGAGTCCGGCGCCGCCCAACACGAGCGCGAGCCCCTGTGAGCCGACCAGGAAGTCCGTGCCGATCAGCGAGGTCACCTGCTGTTGGGCGGACTGGACGAGGTCCTCGAGGAACCACACGGCGTGGCCCAGCCCGGGAATCGAGACCACGTCGCCGTTGACCTGGAGGGCGACGGCGACGATCTGGCCATCAGAGACGGGTGGCTCGTTGCTGTCCTGATCGGTGAAGGGGTTGTTGTCGCCTCTGGTGATGTACCCGGTGTCGGTCTCACCCACCACGCGGTGTGTCGTCAAGCCGCCACCCTCGATCTCCTGGGCGTCGTAGATGACGACGTCGCCGACTTCGACGTCGCCGGCGATCGCCGAGGGGATGGCGATGAAGCCGTCGCCCGTCTCGAGGGCGGGCGACATCGAGCCGGTCTCGACGAACGACAGCAGGATCGGCTGCCCGAGGATGCCACCGAGGAGCACCGCCCCGATGGCGAGGAGGAACACCACCGCGAGGGCCGTCCAGAGGGTCCGACGGAGCGTCACACGGCCACCGACGGCCACCGCGGACTAATATCTGCGGATGACACACGCTCACATCCGGACGCCCGTGAGGGCGAGCAGGCGACCGGTGACGAACGGTCCGAGAAAGCCCATGGTGAAGCCGACGAGGTGGCCCCAGCGGTTGACGGTCGCGCCCTCGGGTGCATAGAGCGTGGCGAAGGAGAACACGGGGACGGCGAGGAAGACCAGGGTGGCGAACAGGGTCAGCTCCGCGCGGCCGGGTTCGGCCAGCAGGCGCCGGAAGCGCGACCGAACACCAACGCCCGGACCACTCACCGTCAACGCATAGCCGACTCCCAGGGCGAGCACACACCCGGCGATGAGGTAGGTCAAGGGGCGTTGATCCAGCAACACTGCCGTCCAGCCGAGCCCGACCAGAAACACCAGCGCCGACAGGTCGCGTCCGTGGCGATGTGGCGATCGGTGGTCGACGAACGTCCCGATCGCGATCGCGAGATATCCCAGAAAGGCCAGATTGAGCACGGAAAAGCCGAGGGTCGCCCCCGGCCGGGCGATGGCGAGGTTCAGATACGACAATACCGGCCCGAGGCCGAGGACGAAGGTCGTGAAGACGACGACGAAGCGCCGCCGGCGACCGCTGTTCGCCTCGAGCAGATACGCGGTCGGCACGACGACCAGATAGCTGATCAGGTTGTTCGCGAGATGCGTCTGGTCGAGGTGGACGTACGTGGCCGTAAACGCCGTTTCGAGGCTGGGTTCGGCGTAGACGAACGCGAAGGATTCCCGAACGGTATCGGGCAGGAGGTGCAACGCCAGGAGGACCCCCGGAACCGTGAGAATGACGGCCACGTCGATCGGCTCCAATGCCGACAGCATCGACCGCTCGCCAACGCCCTCATCTCCCGCAGCGTCGTCGCCGGTGGCCATCGATGGCCGGTGGCTACCCGGGCCGTCGGGATAAATGATTGGCGCGGATGGCGGTCACTCCTCGGGCTCGTTGCCCTCCTTACGCCGCCGGCGCATGGCGAGGAGGAACAACAGCAGGCCGAGCATCCCGAGGAGGATCACCCACCACGGGAAGGCGATCCCACCGATCTCAATGAGGCCGCCGTCGCCGTCATCGTCGGGGCTGGCCGTCGTCGTGGTCGGCGGGTCGTCATCCGGCGTCGACGTGTTCGTCGGGGTGTCCGTCGGTCCGCCGTCGGTCGGGGTGGCGGTCACCGTCGTTGTCGGCGTCTCCGTTGGTGTCTCGG
>CAZCYF010000071.1:0-3964 GCA_964502835.1 uncultured Halobacteriales archaeon | reverse complement strand
CCCGGCGTGGCGCTCATCGATTGGATCGCCGGCCTCTCGTACGTGCCGTTTGCGTGGCTGGCCGTCGGCCTGTTCGGGCTGGCCGTGTTGTGGCACTGGCAGGGCACGGAGCCCGCCGAGCGCGTCTTCTCATCGCTCGGGTGGGTCGTCATCGCCGGGATGGTGCTGGTCATGCTGCCGTACTTCTGGTTCGAGATGCGCAGCCCCGTCGAGACGGTGCTGGCGGGCCTGGGTGTGCCGATCGCGCTGTGGGCCGGCTGGCTGCGCTGGCAGGGTCGCGAGCAGCTGTTCGTCTTCGGGAAGGCGGCGGCCATCGCCGGGCTGATCTATCTGCCGGTGTACTCGATCGAGCCGGTCAAGGCGTGGCTCATCGAGACGGTCGCGATTCACACCCACTGGGTGATGGGGCTGCTCGGCTACCAGCCGGGGCTGGCGCCCAGCCCCGAGGGCGGCTATCTGAGCCTGTTCGCGTTCGACGCCCACACGACATACATCGTGCTGGCCTGTACGGGTATCGGCTCGATCGCGATCTTCTCGGGCGTCATCCTGTCCGTCGCGGCGCCGCTGGGGCGTCGCCTGCTCGCCGCCGTCAGCCTCTCGGCGACGATCTACCTCCTTAACCTGGTCCGGAACACGTTCGTCGGGCTGGCCACCCCGCTGGGGGTGTTCCAGGGCGAGCCGTGGGCGACGGCCGCCGGGCTGTTCGGCGTCGAGGGCACGCGCGTCTCGTTTTTCGTCTCGCACACGCTGCTCGCCCAGCCAGCGTCGGTGGTCGTCCTCGTGGCGCTGTTGCTGCTCGCGATCCGGCTCGTCCCCGAGCTGTTCGACGTCCTTGACGAGGTGATCTACGTGCTGACCGGCGACGAGGTGGACATGCGCTCGGCGCTGGGGCCCCGGCTCCTCGGTGAGTCTCCGGCGAATCCCGCCGATTCCGCCGATTGAGCACCAACGACGCAATGTCGCGCCGGTTGGCACCGACCGTGTCGGTTCGATTCCGCTTCCTCGGACAGCGTGTACAACGCACCGGGCCAATGGGTGGCCGTCGACCGCGGTCCGACAGCGAGTCGTGTGGCTGGCGGTGATGGGGTCCGCCGGAAACCGTCGCACCCTTGGCAGGTGCCCGTGAGGCCACGGGTATGGACGCCATCGCCGACGGCTTCGACGCGCTGGTCTGCCCGCTGTGTGGCCACGAGACGCCACCGGCGCTCGAGCCGACGCACTGTCCCGACTGTGACGCCCTGCTCGAGCCCCACCTCGACGTCGGAGCCGTCGACGTCTCGCGCGACGCCCTCTCGAGGCGGCCGTTCACGTCGATGTGGCGCTATGGCGAACTGTTGCCGATCGACCCCTCGGCGGCGGTCACCCTCGAGGAGGGTGCGACGCCGCTGGTCGGGTGTCCGACGCTCGCGGAGACCCTCGGCGTCGGCTCGCTCGCGATCAAACTCGAGGGGGCGAACCCGACGGGGACGTTCAAGGACCGCGGCCAGACGCTGGCCATGTCCGTCGCGCGGGCAGCCGGTGCCGACGACGTGGCGCTCGCCTCCGCGGGCAACGCCGGCCACGCCGCCGCGGCGTACGCCGCCCGGGCGGGCCTCAACGCCCACGTGTTCCTGCCCGCCCGGGCCGGCTTCGACCAGAAGGCGCTCGTGAACGTCCACGGCGCCGACCTCACCGTCGTCGAGGGTCGCCTGCTGGACGCCGGTCGGGTCTATACCGAGGCGCTCGAGGACCATCCGGAGTGGTTCCCGATCGGGACGAACGAGATGGCGTTTCGCCGCGCCGGAAAGAAGACGATGTACTACGAGATTGCTGAACAACGCGGCTGGTCGGCCCCCGACGCGGTCGTCTATCCGACCGGCGGCGGCGTCGGCCTGCTCGGCATGGCCCGGGCGGCGGCGGAGCTGCGGGCGCTCGGCTGGCTGGCCGGCGAGCCGGCGTTTTATGCCGCACAGTCGACCGGCTGTATGCCCGTCGTCGAGGCGTTCGAGGCCGGCCGTGAGCGCATCGAGCCCGTCGACCAGCCGGACACCATCTGCGGCGGGATCGAGGTCCCCGCGCCAGGCGCCGATCGCGAGATGCTCACCGTGTTGCGCGACAGCGAGGGCGGCGCGGTGGCCACCGATGACGACGCCATCTTGGACGGCGCTCTCGACCTGGCCGCGACGGAGGGCCTCGGCATCGAGCCCACCTCGGCGGCGACGATCAGCGGGATCGCCACGCTGGCCGAGCGCGGCGAGCTCGGCCCCGAGGACGACGTGGTGGCCGTGGCGACGGGGACCGCGCTCAAGGGGGCCGACGTGTTACGCGGGCAGTTGATGAGCCGCGGGGACTAGCGCACGCCCGAGGCGAGCAGCTGGCCGATCACTGGACGTGACCACCTCGATTACCGGGCGCGGCGGTCCCCGTCGACCTCCATGTTGCGGACCTCCCCCTGGAGCCACTCACGGAACCACTTGACGCGCTTGATGCGCTGGTGGGCGATGCTCATGCCCGCGTCGGTGTGGATGCGCTGGCCGGCGTCGATGCCGCGCTGGTAGACGCGGTCGACCATGTCGGCGGCGTCGAGGTGCGTCCGGGCCTCATAGCCCATTCGCAGCAACATCAGCGTGATGCCGTTGGCGCCGATCTTGTCGAGCAAGTCAGCCTCGATGAGCACCTGCGTCTCGAGGGGGAGGTCCGTGATGTCGCCCTGATAGTTGTGCTCCTCGATGGCGCGACAGACCTGGTCGACGAAGGAGTCCGGGTACTCGCCCTGGTTCTCGAGGTACTGTCGGGTGACCTCGGCGCCGCGCTCGGCGTGGAGGTCCTGGTCGACGTCGAGCTTGGCGATGTCGTGAAACAGCGCGGCCACGCGCGCGACATCTACGTTGGCGCCCTCCTTCTCGGCGATCTCGGTGGCGATATCGACCACGTTCAGGACGTGGTTGTGGCGGTACTGGGCGGAGTGCCACGGATACCAGCGCATACGACCCCCCTCCGACTCGTTGGCGACACTGGCCTCCAGATATTCGAAGACGAACTCCCGCATCGCCTCGAAATCGGAGTCGGAGACGGGGGATTCTGTGATTTCAACCCCCATACGTCGCGTTCACCTAGTTAGGTGTCCATCCGTACCACGGTGCTAAACCGTTTGCGACCTGTGGTCGTGAGCGATGGGCGCAGTGGTTGGAGCGGTTTGTCGCTCAGTTCGGGTGGCAGATGGCGGAGTCAACGCAATGGCCGGTTGACCACGAAGGCGACTATTGTGTCGTACCCCGAATCCGGCTGAGACGGCCGTGCGATGCCTCTCTCTGGACCACGTCGCCGAAGTCTGGTAGTCTGAACCCGGATCGCTACAGTCAGATTCAACATCGGGAAGTTCGCATGTACCGTTCCATGCATTCGGGACGGTCCAACCCTGACGGAACCAACGGCCGCCCTCGACGGACGGATTCGGGAAGCCATTAGTACGCCCCGGGCGAGGTCTCGCAGTGATGACCGAGCGGCTGTATTTCGACGATAGCTATCGGGAGACGTTCGAGGCCACCATCGAGGCCATCGACGGTACGTCGGTCGTGCTCGACCGGACGGCCTTCTATCCGACCGGCGGCGGCCAACCCCACGACACGGGCTGGCTGCGCACGACCGCCGGCGAGATCGAGGTGGTCGACGTGAGCGGCCGCGACGAGATCGCCCACACGCTCGCCGCCGAACCCGAGGTGGCGACGGGCGCCGACGTGATCGGCATCCTCGACTGGGACCGCCGGTATGCGCTCATGCGCCATCACACCACCCAGCATCTGCTCTCGGCCGTCCTGCTCGAGGAGTTCGACGCCCCGACGACGGGCAACCAGCTCCATCCCGACCGCGCGCGCATCGACTGTGCCTACCCACGCTTCGATGCCGACGACCTCGATCGGATCGAGGAGGCCGTCAACCGTCACATCGCGGCCGATCACGAGGTGCGCACCTACGTGATGGACCG
>CAZCYF010000070.1:2325-3998 GCA_964502835.1 uncultured Halobacteriales archaeon | reverse complement strand
GTGGTCACCCCCCTGCCGGACCTTGGCGGAGAGGGAGGGCGTCGCCAGCACCTGGAGGTCCTCGTGGGAATGGGCGTCGATGAACCCCGGGGCGAGCACGGACCCGTCGGCGTCGAACTCGGTGGGTGCGGAGAGCCCGGCAGGCGTCCCCCGATCGATCCGGGCGATGCGATCCCCGACGAGTCCCACCGACCCCCGAAACCACGGCGCGCCGGTCCCGTCGACGATGCGGGCGTTCCGGATGGCGACATCAACGTCCACACGCGGTCGCTGGCCACCCGTCGCTATAAGCCTGGCCCGCGCCGACGAATCGATCGTGTGCCCGGACTGGGTGGCTTCAGGAGACGCCGTTCGGCGTGGCTGCCGGGGATAGTGACGTCTGTATGCCGTGATTGCGTCGCCGAGACGTCCTACATCGACTCCGGGGCGGCGACGCCGAGGACGTCGAGGGCGTTGGCGACCGTCGTTTTGGCCGCCACGACCAGCACCAAACGGGCATCACGGACCGCGTCGTCCTCCGCCTGGAGGACCGGGCACTCGCGGTAGAACGCATTGAAGGCCTCGGCGAGTTCCCGCGTGTAGGTGGCCACCCGGTGCGGGGCGAGGTCGATGGCCGCATCCTCGATCACCGCGGGGAACCGCGCGATGATGCGGAGCAACTCGCGTTCTTCGGGGGTGTCGAGCCGTCCGTGATCGACGGACAGGGGATCGGGGATGGAATCGGCTGCCTCCGCGATGCCACAGGCCCGGGCGTGGACGTACTGGACGTACGGGGCGGACTGGGCCTCGAAGTTGAGCGCCTCCTCCCACTGGAACGTGATGCCCTTGGTCGGTTGGGTCGACACCACGTCGAATCGGACCGCACCGATCCCGACCTGTCTGGCGATGCGATCGATATCGTCGGCGTCGAGGTCGTCGCGCGTGCGGTCATCGAGGCGGTCTTCGACCTCCGATCGGGCCCGGGCGATGGCCTCGTCGAGCAGGTCGTCGAGGTTGACGCCGGTGCCTTCGCGCGTGCTCATTCCGCCCTCTGGCAGGTTGACCCACGAGTAAAACACCTGCTCGAGCCGATCGGTGTCGGTGCCGAGTAAGTCCAGCGCGGCGAGGAGCTGGTCGGCCTGGAGCTTGTGGTCCTCACCGAGGACCGTGACCGCCCGGTCGGCCTGGTCGAGTTTCCACCGGTGGTGGGCGAGGTCCCGGGTCGTGTACAGCGAGGTGCCGTCCGAGCGCCGGAACACGAGGTCCTTCTCGAATCCCCGATCCGAGAGATCGAGATGCCAGGCGCCCTCGTCCTCGTACGCGGCGCCGCTGTCGATCAGCTGCTCGGCGACGGCGTCGGTCGCCCCGTCGCGCATGAACCGTGTTTCCTTGACGAACTCGTCGAAGGTAGCGGGCAGGCGTTCCAGACAGGTTCGCATCCCGGACAAGACCCGGTCGACCACCTGGGCGACGCGCTCGAACGCCGCCTCGTCACCGGCTTCCAACCCCTGCATGATCGCCGCGATTTCGGTTTCGGCCGACTCGACGTCTCCGGGATCGGCCGTCTCGAGGTAGTTCGTCCCAGCACGGTAGTAGCGGACGAGGTCGTACTCGATGCGGTCGCGCTCCGGTGCCGGCAGGTCCGCCTCGTCGAAGGTCTCGTAGGCCCACGTGAAGGTCGCAATCTGGCGGCC
>CAZCYF010000070.1:0-2315 GCA_964502835.1 uncultured Halobacteriales archaeon | reverse complement strand
TAGTAGTGACGCTCGACGTCGGAGCCGGCGTAGTCGAGCAGTCGCGCGATGGCGTCGCCGATGATCGGATTGCGAGCGCGGCCGACGTGGACGGGTCCCGTGGGATTGGCGCTGGTGTGCTCGACGATCACCGTCTCGGCCGACGGCGGGAGCTGGCCGTAGTCGGGTTGCGATCCCGTTTCCAGGGCCCCCTCGTAGTAGGCCTCGCTTGGCGTGACGTTGACGTAGGGGCCGGCGGTTTCGATAGCGCCCACGTACCGGTATTTCGAGACATCGATGGCCGAAGCGATGGATTCGGCCACGGCGGCAGGCGGTTGCTCGGCCGCGCCGGCCAATCGGAACGCCACGCTCGAGGCGATGACGGCGTCGACGCCCTCCGGCGGCTCCTCGATGCCCAGGTCGCCCTCGGGGAGGTCGAGAGCGCGGAGGGCGCTCCCGAGGGCGTCTTCGACCTCGTGACGGAGGGCGATATACATCGGCCGTCATTCCCCGGGCGTGGCTTTAGGGGTTCTGAAATGGGTCGTGAACGTGTCGTCGTGGACGGCGGTTGGTCCTCGGGTACGGGTGACACCGGAGGGTTTAACCGGTCCGTCTCGCCCCGACTGGCTATGGAGACCGAGCGTCCCGACGGACTCGCGGATCGACGGCTGGCGCTCAACGACCGCGTAGTGGAGGCAACGCAACACATGTACGACGAAACCGGGGGCCTCACGGGCGCGGGGCCGGCTGAGCTCAACGACCTGCGAGTCCGGCTCTGGTGTGCCGGCTGCTACCTGGGGAGTCGCCGTGACGTGGACGAACGCGCCAACGCCATCCTCGACGCCGCCGAGATGGAGTACGGCCACTTCATCCCCATGGCCGTGCTCAGGCTGCTCGAACGGTTCGAGGACCGATTCACGCCTTCGCTTACCGAGACGTTCGAGGAATACGTCGCGTCCACCGCCGAACGGGTCATGCAACCGTCGCTCGACTTCATCGGCCTCAACGACAACTTCCCGGCCATGGCGGCCTACGCCGCCCTCGTCTGCGGCGATCGGCTTGGGAACGACGACCTCACTCGGGTGGGCACGGAGCGGCTCGACGACCTCGCCGCACTACTCCGCCGCCGGGGGACGACCTCCGAGTTCACCAGTCCGACCTACACGCCGATCCAGCTCCTGGCCATCGCCGAGATCGCCAATCACGGCCCCGAGTCGGTTCGCGAAACGGCCATTCGGTGCGAGACGCGGCTCTGGGCCGACCTGCTGGCGCACTACCACCCACCGACCGGCCAACTCGCCGGCCCCTACTCCCGGGCCTACACGGTCGACTCCGTTGGCGATACCCACAACGCGCGGGCGCTCCTCTGGGCGGTTCTCGGCGATGCCGTTCCCATCTCACCGATCGAGACGCTGTTCGACACCGGCGAGGCGCCCCGACAGGTGATCCACCACACGCCGACCTTCATGCGGATCGCCACGGCCTGGCTCGCCGGTGCCGACTACCATCTGCCGACGCCCCTGGTTGCCGCCCTCCTCGATCGCGAATATCCCCACGAGACCGCCATGACCTTCGAGGTCAACGCGTCCGGGGATCCCGTGCCGGGGTGGCAGACCGATGACCCACTGTCGGAGAACGATGTCTACGAATACCCGGCCAGCGACGGCTGGACGCGGACACACATGCGGGCCGATTACGCCATCGGAACGGCGTCACGAGAGTTTCTGGATGGGGCCCAGACCGATTCCTTTCACCTGCTTTACCGCCGGCGCCGCCCCGTCACCGACCAGGGTGACGTCGGCACGGTCTACCCGCGATTCGTCGTCAACGATAAACGTCCCGGCGAGGCCAACGACTACCCCGCCCTCGATCTCGAGTGGGGCCCGGACCTGCTCCGCGACGAGGGGCGCAAGCGAGCCTTCACGAGCGGTGATACGGCCCTCGTGGTCTACAACCCCAAGCGGTACGCCCGGCACTCGGTGCGGTCGCTCCGACTCTGCTTGCTCGTTCCGATCCACCACGCCGAGCCGGCCGAGGTCTGGCTGGGCGACGAGCGGCTCACCGATCTGACGGGCGAGGCGGCGGAGCTGCGGCCGGTGTTCGTCCGCGATGGGCCCGTGTTCATGGCGTTTCACCCCCTGCTCGGAACCAACCACGGCCGGGAGGCAGCGATCCGGGTCGAGCGACAGAACGACTTCCTCGTCGTCTCGCTGTACAATTACGAGGGGGCAGTTCGCGAGTTTCCGACCAAGCAGTTCCTCTCGACGGGCAACGGCTTCGTCGCGGAGATCAGAAGCGATCGCGACGTCGAGGACTTCGCGGCTTTCAGGGCGGCG
>CAZCYF010000069.1:0-4170 GCA_964502835.1 uncultured Halobacteriales archaeon | reverse complement strand
AATGTATCCGATACGCTCATGGCTCTCTTTTCGTCGCCTACTCTCGGTCTCTAGTCGATCTTTCCGAGTACACCCCTCTTATTGGGTGATACTGTTCGATTTGGCCCTGTGAAATTTCCATTTCAGCATGTGTCGGTGGTGGATTTCTTGTAAATGTCCTTCTAATAAACCAAATACTGATATATATTAGGTGGTGGGGTTAACTGTTAATCTTCGGCGTTTGCCGAATGATTTTCCGAGTCTCAGGGTTGCAATCACGAAATCGACCCCAGACTCCCGAATTTCCCGGGTAATCGTCGGCTGATGAGCAAACTCCGTCCGCCACGTTTGGACGGGTTTCGATCGAATCGAGACGGTCAATTACCCGTCTGAAGGACCTCAACTCCCCGAACCCCCATCCGGAGCGCTTAAGTGGCTCATCAGGTTACGACACGGTACACTCCGCTGTAGGGGAGACGGCTCCCCGAGTCCGGTGCCCGGGCGCCTCATCACGGCGAGTCGTGGTAGCCTAGCCTGGTCAAGGCGCAGGGTTGCTAACTCTGTGGCGCAAGCCTCCGGGGTTCAAATCCCCGCCACGACGTCACGCCACCCACACCGGCAATCGCGGACGGATCACCATGAGCACGGAAGACACCGCGGACGAGACCGAGGAGGAAGAGGACATTCGGTACTTCGTCCGTATCGAACAGACCGACCTTGACGGCACCAAGTCCGTCGAGCGAGCCCTGAGCGAGATGCCGGGGATCGGCCGACGGACCGCCCGCCACATCGCCGACGTCGTCGGCGTCAGCCCCCGCGAGACCCTCGGACTCCTCGAGGATGACGACATCGACGACATCGTCAACCGGGTGACGAACCTCGAGGAATCAGTCCCCGAGTGGATGACCAACCGCGCGCGTGATTACTATACGGGCGAGACGGAACACGTGGTCGGGAACGACCTCTCGTTGCAACGCGAGCGCGACATCAACCGGATGAAGCAGATCGACTCCTACAAGGGCGTGCGCCATCGCCGCGGTCAGAAGGTCCGCGGCCAGCGCACGAAGTCCACCGGGCGGACCGAGGGGACCGTCGCCGTCAACGTGGAACGGATCGCTGAAGAACTCGCTGAAGAGGAAGCCGAGGCCGAGTAACCACGCATGACGACCGGCAAACGCACCAAAGGATACGAGACACCGAACCACCCGTACCAGGGTGGCCGCATCTCGAACGAGCATCGACTGGTCGCGGAGTACGGCCTGCGAAGCAAGGAGGAGCTGTGGACGGTCGAGTCCCGCCTGCGCGACATCCGTCGTGAGGCCAGGGACCTCCTTGGCGAGGCCCAGGGCGACCCCGAGTTGGCCGCCGAGGTCGGCGCCGAGTTCATGGCCAGCCTCCAGGGCAAGGGCTACCTCTCGCCGGAGTCCTCCCTCGACGACGTGTTGTCCCTCGAGGTCACCGACATCCTCGAACGCCGCCTCCAGACGCAGGTGTACCGCGACGGGTTGGCCAACACCATCGACCAGGCCCGCCAGTTCATCACTCACGGCCACATCGCCGTGGCCGGCGCACGGGTGACCCGGCCGGGATACGTCGTTGACGTCGAGGAGGAGGACCGCCTCGACTTCTATGAGAACAGCCCGATCGCCGACGAGCTCCATCCCGAGCGCGCGGGAGGACAGTAACCATGGCCGAGAACGACAAGTGGGGCATCGCCCACATCCACGCCTCGTTCAACAACACGATCATCACCGTGACGGACCTGACCGGTGCGGAGACGATCGCGGCCTCAAGCGGCGGGCACGTCGTCAAGCAAGACCGCGACGAGTCCTCGCCCTATGCGGCCATGCAGATGGCCGAGGAGATCGCGACACAGCTGCAAGAAGCCGGCTTCGAGGGGCTGCACGTCCGGGTGCGCGGCCCCGGTGGCAACCAACAGCGCAACCCCGGACCCGGCGCCCAGGCGGCGATCCGTGCGCTGGCCCGGGCTGGCCTCGAGATCGGGCGCATCGAGGACGTCACGCCGATCCCACACGACGGCTCGCGCCCGCCGAAGGGAAGTGGCTTCTAACATGAGCGAAGCGGCCACCGCCGGCTACGAGGTCGAGTTCGTCGAGCGCGACGATCGATCGGCTCTCTTCGTCGTGCGCGACATCTCGCCGGCGTTCGCCAACGGCATCCGCCGGGCAATCCTCGCGGACGTTCCCACGATGGCGATCGACACCGTGCGTGTCATCGAAAACACCTCGGTGATGTTCGACGAGATGATCGGCCTGCGCCTGGGGCTGGTGCCCCTGAGCACGCCCCCCGGTGAGTTCGAGCCCGGCGAGTCCGTCACCCTGAGCCTCGACGTCAGCGGTGAGGCGACGGTCTCCTCCGGTGACCTCGTCTCCGCCGACGAGATGGTCCAACCCGTCGATGAGAACATCCCGATCATCGACCTCAAGGACGACCAGCGCCTCGAGGTCGAGGCCGAGGCGGTCCTGGGTACCGGCAGCGAGCACGTCAAGCACCAGGGCGGGGTGGCCGTCGGCTACACGCATCTCCGGCGCGTTGAGGTCCTCGGCGACCTCGGCGAGTTCGAGGAGCCCGAGCCGGTGATCGTCCGGGGTGTCATCGAGGAAGACGGCGAGCTCATCCCGGCCGAATCGTTCGACAACGACCTGCGCAACCGCTATCCCGAGCAGGAGATCGCCGTCGAGGAGGTCCCCGGTGCGTTCGTCTTCCACGTCGAAAGCGACGGGTCGATGTCCGTCGACGACCTCGTCGTGCAGGCGGCGACCACGCTCGGCGACCGCGCCGCGGAGCTCGAGGAGGCGTTGCAACTATGACGGGGGCCATCCAATCCCTGGCCGTCGGCGACGACGGCGCAGACGCGTGCAGGGATAGCCAAGTCAGGTCAACGGCGCAGCGTTCAGGGCGCTGTCCCGAAGGGGTTCGCAGGTTCGAATCCTGCTCCCTGCACTCTCAACTGACCAGAATCGCGGAGCACCAGCCATGAGCAAGACGAATCCACGGATCAACGACCTCATCGCCGAGCTGAAGTCGGTCGCCCGCGAGCACGATGCGGACGTTTGGGCCGACCTCGCCGGCCGCCTCGAGCGGCCGCGCAGCTCGTACGCCGAGGTGAATCTCGGCCGCATCGAACGGTACGCCCAGGAGGACGGGACGGTCGTCGTCCCCGGGAAGGTCCTCGGCAGCGGGACGCTCCGCAAGGAGGTCACCGTCGCCGCCGTTGACTTCTCGCGAAGCGCGGAGGACAAGATCGAGCGCGTCGGTGAGGCGTACCGCCTCGAGGAGCTGCTCGAGAGCGACCCCGAGGGAACGAACCTGCAGGTGATCGCATGAACCTTGCTGACTTCGATCCCGACGTCGTCATCGATGCCGACGGCTGCGTCCTCGGGCGCGTTGCCAGCACCGCGGCCCAACGCGCCCGCGACGGCGAGCGGGTCGCCATCGTCAACGCCGAGGGGGCGGTCATCACCGGCCGGAAGGAACAGATCATCGAGCGCTACCGCGACCGCGTCGAGCTGGGATCCGACCGGGGACCCTACCAGCCCCGTCGCCCCGACGGGCTGCTCAAACGGACGGTCCGCGGGATGTTGCCGACCGACCGCGCGAGCGGTCGGGAGGCGCTCGAGCGGGTGCGCGCCTACGTCGCGAACCCCTTCGACGCCGAGACGACCGTCATCGAGGGGGCCGAACTCGATCGGACACAGACGATCCGCTTCGTCACCCTCGGCGAGATCAGCGAGCAACTGGGGGCCACCACGACATGGTAACGAACACTAGCGGCAAGAAGAAGACCGCCATCGCCCGTGCGACCGTCCGAGAGGGGGCCGGTCGCGTTCGAATCAACGCCAAGCCGGTCGAGCTCGTCGAGCCGGAGATGGCCCGACTGAAGATGCTCGAACCGTTTCGCATCGCGTCGCATCTTCGCGACGAGTACGACGTCGACGTGGCCGTTGAAGGCGGAGGTATCTCGGGACAGGCCGACGCCGTCAGGACGGCCATCGCCCGCGGCATCGTCGAACACACCGGCGACGCCGAGGTGCGCGATGCGTTCATGGAGTTCGACCGCTCGCTGCTCGTGAACGACGTGCGCCAGCGCGAATCCAAAAAGTGGGGCGGCCCCGGCGCCCGGGCCCGCTACCAGCAGTCCTAACCGAGATACAAACAAGATTGTAACCC
>CAZCYF010000068.1:0-4255 GCA_964502835.1 uncultured Halobacteriales archaeon | reverse complement strand
CGCCCACCGTCTCAACGTCGACCATCGGCACGCCGATGGGATGGCCGCCGATGTCCGCCTCGGTGGTTCGCTCGACGTCGCCGTCCCTGACCAGGCTGACGTCGGTCGACGTACCACCCATGTCGAGGGAGACGATGCCGTCGGCTTCGTCCGGCTCGAACTGGCCCGCACCGACAACACCGGCTGCCGGCCCGGAGAGGGCGGTCGTCACGGCGTGGTCCCTGACCGTCTCCGGTGCGGCCACGCCGCCGTTCGACTGCATGATCCACGGGTCGGGCAGGCCCAGTTCCCGCGATCGCTCCACCAATGTACCCACGTAGGCATCGATCACTGGCGTCACCGTGGCATCCGCAGCCGTGGTCGCGGTGCGCTCGTACTCCCGAAAGGTCGCCAGGACCTCGTGAGAGGTCGTCACCGTCGCCCCGAGTTCCGACCTGAGGATCTCGGCGACGCGCTGCTCGTTTCCCGGGTGGGCGTACGCGTGGAGGAGGCAGACCGCGACGCTCTCGACCGCGTCGGGCATCGCGGCTGCCACCTCCCGCACGGCCGCCTCCTCGACCGGCTCCTCGACGCCCTCCGGCGTCGCGCGTTCCGGGACCTCGAACCGGCGGTCAGCGGGGACGAGCGGGTCGGGTTTCGTCGCGTGCGGGTCGTACAGCGCGGGCCGGTCCTGGCGCCCGATCTCGAGGACGTCGTCGAAGCCCTCGGTGGTGACCAGTGCCGTCTCCGCCCCCTCGCCCTCCAGAAGGGCGTTCGTCGCGACGGTCATGGCGTGGCGGAACGAGTCGATGTCGGCCGGATCGACGTCCGCCGACTCGCAGGCCGCGTCGATGCCCCGCCGGACGCCCTCGCTCTGGTCGTCGGGGGTGGTGGGGACCTTGGCGGTGGTGACGGTCCCCTCGTCGACCAGGACGACGTCGGTGAAGGTCCCGCCGACGTCGACGCCCAGCCGGGCGGCGTCGTTCATGCCACGCCCCTGGACCCCTCGGCGTTTAAACCGTGGCGCTTTCCCGGCGGACGTCGGGGCCACTCACCGCACGAACCGGTGGGGATCGGTTGCCTCGCTGATCGGTCGCTCGTCGTCCCCCTCGCGAAAGACCTCGCCCGCGACGACCAGATAGACGGCACTCCCGCCCGCCAAGCCGATGCCCAGGAGCGGCACCGCCAGCGCGCCCGCGAGGAGCGGGAGGAGTTGCACCACGGCGATCCCGCCGAAGGTCACGATGCCCAGATACCGACCCCAGGGGGCGGTCATCGCCAATCCGGCGGCCGTGGGCAACAGGAGGCCGCCGAGGATCGCCTGCGAGAGGGCGATGACGGTGGCCGCGGTGGTCGATGGCCCGCCCAGCAGGGACAGCCCGCCGAGGCCGAGGTGGACCACGCCGAGCACGCCGGCCAGCACGACGACCACCCCGATCCCGGGCGATCCGGTCCTGTCGGCCATACCGATGGGTCACCTGTCGCCGTAACAAACGTTTCGGGAGCTGTGGGAGCCGACGGGCCACGTGGTGCGCTCGACAGCCGGGCGGCGGATGCCGTGCCAGGGCACTGCCATCGGGTCTGGGGCCCCTCGGGACCCTGTCGCGATGGCGGCGCGTTGTCGATGCTGCCCGCCCCGGCGTCGGGATTCCCCGGCCGTCGCTTCTCCGCGAAGCGCGGCCCGTCCCCGTCCCTTCGAGGTCGCCGCTCCGCGATCGACCACCGGACGTCAGGAACTGACGAACCGGCCGAAATGCATCTCGAGAACGTACAGCTCACCTTCGTACCGGGCGAGCCACGTGCCGGACGTTTCCCCGCGCGTGATGGCCTCGTGAGACCGGATACGCTCGCTCAGTGACCGGAAGGCCGAATCGTCCTCGGACTCGGCGTAGTAGCTCCCCTCGGCGACGGCCTCGGAGACGATTGCCCGTTCATCCGGCGGGAGCTCACCGAGATCGAATGCGTAGGCCTCGCGCAACTGCGCGGCGTACGCCGAGGCGTTGGGAGCGACCTTAGTCGCGTCGTACCGGTACGTCTGCAGGGTCACGGCCTCGGGCGACTCGACCTGGATCGGGTAGCGCTCGCCCTCGAAGACGACGACGTCGTACTCCGAGCCGCCGGCCAGGGCCGACTCGTTGAGTTCCTCGGGCGTGTAGATGGCGCCAACACCGAAGTCCGGGCCGTCGGTCCGCGGCGGCCGACGGGGTGGAAGGACCCCCGCGAGGGCCTCCCGGTCCGGCGCGGGCAGGGCCGCGACGTCGATTGCCCGCCCGTCGGGGTCGGTGCCGTTGTAGTCGATGGCGATGGTGACGCGCCACGCTGACTGCGTGTCGACCACGCGGTGGCTGAGGGCGTAGTACGCGCCCTCGAATTCGACCGGCAGGTCGGCGTCGAGTGGCGGCCGATCCGCGATGACGTCCGTCGTCCCGTTCGTGATGGCGGTCGTGGCGATGTCGCGAGGCGAACGCTCCCCGTCACGCGGGGCCGGATCCAGGTCCGATCCCGCGCGGCTCGCCTCGTCCGCAAGTTCGGCGTCGTCGACGGGCTCCATCGAAAGCGAACCCGCCGCCGAGCAGCCGGCGATACTCGCAAGAACGGCGAGTGCCAGGAGCCCCAGCAGCCGACGGCGATCCATGGGGGCCCTTCGGCCCTGACACTTGAAGCCCTTCCCGTCGCTCAACCCACTCTGTTTGCGACTCGGTACCACGCCCGGTGGGCAGGTCGGTGACGGTCGTGGCGGTCGCCGTGACCTGCCCGCCCAGAGAGCCGAACATCTCCGGGCGGAGCGCCCGAGGGGGTCGCTCCAGTACCAGCGCTGAGAACGCGGGCCCCATATTGAAATGGGTTCGGGACCCTGGTCCGACAACTGGCTCATGGGCGATGAGTGGTCGGAGCGGGAGGCGGAGCTGAAGCGTCACCGGGAGAACTTGGAGCGGCTCCACGAGGCCACCAACCGGCTCCACGAGGCCGCGTCCATCCAGGCGTGTTACGACATTACGATCGACGCAGCAGTGAACATCCTCGGCTTCGACTGGTGTACGGTCGCCGGGCCGAGCCTCGCTGGCGACGAGTTCGAACTCATGGCCGTTTCCGCGGACGCCCCGCTCGAGGTGGGCGACCGGCCGTTCGGCATCGACGAGGGAGTCGCCGGGCACGTCTATCGGACGAAGGAGTCGGACATCGTGGACGACGCGACGGCCGACGAGCGTGGCGAGCCAACGGACGACGCCATTCGCGCGGCGTTGACCGTGCCGATCGGCGACCGCGGGATTTTCCAGGCCGTCTCGACGGATCCGGGCGACTTCGACGAACAGGATCGAAAGCACGCCGAGCTCCTCGTCGCCGCGATGCAGACGGCCCTCGAGCGCGTGGAACAGGAGGCCGAGCTCCGCGACCGGCAGCGAGAACTCGAGCGACAGAACGAGCGATTGGAGGAGTTCACGAGCGTCGTCTCCCACGACCTCCGCAATCCCCTCAACGTCGCCGAGGGACGGCTGGAATTGGCCAAGGAGGAGTGCGAGAGCGACACCTCGAGGGCATCGATCGCGCCCACACGCGCATGAACACCCTGATCGAGGATCTCCTGCGGCTGGCCCGAGAAGGCGAGCGGCTCGGCGAGACACAGCCCGTCGACGCCGGCGACCTGATTCAGGCCTGCTGGCGAAACGTCGAGACGGCCAACAGCACACTCGTCGCCGAGTTCGAGGAGACGATCATGACCGACCCGACGCGGTTCAAACAGTTGCTCGAAAATCTCGTCCGCAACGCGGTCGAACACGGTGGCGACGGGGTGACAGTGACGATCGGCCGGCTGGAGGACGGGTTCTACATCGCGGACAACGGGCCCGGCATCGACGACGCGAACATCGACGCCATCTTCGACGTCGGCTATACGACCACGCCTGACGGGACCGGCTTTGGCCTCAACATCGTGCGACGAGTCGTCGATGCCCACGACTGGGAGCTTTCCGTGACCGAGAGTGCGGATGGCGGTGCCCGGTTCGAGATCACCGGCGTCGAATTCGCGACCTGAGCGGGCACGACGGCCGGCGGCCCAGTGGTGACCAATCGGTTCGCGCAGTCCCACGGCCGACTCTCCATAGCCATCCGCAGCGCCAGCGTCACTTCAGCTGACTTCGAGGTACCCCGGGAACCTATAGGCCGGTCAGTCGAACGCGGAGGTGTCCATGATCTCCCAGTTCCACGTCGACGGCGTGACGGCCATCGTGACCGGCGCCTCCCAGGGCATCGGCGTAGCCATCGCGAAGATGTTCGC
>CAZCYF010000067.1:0-4360 GCA_964502835.1 uncultured Halobacteriales archaeon | reverse complement strand
CACTCGGGCAAGCCACTTTCGCCGGCCGACCGACCAGGCCGTCATCGCGGCGCGCGCACCCGGTCGCCGGGGGTGTGAGGGGCGCACCGGTTCGCACTCCAGAGGCGGCGGTGATACGGCGGTTTACGGACCTGGAATCCCGACCACCGGGCGCCATCCGACCCAAGCGTCCGTGCAGGTCTCCGGCGATGTCGCCACCGCTTTGACCGTCGCCAGCGAACGCGCCTCCAGACGCGCTGCATGCTCCCATGGGGCCATCTCGGTGTCGCCTACCTCGTCTATTCGACGTGGGTGTGGCGACGTCACGGGCAGGCGCCACAGGGAGCTGCCGTCGGCGTCGTCATCGTCGCATCGCAGGGGCCGGACCTCATCGACAAGCCACTGGCGTGGACGCTCGACGTGCTCCCAGGCGGGCGGACGCTCGGTCACTCCCTGTTCGTCTTCGCCCTGCTCGCGTGGCTGGCCGTGTACTACGGTCGACGACACCATGCGGACCTTGCCGGCGCGGCAATCGTCGGCTATGGGAGTCATCTCGCCGCGGATCTGCCGCTTGACCTCCCGCTCGGGAACGTGGCTGACGCTCGCTATCTCCTGTGGCCGGTCCTCCCCGCACCTCCGGCCTATCCCGAGGGGATCATTCCGTTCCTCATCGACGTGGCCGGGGAGCCGTACGCGGTCGTGCAGGTGGGCATCCTCGCCGTGGCCGGGATCGTTTGGTGGCGCGACGGTCGGCCCGGGATTGCTCACGTGGGTCGCTCCCAAGACGGCTAAGCCTCTCCGGCATCCCCACCACCCAGGTTGCAATGGCGCCGACGCACAACACGCAAGAGTCCAGCCATCCTAAGGGACGGTTGCACATGACCCTCGACGACCGCGCGTTCGACTTTCTGCACGCCAACGAGCGACCGGACAAGCCCCGCGATCGGGGGATCACCGAGATTCGCGGCCCGTACTACGACCCGATGGGTCCCCGTGAGCTTCGGGATCTCCTGGAGACGATGGGCCATTACGTGGACATCTACAAGTTCTCGGGTGGCTCGTTCGCGCTGATGTCAGAAGACGTCGTCACCCAGCTCATCGACATCTGTCACGAACACGATGTCAAGGTCTCGACGGGTGGCTTCGTCGAGAACGTCCTCGTCCGCGACAACGACAAGGTCGAGGACTACTTCGCCGAGGCCGAACGCCTCGGCTTCGACATCGTCGAGCTGTCCAGTGGCTTTCTCGCGATCGGGACCGACGACATGGTCCGCATGACCGAGATCGTCGCCGCGGACTACGACCTCGACCCAAAGCCAGAGATCAACGTCCAGTTCGGCGCCGGTGGGGCGACCGATCCGGAGATACTCGAGGAACAGGGCCAACAAAGCCCCGAGCAGGCCATCGAGGAGGGCCACCGACACCTCGAGGCCGGTGCGGACCTCCTCATGGTCGAGGCCGAGGGCATCACCGAGGAGGTCGTCGAGTGGCGCACCGACGTCGCCTATCAGATCGCCAACGAGCTCGGCATCGAAAACTGCGTGTTCGAGGCGCCTGGGCCGGAGATGTTCGAGTGGTATCTCAAGAACTTCGGCACGGACGTCAACCTGTTCGTCGACAACTCACAGATCGTCGAGCTTGAGTGCATGCGATCCGGGCTGTGGGGCAAGGCGACGACCTGGGGGCGCGTCGTCACCCTCCCCGAGCGGGAGTGACGGCCTCGACCCTATCGATGTGCTCAAATACCGCTCGGCGAAATCACGGGCCGTGCGGGCCCTGATTACCGGCCACGCTGGCTACATCGGCGGGGTTCTCGAGGAGCGTCTGCGCACGCGGGGCCACGATACCCGCGGGTACGATCACGAGGACGATCCCGCCGATGACATCCGTGACCGCGAACGCGTCGAGGCCGTGATCGACCGCGTCGAACCGGATATCGTCTACCACCTCGCCGCCGAGGCCGACGTCTGGGCGGCCGACTGGCCGCATCTGGTGGCAACGAACGTCCTCGGGACGGTCAACGTCATCGATGCGGCGCGCGAGCGGTCGACCCCCGTCGTGCACGCCTCCAGCGTGGCGGCCCGGGGCACGTTCAACCGGTATGGCCGATCCAAACGCCTCGCCGAGTCGGCCATCGATGACTACGATGCCGTCGCGATCCTCCGCTTTCCCAACGTGATCGGCCACGCAGCCCCTCGGGGACAGGTCCAGTCGATGATCGAGCAGGGACTCGAGGGTAAAATCGAGGTCTGGGGTGACGGTGCGTTGACCCGGACGTACGTGGACGTGGGCGATCTGGCGGAGCTGCTCATCGACGTCGATCCCACGAGCGCGCGATGGACGACCGGACCGGTGTCGGTCGCCGCCCACACGGCGACCAATGCCACCATCGGGGAGCGGTTGCGACATCTCATCGCGGACGAAGTGGGCCATGAACCCTCGATCATCACCCTCGACCGGTCGCCACCCGCACCGGCCGACCTCTCGGCGAACGGGGTCACTATCGACGACCCGACACCGCTCGAGGTGTCGCTTCGCTCCCAGATCGAGCACGCGCTCGAATGACCCGGACGTCATCCGGTGCACACACGGTTAATTGATCAGGCATCGGTCTCACCCAGAGTGAGGCTACGGGGCGACCAGCGTTATCAGGCTGGCCGGCATAGGCTGAACAACGATGGCGACTGACGGGGACCCGTCTCGGACCTACCACGCGGTCCTGATTTACGACGGGGAGTGTCCGTTTTGCTCGACGGCGGCGGTAGCGGTGCGCCGGATCGACGGTGTCGGCGCTACATCGTGGTACGACGACGCTGCCCAGTCGCTCCTCGAGACCCAGTTCGAGGAGGTCCCCTTCGCGCTCGTCCTCGTTGACGTTCGCGAGGAGGCGGTCTACGTCGGTGCAGCGGCCGCGCGCGAACTCGCAGACCGGGCCGGTCTCCCTGGGCTGGTCGGCTCCCTCGTCGGCGACCATTACGAACCCATGGCGGAGGCGGTCCAACGGACCGTCGGAAGCGGGACGTCCCCCGATCACATTGAGACCGTCGAGCCGCTGACTGCCACGGCGCGTGCTCGATTTGACGCGCTCGAACGGTCCGCGGTACAGCAGGTGGAGTACGCCCCCGATGCCGAATGATCGTCACTCACCGGCGGCCTTCGATGTCGAGGATCGTCCTCGGCCAGCGGCAATCTGAGAGGCACCGCGTCGGTCGGACGTCGAAATGGACTTGGCGATCCGTGGGCCACCAGGAGTATGGACGTTGCCGAGGAGTTCGATGCCTGGGCAGAGGCCGGGAAGGATCGGGGCATGGAGGATCGCCACTGGCACACGGCCAAGGACGTCCTCGCGCGGATTCCGGTCGAAGCGACCGACGTGGTCCTCGACCTCGGAACCGGGTCCGGCTACGCGCTCAGGGCGTTGCGCGAACGCGGCATCGCCCGCGGTGTCGGCCTTGACGGGGCTCCGGAGATGTTGCGAAATGCCCGGGACTACGCCGACGATGACGCGATCGACTTCGTTCGCGGGGACTTCGGGAGTCTTCCGGTGGCCGACGACAGCATCGACCACTGCTTCACGATGGAGGCCTTCTATTACGCGCAAGACCCGATCCGGACCCTCAAGGAGGTCGAACGCGTGCTCCGACCCGGTGGTACGTTCTACTGTGCCGTGAACTTCTTCGAGGACAGCCAAGAGACGCATCGGTGGCAAGAGCGCATCGAGATTGACATGACCCTGTGGAGCATGGATCGGTATCGATCCGCGTTTCGTGAGGCCGGGCTGGCGGTCGCGGAACAGGACACGATCCCCGATGAGGAGACGGAGATTCCACCTGCCGAGGCGTTCCCCCTCGAGGAGTGGGAGACACGCGAGGCGATGGCCGACCGGTATCGACGCTGGGGGACGCTCTTGACCGTCGGCGTCGCCACGACCGACGGCGTTGCCTGACTGGCTTCACCCCCCTGATGTGGAGTGTTGCGGTCCCGAACGCAGCCGGGACGATCCGGATCCCGCTTCTATGTATGTATATATAGACTATGCAATTGAATATATCCCAATCGAGAGTATTTGTCGATAAGTAACCCGACTATATATTTATTGGCCCCTATTATAAACCGCTTTACTACAATCGAGCCTCGCATCGGTTGATGACGCAACACTCGGCGCGTCAGACCGACTACGTATCGCGGCGCCAGCTCATCCTCGCGACCGGAGCCGTCGGGGTAGCGGGGCTCGCTGGCTGTCTAGGGAGCGGTGACGGGGACGGTGGCGGAGACGAGGGGGGAGACGGTGGAACGTCGACGCCAAATTCGACCGCCGAGATTCCATCGCTGACCGCCGACGGGTCCTCGACGGTGTTCCCTATCACGAACGACGCCTCGG
>CAZCYF010000066.1:0-4448 GCA_964502835.1 uncultured Halobacteriales archaeon | reverse complement strand
GACATGGAGCGGATGATGCAGCAGATGCAGGGCGGCGGTGGCCCCGGCGGCGGGATGGGCGGCCTCGGCGGCGGCGGTGGCGGAAACCCGTTCTGATCAGGTGGCTTCGACGTCTTCCGCAGTTCCGCCGGGCGCCGCCGCTTCCCTGATCTGGCCACCCGATCGCCGGTTCCGGTATCCCGCGTAGACACCCATCGCGAGTGCGCCGAGCCCCCACACGAGGACCGCGAGGTCGGCGATGCCGCCAACGACGGGGAGGCGGGTTGCGGCGGCCATGACGACCAGCCCGACGACGAGTGCGACCCACCGATTCTCGTAGTCCGCCAGCGAGAGCAACCAGGCGCCCAGCAGGTACCGGCCGTAGACGACGCCGAGCCAGATGCCGACGATGTACACGAACAGGCCAACGAGCGAGATGGGGATGCCCACGATGGTGATGGCGATCAGAACGAGGGCGACCGGCGTCGCGATCAGGGTTCCCAGGCCGACGACACCGGTCACGCCGGGGCGCTCGCGCGTCCGCTCGACGAGACCCCGGGAGAACGCGGGAAACGCCAGCAACAGGATCGCGCCGACGACGAAGTTCACCACCAGGAAGTACACGGAGAAGAATAGATCGGGGATCTGTGGGATCGGCCCGCCGATGGAGAGGTCGGGGTTTTGGGTCACCGTCCCCCCGACCTGTGCACCGTCGGCCCGGTCGAGCGTCCCGTCGTACTCGAAGTTGCCTCCGATCGACGCGGTGGGGGCGAGGGTGATCGTCTCGGCTCCGATCTTGGCGTTTCCGTCGACAGAGCCGGCGACGATAACCGTCCCGGCCCCGGCCTCGAAGTTCCCGCCGACGGTCGCACTCTCTGTCAGCTGGACGTTGCCCGATCCCGTTTGGACGTTGCCCTCGACGGTGCCGCTGATGTAGAGGTTGCCCGACGCCGCCTCGACGTCACCGGTGACAGTTCCCTCGATGCGGACGTTGCCACCGAACGCCCTGAGGTCGCCGTCGACGGTCCCCCTGATCGTGACGTCGCCCCCGAACACCTCGAGGTCGCCGGTTGTCTCGTCGGCGTCGACCACGACCGACCCGCCGGCGCGCGTTTCGGCGGCGGCCAGGCCGGGCATCGTACTCAGTGCGAGCAGGCTCACGATCGCCAGGAGGAGGAGCTGCCTGGAACGGTTGGGCATGTGCGCCCCCTCGTGGGGCGCAACTATCAAACCGAGCGTTCATTCACGAATATCTCCTCGTGTCGGATGCGCCCGAAGCACGGGTCCAACCCTGGGAACCAGGGCCCGTCCGCTTTTTGAGGCCGGGCCTCGTCTCCGCGTGCAATGAGCGTCCGCGAGGTCGCCGTCGGGGCTATCCGCGAGGGCCTGCCGGCGCTCTCGGCGAGTGTCCTCGGCGGGCTGCTCGCCGGCGTGGTCTTGGGGGGAATGCGCGGCGAGTTCCGCGCTGTCCCCGGGTTGTTGGTCCTGGTCCCGGCGTTACTCGCGACCCGGGGTAACGTGTACGGCTCGCTCGGCGCCCGACTCGCGACCGGGCTCCACCAAGGCCTCATCGAACCCCGCCTCAGGGGTGTCGATCCCCGACTGTTCCGCGCCATCGCCGCCGCCATCTCCAATGGCCTCCTCGCCAGTGCGTTCGCGGCGGTCGTCGCGTTCCTGATCCTCCACGGATTGGGCGACGCCGTCGCACCGCTTTCCGTCCTCCTCGCCGTGGCGCTGCTGGCGGGCGTGCTTTCGGGGATCGCCCTCTCCGTCAGCGTGGTCGCCGTCGTCTTTGCCGGGTATCGCCGCGGCTATAACCCCGACCCGCTGGTCGGCCCGATCGTCACGACGGCGGGTGACGTCTTCGGCGTGGCCTTTCTGCTCCTCTCGGTCCGCGTCGTCGTCCTGCTCGCCGGGGTGGCCTGAATGCAGACAGCCTGGACCGTTCGAGCGATCAGCCGCGCGATGGTGCCGGTGCTGCTGGTACTGACGCTCGTCGAAATCGGCAGCGGACTCGTCCTCGGGAGCTTCGAGGCGGAGCTCTTGCGGTCGCCCTCGCTGCTCGTCCTCGTTCCGGTGACGATCGGGACCGCGGGCAACCTCGGGAGCATCCTCGCTGCGCGGCTCTCGACGGCGTTTCATCTCGGGACACTCTCCTTTTCACCCACCGACGACGTCCTCCTCGGGAACGCGGTCGCGACCGTCGTACTCGCGTTGACCGTCTTCCCCCTCATCGGCCTCGGCGCTTACCTCCTTGCAGATCTCACTGCGGGCGCCCGGCTTGCACCGCAGACCGTGGCCGCGGTCGCGATCGCGAGCGGCGCGGCGCTGGCGGTGCTCGCCGTCGCTGTTACACTCATCGCCACGTACGCGGCCTACCGCTTCGAACTCGATCCCGATGACGTCGTTATACCGGTTGTCACGAACGTCTGTGACGTCCTCGGCGTCCTCGTGCTCTTCGGCGCGGTGGTCGTGCTGGTCTGATCAGGCCGTCTCCGGTAACGGATCGACGACCACGACCGCCTCGCCGTCGACGACGGCCTCGCCGTCGCCGCCCTCGACGACAGTATTCAGCCGGTACCGATCCCGGGAGAGATCCTCGACGACCTCACACGTCGCCCTGATTCGCTCCTCGAGCGCTACCGGCCCGAGATAGCTGAGGTCCTGTGAGATGTATATCGTGAGGCCGGGGAGTCGAGCGAGGGCTGCGCTGATCGTTCCCCCCACGAGCGTCCCGTGGGCGATGCGCTTACCGAAGCGCGTCCCGGTCGCGTACTCGGCGTCGAGGTGAAGCCGGTTGGTGTCCCCACTCGCCTCCGCGAACGCCTCGACGTCGGCCTCGGAGATGGTCTTCGTGAAACGGACCGTGTCGCCGACCTCGATGGTATCCTCGCTGCCGATGAAATCCGTCTCCCAATCGTCCATCTCGTAGGCCGTGTCGGCGCGGATCTGCCGCCGCTCGCGGTCCGGGTTGGGCTCCCCCTCACGGCCCATCCGGACGAGGTGTGGCAGGTAGTTGGCGAGATCCGTGTTCGTGACGATGCCGACGAGGTCTCCGTCGGTTACGACCGGCAGTCGTTTGACGTTGTACCGCCTGAGCGTCTCGGCGGCGTCCTCGATGGTCGTGTCCGGCGTCGTCGTGTGGAGTGCCGTCGCCATCGCGTCGGCGACGGTCGTCTCGTCGGCGGAACGCCCGTCCGCGACGACTTGCGTGACGTCGCTATCAGTGAGGATACCAACCGGTTCGTCACCCTCGCAGACGACGAGCGAGCCGATATCGGCGGCCAACAGCCGCGTGGCGGCCGCTCGAACGGACGCACCGGGCTCGATCGTCTGGACGGGCGACTGCATGACCTCGCTGACGGCGATCGGGATCAACATTACCCGCCGTAGGATCCGGAGCGTGAAAAGCTCAGACGTCGACGGGCTCGCCGGCCTCCGTCGGCGGGGCGACGTGGTCGATGTAGGCCTCGACATCGGGGTCGCGAACGCGCACGGAGACCGCGATGTCACCGAGTTCGCTGGGATCGCCCGCGGGAAAGTTGACCACGCCCTGCAGCGCGGGGCCCTTGCGGAGCTGGAAGCTGAACCGGTCGCCACGTAGGTTCTCGAAGAAGACGGAGCGGGCGGTGTCGAGGATCGCTTGGCGGTGCAGCAGTTCCGAGAAGTGGGCCATCCCGTCGACGGTTGCCGTCAGTTCGCCGTGGCGGTGTTCTGGCTCGGCGTCGGGGAAGATCGACTCGATCGCCGCCGCGACACGGTCCTCGACTTCCGTCGGCTGGACCGGCGCCGTGATCTCGACGTCGACGTCGAAGTCGCCGCTCATCGCTCCTCGACGGCCGCTGGCCCCTCCTCCAGCAGGGTGTGGATCCTGTCGTGGAACGCCTCGAGGCTGTCCGTGTTCTCGACGATGACGTCGGCGTCTTCGATTGCTTGGCCCATACCGAAGCTCAGCTCCCGTTCGTCGCGGTCGACGAGTGACTCACCACCCTCGTCCTCACCGGCATCGCGGCCGCGGAGATCTAGGCGCTCGGCTCGAACCTCGAAGGGTGCCTTCACGGCGACGAGCAGGAAATCGTCGCCGAATTCGGCCTCGAAGGCCTCGACCTCGACGTCGGATCGTATTCCGTCGACGAGGACGGTGTCCGCCTCCCCGAGCGCATCCTCGATCATGGGAATGGAGCGCTCGGCGATGGCTGCCGGCCCGTTTTCCTCCCGGAGGGCCTTCGCGACCTCGCCGTGGTGGGTCGCCGGGTCGAGCCCCCGATCGCGACAGGTCGCCCGGATCACGTCGCCCATCGTGACCACCGGGACGTCGAGGTCCCTGGCAACGGCGGCGGCCTCGCTCTTGCCGCTACCGGCGAGGCCGACGATTCCGATTACGCTCATCGGCGAGGCGTTCGCGACAGTCGGGCAAAAGGGTGTCTTATACGATCGAGGAGACTCCCTGCCACGTTCGCGTCCGAATG
>CAZCYF010000065.1:0-4744 GCA_964502835.1 uncultured Halobacteriales archaeon | reverse complement strand
CCGTGCTGGACCCCGACACTCACATCGAGGTTCAGGGAGTCTACATGGCGAACGGGGGGTCGACCGCAGTCGTCGACGTCGAAGTGACCGATGGGTCGAGCACAGCCACCCTCACGGCCGGCCAGACGGGTGGCGACAACATCGAGTTCACCGGGCCCATCCACCTCTACCCGGACGACACGCTCCAGATTCACCCGACGACGGTCGAGGGCAGCGCAGAGACGAGTACGGCTGTCGTCATTCACGATTAAGCCACGCGAACGCTTTTACCGAGTTCTCGTCACCGCCGAGCCATGCTGCACCACCGAGCGAACGAGGGGCGCGTCGTCGACCGAGAATGGTTGGAATTCCGCCAGCGTGCGCTCCGCGAGGCCTACTCCGAGGAGGAGTTCTCAGACCTCGAGCGCGAGCGCTACAACCTCGACCCCGACGACGACTGGCAGCCGCTGCACATCACCGGCGAGCAGCACCCCGAGACCTACCGCGGCGAGGAGACCGACCGCGAGGAGCGCGACACGACGACCGACCTCCGCGACCAGCCCTGGAGTGGGTAACCGATGGCTGACAACCCCATCTTCCCGGGCATCCTGCCCGACGAGGAGGACCGCGAGGCGTTCGAGCCGGTCACCGAGATCGAGACCGGCGCGGCCGACGAGCAGCTCACCATCGCGGAGGTGCTCGACGCCGGCGAGTGCCCGTGGTGTGACGAGTACGACGGCGACCACGTCGAGCAGCACGCCCCGAAGGCGCATCCGGACGAGTGGTCGGCCTACCGGGTCCGGGAGGCGTAGATGGTCGCGACACCGACCGTCGACGAGGTCGAGGCGGGCTACAAGGGCCAACCCGTCGAGAACGGCGAGCTGTCGAACGCCGATGCGTCGGCGCTCACCGACGAGGCCGTCTCGATGTTCGACGCGGTCTTCGCCGACCAGATCCTGTTCCAGAGCGAGAGCCGCGACGCGGCGAACGCGGTGAAGCTGCTCGCCCGGCACAAGTGGGCGCTCCGGCTGGGCCAGACCGTCAGCGAGGCCCAGAGTGGCGGCTCGGCGAGCTACAACATCCCGGCGTCGACCGAGCGCTCGCTGCAGAACACCACGTACGGCCTGGAGTTCCTCGAGTACCTCGGCGACGTTCCGAACATCAGTGTCTTTAGGACACGTTAGCGTACAGATACATATTTACCCAACATAGAAATATTTATTATCCACGTCTGAGTGTGTCGTTTATGCCGGCTAAGATCGAACCGCCAAGCGCACGCGAATTGCATTACTTGTACGCCTTTGAGGATTTAGACCTTGCAGACATCGCCGAAAAATACGGCTGTAGCATAACAACGGTTAGTAAGTGGAACAATGAAATGGGAATCGACAAACTGCATAGGGATCGCGAACTAATCAAGTTTCTATATTGGGATCTTGGGATGTCGGTTTCGGCGGCTGGAGGGGTCCTTGGTTGTGATGGCGCAACGGTGCACAAAAATATGATGCGGTTGGGAATCCCCCGCCGGGAGCCCAACACCGAAAAACCGCCAAACTTCCGGACAAGGAAGGGGTATGAAATGATCCGCCATTACGATGGTGAAAAACATCAACAGTTCATGGTCCATCGACTGATGGCTGTTGCCAAGTATGGGTTTGAAGCCATCCGAGGGTTGGATGTCCATCACAAAAACGGCATCCCATGGGATAATAGATTTGACAACATCGAACTATTGAGCCGGCCCGAGCACACAAGAAAACATCAGGACGCCATACAATAACTCAGCCAAACGTTAACTTGTTCTCTTGTCGGCCTGTCGCATGGCCCAACCCGTCACGCAGACGATCCAGGGCAGCCGGATGCTGCTCAACCCCGACGACGGCGGGCTGTCGGCCGACCTCGCCCGCGACAGCATCCGCGAGCCGGTCACGACGATGGCCTACCGCGCCGGGCTGTACGACCTCGCCGGGCGCACCGACGGCACGGTCACCGTGCTGGACGCCGGCGCGAACATCGGCTACTACGCGCTGCAGCCAGTGGCCCTGCTGAACGACGTCGAGGTGCTCGCGATCGAGCCCGACCCCGACAGTGCGGACTGGCTCCGCCGGAACGTCGAGCTCAACGACTACGGCGACCGCATCACCGTCGTCGAGCGTGGCGTCGGTGCCGAGTCGGGGACGGCCACGCTACACCGCCTCGAGAAGGCCAACTGGAACACGATGAACGCCCGCAAGGCCGCTATCCAGCGCGGGCTGCACGTCGAGGACGTCGAGGTGCCGATCGAGCCACTCGACGACATCGTCCGCGAGCACGGTCTCGACCCCGACGACGTGGACGTCCTCCGGATGGACGTCGAGGGCTACGAGCACCGCGCGCTCGCCGGCGCCGAGGCCGTCCTGGCCGAGCCCGAGCGCCTGCTCGTCAACATCGAGCTACACGGCGTCCTCCTCGACAACGACGAGCTGGCCCAGCTTTCGGAGGCGATGACGAGCCGGCCCAGCCGCATCCGCTCGGCGGCGCGCAACGACGCGGCCATCGAGGCGTCGTCGATCGCGGACCTGCTCGCCGCCAACTGGGTCGAGGCCGTCCTCGAGTGGGGGCGAACCGGATGGTAACCGTCAGCGTCAACGCCTACCAGGATGCCGACCTGCTCGAGGGCTGTCTGGCGAGCATCCGAGAGGAGCTCCCCCGAGCGCGGATCCAGGTCGTCGACGGGGCGTACAGGAGCTGGCCTGGCTGGGAGGCTGCCCCGAACTCGACGGACGGAACGCCCGACGTGTGCAACGCCTACGGCGCGGAGTACTGGCCCGACGGGCCGTTCGATCGCGAGCACGACAAGCACTGGGGCCGCATCGCGCGGGCGCTCGACGACGAGCGCCTGCTGTTCATGGATGCCGACGAGCGCCTGCTCGCGTTCGCCGACCCGCCGATCGGCGACGACGAGGCGTGCCGCGTACGCATCTTCAACGCGCTGTGGTACGGCCCGCGGGTGAACTACTACCCGCGGTACTTCTACCCCGGCCAGATGGACGACATTCCCCGGGTCGACCGCTACTCGTTCGACTGCGGGGTGGCGCACACGGACTTCATAACGATTGTCCACCGAGCCGACCTGCGCTCGGACGCCTACCGGGACGCCAAGGAGTGCCGCTACACCAACGAGGGCCGGACGGCGGACTGGTACGCCGAACACCGCGAGGAGGTCGCGTCGCCGGCGTACACCGACTTCGACACCTGCCCGGAGTGTGGCGAGGCGTCGGTGACGCGATCGCGCGTCTGCGGCTGGGGTCCGTCGCCCCAGGTCAAGGTCTGGGGGCGCGAGCCCGCGCAGTACACGCACGTCGAGGCATGCACGGCGCGCGACCGGTGCTACGCCGCCATCGTCGACTACGAGCTCGACGGCTGGGAGTACGTCCCGACACGGGTTCGCGAGGGCTTCGAGTCGGACCTCGAGCGCGTGCGCGTCGAGCTGATGGACGCGGGGTGGGCGCTCGCGAAGACCGTCCCCCAGGACGTCTTCGGGCAGTATGTCCACAACGCGGAGTGGTGGCTCGAGCGCGTGGGGCTGCTCCCGGCGTAGGCTTTTCTACCGGTCTCGTCACGACCCGCCCATGATTAGCGTCCAAGCGCGGGTGCGGACGAACAAGAACGCGGCCGCGGCGGTCAGCGCTGGAACGCGGGATGGCCTGCTCGACGCCGCTGGTCACGGCTTTCGCGTCAGCCAGGAGCGCGTGGCCGCCCAGTCGACCGACACCGGCCAGCTGCTCCGGTCGGGCTTCCCGCCGGAGGTGCTGGGCGACGGGTCGATCTTGTGGGGTTATTCCGCGTCCTATGCTCGCTACGTCGAGGAGGGCACGCGCCCGCACTTCCCGCCGGTCGACGCGCTGCGCGGGTGGGCCCGACGCGTGCTCGGGTCGGCGGCGGCCGCCTGGGGCGTCGCCCGGAAGATCGCCCGCGAGGGGACCGACCCCAAGCCGTTCGTCGAGCCGGGCATCGTCGCCATGAAAGCGCGGCTGCAGACCCGCGGCATCTCGGCGTTCATCGAGGAGCGACTGTAATGGTACTCGACCCGCTGTCGGTCCTCGTGGGTGCCGTGAGCGTGCTCCTCGCGCGCTTCGTCGTGCTGCGGTGGCTGGGCCGTCCGCGCCAGCCCCTCGTCGATTCGGCCCCACAGCGCCTCGAGTGGACGTGCGAGATCTGCGCCCGCCACTTCACGACCGAGGAGCAGGGCGTCGAGCACGTCCTCGACACCCACAACGCGCCGGATAGGGAGACGGCCGAGGACTGCGTGGTGATGGCATGAGCATCAGCTCGGAGACCGACCCCGTCGACACGGTCCGGCTCATCCTCGACGACGACACGAACACCTGGTCGAACCACGGCTCGGAGCCGGATTACATCGAGCGCATCGAGACCGTCGAGCCCTCGACGAAGGAGAATCGCGCGTCGAACGGCAAGACGGCGGTCTACGTGTGGTCGCCCGGGGTGGGGACGAACGACGTCATGGGGGCGGAGGGTGACGACTACGAGGTCAACGAGGTAGTTCAGTGTGACGTGCTGACTGCTGATTTGACCAAGACCCAAGCGATTGTCTCAGACGTTATTCAGCTTATATACGCGTTCTATGCGGATAATGAACAGAACAGTCAATGGGTCGATATCCGGGCGCCAGAGACGGAGGATAACACGTCGGACGCCTTCTACACCGGCGCTCACCGAGTTATCTCGGTCCAAGCGACGCTAAAAGGTGTCCGGGAAATGCCGT
>CAZCYF010000064.1:0-4874 GCA_964502835.1 uncultured Halobacteriales archaeon | reverse complement strand
CGGTCCCAGACCTGGTTGCCGATCGTGCTCGGGGTGAACAGCCAGCCGGGCTCGTCGACCGACCACATGCCTGCCTGAGTCACCCGCGAGTCGGCACAGCACATCGAGACGGCCCGAGGCGACTGCCCGTCCTGCACGGCCGCAAAATGATCCGACGCCAGCCCGTCGGCGTGGGCGGCGTTTCGCTCGAGGAGGTCAGTGAGGCTCGCTCTGGCCATGCTGGCGCGAACATCGGTGGATGACACCAAAAGCGCTGGCACCCGAGCTACCCAACACACACCCGTCCACGATCCCACGCACGTCGACCAGTTTCACCCCACCGCCATCGACAACGTTTTTGCCGGGACCGCCCCTGCCGTTCGACCATCAATGGGGGACATCGACGAGGTCCACGCCGACCTCGAGGCCGAGATCGACCTCGAGGCCGTCCGCGAGCGCGTCGCCGACAAGGTCGCCGAGATGGGCGGCCTGACCGACGAGGAGACCGCGGCCATCCTCGTCGCCCACGAGCTCGACGGCGACCGCCCGGTCGACATCGCCGAGGTGCGCGCGGCGATGGAGGCCGTGACCGTGCTGGGCGTCGTCCGCCACGTCGAGGACCTGCGGACCTTCGAGCGCGACGACGGCGCCGAGGGCGCGGTCGTCAACGTCGAGCTCGCCGACGAGACGGGCACGATCCGGGCGGCGTTTTGGGACGAGATGGCCACCGCCGCGACCGACGAGCTCGACGTCGGCGACGTCATCCGGGTGCGAGCCCGCCCGCGAGAGGGCTTCGCCGGCCTCGAGCTGTCGGTGAGCGACGTGCGCCGCGAGGACGACCTCGACCTCGAGGTGGGCGAGCCCGAGGCAACACCCATCGGCGACCTCGAGGTGGGCCAGGGTGGCGTGACCCTGGTCGCCGAGGTGTTGCGCGTCGAGTCGCCGCGCACCTTCGAGCGCGACGACGGCTCGGAGGGCCGGGTGGCCACGGTCGTGGTCGGCGACGAGACGGGGGCGGTGCCGGTTTCGCTGTGGGACGACGCGACGGCCGCCACCGATGAGCTCGCCGCGGGGGCGACCGTGCGGGTGCTCGGCGGCGAGGTGCGCGAGCGCGACGGCCGCACCGAGGTGCACGTCGGCGGGCGCGCCCGCGTCGAGCCGGCCGACGCCGAGGTGACCTACGCCCCCAGCCCGACGGCGATCGAGTCGCTCGCGGAGGACGACGTCGCGACGATTGCGGGCATCGTCCGGTCGACCGACCCGGTCAACACCTTCGAGCGCCGCGACGGCTCGGAGGGGCGGGTGCGCAACGTGCGCCTCCAGGACGAAACCGGCGCCATCCGCGTCGCGCTCTGGGGTGACAAGACCGACATCGACCTCGCGCCCGGCGACGAGGTGACCGTCGTCGATGCCACCATCCAGGAGGGCTACCGGGACGATCTCGAGGCGTCGGCGAACTGGCGTGCGACCGTGCTCCAGCGCGGGGCGTCGGCCACGCCGGCGCCACCCGAGGACGACGCCGAGACCGAGGCGACAGAGGCGACGGGGACCGTCGAGTTCACCGGGACGGTCGTCCAGCCGGGCGACCCGATCATCCTGGATGACGGCTCCGAGACGGTGCACGTCGCCTACGGCGGCGACGTTGACCTCGGCCAGCGGGTCACCGTCCGCGGCGAGCGGTCGGGCGACCGCATCGATGCCACCGACCTCGAGCCGGCGGATCCGACCTAGAAGGGTTCAAGGCCCGCTCGCGACAGGGTAGGGTATGCGCGTCGAGTTGCCCTTCGCGCCGGTCGACGGGATCATCCGCCGGAACGCGGGTGACCTGCGGGTGAGTCAGGCCGCGGCGGAGGCGCTGGCGCGGGAGATCCAGGACCACGGCGGCGACCTCGCCGTCGACGCGGCCGCCCGCGCCGACGCGGCGGGTCGCAAGACGATCATGGCGGCCGACTTCGACGTCGACGACGTGCCCGATCGCGACGCACTCGCCCTGCCGATCGCCCCCGTCGACCGCATCGCTCGCCACCCCATCGACGACCGGTACCGGGTCGGCATGGACGCCCGGCTCGGCCTGGCCGCCCGCCTCGAGGACCACGCCGACGAGATCGCCGCGGGGGCGGCCGTACTCGCCCGCCACGCCGGGCGACGCACGGTCAAGGCCGAGGACGTCGAGACCTACCTCGACCTGGTCGCGTGACCATGCGCGTCGGCACCAACGAGGCGTGTTATCGCCACGACCCGGGGCGGGCCCATCCGGACCGGATCGGCCGCCTCGAGGTGCTCAGGGACGCGCTGTCGGCGCATCACGACGTCCGCCTCGTCGAGCCCGGGCCGGCGACGCGGGCGGAGGTCGAACGCGTGCACGACCCCGCCTACATCGACGACCTGCTCGCGTTCATCGACGCCGGCGGCGGCGCGTGGGACCCGGACACGGTCGCCTCGGCGGACACCTGGGAGGCCGCCCTCGGGGCGGCCGGGCTGGCCACCTGGGCGGCCAACGTGGGCCGCGAGACCGCCCCGGGTGCGGACACGCCCTTCGCGTTGACGCGCCCGCCGGGGCACCACGCGATGTACGACGACGCGATGGGCTTTTGCTTCGTCAACAACGTCGCCGTCGGGGCGGCGTCGGTGCTCGAGGAGACCCCCGCCGAGCGGGTCGGCATCATCGACTGGGACGTCCACCACGCGAACGGCACGGAGTCGTTCGTGATCCACCGGCCGGGGACGGCGCTCGTCTCGTTGCACCAGGCCGGGTTGTACCCCGGCACCGGCACGTTCCACGGCGAGAGCCACGACCGGGCGATGAACGTGCCCCTGCCGAGCGACCTCGGCGACGCCGGCTACCTGTACGCCTTCGAGGAGACCGCGATGGCGGCGATGCGGCGGTTCGACCCCGACCTCGTGCTCGTCTCGTGTGGCTTTGACGCCATCCGGACGGACGTGCTCGCCAGCCAGGAGCTCACCACCGACGGCTACAACCTCCTGGCCGACGCCGTCGCCCGGCTCGGTCGCGAGCTCGGGTGTGGCGTGGGGTTCGTCCTCGAGGGTGGCTACGCGGTCGACGCCCTCGGGCCGTCGGCCACGGCGATCGCCGACGCGTTCGCGGGCGACGTCGCGGACCGGCCCGACCTCGACCCCGACGACGCGCTCGTCGACGTGGTCCAGCGGGCGCGGGCGCACCCGCTGCTCGGTCAGGGCGACGGGTCGAAGTAGTCGCCGAGGTCGGCACCGAACTCCGGTAACAACTCGACGAGGTCCTCCCCGACGAGCAGGTCATACCCGTCCTCGAGAGCCGCGCCGACGTGCTGGCCGTGCGCCGCCTCGTCGATGGCCTCCGGCGAGAGGACGTCCCGGGCGTTTGGGTAGGGGCGGTCGCGCTCGACCACGTAGCGGTCGTCCGCAATGAACGGGCCGTACACCGTCTCGTCGTCGACGTAGCGCTCGAAGAAGCGCTCGGCGTGGTCGGCGAGGTGCACCGGCGGGCCCGCGTGGCGTTCGATCGCCGGGCGCGTCGCCACCTCGGTCTCGAACAGGACGGCCGCGCGGTCGTCGGTCGCGAAGGCGGCCGAGCGGACCACCTCGAAGTCGGCCGCCTCGAGGGCCGTCGCGAGGCCCGCTTCGGTGCGACGCAGCTGGGGATGGAGCTGGTCGTCGAGGAGGTCGGGCCGGTCGAACGCCACGGCGAGGGCGTGGGTGCCCCGGCGCTCGAGGTCGGCGAGCACCTCGTCGGCCTCGATCGGCGCCGGCGTCGGCGGCTCGAACGCCGCCGCGGTCGGGTCGGCGAGGAACGACCGCGCGTGGTGTTGCAGGCGGGACACGTTCGTCCGTGAGACCACCGCCGCGACGTTGCGCTCGGGGTCGGTCGGGTCGACGACGACCAGCGCGTCGTCGAAGTCGGTCGTCGCGTGTTCCTCAAGGTCGTACTGCACCGGCGGCTGCCAGTCGGCGGCGGCCTCGAGCAGCGGTCGAAACCCGCCGTGGTCGAGCACGAGCAACTCGAGGAGGTACCCGCCGAAGCCGCGGGTGCGCAAATCGCTCCCGTAGCTGCCCACGGCGGTGAGAAAGCCCTTCGCGAGGCGGACGTCGTGGGCCAGGTGCTCGGCGAGGTGCTCGCGGACGTAGGCCGTGTGAAACGGCGTACGGTCGACCGCGGTGCGCGCCTCGCTGGCCGCCTCGACGCGCAGACACGGGACGACGTCGACGTCGAAGCCGTCGTAGGTGCCGGTGATGTAGGGGTGCTCGGCGAAGGTGGCCTCGCCGTCGGGCAGGACGGCCCGCCCGATCGCGAGGCCGCGCTCGCGAAGCACCTCGCGGTCGGTCGACGGCGGGAACCGCACGAAGACGTCGATGTCGCGGTCGCCGCTCAACCAGGTGTCGCGCGCGGTCGAGCCGACGTGCATGACGTCAACGTCGAGGTCGACCGCCTCGACGGCCTCGGTGGTTCGCTCGAGCAGGTCGTCGACGGCGCGCTCGAGGGCCGCCCGCTCGTCGGCGTCGGGTTCGACCCGCTCGGCGACCGCCTCGAGCACGTCGTCGACCGCGTCGGTCATGTCCCCGCGTTGGCCGGGGCGGGTGTTAGGCGAATCGGTACCTGGCCACCCCGTTCGGGCGAACCCGGGGGACAACCCCGGAAACGAAAGTGATTTTTCCGCCACTCGGATAGTGACGGCGCACAGCCGGCATAGCTCAGATGGTAGAGCGCTTCGCTGTTAACGAAGTGGTCCCAGGTTCGAGTCCTGGTGCCGGCGCGTCCTGAGTGGGTCCTCGCTGACGGTTCCGTCCGAAGCCATTAGGTCGGTCATCCACGAATGGCGGCGTAGGGCCGGTAGCTTAGTCCGGTAGAGCACTCCGCTCATAACGGAGTGGTCCTCGGTTCGAATCCGGGTCGGCCCACG
>CAZCYF010000063.1:0-5192 GCA_964502835.1 uncultured Halobacteriales archaeon | reverse complement strand
CCCTGTGGGCATCTGAACCGCGCGATCGACCTCCAACGAAGCATCCTCGAGACCTACGGCCAACAGGTCGACGGCGTCCGGCTCAAGACGGGCGACGGCGGCGTGTTCGTCGTCCGCACCGACGGGTCCGAGGTGTTCGATATCGCTGAGGACGAGTACGACGTGGACGCGATCGTCGACGAGGTCGGCGCCGCCGCGGGCGTCGCCTAGTAGCTGCGTTCTTTCGGTTCGTACCGGCCACCCTCGCCCGCGAGGATGACCGGTTTGTACCAGAGCTCGGGCGCGCCGTCGTTCCAGGAGACGAACGTGTGGCGGAGCCACTCGTCGTCGCGACGCTCCTGGTGGTTGGCGCGCCAGTGGGCGCCGCGAAACTCCGTCCGCGCGATGGCCCCCATGACGATCGTCTCGGCGATGTCGATCAGGTTGCGGGTCTCGATGGCCTGGATCAGGTCCGTGTTGAACGTCCGCCCCGTGTCGTCCACGACGACGTTGGCGTAGGCTTCGCGGGCCGCGCGGACGCCCTCGAGGGCGGCTTCGAGCCCGTCGGCCTCGCGGAAGACGTTGACGTGGTCGGTCATCGTCTCTTGCAGCGTTGCTCGAACCTGGGCGTGGCCGACGCCACCCTCGCGGGTGCGGAGGTCCTCGAGTCGGGCCCGTTCGGCCTCGAGGGCCGCCTCGATCGCGTCACCCGTGGTGGCGCCCCCGTCGGTGACGGCGCTCTCGGTGTCGATCGCCCCCGGGCTGAGCGAGAACGATCCCTCCCAGGGGGTCGCCGCGTCGGTCCGGCCGGTCGAGATTTCCGCCTCGCCGAGGTCATCGCCGGCCGCGTGGCGCCCCGCTCGGGCCCCGAACACGATGAGCTCGGGCAGGGCGTTCCCTCCGAGACGGTTCGCGCCGTGGACGCTCACGCAGGCACACTCACCGGCGGCATAGAGCCCCTCGATCGCCGTCTGCCCGTGTTCGTTCGTCTCGATGCCACCCATGACGTAGTGCTGGCCCGGCTTGACGGGCATCGGCTCGCGCAGGCCGTCGACCCCCTCGAAGTCCTCGGCGAGGTGGAGGATGTTCTCGAGGCGGTCGAGGATGCGCTCCTCGCCGAGGTGGCGCATGTCGAGGTAGACGTACTCGTCCTCGAAACCCCGGCCCGCGTTCACCTCGGTGAGGATCGCGCGGCTGACGACGTCCCGGCTGGCGAGCTCGCCCGAGGTGGTCGCATAGCCGCGTTCGAACATGAACCGCTCGCCCGCGGCATTGTACAGGATGCCGCCCTCGCCGCGCACGCCCTCGGAGATGAGCACCCCCGTCGACGGCAGCGTCGTCGGGTGGAACTGCACGAACTCCATGTCCTGCAACGGCACCCCGGCTCGGTAGGCCATCGCGTGGCCGTCACCGGTGCACGACACCGCGTTGGTCGTGTGGTCGTAGACCTGCCCCGGGCCGCCCGTGGCGAGGACGACGCCGCGCTCGGCCTCGAAGCCCCAGAGGTCGCCGCGTTTCACGTCGATCGCCACGACCCCCTCACAGCGGCGGTTGGCGGGGTCGGCCTCGTCGGTCACCGCCAGCCGGGTGACGAAGTACTCGTCATAGACCTCGATGCCGCGTTTGACCACCTGCTCGTACATGGTGTGGAGCATGTGGTGGCCGGTCTCCGCGCCGGCGTAGGTCGTGCGCGGGAACGACAGCCCGCCGAAGGGCCGCTGGGAGACGCGACCGTCGTCGTCGCGCGAGAAGGGCATGCCCCAGTGCTCGAGCTGGATGACGTTCTCGGGGGCGTCCTGGGCGAGCGTCTCGACCGCGGGCGCGTCCGCCAGGTAGTCCGCGCCCTTCATGGTGTCCTTGGCATGCAGCTCCCAGGAGTCGCCGTCGCGAAGCGCGGCGTTGATGCCGCCCTCGGCGGCGCCGGTGTGGCTGCGAACCGGATGCAACTTGGAGACGATGGCCGTGTCCGCGCCGGCCGCGTGGGCGGCGATGGCGGCGCGCAGCCCCGCGCCACCACCACCGACGACGACCACGTCGTGGGTGACGATCGTCGACATCGAGATCACCACAGCGAAAGGTCGTGTTTGGCCGCCTCGCGCTTGAGGTCCTGGATGTTTTGCGTGATCGGGATGTCCTTCGGGCAGACCTCGGTGCACGAAAACTGCGTCTGGCAGCGCCAGACGGCGTGGTCGTCGGCCATCATCGCAAGGCGCTCGCCGCGGCGTTCCTCGCCCTCGCGCTCGTCGTGGATGAAGCGATGCGCCTTCGTCAGGGCCGCCGGGCCGAGGTACTGGTTGTCGCCGGCGGCGATGTTGCACGAGGACATGCACGCGCCACACCAGATGCACCGCGTATCCAGCTTGATTTCCTCGCGGTTCGCCGGCGATTGGCGTTGCTCCTCGAGGTTGTCGCTGGGCAGTTCGTCGGGATCGAAAAACGGCTCGACCGCCCGCATCTGCTCGTAGAAGTGTTGCATGTCGACGACGAGGTCCTTCACGACGTCCTGGTGTGGGAGGGGATCGATCTGAATGGGTTCGTCGAGGTCGGCGACCTGCGTGGTGCAACACAGCCGCTGGCGCCCGTTGACGAACATGGCGTCGCTGCCACAGACCCCCTGGCGACAGGAGTGACGAAACGTCAGGCTGCCGTCGAAGTGGTCGCGGGCGTACATCAACGCGTCGAGGACCGTCATGCCCTCCGTGCGGGGCACCTCGAAGCTCTCGTAGTAGGGCTCGTCACCCTCGTCGGGCTGGTAGCGAAACACCCGGAGGGTAACGGGGTCGTCCGCGCTCGTCTCGTCGGCCGATACGTCGTCGGCGTGGTGGTGGGTCTCCGTGCTCATGGACTTGTGAAGCCGGCCATGACGAGCGCGACGCGGATGCCCTGAACGATCAGGACGGCGCTCGCAATGGCGAGTACCCACTTGAGCACCCGCCGGGGCCGGCCGGACAGCCCCTGGTTGACGAGGGCGTTGTAGATGCCGTTGACGCCGTGCACCGTCGCGGTCAGCAAGAACAACACCATCGTCGTGAAGTAGGTGACCGACTCCATGCGGGCCTGGGTGCCGGCGAAGGTGATCTCCCAGGCGTGCTCGATGAAGTGCAACTGGAAGAAGTGAAAGGCCAACACGATGATCAAAAACGCCGCCGTCACCCGCTGGATCACCCACATGGTCGAGCTGCGGGTGAACGACGAGCGGTAGGGCTCGGTCGCCATCAGACGCCCACCTCCCCGAGGAAGGTCGGGATCGACGCGAGCACGATCAGCGCCGTCACGACGAGCGAGATGTAGAAGCTGATGTGCTGGCGTTCGAGGCCGAGGCCCAGGTCGATCATCAACAGCCGGATGCCGTTGAGGATGTGGAAGACGGCCGCCGCGAGCAGGCCGACTTCGAGGACCCGGACGATGACGAGCGACTCGAGCCCCTGCAGGGTGTTCGTGTACGTCGCCGCCCCGTCGAGCGACGTGCTCAAGACGGCGATATGAGTGAACAGGTAGCCCACGAGGATCCAGCCGGTGAACTTGTGCAACAACCAGGCCCACATGCCGGGCGCGAACTCCCGCCACCGCCCGTAATCCTCGACGAGCCCCCGGTCGAACGACTCGCTCATGACCTAGGCGGGCGGTCGACCGCCCGCCGTATAGGCGTTTCTACAGGCTCGCGGGGACCGCTACTCCTCGGCCCAGAGGTACAACGTGGCGGTGGTACGATGGGGTCTCCACCGTGCAGCGTTCTCGCGAAGCGCCTCGCGGTCGAGGTCGGGATCGTCGAACAGCGCCCGTAGCTCGCGGCGCACACCGAGGTCGCCCAGGGGCAACACGTCCGGGCGATCGAACACGAAAATCAGCGCCATGTCGGCCGTCCACGGACCGACGCCGTGGATGTCGGTCAAGGTCGACCGGATGGTCGCGTCGGATGCATCCGCGAGGGCCGCCTTCGACAGCCCCTGGGCGGCGACGGCGTCGGCCACGGCCCGGACGGTCTCGGCCTTTCGCCGGGACAGCCCCACGTCCCGGAGGACCGCCGGGTCCGTGTCGCGGACGACCTCGGGCTCGAGCGTGACGCGATCGGCCAGCCGCTCGTAGATGGTGTCGGCCACGGCCATCGAGACCTGCTGGCGGCAGATCGACCGGATCAGGCGCGGGAACAACGCGTCCGCGGGTTCAACCCGCAACGGCCCGATGCGGTCGATCCGGGGGCCGATGTACGGGTCGTCGCGCAGGGCGTCGACGCCGGGCGACGCCGTCGCGGCGGATACGGTGCGGCCGGTCATCACTGGTCACTCGACGGCCGGGTGTTTGCTCGGTGTCGTCGGTGCAATCCGGCGGTGTGCTGGCGCTGCAGCGGCCTCCATGGACGACGTCGTGGGCGGTGCCCCGGGAGAGACACCGGAGGACCCGAGCGGCGGCTGGCCAATCCGCGAGGCGCGCACGATGCCCGGCTCCATCGCCGGGGCAGCCACGGGCGAGAGCGTTCGCGCACGACTCGACGCCTACAGGCTCATCCCGAGCATCTCCCGCGCGATGATGTTTTTCTGGATCTGGGTGGTACCCTCGTAGATCTCGGTGATCTTGGCGTCACGGTAGAATCGTTCGACGTCGAAATCGTTGACGTAGCCGGCGCCACCGTGGATCTGCACTGCGTCGTCGGCCACTTCGACGGCCACCTGCGAGGCGAACGCCTTGGCCATCGAGGCCAGCGCGGTCAGGTCCTCGGCGTCGTTTTCGACCCCCCAGGCGGCCTTGTAGGTGAGCTGGCGGGCCGCCTCGGTCTTCATGCGCATCTCGGCGAGCATGTGCTGGATGGCCTGGAACTCGCTGATCGGCCGGCCGAACTGCTCGCGCTCTTGGGCGTACTCGAGCGCGCGGTCAGTCGCCCCCTTGGCGATGCCGACGCCCTGGGCGGCGACCATCGTGCGGGTGTCGTCGAAGAACTGCATCATCTGGAGAAAGCCCATCCCTCGCGTCCCGACGAGGTTTGCCTCGGGAACGCGGACGTCGTCGAAGATCAGCTCCGCCGTGTCGCTCGCGCGGATGCCGAGCTTCCCCGTGATCTTGTCCGCCGAGAAACCGTCGCGGTCCGCCTCGACGATGATCTGGGAGAACCCGGCGTAGCGATCCTCCACGTCGGGGTCGGTCTGGCACATCACGACGAAGTAGTCGCCGACGCTGCCGTTGGTGATCCACATCTTGTTGCCGTTGATGACCCACTC
>CAZCYF010000062.1:0-5389 GCA_964502835.1 uncultured Halobacteriales archaeon | reverse complement strand
ACCGGCCGCAACGGCAGCGCCACGTAGTCCTCGTGGGGGTCGTACCGGACGAACGCGAGGCTGTTCGTCATGACCGACACGCTCGAGGCGGCCATAGCGATGCCTGCCAGCGCGGGGTTGAGCAGCCCCAGCGAGGCGATCGGGACGAGCGTCACGTTGTAGCCAAAGGCCCAAAACAGGTTCTGCCAGACCTTCGCGATGGTCGCCTCCGCGATGCGCACCGCCTTGAGCACGTCCGCCGGGTCGTCGCGCATGAGCGTGACGTCGCCGCTTTCGATGGCGACGTCGGTGCCCGAGCCGATTGCCACGCCGACGTGCGCGGTCGTCAACGCGGGGGCGTCGTTGACGCCGTCACCCACCATCATCGCGCGCGACCCGGTGGCCTGGATCGCCTCGATGGCGTCGGCCTTGTCCTCGGGTTTGACCTCGGCGCGGACGTTGTCGGGGTCGATCCCGACGGCCTCGGCGACCGCGGTGGCGGTGCGCGCGTTGTCGCCGGTGAGCAGGTGCACCGCGAGGCCGCGCTCGCGCAGCTGTGCGACGGTCGTTCTGGCGCTGTCGCGCACGGTATCGGCCGTGGCGACGACCCCGATGACCACCCCCGCATGGGCGACGAGCATGGCGGTCTTGCCCTCGCCCTCGAGGCGCGCCATCGCCGCCTCGGCGTGACTGACGTCGACGCCGTGGTCGGCCATCAGCGCCCGGTTGCCCACGAGCACCTCGCCCTCGGGGAGGTCCGCGACGACGCCGCGGCCGGGGACGTTCTCGAAGCCCTCGGGCTCGGCGAGGTCGAGGTCGCGCTCGCGGGCGCCCTCGACGATCGCCGCCCCGAGGGGGTGTTCAGAGGCGAGCTCGGCGCTGGCGGCCAGCCGCAGGATCGTCGCCTCGTCGCGGGTCGATGGAGCCGCGTCCGCGACCGCCGCGCCGCCGTCGGTGGCCATCGACGGCTCGATGGGGACGACGTCGGTGAGGCGCATGTCGCCGTGGGTGAGCGTGCCGGTCTTGTCGAAGACGACGACGTCGAGGTTGCGGGCCTGCTCGAGGACGTCCGCGCCCTTGAACAACACGCCGTTTGTGGCGGCGATGGTCGACCCGCCCATCGTCGCGGCGGGGGTGGCCAGCCCGAGGGCGCAGGGACACGCGATCAACAGCGCGCTCGCGAGGACGATCATCGCGAACTCGACGAGGGGCACGCCGGTGGCGGCGGTCGGCAGCGCCACCTCGGGGCCGCCCCCGACGGGCGTCCACAGCGGGAGCCACTCCACGAACGCGAACAGCGCCTCGGGGAAGGCCACCCACAGCCCCGCCCAGACGATGGCGTTCGCGATGACGGCGGGGACGAAGTAGGCGCTCACCTGATCGACCAGCCGCTGGACGTCGGGCTGGCGGGCCTGGGCTTCCTTGACCCGCTTGACGATCTGCTGGATGGCGGTCTCCTCGCCGACGCGGGTCGCCTCGACGAGCAACCGGCCCTGTTCGTTGATGGTCGACCCGATGACCTCGTCGCCGGGGCCCTTCTCGACGGGGACGCTCTCGCCGGTGACCATCGACTCGTCGACCGCGCTCGTCCCCTCGACGACGACGCCGTCGGTCGGGATGCGCTCGCCGGGGCGGACCTTCATCACGTCGCCGACCGCGACGGCATCGATCGACACGGTGCGCTCCTCGCCGTCCTCGACGATCGTCGCCTCGTCCGCCTGGAGCTCGAGCAGCGAGCGCAACGCGGCGCTGGCGCGCGCCTTCGAGCGCGCCTCGAGCCACTTGCCGAGGTAGACGAACCAGAGGATGACGGCAACGGCCTCGAAGTAGAGCCCGCCACTGACGAGATCGAGCATGACGGCCGTCGAGTAGAGGTACCCGACCGACGACCCCATCGCGACGAGGGTGTCCATGTTCGCCCGGTGGCTGGTGACCAGCGCCCGGTAGGCGCCGGCGATGAACTCCCGCCCGAGGGTCGCCATGAGGGCGGTCGCGAGGACGAACTCGTACCAGCCGGTCGCGACGCCGAACAGGGTCGCCGGCACGACGCCGCCGACGAGCATGTCCAGCATGACGACCCCAAACGGCGCGGCCAGCAGGCCGCCGATGATGACCATGCGCTGCTTGTGGCGCAGGTCGCGCTCGACGGCCGTCTCGCGGTCGGCGTCGGCGTCGTCTTCCCCGTCAGGACGGTCGGGGTCGTAGCCCGCCTCCTCGATGGCGTCGAAGACGGCCTCGAGGTCCGTGCTGACCGGATTGTACGTCACGGTCGCCTCGTCGGCGGCGACGTTGACCGCCGCCTCGAGCACGCCGGGGACCGACTCGATCGCCGTGGCGTTCGTCTGCGCACACGTCGCACACGACATGCCGGCGATGCCGATGGTGCGGGTGGCCGTGTCGGGGTCGTAGCCGACCGCCTCGATCGCGTCGTAGATGGCCGACAGCGACGTCGCCGCGGGGTCGTAGGATACCGTCACCGTGTCGGTCGCGAAATTGGCGTCGACCGACCCGACCCCCTCGAGGTCGCCAACGGCCGTCTCGATGGTACTCGAGCAGGTCGCACACGTCATCCCCGACACGTCGATCTGCTCGGTTCGCGCGTCCATTCCTACCGTAAGCTATGACCCCCAGCGTTTAGGGAGTTTGTGTTAGAATCGTTCGGATTTCGGCGGCAGAAAGTTAATAAATTAAAGTGTCTACTCGCGACCGCCGAAGATGTTCATCAACTGCTCGCGCCAGTCCTGGAGGTCGTCGAGGTCGTCGTCGAGTGCCGTGAGCCGGTCGTGCATGTCGTCGAGGCGGTCGTGGACGGCCGCAAGCTCGTCCTCGAGGTCCTCGTCGTGGCTCGCGTCGGTCGTCATCGTCTCGGGCAGCTCCGCCAGGTCCTCCGCGAGGGACTGCACCGACCGGTCGAGGTCGCGCACCTCGTCACGGAGCTCGTCCATCTCGTCGGCGACGTCGTCGACCCGCTCGGGGCCGCCCGCCTCGAGGAACGACTCCACGGGCTCGGCGTAGGCGATGGCATCCTCAACGCGCGTCTGGAGGTGGCGCAACTGGGCCTCCGTCGAGGCGGACAGGTCGAGGCCCAGCTCCTCGCGGATCGCCGTCCGGTCGGCCTCGTCGACCGCACCCTCGCGAAGCTCGTCGGCCAGCCGTTCGGCGACGGACCCGTCGCCGACCTCGGCCGCCCCGCCCGCGTCGGGCGTGGTGTCGAGGCCGCGGTCGCCACCGTTCGGGCTCGCCGGCGTCGACGTGGTCGATACCGTCACCCGCGGTGGGCCCATGAACGCCTCGATGTCGCTCGGATCGTCGGTTCGGACGCCATACAGGGTGACGACGGTCTCGTCGGGGTGGATCTGGCGCTGGAACTCGATGCGGCGGTTCTGGTAGGCCGTCCAGTTGTCGCTTTCGTACTCGGCGTGAAAGCCGATCGTGTCCATCGAGAACCCGTCGGGGATTCGCTCGGCGATGGTCACCGTCGCCGGGTCGTCTCGGGTTGAGGTGATCTCAAAGCGCACCGTCGGCACCGGGAACGCGTCGCCGGCGCGGTGTTTTCGGACCGAAACGCCCTCCGAGGAGACCTCAAGTCCTTCGTCCTGGTTGGCCGTGCTTGACATGGGTCGACGTTGCCCGAGGGCTCACATAAATAGTCGGGCAGATTATCAAAATTAAGTCTCGTCGACCGCAGGCAGGTCGAGCCGGTCGCCGATCTCCACGATGTCGACGCGCGCCGGGGGCGTGACGCTGCGTGCGTGGGCGAGCAGGGCGGTCGGGTCGGCCGTCAGGCCCTTCCACATGTCCCAGTGGGTCGGCACCAGCCGCGTGGTGCCGACTTGCTGGGCGAGCTCGATGACGTCGTTGGCGTCGTTGTACCAGGTCGTGGCGGTGGGTTCGCCGGTGTGCTTGTCGGGAATGTATCCCCGCGAGCCGAAGGCGGCAACCGCGAGGTCGACGTCGTGGGCGGCGCCGATGTCGGCCATCGTCGCCGAGGGGCGGGCGTCGCCGGGGTGGACGAGGGTCCGGGAGCCGTCGTCGATCGCGTACGCCACGGGCGCCTCGGCGTCCGGGTCGCTCGCGGGGTGGACCGCCACGGCGAGATCGTCGAGGTCGATCGTCTCACCGGGCGCGACGGCCACGAGCTGGTTCGCCGTGATGTCGTACGTCTCGAGCCAGGCACGCTCGTGAACCAGGTCGATGGCGTGGTCGGGGGCATACAGCGTGGCACCAGTCTGGGCCAGCATCGGCCCCTGGGTGGGCCCGTGGAGGTGGTCGGTGTGCTCGTGGGTGACGAGGATGGCGTCGGCGGCGGTGGGTGCCCCCGGCGCGAACGGCACGGGCACCATGCGGACAGTCCGCGGTGGGTCGCCCAGACCGAGGTACGGATCGACGTACAGTGTCGTCCGGCCGCTCGTCACCGCCAGGCCGTTACAGCCGAGGTACCACGCCGCCATCCCCTCGGGGTCGGCCGACTCGATCGCGTCCACCAGCCAGCGCCCCCAGTCGCTCTCGATCATGCCAGCCCGTGCGGGGCTCGCCCGCCTAAGGATTGCGCCCGCCGGCCGGAGGGCTCTTTTCGCTCGCCCGCGCAGGTGTTACCATGGCGATCGGCGGGTTGCCGGGGTGGCTCGTGGCCGGGTTCGCACTCGGCCTGCTGGCTGCCGTCGGCGTCTGGGCGGCGTTCGCGGTCGGGATGCGCCGGTTCGACGGCCCCGGACCCGAGGGCGCTGGTGGTGACCCGCACGGGCCGCGTCGCGCCGAGGTGCGCGCGTACCTGGTCGGCCTCGGCGAGGACTTCACCGAGCGCGAGACGGTCGCCGGCCACGACGTCGACTTCTGGCTGCCTCGCCGGCAGGTGGCGGTCACCTTCGACGCCCGCGCCTACCTCGGCCTCGAGGCGGCCGGCCACACGGCCGTCCTGTTGGAACACGAGCTGCCGGGCGACCGGATCGGTCCTCGTCTCCCGTTCGACACGTCTGGTGGACGACGGCGGTCACCCACTGGCGGTCAGCCCCGTGGTGAGGAACGGGCGTACGCCCGCCTCGGCCTCGAGGTGAACGCCGACCGGCACGAGGTCGAGGCGGCCTATCGCGAGCGCGTCCTCGAGGCCCACCCCGACCGCGGCGGCGACACCGAGGAGCTGCAGGCCGTCCTCGAGGCGTATGACCACCTCGTCGGCGAGGCGCCTAGCTGATCGGCGGGTCCTTGTAGCGACCCTGGGCGGGGATACCTCCCTCGATGTATACCTCCAGTGCAGGCGCCCGCCGTCCCCGAGGTCAGATGCTACACCGGGTATCCGCTCACGACGGCGATAAAGGCTTTTGACCGGCCCCATCCGAGCTTCGCACCGTCGTGATTCCCGGCGTGGCGCTCATCGATTGGATCGCCGGCCTCTCGTACGTGCCGTTTGCGT
>CAZCYF010000061.1:0-5806 GCA_964502835.1 uncultured Halobacteriales archaeon | reverse complement strand
GACGACACGGACGGCCCGCAGTTCACCGACTGGTATCCCGGCGGCGAGCTCAACATCGCGCACAACGTGCTCGACCGCCACGCCGCCCCCGACAACGGCGCGCGCAACCACGTGGCCGTCATCTGGGAGGGCGAGCCCGGCGAGGTGCGCGAGGTGACCTTTCACGAGTTACACCGCCAGGCCAACCGCGTCGCGAACTTCCTCGAGGCCGAGGGGGTCGCCACGGGCGACACGGTCGGGCTGTACATGCCGATGGTCCCCGAGGTGGTGTCGATCCTGTATGGCTGTTTCAAGGTGGGTGCGATCGCCGTGCCGATCTTCTCGGGGTTTGGCACCGACGCGGTCGCGACGCGCATCGACGACGCGGAATGTGCGGTCCTCTTCACCGGCGACGGGTTCTACCGCCGCGGCGACGCCGTCCGCCTGAAGGCGACGGCCGACGCGGCGATCGACGCCGCCGGCCACGTCGAGACGACCGTCGTCTACGACCGCCTCGGTGAGGACGTCCCCTGGACGGACGGTCGCGACATGCGATGGGCCGACGCCGTCAGCGAACGAGACGCCACGTACGACACGAAGTCGCTGCCGTCGGACGCGGAGTCGATGCTGCTGTACTCCTCGGGCACGACCGGCACACCCAAGGGCATCGTCCACACCCACGCCGGCGTCCTCGCGCAGTGCGCGAAGGAGATCTACTTCGGCTTCGACCACCAGCCGGGCGACCGCTTCTTCTGGGTGTCGGACATCGGCTGGATGATGGGCCCGTGGATGCTCATCGGCAACCACACCTTCGGCGGGACGATCTTCATGTACGAGGGCGCGCCCGACCATCCCGAGCCGGACCGCTACTGGTCGATGATCGACCGCCACGGCCTGACCGTCTTCGGCATCTCGCCGACGGCGATCCGTGCGCTCCGGGAGTACGGCGACGAGTGGCTCGAGGGCCACGACCTCTCGACGCTGCGCCTGCTCGGCTCGACCGGCGAGCCCTGGGATCCGGAGTCCTGGCGGTGGTTCTTCGATCGCGTCGGCGGGGGCGACACGCCGATCATCAACATCTCCGGCGGCACGGAGATCTGCGGCTGTTTCCTGATGCCGATGCCGATCCAGCCGCTCAAACCCTGTACGCTGGGCGGACCCGGCCTCGGCATGGCCGTCGACATCGTCGACGAGGCCGGCGAGAGCATCAGGGACGACCACCGACGGGGTTACCTCGTCGCGCGCGATTCGTGTCCCTCGATGACGAAGTCGCTCTGGGGGGGCGACGAGCGCTACCTCGAGGAGTACTGGTCCACGTGGGAGGACCTCTGGGACCACGGCGACTGGGCCCAGATGGACGAGGACGGGCTCTGGTTCCTGCACGGCCGCGCCGACGACGCGCTCAACGTCGCCGGTCGCAAGGTCGGCCCCGCGGAGGTCGAGGGGGCACTGATCGACCACGCCGCCGTGACCGCCGCGGCGGCCATCGGCGTCCCGGACGAGACCACCGGCGAGGCGGTCGTCGCCTACGTCATCACCGAGCCCGGCGTGGAGGAGAGCGACGAGATCAAGGCGGAGCTACTCGACCAGGTCGCCGCCGAGCTCGGCAAGCCGTTCCGGCCGAAGGGGCTGCGGTTCGTCGATGCCTTCCCGATGACTCAAAGCGGCAAGATCGTCCGCCGGGCCATCCAGGCCACCCACCTCGGCGAGGATCCGGGCGATCTGAGCAGCATCGAGAACCCCGAGGCCATCGAGGAGATCGCGGCGGCGCGATAGCGACCTCGGTGCCGATATATTTTTATAGAACCGCCACCACACCTGTAACTGACTTATGCAGGCACTTATCCTAGCCACCGACGGGTTTGAGGACAGCGAACTGAGCTACCCCTACTACCGCCTCCAGGAGTACGGGGCGGACGTCCACCTCGTCGCCCCCGAGGAGGGCGCCATCGAGGGCAAGCACGGCTACACGTTCGACGTCGACTGGACGGTCGACGAGCGCACGCCCGAGGAGTGGGCCGAGTCCTTCGACCTGCTCGTCATCCCGGGTGGCGACTCGCCCGAGCGCCTTCGCACCGAGGCCCCCATGGCTGCGGACGTCGTCGCCGCCTTCGACGCATTCGAGGTGCCCATCGCCGCGATCTGCCACGGTGCCCAGCTCCTGATCAGCGCCGACGTCATCGAGGGTCGCGAGATCACCGGCTACTGGAGCCTTGAAGTCGACATCGAGAACGCCGGCGCCACCTACCTCGACGAGCCGGTCGTGGTCGACGACGCCGTCGTCACCTCGCGCGTTCCGAGCGACCTGCCGGCGTTCATGACCGAGACGTTCGAGCTGCTCGAACGGACCACCGTCCCGGCCTGAGCCGGACGGCCTGTCCGCTCGGCGAGACGCCTCGTTTGTTCAGAGGGATTCGCGAATCCGATCGAACAGCGATTCGTCCACGTCGAGGGTCTCCCCGCTCGCCTCCGCGAGCGCCTCGAGCGCCTCGCGTTCGTCCTCGGTCAAGTCGGTCGGGACGACCACCTCGGCCTGCACGACGAGGTCGCCGTGGCCGCGGCGCTCGAGGCGGGGCATGCCCTTGCCGTCCAGGCGGAACCGGTCACCAGATTGGGTGCCCGCGGGCACGTCCAGCTCGACCTCGCCGTCGAGGGTCGGGATGGTCACGGTGTCACCCAGTGCGGCCTGCGGTACCGAGAGCTCGAGCGGGTAATACAGCGTGTTGCCGTCGCGCTCGAAGGTCGGATGGTCCGCGATGCGCACCTCGATCAGGAGGTCGCCGCGCGGGCCACCGGCCTCGCCGGGCGCACCCTCGCCGCCCATGCGCAGCGTCTGACCGTCGCGGATTCCCTCGGGGACGTTCACCTCGAGGGTGGCCTCGCGCTGGACCAGCCCATCGCCGCCGCAGGTACCACAGGTCGCGGAGTACAGCCGGCCCTCGCCCTCACACTGCGGGCAGGTCGTGGTCTGTTGGACCTGTCCGAACGGTGAACGACGCACCTCGGTGACGCGGCCCTGGCCGTTGCACTGCGGACAGGTCTGCACGTCGGCGTCGGGCGGGTGGCCGCTGCCGTCGCAGGTGTCGCAGGGCTCCGGGCGATTGACGGTGATGCGCTTGGTGACGCCTCGGTAGGCCTCCTCGAGGTCGAGGCGCATCGTCGTGCGGAGGTCCGCACCCTGCTGGGACCGCCGGCGCTGGCGACCACCACCGCCGCCGAAGAACTGCTCGAAGATGTCGCCGAAGGGGCCATCGCCGAATGGATCGCCGGCGGCGCCACCGCCGAACGGCCCACCGGCCCCGCCGCCGAAGCCGCCGCGGGCGCCCTCCTCGGTGGCACCGGCCTTGTCGGCCTCGAGGTAGCGCTCGTGGCCAAGCTGGTCGTAGAGCTGGCGCTGTTCCTCGTCGGTGAGGACTTCCTTGGCCTTCTTGATCCGCTTGAACGTCTCCTCGGCGTTCGGTTCATCGCTGACGTCCGGGTGGTACTTCGCGGCCTTCTTGCGAAAGGCCCGGTTGATCTCCTCTTCGGACGCGTCGCGGTCGACGCCCAGGACGTCATAGAAGTCCTCGCTCATCGCTCAACCACCGATACCACCGCGAGTTACTTGAAAAACGCGCCTCGTCAGCCGGTCGGGCTACACCTCGACGCAGACGGACGCACCGGGCAGACAGACCGTCCTGGTCCGACCCAGGCGGCGCCGTCGGTGCAGGTGCAACAGGCCGAGGCCGGCCACGATGCCGGTGGCGGCGAGCGCGACGGTCACGACGACGAACGGGTAGGCAATCGCCAAAAGCGGTGCGACGAACAGGAGCGTCACCAGCATGAACCGGGTGAAGGTGCGCGCATCGACGCCCTGTGGGTCGGGCCGGCGAGCAAGGGGAGTGTGTGTCATTGCAAGTAAGCCTACACCCCCAACCCCCATAAGTATAATCTGAATGATATTTCTGTAGACTGGCTTACTGAAGCATGCTCCTGTAGGAACCTAGTAATGAACTGACGGGACGAATCCGGGGACTGGCCGGCGATCAGGCCTCGACGGCGTCGACGCGCTCCTCGGTACTGACGACGCGCAGGTCCTCGTCCAACGTGACCGCGAGCACGTCGCCCTGACAGGAGATTTCGACGGTGACCTCCCAGGGATCGGTCGACACGACGGACACCGGGGCGTCGTCCACACACCAGCGCAGCTGCCAGTATGGCGTCGTCGACAGGGCCACGCCGCGATCGCCGTGGAACGTGACGACCGCCGAGTGGTCGAGCAAGCCGAGGCCGACCGCCGAGCACAGCTCGTGGCCACACTGGCGACAAGCGTGCGTCGCCCTGACCCTGGCCCCGAGACAGCACTCGCCGCCGCGCTCGATCGTGGTGACCATCCGCCCGTTACACGCCGGACAGACGCCGTCCTTCGCGAGACAGTGGAGGTGGCGTACGCGCTGGTCGAACGCGTACAGCACCTCCTCGTCGGTCCGGTCGTGCAGGCCACCGGGGGGAAACGTGTACGAGCCGTGGCCGTGGCCGCACGCGACGCACGCGATCGTCAGCTCCTCGTCGGCATACGTCGCCTCGAGGGTGCCGCCACAGATGACGCAGGGGTCGTCGATGGCGATCTCGCGGCTGGGATGCTCGGTGAACGAGCCCGCCAGGATCGACTGCACCACCCGCTGGCCGGCGTTCATCAGCTCGTAGCCGTCGTCGTCCTTGCGGACGAACTGACCGGTGAGCTTGCCGAGGTGGTAGTTGAACTGGGCGCTGTCGCGCATGCCCACCTCCTCGCGCAGCTCGGAGAACCGGACCGGCCCGCCGAGCCGCCAGAGCCCCTCGAGGATGGCCACCCGGGTTTCGTCGCTCACGAGCGCGAACGCGTCCGCCGGGGGCGTACAGTCGTCGCACTCTTGGAGGTGCTCCGTGGAACTCATCGATGGAGACTTCGACGACCGAACCAATAAACGGTTCGCAAGCTGCCAGCCCGATCGCGCCCGAAAGCGGGGCTATTCGTCGTCCTCGTCGACGTCCTCGAAGTCGGCGTCGACGAACTCCTCGTCGTCGGGACCCTCGCCGGTGAACGCCCCTTCGCCCGGGCCGCCGGGCCCGGCTCCGCCGGGGCCGGCCTCGGCCTGGGCCGCCTGTTGGTACATCTGCTTGCCGATCTCCTGGAGGGTCTCGGTGAGCGCCTCCATGGCATCCTGGAGCTCCTCAATGTCGGCGTCCTCCTCGATCAGCTCCTCCAGGTCGTCCTTGGCGGCCTCGATCTCCTCGGCGAGGTCGGCATCGATCGTCTCCTCGTTCTCCTCGAGCAGCGTCTCCGCGCGACGGACCGTCGCCTCGGCCTCGTTGCGCGTCTCGATGCGCTCGCGGCGGCGTTCGTCCTCCTCGGCGTGCTCCTCGGCCTCCTGTTTCAACTCCTCGATCTCCTCGTCGGAGAGGCCGACGCCACCCTCGATCGTGATCTCCTCGGACTCGCCGGTGCCACGATCCTCCGCGGAGACGTTCACGATGCCGTTTTCGTCGATCGAGAAGGTCACCTCGATCTGTGGCGTGCCGGCGGGCGCCGGCGGGATGCCCGCGAGCATGAACTCGCCGAGCAGTTCGTTCTCCTCGGCGATCTCGCGCTCGCCCTGGAAGACGCGCACCTGCACGGAGGTCTGGTTGTCCGCGGCCGTGGTGAAGATCTTCGACTCCTCGGTCGGGATGGTGGTGTTCTTCTCGATGAGGCGCTCGAACAGGCCGCCCTTGACCTCGATGCCGAGGCTGAGGGGCGTGACGTCGAGCAGGACGATGTCGTCGACGTCGCCCGCGAGCACGCCGCCCTGGATGGCCGCGCCCAGCG
>CAZCYF010000060.1:0-6417 GCA_964502835.1 uncultured Halobacteriales archaeon | reverse complement strand
ATCGGGGCGGGTCCACTCGCGGTGTCGACTGGGGTCGAGCCGGAACCGATCCACCGCACGATCGCGGTCGTCCGCGGCGATTCGGTTTGGTCGATGGTGGGCCGGACGCTACGTCGCTGTTACGCCGGTCACGGCATCGAGGACCTCCTCGTACGGTGGCTCGCTGGTGGGGTCGTCGGCCACCCAGGTGTAGGCGACGTCGCCGTCGGCGTCGATCACGAACACCGCCCGGTTGGCGATGTCGTGCAGGCCGAGTTCGGCGATGTCGATACCGACATCGAAGGCGTCGATGGCCGCACCAGCCATGTCGCTCACGAGGTCGAACGTGAGGCCGTGCTCGTCGGCGAAGGCCGCTTGGCTGAAGGGTGAATCGGCGCTGATCCCGAAGACGGTCGCGCCGGCCGCCTCGAACCGGTCCAGGCGCTCTTGTATCGCGATCATCTCGTTCGTACACGGCGGCGTGAACGCGCCGGGGAAGAAGGCCAGGACGACGGGCCCGTCGCCGAGGTGATCGGCCAGATCGAACGGCTCGTGATCGGTCGTGCCGAGCGTTGCCTGGAAGGTCGGGGCGGTCTCGCCTGTCGTAGGCATCAGGTGGTCGTAATCGTTCGAGCCTTTTCAGGATTCAGCCGAAGATTGTCGGCCGGCCGTATCTGCGGTGCACCGGAGCCGGGCGTCGGTCACTGCACCGGAATCTCGACGAGGGAGAGGCCACCCCCGATGGCGTCCGCAAGGGCCGACCGGAGCTCCGAACGGGTCGAGGGTCGATAGCCGTCGATGCCGAAGCTCTCGGCGAAGCGGGGCAGATCCGGGTTGTCGAGGGTGGTGCCGAACGCCTCGCCCGTGTGGTCGCGTTGTTTGTCCGAGATCAGTCCGTAGTCGTCATCGTTGAACACGACGACGGTGAACTCGGCCCCGATGCGTGTTGCCGTCTCGATCTCGGCGGCATTCATGAGAAATCCCCCGTCGCCGGTCGCCACGAGGACGTCCTCGTCGACGGCGAGCGCGGCCGCGACGCCGCCGGGGACGGCGATCCCCATCGAGGCCAGTCCGTTCGAGATGATGCACGTGTTCGGGCGATAGGTTGGGTACGCCTGGGCGATCGCCATCTTGTGCGCGCCGACGTCGGAGATGAGCACGTCCTCGGGGGCGAGGAGGTCCCGGAGTAGCGGCATCACCCCGCGGACCGTAAACGGTGCCTCGGCCTCGGGTTGCTTGGCGAGCTCGTCGAGGATCGTCTCCCGGAGGTCGTCGAACCAGCCTGCCTCGAAGGTCAGCTCCTCGGCGAGGACGCGCTCGGTCAGCGCCCGAAGTGACTGGGCGATGTCCGCCACGAGCTCCACGTCAGGCTCGTAGGCTTCGTAGACCTCGGCCTGTTCGGTGTCGACGTGGACGAGCGGGGTCCCCGACGGCCGCCAGCCGGCGGGATCGTGTTCCGCGATGTCGTACCCGACCGTCACCACGAGGTCGGCCCGATCGGCTGCCGCTGCCGGCTGGCCGTCGGATCCGGACTCGAGCGTCATAAGCGAGCGCTCATCGTCGTCGGAGACCGCCCCCTTGCCCATGAACGTCGAGACGACGGCCGCGTCGGTGGCCTCCACGAAGGCTCGAAGCTGGGTCGCACTCCTGGCCCTGACGGCGCCATTGCCGGCGACGACGAGCGGTCGCTGCGCGTCGGCGAGGCAGGCGGTCGCCCGGTCCAGATCGTCGGCGTTGGGCGCACCATGGCGGACGCGATCGCGGGATGGCAACGGCCGCGCCGACGTCTGCGATGCGGCCACGTCCTCCGGCAGTTCGAGGTGTGTCGCGCCAGGTTTCTCGTGCTCGGCCACCTTGAACGCCTTGCGGACCGCCTCGTGGACGATGTCCGGGCTGTCCAGCTGGGTGTTCCACTTCGTGATCGGCTCGAAGGTCCGCACCACGTCGACCGCCTGGTGGCTCTCCTGGTGGAGCCGTTCGAGACCGCCCTGGGCCGTGATCGCCACGAGGGGGCTCTTGTCGAGGTGGGCGTCGGCCACCCCGGTGACGAGGTTCGTCGCACCGGGTCCGAGCGTCGCGAGACAGACGCCGGCCTCGCCGGTGAGGCGACCGTGCACGTCGGCCATGAACGCCGCCCCTTGCTCGTGGCGGACGGGGATGAACGTGATCGACGAATCCCGAAGCGAGAACAGGAGATCCTCCATCTCCTCGCCCGGCAGGCCGAACACGTACTCGACACCTTCGCGCTCGAGACAGGCGACCAGGAGGTCAGAGGCTTTCATTCGACCCACACCGTCTTGCGGTTGACGAACTCGCGGATGCCAGCACCGGCGAGCTCGCGGCCATAGCCCGACTCACCAATCCCACCGAAGGGCACGCGCGGGTCGGATTTGACCAGCTGGTTGACGTAGACGCACCCGGCATCGATCCGGCGGGCAAGGCGCTCGCCGCGGTCGCGATCCTCGGTCCAGACGCTCGCACCGAGGCCGAAGGGCGTGTCGTTGGCCTTCTCGATGGCCGCCGCCTCGTCCGCGACCCGGTAGACGGCGGCCACCGGCCCGAAGGTCTCCTCGCTGTCGACCGGACACCCCTCGGGGATGTCGGCGAGCACCGTCGGCTCGAAGAAGGTGCCCTCACGATCGATCGGTGAGCCACCCGTGACGACCCGTGCGCCGGCGTCGACGCTCGCCTCGACCTGGGCTCGCAGGTCCTCGAGGAGGTCCGGCCGTGCCAGGGGGCCGACCTCCGTCGCGTCGTCCATGGGATCGCCGACGGTCAGCTCCTCGACTTCCGCCGTCAGTCGGTCGAGGAAGGCGTCGTAGACGTCCGCGTGGACCACAAAGCGCTTCGCCGCGATGCACGACTGTCCGCCGTTGAGGTTGCGCGCCCACGCGCCCACCTCCGCCGCGCGATCGACGTCGGCGTCATCGAGGACCACGAACGGATCGCTCCCACCCAGTTCGAGGACCGACTTTTTGAGCGACTGACCGGCGGTCGCGGCGACCGCCCGGCCCGCGGGGCCGCTGCCCGTCAGCGTCACGGCGGTCACGCGAGGATCCGCGATGACGTCGTCGACCCGGTCGGACGGGAGCAACAGCGCCTGAAACGCCCCCTCGGGGAACCCGGCCTCGCGGAACACCTCCTCGATCGCCGTCGCACAGCCGGGCACGTTCGAGGCGTGTTTGAGCACGCCGACGTTGCCGGCGGTGAGATACGGGGCGGCGAAGCGAAACACCTGCCAGAAGGGGAAGTTCCAGGGCATGACCGCGAGCACCGGCCCCAATGGCTCGTACACCGTCTTCACCCCGGTTCCCGGCGGGCTCGGATGGTGCGTCGGCTGGAGGTACCGACCGGCGTGTTCGGCGTAATGCTCACAGACCCAGGCACATTTCTCGACCTCCGCCTCGGCCTGGGAGATCGGCTTGCCCATCTCGCGAGTGATCGTCTCGGCGTAGGATCGTTTGTGCTCGCGAAGCACCGTCGCGGCCGCCTCGATGCGTTGCTCGCGCTCGCGGAGGGATCGCTCTCGCCACGTCTGGAACGTCGCTTGGGCTCGGTTCAACATTCCATCCACGGCAGCCTCCTCCGGGACGTCGTAGGTGGCGATGTGTTCGCCGGTGGCCGGATTGACGGCCTTCATGGGGCTGGGTTGGACGGGGGGCCGTTTGAACCTTGAGCCGGAGGTCAAACGACGCGACTCCCGTGGGTCGCCATCGTGCACCCGGCGGGCAGGGCGTAATTACCTCTGGCATCCAGTCGGTGTGGATGGATGCCCCGGAGCCGATTTAGTGGGTGGATCCGCGTCGAGGATCCGTGGGAGTGGGGGTTGTGCGCGGTGAATCGGCAGCGGTTCCTGGGTTGACGCACCGAAAGCACCAACGATTTGGTCGGCAGGTCCCTCGATCCCGGCCAGCTATGATCGCGTGCCGGCGGCGATCGGACGAGCTCGACGACACCGAGGTGTTCCGCCAGTGGATTCGTCGCGAGGCACGAAAGGACCAGTATCCCGACGCCGACCCGAGCGATTGGGAGCGAACTCGACTGATCGAGGCCCTCGGGGAGACCTACGAGGAACCCATCAGGTACGCCACCGTCCGCAGTCCCGCATGGACGTCCCTGGTCGTCAGCGGGAGTGCCGTCGGCAACTTCGATCCGTATCCCAGCATCGGCTGCAACGCGCTCACGAACCAGGGGCGACTCGCCGAGGCGATCGACCGGCTGCGCACGGCGGACCGTTCCACGGATTTCCCCGATGCGGTCGCAACCGTCCGACGGTTTCGACGAATGCTCCCCGAACACGACCTCGGGGCGATCGTGGTCCGCCACTTCGACGAGTGCTGGCCGCCGGTCACGCTCGATGGCAATCACCGGGCCTGGGCGGCCATCCTCGCCAGCAGGGACGGGATCGACGTGGAGCTGACCGTCCATTTCGCCCACGAGCGCCCGCTCGAGGAACTACCCATCGAGACCTGAGCGGGTGTTCGCCGTTGCCACCGTTCGCGGGTGTCACCTCGTCCGAGTCGGCGTGATGTCACGCCGCGGGTCCGCTCGATCGACCCACAGCAGGAGCTTGGTTCGCGTGCCCCCCGTCGTCGGCCTGGGGGCACCGCTCACCCGCCATCGTCGGCCATCCGGAGAACCGCCGCACCCGACAGTACCGCGATCACGAGTCCGGCTCCGGCGCCGATCGTCAAGCCAGTGGTGATCTCTCCATCCATGATGGTCGCCATGACGATCCCCCACCCGGCACCGATGCCCACACCGATGCCAATGCCGGCACCGAGGGCGTTCGTCCGCTTCGACCGTGTTCGATCCGCCATGTATTCACTCCGGGTGGAACGGATGCCCGGATGGCACTTCATCATCCACATCGCGACGGTCAGTGGACGGTCGACGTTCGGTTCGATGGTGGGTCCCGAGACGTGAGTAACTTCGCGGGGATTGCGCAGCCGCGACGGGCGTCGCGAGAGGCGGTCCGATCTTATTCGAGGTCGAACCGATCGAGGCGCATGACCTTGCTCCAGGCGTTGACGAAGTCCTCGACCATCTGTGCCTCGCCGTCGTCGGCCCCGTAGACGTCGGCGTACGCGCGAAGGCGGGCGTTCGATCCGAAGATGAGGTCGAGGCGAGTGGCCTCCCACTCGACCGCGCCGGTCTCACGGTCACGAATCTCGAAGACCTCCTTCGCCTCGTCCACCGGTACCCACTCGTAGTCCATGTCGAGCACGTTGACGTAGAAGTCGTTCGTCAGCGTGCCCGGACGGTCGGTGAAGACGCCGCGGTCGGTCTCGCCGTAGGTCGCCCCGAGCGCGCGCATGCCACCGACCAGCACGGTCAACTCGGGGACGGTCAGGTTCAACAGCTCGGCCTTGTCGACCATCCGCTCCTCGGGTGAGCCGTTCAGGTCGTCATACTCGCCGCCGAGGTAGTTTCGGAAGGCATCGACCTTCGGTTCGAGCGCCTCGAAGGAGTCGACGTCGGTCTGCTCCTGGGTGGCGTCGGTGCGACCCGGTTCGAACGGTACCTCGACGTCGTACCCGGCGTTGGCTGCCGCCTGCTCGACGGCGACGTTGCCGCCGAGGACGATCAGGTCGGCGAGGGAGACGCGGACGTCGTCGGTTCGGGAGCCGTTGAACTCCGCCTGGATCGCCTCGTAGGTGTCCAGGATGGTCGCCAACTCTTCCGGCTCGTTGACCTCCCAGTGGCGCTGGGGTTCGAGCCGGATCCGGGCGCCGTTCGCCCCGCCGCGTTTGTCGCTGTCGCGGTACGTCGATGCCGAGGCCCACGCGGTCTTGGCGAGTTGGGCAACGGAGAGCTCCGAATCGAGGATTGCCGCCGAGAGTTCTGACACCTCTTCAGTGCCAATCAGGTCGTACTCGGCGTCTGGGATCGGGTCCTGCCAGATCATCACCTCGTCCGGGACCTCCGGGCCGAGGTGCCGCTCGGGCGGGCCCATGTCGCGATGGAGAAGCTTGAACCACGCCCGGGCGAAGGCGTCCTGGAACTCCTCGGGGTGGTCCTGGAACCGTTCGAGCACCTCGCGGTAGTCCGGGTCGTGCTTCAAGGCGACGTCCGTCGTCAACATCATCGGCTGTTCGGTGTTCGAGGGGTCCTGCGCGCCGGGGGCGTGTTCGATGTCGTCCGCCTCGATCGGATGCCACTGCCACGCACCCCCGGGGCCTTTGACCGAGGTCCATTCGTGATCCAGCAGGTTATCGACGTACCCCATGTCCCACTGGGTCGGGTCGTCGGTCCAGGGCCCCTCGATCCCGCTCGTGATCATCCCGCCGATGTCGTCAAACTCGTGTGTCCACCCGAGCCCTTGCTCCTCGATGGGCGCGGCTTCGGGCTCGGGGCCGAGGTGTTCATCGGGATCGTCCGCTCCGTGGACCTTGCCGAAGGTGTGGCCGCCGGCGATGAGCGCGACGGTCTCCTCGT
>CAZCYF010000059.1:5045-6513 GCA_964502835.1 uncultured Halobacteriales archaeon | reverse complement strand
CCCGGTAGACGGCGGGTTCGGGCGTCCGGTCGGGCTCATACCAGCCCACGCCCCAGCCGTCGCCGTTGAGGGGCTCTTCGCGTTCCTCGGCGTCGACGGACTGGTTGATGATCGAGTGGTCGGGTTTGTACAGGAGTTCGTCGAGTTGGATCGGCGGGCCGTGGTAGGCCGCAAAGCGACACATATCCTTGGGCAGCGGCCGACTTCGCAAGAAAGTTGGTGGTGACTATCGCTGGCGGGTGGTTGGTTGCCCGACGTTTCGACCAAGTTCCGCCTAGTCGGGTCGTCTTCGACCCCCCGAGCTCTGGAGGCAGTTGTCGCTCCTACGGCCTTCCGTCCGAAGCATTCGAGACCGACCTGGCCATCGTCAGTAGCTATCCGAGGGCGGTGCCTCCACCGACATCGCGTGCATAGCCGCTGGCCCTTGAGTGATTGAGCCGAACAACGGCGCCGAACCTGATTATCAACATCCACGACTCGGAGGCGAGTCACGCCACCTCCCTTGGGCTGGTCCCCCAACAGGCCCAGCTGTCCATGACCTAGCGCGGGTTGGCCGAGGGGACGGTGCGAAACCTCCCCGAGTGACTTCGGTCCGGTACTCGAGGAGATGGTCGGCAAGGAGCGTTGTGAGGACCTGCAGGCGTGGATCGCCAAGCGTGCGGACGCGTAGGCTGGCATCGCCCTTTGTCGCGGTCGCCTCCGGGATGAGAACCGATCAGGGGCGTCCGTCCCGGATGACTCCGGGCGATGAAGTCCCTGGGCACCCGGAGGCTACGTGGCGCTCGGTGTCGTCAGAACCCCCTGCGATCGCCGATAAAACATCACCATGTTTTATGATAAAAACGGTTGAACCCCACGCAGGTATGTTCGGGAGCCTACCCTCCCGACGGCGACTATTGAAGGGGCTTGCCGGCCTCCTCGGGATGGCCGGGATCGGCGGCAGGGGGGATGTCGGGGATCCGGATAACGAACACGATGAGCGTAGCCTGGAGGACTACGCGAACGAAGACGGAAACATCGACACCGATGGGCTGGTACGAGCAATCCAGGACTGGCGTGATGGAGTGATCCAAACCGGATTGCTCCTGGATGTCATCCACTACTGGCGCACTGGCGAACGCGTTTTCATCCAAGTTACTCTAGACCTCTCCCTGGCCGAGTCCGGCCCCTTCACGGCCGACGGGGCTGACACGGCGACGGTCGACATCCATGCCACGGACGAGACGGGCGAGCCCGTGGAGGGTCTGGTGCTCGAGGGGTCCCTGACGGAGGGCAGCGACGGCTACCGGGAAGCCCCGGTCGATGAACTCGGCGGGGGCGACTATCAGGTGTCTATCGACTCGACGGTCGCCGGCGAGCATCGTCTAGATATCGTCGAATCCGAATCGGGGGGCGACACCGCCCTCAGCGAGCAGTTCTGGATCGACATCGCCTTCGAGCCAGGGCCGGCCCAGTCGATCGCGATTTT
>CAZCYF010000059.1:0-5035 GCA_964502835.1 uncultured Halobacteriales archaeon | reverse complement strand
ATTTTCAACTTCCGCCCGCCCGAGCTGGGCGCCGAACGTCTGAGCGCCAGCGTCCACGCCGCGGTCGTGGATGCACACGGCAACAGCGTACCCAGGGCCCAGGAGGCCGTCGAGGCCACCGCCGATGATCCCGACGCGACGATCGAACTCGTCGATATGCATGAAAACATTACGAGAGAATACAACATTCTATATGAGGGCAATCCGAGCCCCGGTGAGAACAACTGGGCGAGCCTTACCGTCACCATCGGGGATACCGTAACCGGCCTCTCGGCCACGAAGGAGGTCCAGTTTCCCTTCATCGGGTCGACCCAACGAGCCGTCGAGCTCGAGGACGGCGAGGTCGGGAGCGCGATCACACTGCACTCGTTGAATTTCGCACCGCTGCAGTCGTTCAACGTGTTCTTCCCCTACGACTCGGAGGACGTCGAACTCGATAGCGTCACGGATCCCGATCCGGACAACGGCTTTTCGATCCAGACCCAAGAGGACGACGGCGGCGTCTACGTGTGGGCGGAGGCCGAGGACGCCGACACCGCGCCGACAACCGGCTTGGCGACACTTAACTTCCGTCATCTGACGAGTGCGGGCCTGCACCATACCGAGGTTCAAGTGTGGGAACTCGCATTCGAGGGGTTCGAACCGATCGAGTCGCTCGAGATCGTCCCTCTCAAAAAGGTGCCACCGGTGGACATCTGCGTCCGCGTGTGGGTGACGGAGGGGTGTGGCGATGACCTGGGCAAGAACCGCGACGCCGAGCACGACGTCCAGGAGATGGAACGAATCTTCGCGCTGAATACGCTGTGGTGCTGCCCACCGATCAACTTTCAGGTGGAATACGAGGAGATCACCGCCGAGGAATGGGACCAGGTCGACGAGCACCCGGAGAACGGGATGCTCGACGACTGGACGAAGGCGGATTGGCAAGAGCAAAGCCCCGAGGAGGACAAGAAGGTCAACACCCCAGCCTATACGGCCGAAGAGGATGCCCTCGCAAAGCACGTCTTGGACGACGACATGTCGTTCCAGGGAGGCTGTATCAACGTCTTCTACGTTCCGGACATCAACGGCGCCGCCGGACGCGCATACGGCGAAATCAGCCCGACCTCGGAGGGTGGCCCCTGGTCGCACGACACGGATGGCGCGCAAAACGAACACGCGGCGCTTGTCTCCTGTCAGAGTAGCGACGACCGGACCTTGGCCCACGAAGTGGCCCACGTGATCGGCGAACTCCGCGACAATCCCGGTCCGGCCGGAAAGGAGAACTTGATGAACAATGGCCCCGGTGACGAGGGGACGTTCCTCACCGAGGAGCAGTGCGCGAAAATCCGGGAACTCCAGCTTTAGGCCACCGGCCGTCCCGGGTGATCGCTCACCGCAATAGCCGGCCGGTGGCGGTTTTGAGACGTTTGCCTCGGCGTGTTAATCGTTCCGGGCGCGTCCGTGCTGCCGAACTTCCGGCTCACCCGCTCGGCGTAACAATGCCGGCAACCTTCGGAGGGCTTCGAGCAACCATGGACTGGATTCCAAGTGTGGACTGTCCATCGGATACCCGTCTCGGTTCTGAGGATCACGGCTGACACACCCCCGCGTCAAGTGCCGGGCAGGGCTGGTCGGGCGTCTCGATCGCGAGGCCGCAGAACTCACAGTGATCGAATTCGTAACGTGTCAGGTAATCCTCCAAAAACCTCAAGATGTAGATGGGGCCGGAGGGATTTGAACCCCCGATTGACTGATAACTCCGATCGAGACCTCGGAACTCCAGAGTGTCGTCATCGCGGACGGTGATCAGCCGGCCGCTCGGTATATCAGTCTCTCGTCACCGAGGGTGCGATCTCTGGAGTCAGTCGCCTTTCCGGACTAGGCCACGGCCCCTGTGTCCCTTCGTTTAGCCACGGGGTCAAAAGCGATTTCGGTTCCCGCAGTCGCTCAGACCCGCTCGATGACGGTCGCGATGCCCATCCCGAAGCCGATGCACATCGCCGACAGGCCGTACCGGCCGTCGATCCGCTCAAGCTCGTGCACGAGCTTCGTCACGAGCGCGGCGCCGGTCGCGCCGAGGGGGTGGCCGTGGGCGATGGCGCCGCCGTTGACGTTCGTCCGGTCCCAGTCGGCGCCGAGTTCGTCGAGCCACGCCAACACGACCGACGCGAAGGCCTCGTTCACCTCGAAGCGGTCGATGTCGTCGACCGATAGGCCCGTCCGATCGAGCACCTGCCGCGTCGCGGGAATCGGCCCTTTGAGCATCGTGAGCGGGTCGACGCCCACGACGACGTGATCGACGATGCGCGCTCGCGGCTCCCAGTCGTTCGCCGCCAGCGCCGACTCGCCCGCGATGAGCGTCGCGCTCGCCCCGTCGACGATCCCCGAGGAGTTGCCGGCATGGTGGATGCCCTCACCCGCGTCACGAAAGGCCAGGGGCAACTCGCCGAGGGAGTCGACCGTCGACTCGGGGCGGGGATGTTCGTCACGCTCGACGACGATCGCGTCGCCATCGAGCTCGGTCTCGACGGGGACGAGCTGGTCATCGTAGCGGCCGTCTTCCCAGGCCGTCTGCCAGCGCCGGTGGGAGTCGGCCGCTAGCCGGTCGGCCTCCCGGCGGGTGACGCCGTACTCCTCGGCGATGCGTTCGGCCCCCTCGCCCTGCGTCGTCACCTCGTCGAAGTGCTCGAAGTAGGCGTCGGTGAGGGCGCTCTCGCCCATCAGCCCCGTCTCCGCCGGGCTATCGGCGCCCATCGGCACGCGCGTCATGTGCTCGATGCCGCCGGCGACGACTACGTCCTGGTGTCCGGCGGCGATGGTCGAGCTCGCCCAGTTGATCGCCTGCTGGCCGGAGCCGCACATCCGGTTGAGCTGGACGCCCGGAATCTCCTCGCCCCAGCCCGCGACGAGCGGCGCGACCCGGCCGATGTTCAGCCCCTGCTCGCCGACGGGCGTGACACACCCGAGGATGACGTCATCGATGACGGCGGGATCGAACCCGACGCGCGCCTCGAGCGCCGACAGCGGGGCGGCGGCGAGGTCCTGTGGGTGGGTGTCGCGAAACGAGCCGCCCCGGTCGCCAAACGGCGTCCGGACCGCGTCGACCACGTAGGCGTCGGTCATGGTCGATCCAACGGTGACGACGGCCATACGTGGTTCGGCTCGGACGGGCGCTCACCCGATGAACAGATCGAGGATCACGTCCGAGTCCTGGCCGCGGTAGAGCTCCGAGTAGCCACAGTTCGTACAGCTGACGACCTGGAAGCGCCGGTTCTGGACGTCGAATAGCCTCGACGCCCCGGAGCCGGTGGTGGCGATCTCGTCGACCTCCGCCTCCTCGTGGCCACACTTCGGACAGCCGGTCTCCTCGATCGTCCGGGACACCTGAGTGTCGACGCCGTGGTCGACCTCGTCGGGATGGAGGGCGTCGTCAAGGCTCGCGTTGCACGACCGACAGAAGGACCAGCTCGACGGCGCCTTGGAACCACACTCTGCACAGTGGACGAAGCGGGGGCGGTCGGCGTTCTCCTCGGGGGACCCAGCGGGGGACATGCTCCGCCGTTTCGCGCGGAGCCACAAAGCAGTTTTGTGCGTTCACCTCCCTCGATCAATGCACGCAATCCATGGTTGCTGCCGCCATCGTACTCATGATCGTCCTCTCGATCGTGGGCCTCCTCGTTCTCGGGTACTTCATCGCGAGGGAGACCAGTGAGACCACGGTGACCGATCGGCAATCAGCGATCGGCCAGGTCCATGGCCATCCGGACCGATCATCGGCGCCGACGCGTCGGTCCGAGCAGGAGGGGGACACCGACCGACGCGACGAACCCACGTGACGGCACGGTCGTCCGCGGGCGGCGCCGGTCACCGATACCGGGTCGGGTCGCGCCGACACAGCGCCGAACACCACCGTCTCGCAACGCTTTTCAGGCCGGCCAGAGGACCGTTTACATGGCGGACGATTCCTCCCTTCCGGGCTTTTTCACGGACAAGCTGCGGGTACCGGAGGCGCTCACCTTCGACGACGTGTTGCTCCGGCCGGCCGCGAGCGAGGTCGAACCCGACGAGGTCGACCTGACCACCAAGGTCTCCAAGCGGGTGGACCTCTCGGTGCCGGTGCTGTCGGCCGCGATGGACACGGTCACCGAGCACGAGATGGCCATCGCGCTGGCCAGACGCGGCGGGCTGGGCGTCATCCACCGCAACATGACGATCGACGACACCGTCGCCGAGGTGGAGGCGGTCAAGGGGGCCGACGAGCTCATCATTCGCGACGTGGTCACGGCCGGGCCCGACCAGACCGTCCAGAGCGTCGACCAGATGATGGAACACGAGGGCGTCAGCGGCGCGCCCGTCGTTTCCGACGAGGGCGAGGTGTTGGGCATCATCAGCGGGACCGACATCCGTCCCTACCTCGAGGTCGGCGAGGAGGACGCCGTCAGCGAGGCGATGACGGACGAGGTGATCACCGCCGGCGAGGACGTCACCGTCCGGGAAGCGCTCGAGTTGATGTACGACCACAAGATCGAGCGGGTCCCAATCGTCGACGCGGACGACCGCCTCGTCGGCCTCGTGACGATGCAAAACATCCTCCAACGTCGCGAACACCCCGATGCCGTCCGTGACGACAACGACATGTTGCGCGTCGGCGTGGCGGTGGGGCCCTTCGAGGTCGACCGCGCCGAGGCGGCCGACGCCGCCGGCGCCGACGTCTTGTTCATCGACTGTGCCCACGCCCACAACCGCAACGTGATCGCGTCGGCCAAGGAGATCAAGGCGAGCGTCGACGCCGATGTCGTCGTCGGGAACATCGGCACCCGTGAAGCCGCCGAGGAGCTCGTCACGTTCGCCGACGGCATCAAGGTCGGCATCGGCCCGGGATCGATCTGCACGACCCGGGTCGTCACCGGCGCCGGCATGCCCCAGATGACGGCCGTCGCCGAGGTGGCCGACGTGGCCAACGCCTACGACATCCCGGTCATCGCCGACGGCGGTATTCGCTACTCCGGCGACGCCATCAAGGCGATCGCCGCCGGCGCGGACGCCGTCATGC
>CAZCYF010000058.1:0-6972 GCA_964502835.1 uncultured Halobacteriales archaeon | reverse complement strand
ATCTCGAAGTTGAGCGCGTGGTGGCCGCCGAAGGGGTCGCTCATGTACATCGCCCGGGGCATCACCCGCAACACGGCGCGTTGGATCTTCCCGAGCTGGTGCTCCGGTGCCTCCTCGAGGGTGGCGTTGACGGCCTTGCGGGGGTCGTCCAGGGAATCGGCGGGGATCGACACCCCCTCGAGCTCGGTGATTTCCCGAAGCGCCTCGTCCCACTCGTCGGGTGACGGCTGGGGATGGACGCGATACATCGCCTCCATCCCCCGGTTCCACATGAGCTCGTGAGTGACGGCCTTGTTCGCCTTGAGCATGCACTCCTCGACGATGGTGTGCGCCCGGTCGCGTCGGGGATTGAGCACGAGCGATCCGTCGGCCTTGCGCTGTTCGTGCATGCGTTCGGCCAGCTCGTAGACGGTCTGGAGCTGCTCGTGACGGGGGGCGTCGGGGTCGTCGAGGCGGCGCTCGGCCTCACGGTACGTGAGCCGCTCGTCGCTTTGAATCACCGATTTGTAGATGTCGATGGAGTCGAACGAGAGCGAGTCGGCATCGAGCTCCATCTCCACGGTGTGGGCGAGGCGGTCCTCGCCGGGGACCAGCGAGCACACCGACTCGGCGAGCACTGGCGGGAGCATGTGGATGGTGTGGTCCGGGAGGTAGACGCTGGTTGCGCGGCGTCTGGCCTCCGTCCACATGGCCGTTCCCGGGCGCACGTAGTGGGAGACGTCCGCGATGTGCACCCACAGCCGGTAGCCCTCCTCCAGGTGCTCGACACCGATCGCGTCGTCGAAGTCCTGGGCGTCGGCCGGGTCGACCGTCACCGCCGGCACGTCGCGACGATCGGCGCGGTCATCAAGGGCCCGTTCGACGTCGGCGGTCGCCTCGGCCGCACACTCGTCGGCCTCCTCGAGGACCTCGTCGGGGAACGCATCGGGAATCTCGAACTTCTCGAGCAGATCCGCGCGGCGGTTCTCGAGTTGTCGTGCCAGTTCCGGGCCGATCTCGATGGGGTCGACCTCCTCGGCATCGTCCCGCTCGCCAGCCATGCGCCCGGCTACGGAGGTGGGGCTGAAAGGCGTATCGGGCGGAATCTGCACGGTTTATCCCCCTCCCTCCACTGCCGGTCGACATGGAGATCAAGTCGCGCCATCACCTTCGCGCGGACGCGGTGGATGAGCTCCGACGGTCGCTGGAGGAGCCCCTCGGTGTCGAGCTTCCCGAGGACGCCCCCTTCGAGCTCGTCGAGCTCGAGTCGGTCGCGTTCGACGTCGTACTGATCGACGGCGAGGTACACGTGTTTCACGTCGACGAGGAGCCGTTCCTGACGGTTCGCGGGGCGAACGCGTACGAACCCACGCGACGGACGGTGACCGTCGATGCCGGCGCCATCTCGTTCGTGAGCGACGGCGCCGACGTCATGCGCCCCGGGGTCGTCGAGGCCGACGAGTCGATCGGCGAGGGCGACCTCGTCGTCGTCCGCGAGGAGAGCCACGGCAAGGCCCTGGCGATCGGCCGATCGCGGGTGCCGGGGGCGGACCTGCTCGGCCCCGAGGGCAAGGTGATTGATTCGCTCCACCACGTCGGCGACGAGCTGTACGGCTTCGAACCCTGAGGCGCGGCCACGACCCCAGGTAGCGGTCACTCGGCGGTACCGATGTCGTCGTCCTCGTAGGCGTCACCGTACAGCTCGACGGCGGTCTCGAACCCCTCGCGGGCCAGTTCGTACGTCTCCCGGAGGTCCGCCACGGGCGTCTCCGTGGCGTCGACGCGCAGGTCGTTGTAGTAGGGCTGGATCTCGTGGTCTTCGGTCGTGGTGACGAGCACGGCAGCACTTTGGACGCGCAACTCCTCACGCTTGTCGCCACCCTCCTCGTGGCCGGCAGACAGCGCATCGATCAGCCGCTCGGCCAGGGGGCGCTCGCGACCCCCCGACTCGTAGGCGCTGGCGGTGGCCTCGATGACGTCCTCCCCCGTGAGGAGGTTCCCCGCGACCGTGTAGCCCGCACCCTCGATGTGGCCGTACCAGTCGATGCACTCGGCCCCGGAGAAGGCGAACGTCCCCTCGGCGTCCACACCGTGTAACTGGCGGTTCTCGGCCCCGTCGTCGGCGTTGAGGAGGGCCGAGAGCGCGTCATCGACGGCCAGTCCATCCGCGAGGTACGCGACGCCCTTTCGCCCGAGTTCGACGTTGACCAGGCTCTGCGTCGCGACGGCACCGTGTTCGTTCGCAAAGGGACACATCGTCCCGACGGTCGGCAACCGCGTCGTGACGGCGACGCCGAACCGGTCGTGGTCCGCCCCCTCGTCGTCGGTGAATCGTTCGTGGACACAGATGCTGAAGGTCATACCGCTGGTCTCGTCTGAGACCCTCAAAATCATAGGGGTCTTAGGTGACCTCGAAGGTGGCGGTAGCCGGCGCATCGACCGCCTCGGCGGCGAGCGTGGCACGGGCACGATACGGGCCGGAGGGGGGATCGCGCCACCACTCGTCGAACGTGACGGTCTCACCGGCATCGAGGGTGACGAAGCCGAGGGCCATCGTGTACATCCGACCCTCGCTCGCGCGCCACACCGCCCGATCGTCGGGGCCCGTGACGACGACGTCGATCCGTTGGCCGTTGCGAAATCGAAGCGACACCTGGCCGTCACCGACGTGTGTGAGACGGTAGGTGAAGCTCACACCGGAGGGCTCGATGTCGACGTCCAGGCTGGATTCGAGGTCCATGTGGATGGTACCGGGCGGATCTGGATAACCGTTGTCGCCACCGCGTCACGTTAACGCTTATTGCGATGGACCGGATGGTGCCAGTCATGGGCTTTATGGATCGTCTCCTCGGCGGCCGCGAGTCCCGAACGACCGCGGACTACGTCGAGCTCGACATCGACGACCTCGACGGTGGTCCCCAGGAGGCCATCATGGAGGTGCACATCGCCGAGATCGACGGCAAAGAACACACCATCGACATCAAGGATGCCGTCTATGACGGAGACATCGTCATCGCCGACATCACGAGTCTGATGACCCAGGACCGGACGGTCGAACACATCGTCGACGAGCTCCGCCAGGTTGCCAGGGAGGTCGACGGCGACATCGTCCAGAAGGGCGAGGATCAGCTGATCGTCACCCCGACCGGCGTCCGCATCAGCCGCGAGAAACTCGGCAAGCAGTAGCCCCCGGGTCGGCCTCGCTCCTTTCGGTACTGCCCCATCCCTGCATGGTCGTCGAGTGCGACACGTGAGGTTCAAGTGTGGCCATGACTGACCAGTCAGTCAGTATGGGCGAGGACGACCCCGAGGCGGTGATCATGGACGCCACCTACCGTGCGGTCTGTGCCCACGGCTTCGCGGACGTCACCATGCAGGACATCGCGGACGAGTGCGAGCTCTCGAAGTCCTCCCTCCACTACCATTACGACACGAAGGAGGACCTCCTCGTCGCCTTTCTCGAACAGCTCGTCGACGAGTTCGAGGCCGATCTCGAGCGGCTGCGAAGCAGCGATGCGCCCCCGGCGGACCGCCTGCGCGAATACCTGCACTGGTTCGCCGTGGGGACCGACGAGACCGACCGGGCCTCCCTGCATCTGGCCCTGTTAGAGCTGCGCTCGCAGGCCCCACACAACCCCCGCTTTCGCGACCCCTTCCGGCGAAGCACCACCGTCGGTCAGCGGGCGTTCGCAGAGATCATCATTGATGGCCAACGGCAGGGCGAGTTCGACCCCGACGTCGACCCTGATGCCCTGGCGCAGCTGTGTTACGTGGCGATGGATGGCGCACGGGCCCGCCAGGTGACCCTCGGCATCGAGGGGTATGCCGCCGAGGTCGCAGAGACCCTCCATGCGCTATTGCGCGACCGGTTGACGCCGGAAGCCCAATGAGCGCCGACGCCCCCGATGAGGGGGACCCGGCGCGCGGGGACGATCGATCCGTCGACGTCGTCAACGGGCGTCTCTTTCGGCCGATGATGCTGCTGGCGGCCCCGATCGTCGCCGCCCAGCTCCTGCAGGTCGGGTACAACCTGGCCGATACGTTCTGGGTCGGGCGCCTCGGCGGCGACCCGGTGGCCGCGCTGTCGTACTCGTGGCCGATCATCTTTTTGATGGTCAGCATCGGCGGCGGCCTGACGGTCGCCGGGACGGTCCTCGTCGCCCAGCACAAGGGCGCCTCGAACTTCGCGGCCACGGACCACGTCGCCGGGCAGACCCTCGGCTTCGTGACTCTCGTCGCCGCCGTGTTCGCCGTCATCGGTATCGTCCTGACGCCGTGGTTGCTCCAGCTGGTCGGGGCGACGCCGGGGACACCGCCCTTCGAGATGGCGGTGGGATACACCCGCATCATCTTCAGCGGGATCCTCTTCATGTTCTGGTTCTTCATCTTCGACGCCCTGTCCCGTGGCTGGGGCGACACGCGGACCCCGCTGTACCTGATGGCGATCAGCGTCGGCATCAACGTCGTGCTCGATCCGTTCTTGATCCTCGGCTTCGAGGGCAACCCGGTGTTCGCGATGGTGGGTCTCGAGGGGCTCCAGGCCGACCTGTTCGCGGCGACCGGATTCACCGGCCTCGGGGTCGAGGGGGCCGCGATCGCGACGATCGTCGCGCGAGGGATCGCGGCAGTCGTCGGGCTGTATCTGCTCTTTTCCGGGCACGTGGGGCTCCAACCCGCCCTGTCGGACCTCTGGATCGAGCTCGAGACCGTCCGATCCATCGTCGACATCGGCGCACCCATCGCCGTCGAACAGGGGTTGCGGGCGACCGGCCTGGCCCTGCTGACGGCGGTCATCGCGCTGGCCGGCGACGATGCCGTGGCCGCCTACGGAATCGTCAACCGGCTCTCCTCGCTCATGTTCCTGCCTGCCCTCGGGCTCTCACGCGGCATCGAGACGGTCGTCGGACAAAACCTCGGCGCCCGCCAGGTGGATCGCGCCAAGCAGTCGGTTTACCTCGCGTCGGGGGTGATCGTCGCCGTCTTCGTCGTGGTCATTATCGGGGCCTATCTCAACGCCGAGGCCATCGTCAGCGTCTTCGTCGAGACCAATGCCGAGGGGACGGTCCCGGTCGACGAGGTCGTCGACATCGGCGCCATGTACATCTGGATCGCCGGGCCCGCCTACGTCTTCCTCGGGGTCTTTCAGGTGCTGTTGGGGGCGATCCGTGGCAGCGGCTCGACGCGGGCGGCGATGGTGCTGTCCATCCAGGAGCTGTGGGTCTGGCGGATCCCCCTGTCGGTGCTCCTCTTGGTCGTCGTGGGCCTCGGCGTCGTCGGGGTCTGGTACGCGGTGGCCATCTCCTACGTCGCGTCGGCGATCATCACGACCGTCTGGTTCCTGCGGGGGACCTGGACCGACAGCGTCGTCGACCGGCCCGAGTCGACGGCGGCCGACTGAGACCCCCCGAACCGATGCCTATACCCCGGGGGAACCAGTACGGAACCTCGAATGCCGACCGAGCACATCGAGGTCCGCGGTGCCAGCGAAAACAACCTGAAGGACCTCGACGTGGACGTCCCGCGAGACGCCCTCACGGTGGTGACCGGTCTGTCCGGCTCGGGCAAGTCCTCGCTCGCGTTCGACACCATCTACGCCGAGGGCCAACGCCGGTACATCGAGAGCCTCTCCGCCTACGCCAGGAACTTCCTGGGCCAGATGGACAAGCCGCAGGTGGAGGGGGTCGAGGGGCTCAGTCCGGCCATCTCGATCGACCAGAAGAACGCGGCGAACAACCCACGGTCGACGGTCGGGACCGTGACGGAGCTGCACGACTACCTGCGGCTGCTGTACGCCCGCGTCGGCGTCCCCCACTGTCCGGAATGCGGTCGTGAGGTGGGCGAACAAAGCGCCGAACGGATGGTCGATCGGCTGCTCCAGCTGCCGGATGGGACCCGGGCGATGGTCGCGGCACCCGTCGTCCGCGACCAGAAGGGGGCGTTCGAGGACCGCTTCGACGAGCTGGTGGCCGATGGCTACGCCCGCGTCGAGGTCGACGGCGAGGGCTACGACCTCGCCACGCAACGCCCCGACCTCGACGAGAACTACGATCACACCGTCGACGTCATCGTCGACCGGGTCGTCATCCGCGAGGCTGATCGGGCGCGCCTCACCGACAGCGTCGAGACCGCACTCGAGACGGCCGACGGCGTGCTCAAGGCGATCATCCCGGACCCGCCGGCCGACGTCGACCTCGGCCGTGAGGCCCGCTCGACGGGCGATCTGGCCGGCGGGGGAGACGAGCGACTGGTCGTCGAGTTCTCCGAGGCGCTCGCGTGTCCCAGCTGTCACATCGACATCCCGGAGCTCGAGACGCGCAGCTTCTCGTTCAACAGCCCGCACGGGGCCTGCCCGGAGTGTGAGGGGATCGGCGTCACGAAAGAGATCGACGAGGAACTCGTCATCCGCGACCCCGACCAGCCGCTGCGTGACGTGTTCGAGCCATGGAGCTACGGGCGATCGTACTATCGCACGCGGATCGACAGCGTGGCCGCCCACTTCGGCGTCGACGTCGACACGCCCTGGACCGAGCTCGACGACGCGGTGCAGCGGGCGTTCCTGTACGGGACGGACGAGCCCGTCACCTTTCGGCGGTCGACGCGCTCAGGGATGCGCGAGAAGCGAAAGCCGTTCGAGGGGGTGATCCCGAACCTGGAGCGGCGGTACGTCGAGACCGACAGCGAGGGAACGCGCGATCACATCGACGACTACATGGCCGTGACCACCTGCCCGGCCTGCGACGGCACTCGGCTCCGACCCGCCTCGCGGGCGGTCGAGGTGGGCGCGACCACCATCACCGAGGTCAACCGCATGTCGATCGGGGACGCCCTCGCGCATTTCGAGGGGCTCGAGGCGGGCCTGTCCGACCGGGATCGCCGCATCGCCGAGGAGATCCTCAAGGAGATCCGGTCGCGCCTTGGCTTCATGACCGAGGTCGGTCTCGAGTACCTGACGCTCGATCGGGAGGCGTCGACGCTCTCCGGCGGCGAGAGCCA
>CAZCYF010000057.1:5645-7621 GCA_964502835.1 uncultured Halobacteriales archaeon | reverse complement strand
GGGACTCGTCGCGGTCCGTCCAGCCCTTGTCCGGTTCGGCGTAACGATCCAGATAGGCGGCCTTGCAGGCGAAGGGGACGATCACGACTGGGGCCCGTCTGACCCCCTCGGGCTGGGGGTTGTGTTCGTTCGTCGCCCAAAAGCGCTCGCGGTCGGATGCGTCCTCCACCACCAGGAAGGTGAAGCCCTGGGTGAAGCCGGCCGAGGGCCCGGTCAGGCCGGCGCGGACGATCCGGTCGAGCACCGCGTCGTCGACACCCCTCGGCGCGAAGTCGCGCACCATGTGGCGGCGTTCGATGACGTCGTAGTACTCCATGGCGCCGACCACGGCCGAGGTGCCATAATTGATGGCGATGCTGGCTGGATCGGTCAACCAGGCCATCGGAGCCGCCTCGACATCCGAGGCGACCAGCAGTGACGAGACCGTCAGAGCGCGTCGAGGATGTTCAGGTAGCCGGCGCCGTAGTAGGTCTTGTCGTACCCGGCGGGCACCGAGGCCGCCCGCCTGAGAGCTGACTCGAGCTGGTTGGCGTTGTACCCCGGATTGTTCGCCTTCACCAGCGCGGCGGCGCCCGCCACGTTTGGCGCGGCCATGGAGGTGCCGGCGGCCCAGCCCCAGCCGAACGACGGCCCACCGGTGATGTTGTCATTCGCGTCACGGGCGAACTCGGCGATCGTGCTCAAGACCAGGTCGTAGAAGTAGTTCGGATCATCCGTTTCGAGGTCGGCGTCACCACCCGGCGCGGCGATGTCGACTGCGTTGGTGCCGTAGTTGGTGTAAAACGCCGGGCTGTGCGGCGGCGCCTCGAGGCCAGATCCACCCCAGTTGAACCCGATCGGGCCGGTCGCGCTCACGCTGACACCTTTGGCCCCCTCGTTTGGCAGGCTGATCCACTGCCCGTCGTGCTGGAGGTCGGCCGAATTGTTCCCGGCGGACATGACCACCAGCGTTCCCTCCTTGGAGGCGTTCGTGAGCGCCTTGTTGAGCTGGCGTCCGTACAGCCGACCGAAGCCGCCCTCCGCCACGTAGTCCTGGCGCGGGGCGTACGCCCCCAGGCTCAGGTTGGCGATGTCGGCATCGACCTCGACGCTGTGGTTCAACGCCGCGAGGATGACCGAAAACGGTGCGGAGGCGTCAAACGCGAACACCCGACAGTCGACGAGCTCGGCACCCGGCGCCGTGCCCACGACCCCTCCGTCGTTTTGATCATCCGCACCGATGATGCCGGCCACGTGGGTGCCGTGATAGCCGCCGTACGGAGCGCCGACTCCGAGGCCGTCGCCGCTGAAGTTTTCGGACAGATCCAGATTGACGTTCGGGAGATCGGGATGGCCCGCGGCCACGCCCGAGTCGATGACGGCCACCCGAACGCCCTCCCCTCGGGTCTGCTCGTGGGCGTCGGCCACCTGGAGGTCCTGCTTGTCCCATTGGAACGGATACAACGGCTCGTCAGTCGCGTCCGCGTCCGCCACGGTGACCGGTGCGTCCCCGATGGGCTCGTCCAACTCGAGAATCGGGTCGGGGGCCATCGTGCTCGCAACCTTCGAGACCTCATGCTTCGAGCCGCTCACGGCCATGACGTCGAGGCCGGGTAGCTCCTCCTCGACGGTCACATGGCGAAGCCGCCCTCCACCGCGGCCCTTCGGCTTGATCAGATATCGGCCGGACGAGCCGGCCGAGACAGGGACGGAGCCCACGGCAAGTCCGCCGAAGATGGCCCCGCCGAGTTGTAGCGTTCGTCGCCGACTGATACCCCCCGTTTCGGTGTGCCAAGACATGGCTAGGCGACCGTTCTGTTCGTCTAATCATAAATATTAGGTGTACCGGCAATTCGACCGGTTCGGCTCAATGGTACAGTACACGCCATCCCCCAGTGTTCAATCAGGGGTGACAAGGTCAATCGTCACCGATATGTGTGAGATTCTATCACCTGAGACGGTCGAATTGAGGAGTGAGACCAGCGATGAACGCGGAT
>CAZCYF010000057.1:0-5545 GCA_964502835.1 uncultured Halobacteriales archaeon | reverse complement strand
CGATCCCCTCCCGCTCGCCCTCGGCCCGCACGTCACCGCGATACACCACGCCGCGGTCGCCGAACAGCGTCACCGTGTCCCCGTCGTCGACGGCCCGGTCGACCTTGATCCCACTCGCCATCGGGATGCCGAGCTCGCGGGCGACCATGGCGGGATAGCCCGTCATGCCCGAGCGCTCGTGCACGATCCCGGCGAGCTTGGCATAGGCCCCCTCGATCTGGCCATCGAACGCCATCGGCAGGTAGAGGATCGCCCCCTCGGGGACGAACGACAGGTCGCCGTCGTCGCTGCGCACGAGCGGCCCGACCGCCCGACCGGGCACGACGCCCTGACCGGCGCCGAGTTGTTCGGCGGCGATGTGCACCTTGAGGGTGTTCGTCGTCGAGCGGTCGTGGTCGGTCATCACGCCGGAGAGGATGACCAGCGTGTCGCCGCTGGCGACCACGCCCGAGCCGATCGCCGCCGTGGCCGCGCGCTCGATCACGTCGGCCGCGCCCGAGCCCTCCAGGTCGGCCACCTCGGGGACGACTCCCCACGAGAGCGCCAGCCGGCGACACACCCCCTCGTCGCGGGTGACGGCGACGATCGGCACCGAGGGCCGGTACGTCGTCGTCTTCAGGGCCGTATAGCCGGACTCCGAGGCGACGACGATCCCCTGCGCACCGACGTCACGCGCCAGGAACCGCGCCGACCGGGCCAGGGCGTCCGTGCTCGTCGCGCCGGCCGGGGGCACCCACCGCTCGCGCACCTCGGCGTACTCCGCGCTGGCCTCCACGGTATCGATGATGCGCGCCATCGTCTCGACGACGGCCACCGGGCGCTCGCCGACGGCCGTCTCGCCCGACAGCATGACCGCATCCGTCCCGTCGAGGACGGCGTTGGCCACGTCCGACGTCTCCGCGCGCGTCGGGCGCGTCTCGGTGATCATCGAGTCGAGCATCTCGGTGGCCGTGATGACCGGCACGCCCGCCTCGCGTGCCCGGCGGATGATCCGCTTTTGCTCCATGGGGACCTCCTCGAGGGGGCTTTCAACGCCGAGGTCACCGCGGGCGACCATGACGCCGTACGCGGCCTCGAGGATCGCCGCGAGGTTGTCCAGCGCGGCGCGGCGCTCGATTTTGGCGATGATCGGCACCTCGACGCCGCGCGCCTCGAGCGCCTCGCCGATTTCGTAGACGTCCGCGCCGTCGACGACGAAGCTCGCCGCGACGAAGTCCACGCCGCCCTCGGCGACGAGGTCGAGGTCCGCCTCGTCGGAGTCGGTGATGACGTCCAGGCCGAGGTCGACGCCGGGGACGTTCACGCCGGTGCGACCCTCGAGGTCGCCGCCGGCCTCGACGCGGGCGTGGACGGTCTCGCCCTCGACGGCGGTGACGGTCGTCTCGAGGCGGCCGTCATCGAGGAGGATCCGGTCGCCCACCGCCACGGCACCGAGGTCGACGCTCACGCCGACCACGTCATCCGCGGTCGTGGCGTCGTGGACGAACCGCACCTCGTCACGGGCGGCCAGCGTGAGCGTGGTCTCCGACGCGACGGTGCGGACCTCCGGCCCCTGCAGGTCGAGCATCGTCGCCAGCGGGCGCTCGCGCTGGCGAGCGACGGCCTGTATCCGGTCGAGGAGGTCGCGGCGGTCGGCGGTCGTCCCGTGGCTCGCGTTGAGCCGGGCGACCGCCATCCCCGCGTCCGCGAGGTCGGCGATCGTCTCGCGGTCCTCGGAGGCCGGCCCGAGGGTGGCGACGATCTTCGCGTTGCGCATGCCGCCCGCCTTTGGTGCGAGTGCCCATAAAGGCGGCTGCGACGGCCACGCAGGTTGCCGGCTGGAGCTGGCTTGCCGAAACGAGCACGATCCAGGTGAGCGTCAGGCAGCCGTCGGATCGATGCGCAACGGCGCCATGTCGACGGTCCCGTCGGCCGCGACGGTCACCAGATGGTTGCGGGGGACCGCCCGCCACACGCGGTCGTCCTCGAACAGCGGCTCGCTCGCGACGATCGTCGCCGCGTCGCCCGTCGGCTCGTTCGTCCCACAGAACTGGCCGTCGGCGACGAACGAACCGGCCTCGCCGACGTAGAGGCTCTGGGCGGTAGCGTCGGCGGGACTCGCATACCGCGTCGCCACGATGCGGTCGCCGTCGGACACACAGAAGTTCGCCCACGTGGTCGCCCCGTCGCGACCCACCGCGTGTTTGAGCCCCTCGAGGTGCGCAAGCGTGTTCCGCAGGGCCGTCGCCATCGTGTCCAGGTCGGCATCGATGACGTCGTCGCCGAGCTCGTCTTGGAAGGCGGCGAAGGCGTGTTCGCTGTCGGTCGTCCCGCGGATGCCGAAGTACGTCTCGTCCGCGAGGTCGTCCTTGAGCCGACGGATGACGTCCCCGTAGGCCCCGAGACCGCCGTTGTGCATGAACATCAGCTCCTGGCGGGCCTCCTCGATGTCGCTGCGGTGGCGGCTGTCCTCGAGGGTGTGCTGGCCGCCGGGGAAGGGATGGCAGTTCAACTGCTGGACCGCCAGGCCGGGACTGGCCGCCCGGACGTGGGTGAAAAACAGGGGCGTCTCGACGAGCGGGCTCAGCCGGCGCATGTTCTCGTCGTTCCAGGCCGGGCGGACCTCCCGGTAGACGGCCGGTTCGGGTGAGCGGTCGCGTTCGTACCACCCGACGCCCCAGCCGTCGCCGTTGAGCGGCTCCTCGCGCTCCTCGGCGTCGACGGACTGGTTGATGATCGAGTGGTCGGGCTTGTACAGGAGCTCATCCAGCTGGATCGGCGGGCCGTGGTAGGCCGCAAAGCGGCACATGAACCAGCCAGATTGCCCGTCGACTATGAAAGTATGGGCGATTGGCAAACCGGTTCGTCACGGGCGGATACTGGACAGTAGCCTCGAATATTCCCGGGCCGATGCCCTCATGGCCGGATCTGGCCAGTGCACCGAACCTGCCTGGGACGGGTGCCGAAGTCAGGACGGGACCATGCCCTTGTAGAAACTTTTATTGAGTGTAGCTCAGTGGAGGCTTCCCATGGCCGACAATATCAATCGGCGGGGAGTTTTGATGAGTCTCGGTGCGATCGGAGCAGTCGGGGTCTTCCCCGAGGTTCGTGCTGATCGGGCGCGAGATCGCTTCATCGTCGACGTCGGTGAGGAGGTTTCCGACACGGATCGCCGGAGGGCACGAGAGAGCACGCTCGAAGTGATTCACGAGCTCGACCACCTCGGCTACCTCGTCGTTGAGGGCGACGAATCGACGGTCGAGACAGTGGGTGACACCTACCGACCGGACGTCGAACTTCACCCCACCTTCAACAGTGATTATGCCGGTCGGTCCTGGATGAGCGAGGGCAACCCAGCCACCGGAATCTCCTCGGTGGGTGACTTCGCGAACGTGGACGTATCGAGCGTCGTGGACGGGTTTCCGGACGCGTACGTCTGGGATGCGGCCACCATGAACCTGCCCGCCGCCCACGAGGAGACCATCGGTCGCAAGCCCTCCGGTGATCCCGTCAGAATCGGCATTATCGACGACGGCGTGTACAATCATCCCCATCTCAACGTGGACGTCGGGGCAAGTGTAGATCTCACCGGCGACGGAGCCGACAACCTCCATCCTACCATCGACCATTATCACGGTACCCACGTCGCCGGCATCGCTGCCGCCCATGGCGGTGGCGCGCTCACCGACCTGGGGGGATTCTCGACGACGGTGGACGATGGGGGTGACGGAGGACAGCAGCTACTGGAGGCACAATCCGAGGTGGTGGAGACGACGGACCCGAAGGCCCCCGAGTCACCGTCGACAACGCAGACGGTCCCGGAGTCAGTCAACATCGACAACGGCACCCTTGAAGTGGACATTGGCGAGCGGTCCTCAGGGAGCGGCGCCAACGGGGGAGGCGACTGGTTCTTTGACGGCGTCTCGACCCTCTACCGGGAGACCTACGGCGTCCGGGACGGAACGAATACCCACTACGACGCCGAAAATGACGGTACGACGCTGTCGGCGTTTCCCGCCTCGACGAGCCCGGGTTCGACCGTCTCCGCGCTCGTCGAGATGCCAATCGAGACCGACGGCGGTGTCGGCACCGTCGAACTCGAGCGTCGGGTGACTCTCGACAGCACCGACCCGATCCTCAGGGTCCAATGGGTCATCACCAACACTTCAGGCGAACCAATCGACGACCTCCGCCTCTCCCAGTACGTGGACTACGACATCGACGACCTCAGTGGCGACTACGGTGAGTACTTCTTCGACGCGGAAACCGATTGTGAGTACATCTTCCTCGAGGACGTGAGTCAAGGCATCCTCGCCGGCTTCACCGCTGACGTTCCCAGCGTGAATCACAGCCTGACTGAGTACTCAACCGGTCTCGGCGAATTCACCTCGGCCGATCCGACGTTCTTCAATAACGACCGGGAGCCAGACTCGGGCACGGACGACGTCGAACTGGCGATCGAGTGGAGTCTGGGAGCACTCGCGCCCCAAGCATCGTTGACGTTCTCCAACGCCTTCATCTACGGACGAGATGAGGAGGACTTCCAGACGTTGCTCTGTCAGGAGTCACCGGGTGCGGCCGGAGAGGGCCGCCACGGCGTCGCACCGGGAGCAGAGGTCGTCTCGATGCGGTATTTCAGTTACCAAGAGCCATCACTCGTGGGTGATTTCGCCGCGGCGGTCGATCACGCGATCGCCACCGACTGCGACGTAATCAACGCGAGCCTCGGGTTCACCGTGGATCAGCCGGAAAGCCGGGAGCTCTACCACGAGTACGTTCAGGGCTTCATCGAGAACCTCGCCGCCCAGGCAGAGGAACACGGCATCGTGTGGGTTGCCTCAGCCGGCAATAGCGCCAACGACGCAAACGACCTCGTTCCGGGGCCAGCGAAGGCAGACCACGTCCTGGCCGTCAGCGCGACCGGCCCGACGGGGATCGTCCGACCGGGCAACGACGGCCCGATCATGAACGATCCGCTCGAGCCTCCAACGACGCCGTCGAACTTCACCACGCACGGTAACGAGTACGTGGACGTTAGCGCGCCCGGCGGGAGTTTCGACGCCTATCCCGGAGCCGACACGAACCAGCGACGGTTCATTGCCCCGGACGGGATCCTCAGCACGTTGCCCCCGGACAGCGTCCTGGCATCGTTGGAGACGGGTGCTCCCCTCCCGGAGTGGACGATTCCCGACGAGACGGGGACCCCCTATGGCTTCCTCGTGGGAACAAGCATGGCCGCTCCGCAGGTGACCGGCGTGGCCGCGCTGTTGAAGGCGGCGAATCCGGATTGGACGCCCCACCAGATCAAGCGGGTGATCCAAGCGACCGCCCGAAACACGGGGAAGACGACCTATCACGGCCACGGGCTGGTCGACCCGGTCGCCGCCCTGGCGGTCGCGGACCCGGAGGACGTCCGGTCTGACCTCGGCCAGCCCGACGAGCGTGACGACCGGGGCCGCAACGAAACCGGGGACGGATACAACCCCCGAAACGGAAGCGGTCGCGGGAGTGAAGGACGTGGTGACGGTGATGACGACGGTCGGAGAGGAGACGGGCGGAATTGAGG
>CAZCYF010000056.1:0-7749 GCA_964502835.1 uncultured Halobacteriales archaeon | reverse complement strand
AGGAGGGTCCCGATGGCGAGTTGTTGGCGATCACGTCGAACTGGGACGCCCGGGCAGAGGATCCGTTCCCCCTCGAGGACGACGACCGGCTGGTGCGCATTGGCGGGTGATCCGTCCCGCCAGCACACGCTGGTGGGCGCCCGTGGATTATGACTTGGCGGTCCCGCCCTGCGGACGATCGATGCCGGACGGACTGCAGGTGCTGAACCTGGGTGTGCCCGTCGGGACCCCTCGTGGTCGGGCTGACGCGGTGAAGCCGCCGTCCATCCACATCGACGGGAGTGGTGATCGCGTTGATATATTCGGTATCAAATAATTCTTCCAATTTAGTCAGTACAGTAGACATTATTATCTTACCATAATAATTATGTATTCGGCCGTCACAGCCTCGCTCGCCGTACCGATGCCGAACACGATTCATCCACCACTGGTGGTATCGACCGAGGGGTGACCCATGCAAGCGGTTGGGACTGATCAGCTTCTTCCAGCGTTGAGTGTGGCGAGCATCCTGCTTCTCGCTCTGGGGGCCGCTGGCGTCGTTGCCGCGATGGATGGCCCACCATTGACGCTCGAGCTGGCGGGCAACGGCTCACCGTCGGATCCGTACATCGTTACGAACGCGACCGAGTTCGATGCGATCCGCCAGGACCTCGGGGCCCATTACGTCCTCGAGCACGACATCGACCTCACGAGTGCCTCGGGTACTGTGTCTGGATTCGACCCGGTCGGCACCGCGACGTCGCCGTTTACCGGGACGCTCGACGGCCGGGGCCACACGATCACCGGCCTGGCGATCAACCGCACGGACGCGGACGCCGTCGGTCTGGTCGGCGCCCTCGGACCCGAGGGGACCATTGCAAACCTCGACCTCGAGGGCGTCGACGTTGCCGGGAACGCGACCGTCGGCGGGCTTGTCGGCACGAGCGCGGGCGTGATTTCGAACGTCTCCGTCGCCGGGAGCGTTACCGGGCATACGGCGGTCGGTGGCCTGGTCGGTCACTTGGAGACGGGCGAGCTGTCTCGGGCTGCCGCCTCGGTCACCGTCGACGGCGACCGCTGCGTCGGCGGAATGGTCGGCACGTTCGCCGCTGGTACCGTTCGGTCCGCCTATGCGACCGGTGACGTCACCGGCCTGTCGTCGGAAGTCGGCGGACTCGTCGGGGCGGCCACGGGAGCGAACGGCTCGGCCATCGTCGACGCAGCCGCCCATGGCGCCGTGACCGGCACCACCACCGTGGGTGGCCTGGTCGGGACGGCCTCGAACCTCACCGTCACGACGTCGTTCGCGACCGGGTCCGTCACGGCGACCGAGCAGGCGGGCGTCGCCGGCGGACTGGTCGGGTCGCTGTCCGGGTCGCACCTGCATCGCACCTACTGGGACGTCACGACGACGGGCCGATCGACCGCGACGGGAGCTGGCGGGCACGCCGGTGCCACCGGCCTGGACTCGCACGAGATGCGCGATGTGCAGCCTGCGGTCCACATGGCCCTTTCCTACGGGGAGCACTGGTCGCTCCGCACTGGCGAGTATCCAGCGCCGACCTGGGCGACCGCGGCACCGTTTGAGGCGACGGGGCCGGTCGCACTCGATGAGCCCGGTCGCTACCGGCTCCACACGAACGTGTCGATGTCGATCGCCGCCGACGGCCTCCGGATCACGGCCGACGACGTCCACCTCGATGGCGGTGGCCACCGGCTCCATGGCGGCATCCTGGGCGTGTACGTGGCCGACCAGCGGAACGTGACGATCCGCAACCTCGGCCTCGAGGGCTGGTACGACGGCGTGTATGCCTACGAGTCGTCGACGCTGCGCGTGCGCAACGTCTCCGTGACGGAGACGACCGCGACGGCGATCGAGTTCGACGGTGTGGCCGCGGCCGAGCTGGAATCGGTGGCCGTCGAGGGCGGTGGTGACGGCGGGATCGTCGTCGACGACGCCTCGGATGGGGTCGCCCTCCGGTCGACACACGTGGTGGACGTCGCTGCCGACGGCCCGGCTGTGCAGGTTGGCGCGACGGATGCCATCTTGCAGGACGTCCGCGTCGAGGGGGTGGCCGGTGCTGGAATCCACCTCCAGGGGCACAACGCGACGCTGTCGGCGGTCGCCGCGTCGTCGGTCGACGGGGTTGGTGTTCGAATCGCCGAGGGTGCCTCGGGCTCGCGGGTCTCGAACGCGACCATCCGGGAAACTGGTGGTGTGGGTGTGCAGATCGATGCGGACGAGACGAACGTCTCTGGCGTGCGTGTAACCGAAGCCGCCGGTACCGCCCTCGCAGTGCAGGGTGATCGGACCACGGTCGTCGACGTGACCGTAAGTGACGGTGGAGGGCCCGAGACCAATCATGCCATCGTGCTCGCGGGTTCAAACGTGACGGGTCGGACGGTTGCGGTGGCGAACGCCACCGGCCACGGCGTCTCGCTCGCTGCGCCGAACGCCACGGTGACCGACGTCACCGTCCGGAACGCGACCGGAGCCGGCCTCCACCTCGGCGCGTCGGCGACCGGGACGACCCTTGCTGACTTGCTCGTCAGGGACGTTGGTGGTCGCGTCCTCAACGCGAACGCGACGAACGTGTCGGTGCGTGCTCTCGACATCGGGCGATCTACCGCGGCCAACACCACCGTCGACCTCGAGGGTGATGCCGTCGCGGTCGATGCCGTTGTGGCTGTCCCACCGAGCCCCGTCGGGATGGCGTCGGTGGGTCGCTTCGTCGACGTTCGGATGTTGTCGCCGACCGGCCGGGTTGCGGTCGCGATGGCGTACGCCCCTGAAGCGCTCGACGACAACGTCGATCCATCGACCCTCGGCCTCAGGCGCCACGACGGGACGACGTGGCGGGCACTGGCCTCAGAGCACGTCGACACGGCGTCGGTCGTCGCGACGGTCGACGCCGATGGCCTCGTCGGCCTGTTCGGTGCCGAGCGCGTCGTCCAGGTGGATCGGTGCCACGAGATTGCAGCTTCGGGGGTCTTTCGACTCACGGCGAACCTCACCCCCAGTGAGCTGCGCGGTGGTGCCTGCCTCGTCATCGCCGCGGACGACGTGCGCCTCGACGGCGCCGGCCATGCCGTCGTCGGGTCGGCGGTCGAGTCCGGCGCGGGCGTCGTCGTTCGCGGTGGGTCCAACGTCACCTTCGCGAACCTCACGGTGCGGGACTGGCCAGGTGACGGGCTGCGCGTCACCAACGCGTCGACCGTTTCGGTGCGACGCGTCACGGCCGACGCGAACGCGGTTGGCGTTCGGACGGCCCCGACGGCGGACGACCTCCGACTTCAGGAGATCACGGCGGTCGACAACGCCGACACCGGCGTGCACATTTCCTCGACCGCCACCACCCTCTCCACCGTGACGGTGCGCAACGGCGATCCGGCGCTGGTCATCGCGAGTGACGCACCCGTCCAGCTGGAGGGCCTCGACCTCGGCCGGTCGACGCGGCCGCGCACGACCGTGTCGCTCACCGCGCACGCTGCAACCGTCACGTCCGTCGAAACGCCGCCGGCGAACCCCGCGGCGGTCGCCCTCGGGCGGTACGTCGCCGTCGAAGCCGCGGGGGTGGTCGACCTCGACCTGTACTATGGTGATGGGGACCTCGGCGACGTCGTCGAGACGACCCTCGGGGTGTGGCACCACGACGGGTCGGCCTGGTCGCGACTGGACGATGCCGACGTCGACACCAGGTCGAACGTCGCACACGTCGAGCTCGAGGGCGGCGGCCGTCTCGGCCTGTTCGGTCGGACCACCGCACCCACACCGGCCTTCGTCAGGACCGACCTGACGGTCGACCCGGTTGAGCTCGTGGTGGACGAGACCGTCACGGTCCGCTACGCGATCACGAACGTCGGCGACGGTGCCGGCTCGTTCGAGACGGTGGTCCTCGTCGACGGGCGCGTCCATCGAACGATCGCCGAACCCTACCTCGCGCCCGGCGAGCGCCGCACGGTGTCGACGACCATCACCCTCGATGCACCCGGCGTGCACACCGTCGGCATCGCGGGCCTCGACGGCCCGCCGTACTGGGAGACGGCCGTCGTGCAACCGACCCCCCTGTGTGCGTACGTCGACGACGAGGGGGTCATCACGACGGCGGGGCTGCTCGAGGCAATTACCGACTGGCGTGGCGGAAACCTTACGACGGATGAGCTCCTATCGGCGATTGGCCACTGGCGAGACGCACATTCGATTCGGTGCCACGAATCGTCAGCTAACGTCAATACTCCAGCTCGCCAGTGGCCCTATCAAACACGATGATTACGACGCCGCCAGCGACGGCTGCGACGACCATGATCGCCCACCACGTCGGGCCATCCCGTGCGGCGGCGAGGACCTCCTCGGCGGGCACGCGCATCGCACCGACCATGAGGCTCACGAGGACGATCAGCGTGGCCGCCCGGGCGCGATCGAGGGCGTAATCGACGACGCGCGCCGTCGTCAACAGCCCGAGGACCGCCCCCGTGACGAACACGACGACCGGCGGCGCCGACTCCAGCAGGCCGACCTCACCCGAGGTGAGCCCGAGGGCCGCGAGGACGGCATCCACGAACGTGTTCAGCTGGTCGATCATATACTCATACTGCCCGAGGGCGACCAGCAGGAAGGACCCGGACACGCCGGGCAGGACGAGCGCGGTGACGGCCACCGCGCCGGCGACGAAGATGACGGGCAGCGCGTGGCCGAGCCCGCCCGTGGCGAGCCCGCTCAGGACGAACGCGACGGCGACGGCGCCCACCGCGAGCGCGATACGCCCGGGCGTGTTGACCGCGACATGGCCATAGAGGATGTACGCCGAGGCGAGGATGAGCCCGCCGAAGAAGGCGTAGGTGAACCCCGGGTAGGCCTCGAGGATGCCCTCGATGGCGCGCGCGAACACCAGCAACATGGCGATCATGCCGACCCCGAGGGTGAGGAGGAAGGGCACCTCCATCGCGCGCAGGTCGGCGAGGAGTTTCTGGCGGCCCGCAGCCTGGTGGACGTGAAGCAGGTGGGCGAGCGCTCGTGGGTGCAACGAGGCGATGGCACCGACGAGGCGGTCATAAATGCCCGCGACGAGCGCGATGGTCCCGCCGGAGACGCCCGGGATGGCCTCGGCGACGCCCATGGCCATCCCGGTCAGCACGACGCGGGCGGTCTCGCGCATGGCGCGCCTACGGGACCACGCGCGCCTCGGTCGCGTTCGACTCGGCCGCCTGTGCGGTCACGCCGATCGAGACCTGGTCGGCCTGGGTCGCGACCGTGATCGTCACCGATCCCGTCGTGGCGAGTTCGTGGCTGATCGAGACGGTCGTCGACTCGCCGGGATCGAGCGAGACGTTCTCGACGGCGCCAACCTCCGACTGGCCCTCGTAGAACGTGACGTCCTGCGTGCCGGCCTCGTCGCCGGTGTTGGTGATCGTCGCCTCGATGTCGAACGACTCGTTGACGGTGACGTTCTCGGGGGCGTCGGTCTCGTCGATGGTGAAGCTCGCGGGCGAACTCATCTCGACGTCGATCTCCTCGCCCGCGTAGATGGCCTCCTCGGGCACCTCGGCCTCGCCGGTCTCACTCGGGCTGGCAAAGCCGGCCTCGACGAGCTGGGGGTTTTCGGCGGCGATCACCGAGTAGGACCCGTTGGCCTCGACGGCCGCGTCGGTGTAGCCGTCGTCGGGGCCGAGGTCGTCGGTGGTCGCGTACGGGACGGTTACGTTCCAGTCGCCGTTGGCGTCAGCGTCGACGAGCTGACGGTAGGTGAACGTGCGGTTGGCGTTCGTCTCGAGGTCGACGCTCACGATGACGGAGTGGTTGGGGTTCTCGACGGAGCCGGTGAGGGTCGCACCCTCGACGCGCTCGTAGGTCTTGACTGATGAGAACACGCCGGCGTCGAAGAAGGCGTAGCCGCTCAGGCCCTGCAGCTGGGTGATGTTGCCCTGGCGGGATTGTTGTTGCAGGTAGGCGTCGATATTGCCGAGCTGGTCCCAGCCGCCGCCGATGCGCAACGAGTTGAGCGCCGTCAGCTGGTCGCCGGCGAGGATGCCACCGACGATCGAGAACTGGTCGACCTCATGGACGAGCCGGTAGTGTTCGAGGCCGGTCGCATCCTGGCGGTACAGCCGATTGAGGATGCTCGTCTCGTAGTTCTCGTTGGTGGTCTGGACGGTCTGGTTCTGCCCCTGGTAGGCGTATTGCTCTTGGGTGATGTACTGTCCGAAGCCCTCGCCGGTCCACGAGCTCATCGCGGAGTACTTGCCCCCGGCCATCTGGTCGTCGATCATCACGTAGCGTTGCTCCTCGGCCGTGTTGACGCCGCCGTTGTCATCGATGATCTGCTGGAGCTGTTCGTTGTCGACGTTCGAGACGCCACTACCCTGCGCGGCGATCGCGTCCAGGACGAGCTCGGCACGCTCCTCACTGCCGGACAGGAAGTACGTCGCCGCCGAGCGGGCGTTTTGCTGGAACGGGTTGGCGTGGGGGATGCGTTCGGCCTGCGTGGTGATCAGGTGGCCGTAGTCCCACCACGACATGATGCCGTAGGCCCCCTCGGGATAGTCATAGCCGCCCGCGCCCGGGTCCTGGTAGGTGCCGAAGTAGTCGACCTCGTCGGCGTTGTCGTGTCCGGCCCACTCGCCCGGCAGCGGCGTGTTGTCCGCGAGGTAGGCGTTGCCCTCGCCCCAGACGATGCTGTCGCCGGAGGGGCCGGCGGCCTCGCCGACGTCGAGCGCCGTCGCGGAGGCAAACGGCGGCACGAGCGGGACGAACAGGACGATCGCGATGACGCCCAGCGAGAGCACCTGGTAGGCCTTGATGTCGCGCACCCGCTGGAGGGCGTCCAGCTCGATCCAGCGCACCGCCGCACCGACGAGGACGGCATTGAGCGCGCCGATGGGCAGGACGAGGTAGTAGTTGAACCGGACCTGGGTGAGCGCCATCGAGACGAGGAAGGCCGTCCAGACGAGCACCAGCAGGTGTTCGACGCGGTACGTGCCGCCGACGAACGGGCGGACGATCAACAGGGCGCCACCCAACAGCATCGTATAGAAGGCAAACCCGAACTGGTCGAACATGTAGTTCGCCGGGTTCTCTGGCGGGCGTGCCTCCTGGATGGTGCGGTCGGTGACGGCGGGATCAAACGGCAAGAGCCGGCGCGTGAGATTGCCGTAAATCGAGTCCCAGACGTCCGGCAGAATGAGCATCAACGCTGCGAGGCCGACACCGACGAGTACCACCACGCCGGCGGGATAGGTCATCCGCCGGAAGTCGTACTGCTCCCAGAGGCGACTGAGCGCGGCCAGGAACACACAGCCGAGGGCGACCGCCGCCGCGAGCAGCGGCTGCATGAGGGTGAAGCTGGTCGCACTGCCGGTGATCGTGTACTGGTCGATGACGGGCAACAGCGTGATTGCCGTCGTTCCGAGGGCGACGGCGCCGACGAAGGCGGTGTACTCCGGCGAGACACCCCGAACGTGCTCGACGGCTACGGCGATGACGAAGAAGACGCCGACGATGCCGACGAGGAGGACGCCAGCGGGCCAGGCCCACATGAACAAGGTCATCGCGACGCCGGCGAGGGCGGCGAATAGTGCGGGGCGACGAAGCGTCTGCCAGTCGCGGTCGACGACGAGCTCCCAGACGGGTTTCTCCTGCTCACCGACGCGGAGGGCGACCATCAACGCCGCGATGGCGAGGCCCATTAACAACACCTCGGCGACGTGGTGGTCGAAGAAGCCGACCGTGGACCGCCGGAGGAACTCACTCGGGGCGAGCGCGACGACCACCGC
>CAZCYF010000055.1:0-8469 GCA_964502835.1 uncultured Halobacteriales archaeon | reverse complement strand
TGGGCGTCTCCATCCCGCCGGACTGGAACGGGTCGTGGCGGACGTCGCCCAGCAGGGCCCCCGCGTGGGCACCGGTGGCGTCCTCATACGGGGCCGTGTCCTCGTCACCCCGGCTGACGATCAGGTTCGGCACCATCGCCTCCGCGTTGCGCTGGGTGTACCGGAACACGAAGAAGATCACCACGGCGGCGATGATGCCCAATAGCAGGTTCGTCCCGGTGAAGATGGTGTACGCAAGGACCGCCAGGATGATGACGATCATCAGGAAGCTCTTCAGCTGGTTGCGCTTTCGCACCTCCTCCTTGTGGGCTTCCACGATCTGGCGACCCTTGCCGGCCGGGACGGTGCGGACCTTCGGTTCGTTCCCGTCGTCCGGGTTGTGATAGACGAGGACGTCCTGAAGCTCCTCCTTGGGCAACAGCTGGCTCATCGCCTTGGCCAGCATCGACTTGCCCGTCCCCGGCGAGCCGATCATCATCACGTGGCGGTGCTGCTTGGCGGCCTTCTTGACGATGTCGCGGGCCTCTTCCTGGCCGATCACCTGGTCGACCAGCCGATCGGGCACCTCGATCTCCTCGGTGGTGTCGAACTGGAGCCCGCCCAGCAGGTCATCCTCGGCGATACCATCATCGATCTCGACGCCGGAATCGTCCGCGGATCGCGCCCCGTCGTCGGGGCGGTCGACCCACTCGAAGTCGCCCTGGTCGGCCGTGGGGATGGGGTCGTCGTCCGGCTGGGTCTCGTCGTCGCTCATGCGGGAATCGTTGACGGTCAGGCTAGCCGTCGGCCGTTGATATACTTTCTCCCGCACCGCACACTTATCCCCCCCTCGGGCGAAGGTCGACCCGATGCGACGGGGCATCTACATCGGCCGGTTCCAGCCGTTTCACCTCGGCCATCGCCACGTCGTCGAGGCGATTGCCGACGATGTTGATGAACTCGTGGTCGGGATCGGATCGGCGGGCGATTCCCACACCGAGTCCGACCCGTTCACCGCGGGCGAGCGGGTGATGATGATTACCAAGTCGCTGGTCGACCTCGATCTGGTGACCTATGCCGTCCCGATCGAGGACCTCGAGCGCAACTCGGTGTGGGTCAGTCACGTCCAGAGCATGAGCCCCCGGTTCGACGTGGCGTACTCGAACAATCCCCTCGTGGTGCGGCTGTGTCAGGAGGCCGAGGTGCCCGTCGAGCAGGTGCCGATGCACGACCGCGAGCGCCTCGAGGGGACCGAGGTGCGACGCCGGATGATCGCGGACACGGGCTGGCGCGAGCTCGTTCCCGCGGCCGTCGAGGAGGTCGTCGACGAGATCGACGGTATCGCACGGATCCAACAGGTCCACCGAAGCGACGATGCCTCCGGCTGATGCGCGATCCGACCGCCCGTTGCCGGTGACGCTCAGCTCCGACTTCGGGGTGCATTATCCGGCGGCCATGCGCGGCGTCCTCGCGCGTCGAGGCATCGAGCGCATTCTCGACCTCACCCACGACCTCCCCCGTCAGGACGTCCGCCAAAGCGCCTTTTGGCTCCAGGAATTGCTCCCCTATCAGCCGCCCGCCGTCCACTGCATCGTCGTCGATCCCGGGGTGGGGACCGACCGGGACGTACTGGTGGTTCGCGCCGGCGTCCACCTGCTGGTCGGCCCCGACAACGGGGTCCTGTGGCCGGCCGCGCGTCGGCTTGGCGACGACGGGCCGATCGAGTCGTATCGATTCGACCACGTCGCGCCCGCGAGCCGGACGTTCCATGGGCGTGACGTCTTCGCCCCCGTGGCGGCGGCGGTCGCCACCCTTGGCCTGACGGAGTTCACGGCGTTGCCGACCCTCAGGGTGGCCGACCACCCGACCGACCTCACCATGCCGGAGCCGATCGTCATGGATGATGCGACGATTGCGACCGTCCTCGCCGTCGACGGCTTCGGAAACGCGATCACCAACCTCGAGGGCGAGCGGTTTGCGAGCCACCTCGGCACGTCCGTCCGTGTCGACGGCCGGTCGACGCCGATGGCCGCCAGCTACGGCGCCGTCGACCCAGGCACGGCCCTCGTCACGATCGGCAGCCACGGCCGGGTCGAGCTGGCCGTCAACCAGGGCCGTGCCACGGCCGCGTTCGAGGTGGCGGTCGGCGACGAGGTCAGAATCGCACCCGAACCGGATCGGTGAGGGGGTCGTCCGCGTTTACGCGGAACGGGGGTGGGATTCCCTCAGGCGCTCAGTCGCTCGGGTCGCACGAGTTTGATGCCCGCATCCCGCTCTTCGACCACGACCTCGTAGCTCGCGTCCTCGACCGTGAAGGTAAACGCCACGGCGACGGGATCGGACGCCAGGACGCGTTCGCTCGCCGCACCGAGCGCGGCCAGTCGATAGCGCCACTCGCCAACCGACCAGGGGCCACGATCCACGCCGTCGAAGAAGGTGGCAACGGGTGAGCTGGCGATCGCGTACTCGAGGACCGGCCCGTGACCGCTGGTCCCACAGGTCGGACAGGCGACATCGACCTTGGATTGGTGGCGGTCCGTACAGGTTGGACAGATCCCACGCTCGCCGCGCTCGTGCGTCCGACAGACGTCCACCTCGAGGGTCATCGGGGCGTAACAGTCCCAGCAGATGCCCCGCGCGGAGGACCGGATTTTGCTGCCCATCGCGAGCGTCGCGGCATCGAGCAGCTCGCCCCGGTCGAGCTCACCCGCACCGGTGGCCGGGAGTTCGACGTAGGTGAAGTTGCCCTCGCCGGACAGCCCGCCGCAGTCCTGACAGGTGACCTCGAGGACCTCACGGCGGTACGCGGCCGAGAGCCGGCCGTCGCAGTACGGACACGGATCCTCGAGCGTCCACGGCTCGAGGGGATCATACTCGTAGATGGTGTAGCGATCGATGGCCCGCATCAGGTTGTAGCCGAGCGGGGTCAGGACGTAGCCGTCATCGCGGCCGTCGACCAGGACGTCGGTCAGCTGGCCGAGGTGGTAGTTGAAGTTGCCGGGGTCGTCGATGCCGGCCGCGTCACGGAGCTGGGCGAAGGGGACCCCTTCTTGCTCTTCGGTGACGTACGACGCGAAGTCGAACTCCGCCCAGAGCACCTGCATGATGCGCATGCGCGTCTCGTTCCCGAGCAGACCGAGCAGCTCCTCCACGGTGGTCGTCGAGGGGACATCCTCGGTCACGCATGGCCACCTCCGGATGATCGGTCCGGGCGGATCCGGCGCTGGTCGCCACGGGGACGTGTCATCGGGTCGGCCTCCAGGCGGTGATGGGGTCGCCGCCACTCCGGGGCCGACGGCCGCTGAGCTATCACAATCCGAACAGCAATCCGTTGCTCCATATAACTATAGGTCCTTCAGCCGACGATACGCCCGGAATCGTGTCGAGTAATCACAAATCGATCGATGGAACCGCCGAGTAAGTGATGAGCGAGGGAAACAGCCAGCAACTGCACTCGACGGGGGAGCGAGTGGGCAGGCGCACGGACGCCAAGCACGCTGATCGCGAGCTCATCGCGATGGTCTGCCATGACCTCCGCAATCCACTGACCATCGCCACGGGGCAACTGGAGCTGGCCCGCGAGGAGACCGACAACGAGCGCCTTGAGACCGTGGCTCGATCGCTCGAGCGCATGGACGACCTGATCGAGGACCTGCGGGTCCGATCGAAGATGGACGAATCGGGTCCCGAGATGACGTCAGTCGACCTGGGCCGGCTCGCACGGACCACCTGGCAAACGGTGGAGGCTGACCATGCGACGGTAACCATCGCCGACCCGCCGACCGTCACGGCGGAGCCCGCCAGGCTCCAACAGCTGCTCGAGAATCTGCTGTGGAACGCCGTGGAACACGCCGGTGAGGACGTGACGATCACGGTGGGCGGCCTCGACGACGGTGACGGCTTTTTCGTCGCCGATGACGGCTGCGGGATCGACCCGAGCGAGCGACGGTACGTCTTCGAGCAGGGCTACTCGACGGCCGAGGATCAAACCGGCTTCGGGCTCTGGATCGTCGAAACGGTCGCCGAGGACCATGGCTGGTCGGTGCGTGTCGCACGGGGCGACGACGGCGGCACCCGCTTCGAGATTCGCGGCGTCGCGCTCGCGTGAGCGGTCGGAATCGCCCCCTACTCGACCACGTACGTCTCGAAGTCGGTCGCCAGGTGATACCCCTCGTCCTCGATCGTCGCACGGATGGCCGCCGTGGGCTCACCGAGGACGAACTCGTTGACGTGCGTGAGGACGGTGCGCTCGGCCGCAACCCGTGCGACCGGATCCGGCGTCGGCACGTCGATCGACAGGAGCGACGGGGCGATCGACGGCGTCGCCTCGAGGATGGCGAGGTCGGGCGCGCGGAATCGGTCACCACCCTCGCGATCGGGCCACCACCGCCCGAAATCGGGGCATACACCAGGTCACCGCCATTTGCACGGAGACGAAAGCCCAGCGTATCGAACCTGGGGCGACCGTGCGCGACGGAGATCGGAACGATCTCGAGGTCCCCGATGGTCACCGACAGACCGTGTTCGAGGTGGCCCAGATCGAGGGTGTCGATCAGATACGCCCGCTCGGTCTCGAGATGCTCGCGAGCCGTCGCGGTGAGATACAGCGGGATGTCGAGATGGTCGGCCACCAGTCCGAAGTCATCGATCCCACCCGCATGATCGTGGTGCCAGTGGGTGAGCATTGCCGCATCGCCGGTTCGACAGTCGACGGCGCGCAGTCCCTCCGGGAAGTCGGGCGGAATATCGAGCAGGACGGCCGTCGAACCCGACTCGACGAGCGCCCCGGAGCGGCGACGTCGTTCGTCGGCGCCGGCGTCAGCGAGTGAGCGAAACGGCGGGGGGACGCCGGTGACGTCACCCGTGGCGAGCATCGTACAGCGCATACCATCACCCCTTCGAGTCGACGACAAAACGCCATCGGCTCGGGTAGCTCACCTCAGCTGGTCCGACTCGCTGAGAGCGGCCACGGGATACGGTGGGGAGTCCAGACGTGCCACGTCGGGGATCTGCCCAGGCACCAGTTGGAACGTTCGCGACGTGGCCCGTCGTTGCGGGCCACCGACCGTGACCGTCGAAAATACCGCAAGTGAGGGCGTGATCAGGAGGCAGCGATGACGTCGTCGATGCGGACGATCATCGTGGCGGCCTCGGTCGCGCTGTCGATTGCCTCGTGTTTGACCGCCGCCGGGTCGAGGACGCCGCGCTCGACGGGATCGACGTAGGTGACCTCACCGCCCTCAACCACGATGCCGGCGCGACCGGTCTCGTCATGGTGCGCACGCAGGTCGACCAGCGCATCGATGGGATCCTCACCGGCGTTCTCGGCGATCGTCCGGGGGATCGAATCGATGGCGTCCGCGAAGGCCTCGACGGCGAGTTGTCGGCGGCCCGTGATGCCGGCCGCGGCGTCGCGAATCGCGCTCGCGATCGCCACCTCGCTCGACCCGGCCCCGGGCACGACCGCGCCCGTCTCGCGGGTGGTGCGGACCACGTCGAGGGAGTCCTCGATGACGCGCTCGAGCTCGTCAACCACGTTCTCCGTCCCACCCCGCACGAAGATCGTCACCGACTCGGCGGCTTCGCCGCCCTCGAAGAAGGTGACCTCGTCGTCGCCGAACTGGCGCACGCGGATGCGCTCGAAGCTGCCGAGATCGTCGTCGGTGAGGTCATCGATCGTGCCGACCCAGCGAGCGCCGCTGGCGCGGATGATCCGACCCGCCTCGTCGTCGCTGAGGTCATCGAACGCGACGATGCCGGCGGTGACGAGGTGTTCGAGGACACGATCATCGATGTCGCCGGTCGTGACGACGACGTCGACGCCGGCGGCCTCGAGGGCCTCGGCATAGCCTCGAAGCTCCTCGGCCTCGGAATCCATGGCCGCGGTGAGCTCCTCGACGGACTCGACGGCGTACTCGACGTCCATCTCGCCGGTGCGAACCTCGAGGTCGAAATCGAGCACGGCGACGGTGGCGTCGTCGACCTGCCAGGCCATGTCGTCGTGAGCGGGTGCATCGTCGAAGATGACCCCCTCGACGAGCTCGGTGGCCGTCGAGCTCGCACCGACCCGGGTCTCGATCGTGATGGCATCGTCGTCGGAATCGTCGACGCTGAGCGCCGCGTCGACGACGGTCTTCGCGAGCCGGTCGGAGGTGAGCCCGCCGGTGCCCTTGCCGGTCATGCTCGAGGCGGCCACCTTCGTGAGGAGCTCCTCGTCGACCTCGGTCTCGATGACGTGTTCGTCGATCGTCTCCGCGGCGATCCGCGCGGCCTCGTGGTAGCCCTCGACGATGGTCGTCGCGTGGACGTCCTGTTCGAGGAGGTCCTCGGCCTCCGTCAGCAGCTGGCCGGCGAGGATCGCGGCGGTGGTCGTGCCGTCACCAACCTCCTCCTCCTGGGTCTCGGCCACCTCGACGATCATCTGCGCGGCGGGGTGTTCGATGTCCATCTCGTCGAGGATGGTCGCCCCGTCGTTGGTGATGACGAGGTCGCCCGCGTCGGAGACGAGCATCTTGTCCATCCCCCGTGGGCCGAGGGTGGTTCGTACGGCCTGTGCAACCGCCTTGCCGGCGGTGATGTTCGACGACTGTGCATCTCGGCCGGTCGTCCGCTCCGCATCCTCGTTGAGGATGAACAGCGGTCGACCGCCCATGCGTTGCTGGGACTCTGGCATGGTAATCTCACAAGGATGTCGCCAGCGGTTCTATATAAGTGTTGTTGACCGCGCCGGCCAGCGACTACGGCACCGAGGCGTTCCAGTAGGAGACCGTCGACAGTCGTCGCACGCCAGGGAGGGTCCCGAGCCGGGCATCGACCGGCCTGATCCCCTTGGCGAGGGCGAGCGGGATCGCCCGGTAGAACCCATACGGCAACAGCCAGTCGTGTTCGGCCCGAGCGAGGTCGAGGTCCGCGTCGTGGAGCCACGTGCGCACCTCCGTCGGCGAGGCCAGGCGCGATCCCATCGGCAGCGCCCACGTATACAGGCTTCGCGCGCTCCAGCTGCGGAACGTGTCGAACACCACGCGCTCGCGGGCCACCCGGCGCATCTCCGAAAGGAACCGGACGGGCTCATCCGCGAGATGGAAAAACCGCATCGCGATGACGGCGTCGACGGTATCGTCCCCGAACGGCAGGGTGGACGCATCGCCGAGGAGGAACTCGAGCGTTCCCGCGTGCTCGCGGGTGCGCGCCTTCTCGCGTGCCTGGCCGAGCATCGCCGCCGAGATGTCGACGGAGATGACGTCGGCGCCGAGGTCGGCGAGGGTCACGGAGAACCGACCGGTGCCCGCCGCGATGTCGAGGACCGTCATGTCGTCCACGGGGCCAAGTGCATCCAGGACGGCCGTCTTCTCGCGCCTGTCGATGAGGCGACCGCCCCCGGAAAAACGCTTTTCCTCGTACTCGGCCGCGACGGCCGGCTCTTGGTACCACTCCTGACCCTTCACGCTACCGGGGACTGTGTGACCACCCGGTAAAACGGTACTGGTCGCTCGAAATCGACGCCGGTTTGTCGGGTCCGACGGAGGCGACGGTATGGCGGTCGACAGGCTGCAGGACGCGCTGGGCGAGGTCCGCAACCTCGAGGTCGAAACCATCGCCGAGGCCATCCAGTCGATCGGGTTCGCGTGCACCCGCTGTGGGGGGTGCTGTCGTGGCCACGGTGACGAGCACACGGCGACCGTCTTTCCCGATGAGGTCCGATCGATCGCGACGTCGGATCCAAACTACGACTGGCGAGACGTCGCCCGGCCCATGCCGTTCGGCCTCGACGACCAGGGCCAGGGCGAAACCATCGAATGGGCGCTCCAGACCGACGCGTGCGGCGATTGTACCTTCCTGTCCGAACGCGACGACGGCACGACGGCCTGTCAGATCTACGACGATCGGCCGGGGATCTGTCGGACCTACCCGTTCAGTCTCGCCCCGACCCCGGGCGGTCAACCCATGGGCGAGGCCGTCGAGCGCGAGGGACCGGTCATCGCGCACGAGTGTGCGGGCCTGGGCACGCCCATCGAGCGCGACGCCGCGCTCGACCTCGCCCGCGACCTCAAAGCCCGCAGCGTCCAGGCGATCGAGGAGGCCATCGCCGTCCGCGACCAGCTCCGCAGCGAACGCCCCACGAACGGGACGACCGTCGTCGATAGCGAGGGCGTCAAACGACCCGACGGAACGCCGGTTAACGGCCCTGACGAGCCGTAACGACAGGCATTTAGTCCTCCGCCGAAACCACCAACCCGGAGTGAGACCATTGGAGATCTCAGACGAACTTCTTTGTCTGTTCAGTGCACCGGTGCGTGAAGACGGCGACGAGTACACGATCACCGTGCCCGCCCGCGAGATCGAAACCGGCGACATCGATCCCGACGAGATCTATCGGATCGCCGTGATCGCACCCCGCTCGGAAGCGACCGGCCAGACGGGGTCGCGCGATCAGCCTCAGCCACCCGTCGAGGTGGGCGAGACCCGCTACGTCGAGATCGAGGACATCGG
>CAZCYF010000054.1:0-8959 GCA_964502835.1 uncultured Halobacteriales archaeon | reverse complement strand
CGAACCGTGCGGCCGAACGGGGCCACGCGGTAGCACTCGTGGTAGTCCGCCGGTGGATGGTGTGAAGGGAGATACCGTCGGGTCTCGCGCAATCCGCGACCGAATTCCTCCCGATCGATGTCGACCATGCGCCGGTGCGAATCGAAATCGACGGGCTCGGCGCGAACGAAGGTGGTGGTGATGGCCACGACAGACCACCGGCCTCGGGCGTGGGACACGTCGAGCGGAGGTGGGGCGACGGGCCGGAAGGGATTTGAACCCTCGACCATCTGATTAAGAGTCAGACGCTCTGCCGGACTGAGCTACCGGCCCACACCACCGCGGTGTGGGTGGCTGACCTAATGCGTTTTCGGTTACCACGCACCCACTGTCGGGAGGGTTAAGACCCCTCGTCGGCAAGCCATCGGCCGTATGAGCACCGGCGTCGCGGTCTCGTCGATGTCGTCGTATGCCATCCTCGGCTGTGGGAGCGTCGGCCATCTCGTCGCCGACGAGCTCGACGGTCAGGGCAAGGACGTCCTCATCGTCGACCTCGACGAGAACCGGGTCGAGGCGCTTCGCGACCAGGACCTCAACGCCCGCCAGGGCGACATCAGCGAGCCCGACATCGCTGAAGCCGTCGAGGGTTACGACATCATCCTGATCATGTCCTCCGACGTCGAGGCAAACAAGGAGGCGGTCGCGCATCTCCGCAAGGCCGACGACCAGCGCTTCATCGTCGTCCGGGCCAACGACCCCGTCTCCAGCGACGAGTTGCGCCAGCTCGGGGCTGACGTCGTCATCAATCCCCCCTCGGTCATCGCCGACTCGGCGCTGCGCTCCCTCGAACACGGCGAGCTCGAGCATCTCGCCGAGCGCCTGGCCACCACGCTCTCGGAGGTCGACGGGCCGATGGCGATCGTCACCCACGAAAACCCCGACCCGGACACGCTCGCCACCGCGACCGCGTTGCAGTCGATCGCGGACCATCTCGGGGTCGAGGCCGACATTCGCTACCTCGGCGAGCTCGGCCACCAGGAGAGCCGGGCGTTCGTCAACCTGCTCGGGATCGACCTCGAGGAGCTCGACGACGTCGCCGATCTCGAGCCCACCTACGCCCTCGTCGCCGCGATCGGCCAGACCGGCCTCGAGGGGCTTGAGGTGGACGTCCTGTTCGACCGCCAGACCCTCGAGGGTGACATCGAGGCACGGTTCGTCGATGCGCGTGCGAACGCCTCCTCGACGTCGACCATCCTGACGAAGTACGTCCAGGAGTTCGACATGACGATCTCCGAGTCCGTCGCGACCGCCTTGCTGTATGGCATTCGCTCGGAGACGCTGGATTTCAAGCGTGAGACGACGCCGGCGGACCTCACGGCCGCGGCTTACCTCTATCCCTTCGCCGACCACGACGTGCTCGAACAGGTGGAGTCGCCGAGCATGAGCCCCGAGACGCTGGACGTCCTCGCCCAGGCCATCCGCAACCGCGAGGTCAAGGGCAGCCACCTCATCTCCAACGCGGGGTTCATCACCTCGCGAGACACGCTCACCAAGGCTGCCGACCAGCTGCTCAACCTCGAGGGGATCACGACGGCCGTCGTCTTCGGCATCGACGAGGACACCATCTACATCGAGTCCCACTCGAAGGACATCCGCATGAACATCGGCTCGGTCCTGCAGGAGGCCTTCGGGGAGGTCGGCGAGGTGGGCGGGCACACCACGAAGGCCAGCGCCGAGATCCCACTCGGCATCTTCACCGGGCTCGATCCGGCCGAGGGCGGGCGCGAGGCGTTCCTCGAGCTGATCGAGGAAGCGGTCCGCACGAAGGTCTTCGCGGCGATGGGCGTCGACGTGTCCGAAAACGGGAACGGCTAGCCCTCGTCCTCGTGGTCCTTGACGCGCTCGACGATGTCGTTGACCAGGATGACGTCACCCACCGATTGCACCCACCGGTACGGAAGCATGAGCCCGCGAGCGTCGCCGACGTACTCATCGAAGAGGTCGTCGTTGAGTCGATGCAGCGCGAGGCCACGGACGGTGTTGCTGTCGATGTCCAGCTGCAGATCCTCGACTTCGCCCACGAATACCCCATTGTTGGTGTAGACCTCCCGGCCCACGAGGCTCGTAATTTCCTGTCGCAGCGTCTCCATATGGGTGCGATTGCGTGGCCCCGCCTTAAGTATTGGCGAAGGCGGGCCGCCGCCTATTTGGGCGGCCGTCTCCTCGGAGTTGGCCATGGGATCGGCCAGCGGTGACGGCCCCACCTATCGGGGACCCACCGAGGAGCCATCGCCCCCGGTCGACCGCCTGCGAGCGGCGCTCGCGGGTGAGGTCCGCGCCGACGCCTACTCTCGCCATCTCTGGGCGACCGACGCCTCGCTGTACCGCGAGGTGCCCGTGGCGGTGGCGTTTCCCCGCTCGCGAGCCGACGTCATCGCGGCCGTAGAGATCTGTCAGGACCACGATGTCGCCCTCCTCCCCCGCGGTGCCGGGACGAGCCTTGCCGGACAGGCGGTCAACGACGCGGTCGTGCTCGACTGCAGCCGGCACCTGACGACCATCGAATCGATCGACCCCGCGACACGGACGGCGACCGTCCAGCCCGGGGTCGTCCTCGACGACCTGAACGCCAGGGTGCGATCACACGACCTCCAGTTCGGCCCCGATCCCGCCTGGGGCGCCTACTCGACCATCGGCGGCGCAATTGCGAACAACTCCGCCGGTGCGCACTCATTGGCGTACGGCGCGACCGACGCCGACCTCGAGGCCGTCGAGGTGGTCTTCGCTGACGCCACGGTCGCCAGCCTCGAGGCGATGACACCGGCGGCGATCGCGGCCACGGCCGACCCCGATGGCGATGCCAGGGATCGTCTGTTCGCGACCGTCGATCGGTTCCTGCGCGAGGAGGCCGACACCATCGAGGCGGCCTACCCGGACCTGCACCGCAACGTCGCCGGCTACAACCTCGCCGCCGTGCTCGAGCCGGACGACGAGGGCCGGATCAACCTCGCGCGGCTCATCGCCGCGAGCGAGGGCACCCTCGGGATCGTCACCGAGGCCACCGTTTCGCTCGTCGAGCGCCCGGCTGCCGTCGGCGCCGCGTTGCTCTCGTATGCCGCGTACGAGACGGCCATGGCCGACGTGGCGGGGCTTGTAAAGACGGATCCGGCCGCCGTCGAGTGTCTCGATGCGGCCGTGCTCGACGTCGCGCGGGACCACCCCACCTTCGCCGAGGTTGCCGCCATCCCTCCGGCCTCGGCCGAGGGCGTCCTCCTCGTCGAGTACGTCGGTGAGTCAGCCTCGGCCGTCGCCAACCGCCTCGAGGAGACGGCCGAGCGCTTCGGCCCCGATGCGGGTGAGGCCATCGCGGTCCGGTTGACCACCGACGAGGCCGAGCGCGAGCGCTTCTGGTCGCTTCGCAAGTCGGCCCTGCCGCTGTTGTTGAGCGAGACGCGCGACGCCAAGCACGTCGCCTTCGTCGAGGACACGGCCGTCCCGCCGGCAGCGTTGCCCGCGTACGTCGAGGGATTGCGGTCAATCCTCGACGACCACGACACCACCGCCTCGCTGTACGGCCACGCAGGGCCGGGCGTGTTGCACGTGCGACCCTTGATCGACACGGTGGCCCTCGAGGGGCGCGAGCAGCTCCGCTCCATCGCCGAGGCGGTATTCGAACTCGTCCAGGACCACGACGGCTCGATCGCTGGTGAACACGGCGACGGCCGCGCACGGACGGAATGGACCCAACGGCAGTACGGCCCGGCGGTGGTCGACCTGTTCCGCGAGCTCAAGGCGTCGGTCGACCCCGCGGGCCGGATGAACCCCGGGCCGATCGTCGGTGACGTCGACCTCACGACCCACCATCGGATCGACCCAGACGCCGAGGCGACGGTTCCCTTCGAGCCGGCCCTGCACTGGCCGAACGACAACGGCGTGCGGGGCATGATCGAGCTGTGTCACGGCTGTGGCGGCTGTACTGGCGACGCCGGCGCCGAGGGCATCATGTGCCCCACGTATCGGGCAACGGGCGAGGAGATCGCCGCCACGCGCGGGCGGGCCAACCTGTTGCGCGAAGCCATCCGCGGCCACCTGGAGCCGGAAACGCTCTTCGACCCCCGCTTTGAGGCCGAGGTGCTCGACCTCTGCATCGGCTGCAAGGGCTGTCTCCGGGACTGCCCGAGCGGCGTCGACCTGGCGACGCTCAAGGTCGAACTCCGCCACCAGCGCCATCGCCGGCGTGGCCCGACGCGTCGCGAGCGGCTGTTCGGGTCCTTCCCACGCCTCGCCGACCTCGCGAGTCGGGTCGCACCCGTGTCGAACTGGCTCGCCTCCATGCCCGGGGCTGATGCGGTTGGCGCACGGCTCCTGGGTGTGACGCCCGAGCGCGCGCCGCCGCGATTCGCGAGCACCCCCTTCTCGGCGGCCGTCGCGGACCGACCACCACAGGTGGACACACGGGCGACCCCCCACCGGGCGGTCATTCTCCCGGATCCATACACCGACCACCTGCACCCCGAGGTCGGCCACGCGACGCTGCGCGTCCTCGAGGCGGCCGGGGTCCACGTCGAGGTCGCCACCGATGCGCCGCCACCCGGCCGAGCCGCCTACTCACAGGGCTTCGTCGAGCGCGCCCGCGAGCAGGCCGCGGCCACCCGGGACCAGCTCGAGGGCTACGTCGACGACGGCTGGGCGGTCGTGGTCCCCGAGCCCTCGGCAGCCGCCATGGTACAGTCCGACTACGCCAACCTCCTCGGCCCGGCGACGGCCGAATCACTGGCCGAGGCTACGTACACGCCGGTCGCCTACCTCGACGCCATCGATCTCGACCCGCCCGTGGCACCTGGCGACGACCACGTCGTGCTCCATCGCCACTGTCACGGCCAATCCGTGGGCGCGACGGACCGGACGGCACCGGCGCTCGCGGAGCTCGGCTACGGTGTCACCGAGGTGGATTCCGGCTGTTGTGGCATGGCCGGCAGCTTCGGCTACGAGGCCGAACACTACGACCTCAGCGTGCAGATGGGGTCGATCCTCGTCGATCAGCTCGCCGAGTCGCCGGACGGCGTGGTTCTCGCGGCCGGTTCGTCCTGCCGGGAGCAACTGGCCCACCTCGAGGTCGAGCGACCGGTCCGCCATCCGATCGCCCAGCTCGACGCTGATCGTGTGTAGGTGTCGAACGGTGGCGACCGTGCCCGCCCGAAACGGTTAGTTCGGCGGGCCCTGGTACTGGGCGTCGCCGAAGCCCAGCAACGGCCAGAAGATGAAGCTGAGGAAGATCAGCCCGAGAGTGTACCCGACCCCCTTACCGAAGGCCTGCGCGGTCTCGTGAGTGACCAACAGGCCGATGAAGAAGTTCACGATGGGGACGAAGAAGAGGATTAGCCACCACACCGGGCGCCCGATGATCTCCAGCAGGATGTACAGGTTATAGATCGGGATGATGGCGGCCCACCCCGGCTGACCGGCCTTCTCGAATACCTTCCACATCCCGGCAATCATGATCAACAGGATGATCAACGGGATCAGGAAGAACGCCCCGAGTGCTTCGAGTTGCAGTACCACTGTGTCGATTGCGCCCTCCAGTAGCATATTTTACCCGAGATGTGCGCATCCGTAATAAACGTATTCCAACCACGATCTGGGAGGCGGCGGGAGGTGCCTGAGTTACTGGGCCTCGGTGCAATCCGCGAGGAGCGCCGGGTCGGCACCCGCGAACGCCCGCAGCGCCTCGGCCTCGAGGTCGTGCACCGTCCCCGGAAGCACCAGCAAATGCAACGGCTCGCCAAAGGAGCGCTCGGCGAGCACCGACAGCTTGTCGGCCTCCACCCGGGGCGACTGGCTGCCGGCTCTGGCCACGGCGACACCGAGGCGGTCGTCAAGGCCATCGAGCAGGTGGGCAGCTGCGGCATCCGCCGACAGGCATCGCTCCGTGAGGTCGCCGGCGAGCTTCTCCCGAGTGACGTCGTCGAGGCTGATGTCGAGGTACAACAGCGTGTGCAGACCCCGCTCGTCGTTCTCCTGTACGGCCGCGACGACGCTGTCTGGCAGGCCGCCGTCGGGGAAGTGATCCGGGAAGGGTACCGTCGCGGCGCGCCCGAAGCGGTACTGCTGGAGGCCCGTCAGGCCGGCCGCGGCGGTGGCCGCCGAGGTCCCGTGGACCAGCCGGGTTGGGATGTCCCGGTCGTGGGCACGCAGTCGGAGGTCGACGTGCGTCGTCGCGACCATGGGATCGCCCCCGGTCAGCACGACGACGTGCTCGTCGACGGCGCGATCAAGGATGTCCTCGGGGTGGCGCTCCACGGCGTCGCGGTCGAGCACGTGAATCGGCCGATCGTGGGCCGCCTCGAGGCGCTCGACCGTCGTCCCCGCCAGGACGCTCGTGTAGGCCTCGAGGTACGCCACATCGGCGACCTCGAGTGCTCTGGCCCCGCGGCGGGTGATCGAGTGCTCGTCGTAGAGACCCAGGCCAACGAACTCGAGCATGTCCGCAGTGGCGCCCGCCAGCCCTATAGCGGTCCCGAAGCGGTACGGTTAGGGCCGCCCCGGCCAACGCCGAACCAATGCGACGGCCGTGCGTACGGGTCGACCGCGATGCCGGCGAGGCGACCCGTCGCGAGCTCGAAACCCTCGGGGTGCGTGACCGCTCCGCCCGCATCGAGAGCGACGACGCGCACGTGTACATCCCCGTATCCGACCCCACGGCCGTGCCCGACACGTACGAGCTGGTGGAGCGCGAGGTCGACCCCGCCAGCGAGCAGACCCTCCCCGAGGACCATCTCGCGTTTACCCCGACGTATGAACGTCTCGGCCGGCTCGTCTTGCTCCAGGAGGACGACCCGGAGCGAGCCGAACGCGCCGCCGCGGCGTTCATGCAGTCGGACCTCCCCGTGGATGCGGTGCTCAACAAGACCTCCGCGGTCAGCGGTACCGAACGCGTCGCGGAGTGGGCGCTTGTCGCCGGTGCGACGACCGAGACGGACCACACCGAGTACGGCGCGACCTTCCGGGTCGACCCGACGGAGGCCTATTTCTCGCCGCGGCTGGCGACCGAACGCCAGCGCGTCATCGAGCAGATCACCCCGGGCGAACGGGTGTTCGACCTGTTCGCCGGAGTCGGCCCGTTCGCGGTGCGCGCCGCCATGGCCGGCGCCGAGGTTGTGGCCGTCGATATCAATCCGGCCGCCGTGCAACGCTGTCGCGAGAACGCCAAGCGAAACGGCGTCGCCGATCGGGTCACCGTTCACGAGGGTGACGTGGCCGAGCGCGCCGAGGACTACCCCGACTGGGCCGACCGCCTCATCATGAACCTCCCGCACTCGGCCGCGGCCTATCTGGGTGTTGCCAGGACGATCGCCGGCGACCGTGCCCGGCTCCACTATTACGACATCCAGCCCGAGGACGACCCGTTCGACCCGGGAGCGGCCGCCATCCGGACGGCGTTCGAGCCGGAATACGCGGTGACGGTCGCCACCCGACAGGTCGTCAGAACGTACGCGCCGGGGGTGCTCAACGTCTGCCTCGATGCCGACGTGCAACGTGGATGATCCGAGCAGGGTCGTTCGCGCTCACTCCGACCGGGCGGCCTCGCGTTCGAGGATGAGGTCGCGAATCTGGGCGGCAACGGGACTCAAATAGAGCTGGCCGAACGTGGCGACGACGATCGCCCCGATCGAGTTGAAGATCAGGTCGTTCACCGTGTCGGCGAGGCCGAGCTGGGACAGCGGCGGCATGACGCCGGTCACCTCCGCGACGACGTCGAGGCCGTACTCGAAGATCTCCCAGATGACGCCGAATGCCAGGACGAAGATGAGGATGTACCCGAACATCACTCGGCTCGGGAGGTGGACCTCCTCGGTGTAGAGGTCGATCGACCGGAGGGTCGTGTAGCCGATGGCCGCCACGAGCGACGCCGACAGCGCATGGGTCAGGTGGTCCCACCAGCCGAAGTAGTTGTAAAACCCGGCCGAGCCGATCGTGTGCAAGAACACGGCCGAGGTGACCCACAGCGCCAGCCCCGGGTTGAGATGCAGCCGGTAGTTGCGCCGGAGCAGCGCCGGTAAAAACGTGATCGCGACGGCCACCCCCGTGTTGAGCAGGACCTTCGGGTTTCGCTCGATGAGGCCGACGGTGAACAGGCCGATGAGGATGACCTGCATCGTCCGGGAGAGGATCAGGCGACGCTGTTCGGTGAGCAACGAGAGGCTTGAGCGAATCATTCGACCACCTCATACTCCGTTCTGAGGGCGGCCGATCGCCGCTTGAAGTAGAGGTCGAACAGCAATCCCGCGACGATGCCGGCCGCGACGACCCAGAGGAACTCCTGCATCAACGCGTCGTTCGTCGTCAGGTACTCCGTGTCGAAGTTCGAATCGAGGAGCCAGCGCACGATCGCCCACCCCGCGGCCGCGGCCATCGTGGCCATCACCACGGTCATCATGGCGAACCAGTGCGTGACGCGCACCTCCGAGAGGACGTGCAGCTCGGAGATGACGAGCACCGCCAACGCGGCGATCGAGAGGTACATCGAGAAGGTGTTCGCGATTGCGGAGATGTCGAGCGTCCGAACGAGCACGGGAAACGAGGCGAGCAAGACGAGCTCCCAGGGCAACATCACCCAGGGTGTGCGCTCGGTGAGCGCCGGCAGGAGCAACACCACCAGCGCGGTACCGGTGAAGACGATCCACTCGAGGTCCATCGACAGGAGGCTCTCGAGTAAAACGACCACGTAGACCGACACCAAGAGCCACGACAGCACCGCGTTGGTCTGCCCGCTTTCGAAGAGGGATTCGAAGAGGTCCTCCGTGCCCTCGGCCATACTGGTGATCGAGGGGGCGGACGCTGATAAATGCGGTCACCACGGCGGTCGGAATCGTCGCCGTGGCACCGTTCGTAGGGCTTATCTACCGGTTGTCATCTATACCCGAATGCGCCGGTGTAGCTCAGACTGGCTAGAGCGATTCCTTCGTAAGGAATAGGTCGA
>CAZCYF010000053.1:0-9017 GCA_964502835.1 uncultured Halobacteriales archaeon | reverse complement strand
AGTCGCCGACGCTGCCGTTGGTGATCCACATCTTGTTGCCGTTGATGACCCACTCGTCGCCGTCGAGCTCGGCGCTCGTCGAGACCGATGAGACGTCCGACCCGACATCGGGCTCGGAGACGGCCGTCCCCATGACCGCCTCGCCCTCGGCGATGGGCCGCAGGTACGATTCCTTTTGCTCCTCCGTCCCGAACTCCATGATCGCGTCCGCGCCGAAGGCCGCGCTCGAGATGCTCAGCGCGATGCCCGGGTCATACGAGAACAGCTCCTCGATGATGATCGCCACGTCGAGGACGGAAAAGCCCGCCCCGCCGTACTCGACGGGGATGTGCGCGCCGGTGAGGCCCATGTCTGCGGCCCGTTCGACGATCTCGTCCGGATAGGCCTCGTCGACGTCGTACTCGGTGGCGACGGGCTCGATCTCGTTTTCGGCGAACCGACGCACCTCGTCGCGGAGTGCGACCTGCTCGTCTGACAGGGCAAAGTCCATACACGCGGTTCCCCCGCGCCGACCTTAGGTCTTGTCGGCGCGGCCCGTGACCCGGGAATCGACCGCCTCGAGTCGTCGAACGGCCCCGTCGCAATCTGCGCCCGGTGGCCGTCCGCTCTCGAGGGGGTCAGAACAATCGTGATTGTAGGTAGTAGGAAGTTTATGCCGGTTCACCGCAACGGATGACCTATGCCCTCCCGCCGTCAGCTGCTCGCCGCGATCGGTGCCACCCCCGCGCTTGCCGCCGCGGGCTGTCTCGACCTGGCCCCCCGAGCCACCGGCCACGAGGACGGACCAACTGGTGACCCGACGTTTACGTTTCCGGACGACCCGGACGCCTATCCGGTCCAATCGGGCGACCGTCCGATCGAGGTGACCCTCCCCGAGGGGGAGCCGTACGAATCGGTCGAGATCGGGTCGCGGGCGGGGGTCGACGACCGCCACCGTCCCCACAACCTCCGGATCGCGACCAGAGTCGACGTGTCCTCCGTCGACGTCGGCGTTCACGACGCCCTCACCGAGACGACACGGCACGCGGGTCGTCACGCGATTCCGGAGGACGACCACCTCCACATCACCCTCCTTGAACCGTCGAAGTACCTCGTCACGGTTCGTGTCCCCGATGTCGACGCAGCGACGACGCTGCGCGTGCCGTGTGGGTCCTTCGACTGTAACTGGTCTGCGACGAACGTGGTCGTCCCCGAAACCGGCGAGATCGGCTCGTCGACGGTGACGACGCTGATCGGGTGTCCGGAGGCCTTTTCGTGTTGATCGAGGCGGTCGCCCCAGCCCAGCCGGGGACGCCGGCCGGCCGAGCCCTGTCGCGCGGAGATAGACATAATTATCCCGCATCGCGGGCGAGGCCCCCCTATGGATCCCCGCGCCCGCGACCAAGCGGAAATCCTGGTGGATCACTCGACGAACGTCCAGCCGGATGACGAAGTCGTCCTGTCCGGCCATCCGGTCGCCGAGGACCTGATGATCGCGATCGCCGAGCTCGTCGGCGAGCGTGGCGCCAACCTGTCCGTTCGGGGCTCGAGCCCACGCGTCTCCAGCGCCTATCGGCGCTCGCTCGCCGAGGAGGACATCAGCCTCTCGGAGGTCTCCCTGGCGATGGCCCAAAACGCCGACGTGGCGATCACCATCCGCGCGACGTCGAACACCTACGAGTCCTCCGACATCGATCCCGCGAAAAACAGCGCCTTCGCGGCCGCCAACAAGGAGGTCCAGGAGGCGTTCATGGACTCCCGGTGGGTGGGCACTCAGTACCCGGCCCCGGCGAACGCCCAGGACGCCGAGATGAGCACCGATGCCTACGAGGACTTCGTCTGGGACGCGATCAACAAGGACTGGGAGGCCGTTCGCGAGCACCAGGAACAGCTCGTCGAACTCCTCGATCCGGCCGACGAGGTGCACATCGTCTCGGGCGACACGACCGACGTGACGATGTCGATCGCGGGCAACCCGATGCAGAACGATTACGGCGAGCACAACATGCCCGGCGGCGAGGTCTTCACGGCGCCAGTGCCAGACAGCGTCGAGGGCGAGGTGCTGTTCGACAAGCCGCTGATGGCCCAGGGCCGCGAGGTGCAAGACGTCTACCTCGCGTTCGAGGATGGCGAGGTCGTCGACCACGCCGCCTCGAAAAACGAGGACGTGCTCTCGGCCGTCCTCGACACCGACGAGGGATCGCGCCGGCTGGGCGAGCTCGGCATCGGGATGAACCGCGACATCGACGTGTTCACGTACAACATGCTGTTCGACGAGAAGATGGGCGACACCGTCCACATGGCCCTCGGCCGCGCCTACGAGGACACCGTCGGCGAGGACAACGAGCGCAACGACAGCGCCATGCACATGGACATGATCGTCGACATGAGCGAGGACTCGTTCATCGAGGTCGACGGCGATATCGTCCAGCGAAACGGCGCGTTCGTCTTCGAGGACCACTTCGAGGAGTAACCCGGCCCGAGGCCGACTGTCGGCCCTCGTCCGGCGCAGACGGGGCCGAATAACAACGTTCAATGTCGTGCTGTGACGACGGTTTGGTATGGATATTGATGAGATCGAGACGGTAGCCGTGCTTGGTGCTGGAACCATGGGCCATGGGATCGCCGAGCTCGCCGCGATCGCCGGCTACGACGTCGTGCTTCGCGACATCGAGGAGGCATACGTGCAAGACGGGTACGACCAGATCGACTGGAGTCTCGGCAAGCTGGTCGAGCAGGACCAGCTCACCGAGGCCGAGGCGGACGCCGCGCTCGATCGCGTCGAGGCGATGGTCGACCTCGAGGCGGCCGTGGCCGACGCGGACGTCGTCATCGAGGCGGTCCCCGAACGGTTCGACATCAAGCAGGAGGTGTTCGAAACCGTCGACGCGGCCGCCCCTCCGGAGGCGATCCTCGCGACGAACACCTCGAGCATCTCGATCACCGACCTCTCGGAGACGACCGACCGTCCCGAGCAGTTCTGCGGAATGCACTTTTTCAACCCGCCGATTCGGATGCCCCTGGTCGAGGTCATCTCCGGCGACCACACCGACGACGCGGTCCTCGACACGGTCGAGTCCCTCGCCGAGGCGATGGACAAATCGCCCGTGCGGGTGCGCAAGGACAGCCCCGGCTTCATCGTCAACCGGGTGCTCGTGCCGCTGATGAACGAGGCCGCGTGGCTCGTCCACGAGGGCGAGGCCGACATCGAGACGGTCGATGCCACGACGAAGTTCGAGATGGGCCTGCCGATGGGCACCTTCGAGCTCACCGACCAGGTCGGTATCGACGTCGCCGTCGACGTCCTCGAGTACATCAACAGCGAGCTGGGTCGGGCGTACGAACCCTGTCCGTTGCTCCTCGAGAAGGTCGAGGCCGAGGAGCTGGGTCGCAAGACCAACGTCGGGTTTTACGACTACGACGACGGCGGCGTCGACATCGATCCGGGGGCCGCCGACGCGGACGTCGAGACGACGCTCGTGGCGATCATGGCCAACGAGGTGGCCAAGCTGCTCGCCGACGACGTCGCGGACGTCGACGACATCGACGGGGCGATGATGCTCGGCGCCGCGTTCCCCGACGGACCGAGCAACCTCGCCGAGGCGGCCGGCCTTGAGTCCCTGCACGCCCACCTCGAGACGCGCCACGACGCCACCGGCCATCCCCGCTATGCGCCGAGCGAGCGGCTCGCGACGGCGGCCGCTGCAGGTGGCTTCGACGCGGATGGCACCGACGATGGCGATGCCACCACCGCCTACGAGGCCATCGCCGTGTCGGGTCCCGACGACGATGGTGTCACGCGGATCACCATCGACCGCCCCCAGCGGATGAACTCGATCAGCGTGACCGTGCTCAAGGAGCTCGACGCGGCCATCGATCACCTCGACGCGGACGACGACACCCGGGCGATCGTCCTCGAGGGTGCGGGCGACCGCGCCTTCTCGGCCGGTGCGGACGTCCAGAGCATGGCCGGCAGCGGGGCCGACCCGTTGGAGGCCGTCGAGCTGTCGCGGCTGGGCCAGCGCGTCTTCGGCCGGCTCGAGTCCTGTGACACCCCGACCATCGCGGCCATCGACGGGTACTGTCTGGGCGGCGGGATGGAGCTCGCCACCGGGGCGGACTTTCGCCTCGCGAGTGAGCGATCCACCTTCGGCCAGCCCGAGCACGACCTCGGGTTGTTGCCGGGATGGGGTGGCACCCAACGGCTCCAACACCTCGTGGGGCTGGGGCGGGCGAAGGAGATCGTCTTCACGGCCGACCAGTACGACCCCGAGACGATGGCCGAGTATGGGTTCGTCGTCGAGGTGGTGCCAACCGACGACTTCGCCGAACGCGTCCAGGCGTTTGCGGCCGACATCGCCGCCGGGCCGCCCATCGCCCAGAAGTACACCAAGCGTGCCATGCGCGTCGGCCGCGACGACGTCGAGGCGGGCCTCGAACTCGAGGCACAGGCGTTCGGACAGCTGTTCAGCACGGACGACCTGATGGAGGGGATCACGGCGTTCATGGGCGACGACGAGCCGGACTTCGAGGGGAAGTGAGCCGAGGGCCGCCTCGTCGGCGGGTGGGTCGCTACCGTTCGCCCGCGCCGTCGACGCGGTCGACACCGCGGATCTCAAAGCGCGCACCCCCGGCGGCCGCCTCCTCGAGCGTCACGGTCCAGTCGTGGGCCTCGGCGATCTCGCGCACGATCGCGAGCCCGAAGCCCGTGCCCGCCGCGTCGGTCGAGTAGCCCACCTCGAAGACGTCCTCGCGGGCGTCCGGCGGGATCCCGGGCCCGTCATCGGCGACGAAAAAGCCATCGGGCAGGTCGCCGATCGTGATCGAGACCTCGGCGTCGGCATGGTCGATCGGGTTGCGCAGCAGGTTTTCGAGGAGCTGTCGGAGGCGGCCGGGGTCGGCCATGACCGTGGCGTCGACCCCGACGTCGATCGTCGCCCCCTCGGTGTCGACCGTGGTGAGGCAGTCGGCGGCCACCGCCTCGAGGTCGACCGGTTCGAGCTCGCCGACCTCCTCGCCCTCGCGGGCCAGCGAGAGGAGGTCCTCGATCAGGTCGCCCATCCGGGACAGGGCCCGTTCGGCCTGGTCGAGGTGCTCACCCGAGGGGTCGTCTCTCGCGAGACCGAGGTGCCCCTCGGCCACGGTGAGGGGGTTCCTGAGGTCGTGGGAGACGACGGAGGCGAAGCGCTCGAGGCGCTCGTTCTGGCGTTCGAGCCGCTGTCGGTCCCGGCGACGCTCGGTGACGTCGTTCACGAGCAAGACCGCGCCAGCCTCTCCAGCGGTGCCAGACCGCAACGGTGTCACCTCACCGGTGAGGACGGTGTCGCCGCGTTCGACGGTCACGGTGTCGCCACGCGCGCCGTCACGGACCTGGGTGACGAGTTCGATGAGCGGTTCCGGCACGGTCTCGATCGTGTCGATCGACCGGCCGATGGCGTCCGCTTCAGCGTACAGCCCGAGCAGCCGGCGCGCCGCCGGGTTGACGCTCGTGATGCGCCCCTGACCGTCGATCGTGACGACGCCAACCGAGAGCGACTCCATGATGGTCTTGCGCTCGATGGGCGAGAGCCGGGTGAGGTCCTGGCGGAGGATCGCCCAGAGCATGCACACCCCCAACACGGTGAAGCCGAGGGGGAGCGAATGGAGGTGAACCTCGCCGAGGAGCTCGAACACGGCGATGACGCTCCCGCCCCAGCCGGCCACCAAGCCACAGAGGATGGCCACCGCCTGCAGGCGAAACACGCGCGGTTGCGACCGAACGTAATGGATCAACAGGACCGTCCCCACCAGCAACAGGCCATAGGACAGACCGATGTGACTCCAGTAGAGCAGACCGGATTCGGCCATGAATTGCGCCGAAATCTCGCCAAGAACGGGGACATCCTGCGGCACCCAGATCCCGACGATCATGAAACCGGGCCAGGCACCGACGGCCGCCAGCACCGGTCGGGTGAGCCGGTCGCCGTAGCCGACGTACTCGAGGACGAAGACCAACCAGAGAAACCCCAGCGGGATGAGCCCGGCCCACTGGAGGGTCTCGAAGGCCTGTTCGAGGCCATCGTCCGTGTAGTGGGCGAACAGGTGCGCGAGCGCCCAGCCGACGATCGTGACCATGATGACCGCCAGCGGGGTCGCCCCGGGCTTGCGGCGGTTCCGGTAGGTGAGGTAGACGATGCTGGCGGCGACGGCGCCAGTCAGGACGAGCAGGCCGTCGCCGAGGAGTGACACGATTGTCGTGTTCACCAACGCGGTGGAATATAATACGTGGCGTTCACGGCTGGCGGCGGTCCCGGGATGGGGCTACCAGCCGGCCGTCGTCCGGACAGCCCGCGACTGACCCACACCGACGGTCAGGCTGGAACCGACGACTGCTCGCGCCACTTGATCGAACAGCCGCGTGACGGCGCCCACTCGAGGTCGACAGAATCGCCGGCGAGCAACGCGTCGATCGCCTGCGTCACGTAGATCTCCGTCGCCTCCTCCTCGGGGTTGAGGGCGTCATCGAGGCGACCCTGGTATCGCAGGAGGAACCGACCGTCCTCGCGCTCGGCGAGGAACGGATCGGGGGTGCACATGCCCTGGTAGGCCCGGACGACGTCCTGGGAGTGGTCCCGGAGGTACTGGTCGTACTCGATGGTCCCGGCCTCGACCTCCTCGACCATGCGCTCGAAGCTGTCGTCGGGGTACTCCGTCTCGTCGTTGGGGTTGATCCCGATGACGGTCACGTCGTCGTACTCGTCGGCGATGCGGTTGAGGAGGGGATGTTTCGCCTGTGCATAGGGACAGTGGTTACACGTGAACACGACGAGGACGAGGTCGGTGTCGACGTCCAGGAGGGCGTGGCGCTCGCCGTCGGTGCCGGGCAGCTCAAACGGCGGGAGCGGGTCACCCGCTCTCAGGTAGGTGTCGGAGTCGGTTGCGACCATGCCGGACCCTTCGCTCGGCGGTCCAAAGGGTCTGTCGGAGTCCCGTCCCGGTCAGTCCAGCCGGCGTTCGAACAGGGCGTGCCAGTCCGCGATGGTGTCGGCCGACAGGCGGATGGAGCGCCCGCCGAGGGTGGCCGACAGGTGGCCGTCGTCGGTGCCCGTGCCGATCCGCTCGAGGGGGAGCCGGCCGTCGACGACCGACGCCAGCCCCTCGGGGTCGGTCGTGAGGACGAGCGCGCGACCGGGTCGTTCGTGAAAGCCGATCTCGAGGGGGTCGCCTGCTGGTGCGACCTCGACCTCGAGGCCGGCATCCGCCGTCACGAGCTCGGCCAACGCCGTCACGAGGCCGCCGTGGGCCACGTCGTGGGTGGCGACGGTGGCGTCGTGTCGCGCCGCGTCCACGAGGGCGTCGACGGTCGTCGCCGGATCCGTCGGCAGCTCCGGAAACCGCCCCGTCGCGTCGAGGCGGTCGAACAGCTCGGACCCGCCGAGACGGCCGGCCGCACCTGCCCCGACGGGATCGCCGAGCAGGACGACCGCCGCGTCGGGCACCGCTCGCATCGGTGCGACCTCGAGCGTGGGCGTCTCGCCCAGCATGAACACCGTCGGCGTCGGTTCGATCGGGCCGTGTTCGGAGTCGTTGTACAGCGAGACGTTTCCACCGACGACCGGCACGTCGAGGTCGGCGAGCACGGCAGCGAGGCCGTTCACCGCGGCTCGGACGCCGCCGAAGACGGCGGGTTTCTCCGGATTGCCGCCGTTGAGGCAGTCGACCGCGACGAGGGGGTCGGCCCCCTTGACCGCGAGGTTCGCCGCCTGCTCGAGCCCGACGGCGGCACCGCCTCGGCGCGGATCGGCGGCCGTCCAGTTCGGCTCGGCACCGGCCGCCAGCGCCAGCCCGCGATCGGCTTCACGGATCGCCAACACGGCCGCGTCGTCGCCGGGGCGGACGGCGGTGCGAACGCCGACCTCGTGGTCGTACTGCCGGTAGACCCACTCGCGACTGACGGTGTTGGGCGACTGCAGGACTGCCTCGACCGCCGTGTGGAGGTCGACGTCCGGCCGGTCGCGGACCGGTTCCCCCTCGACGACGCCCGCACGGTCCTCGACGGGTGCCCCCTCGGCGAGCACCGCCGCGGGCACGTCGACGACGACCTCGCCGTCGAACCGACAGACGAAGTTGCCATCGGTGACCTCGCCCACGACGGACGCGCCGAGGTCGTACCGCTCGGCGACGGCCAGGACGGCCTCGACGTCGTCGGGCGCGACCTCGTAGGCCATGCGCTCCTGCGACTCGGCCAGGAGGAGCTCCGTCGCGTTCATGTTCGGCTCGCGCTGGTGCACCGCGTCGAGGTCGATCGTCGCGCCGCGGTCGCCCTGCGCGGCCAGCTCGCTCGTCGCGCCGCCGAGGCCGGCCGCGCCGAGGTCGCGGGCGGCCCGGATCAGGTCGCGGTCGAGGAGCTCCTCGTTGGCCTCGATGAGCAGCTTCTCCGCGTAGGGGTCGCCCACTTGGACGGCCGGTCGGTCCTCGACGGCGGCGTCCTCCTCGAGGTCCTCGCTCGCGAAGCTGGCGCCACCGAGGCCGTCACGGCCGGTCGCGTTGCCGACGATGACGATCGCGTTGCCGGCGGTCGTGGCTGCCCCCCGGACGAGCCGATCGGGCGTGGTGATCCCGACACAGCCCACGTTAACGAGGGGGTTGCCCCGGTAGCCCTCGTCGAACGCGACGCTCCCACCCACGGTCGGGACGCCGATCGCGTTGCCGTAATCCGCGATGCCGTCGACGACCCCCTCGAAGAGGTACTGGCTGTGTTCGCGCTCGAACGGGCCGAAGTACAGCGAGTCGACGAGCGCGATCGGATACGCTCCCATGGACATGACGTCGCGGACGATCCCGCCGATGCCGGTCGCCGCCCCGTCGTAGGGGTCGACGAAGGAGGGGTGGTTGTGGCTCTCGATACCCAAAACGAGCAGCGTGTCGTCATCGAGGGCGACCACGCCCGCGTCATCGCCGGGGCCGACGACCACCCGCTCGCCGTCGGTCTCGAACGCGGCCAGCAGCGGCCGCGAGGAGCGATACGCGCAGTGTTCGCTCCAGAGGTTCTCGAACAG
>CAZCYF010000052.1:0-9546 GCA_964502835.1 uncultured Halobacteriales archaeon | reverse complement strand
CATGCCCCCGTGAGCGTCGCCTCACCCGACTGGTGACACCCCATCCGTCATCGCACGGGAGCTTTTTGGCCCGTTCGACCGAGCACCGCGTATGGACCGCCGCATCCGCCCTCGACGACTCCGTCGCGACGACACGCGCGACCTCGTCCGGGAAACCGAGGTGAGCGCCTCGGACCTCATCGCGCCCGTCTTCGTCGACGCGACGGCCTCCGAATCGGTTGCGATCCCCTCGATGCCGGGCTATCGGCGCCATCCCGTCGACGCGGTTGCCGCCCATGTGAGCGACCTGCGATCGAGGGGTATCGAGGCGATCATCCTGTTCGGCATCCCCGAGACCAAGGACGAACGGGGCTCACGGGCCTACGCCCAAGACGGCGTCATCCAGCGCGCGCTTCGCGAGATCGACGACCGGGTCGACGACGGCATGACGGTCGTCACGGACGTCTGTCTGTGTGAATACACGAGTCACGGCCACTGTGGCGTCCTCGAGGACGAGGCGCGAGCGGGCGGCGGGCTGACCGTCGTCAACGATCCAAGCGTCGCCTTGTTGGGCCGAACGGCGGTGTCACACGCCGAAGCCGGCGCCGACATCGTCGCGCCGAGTGCCAGTCTCGACGGGATGGTCGAGGGCATCCGGACGGGCCTCGACGAGGCCGGGCACACGAACACGCCGATCCTCAGCTACAGCGTCAAGTACCACAGCAGCTTCTACGGGCCGTTTCGGGATGCCGCAGATGGCGGGCCGGCCTTCGGTGACCGGCGACACTACCAGCAGGATCCGGCCAACCGCCGCGAGGCGGTGCGCGAAGTGCGCCTGGACATTCAAGAGGGCGCCGACCTCGTCATGGTCAAACCGGGGCTTCCCTACCTCGACGTGATCCGCGAGGTCCGGGACGCCGTCGACGTCCCCGTGGCGGCGTACAACGTGAGCGGGGAGTATGCCATGCTCGCGGCTGCCCACCAGCAAGGCTGGCTCGACCGCGAGGCGACGGCGATGGAATCGCTCGTCGCGCTCAAGCGCGCCGGTGCCAGCCCCATCATCACCTATTTCGCGCCGTCGATCGTCGACGCGCTCTGAGGATCGCCGCCCGAAACGGCAGGCTCTTTTGCGCCGCGGGACCCATCCGTCGCCATCATGGCCGACGACCGCTCGCGTGCACTCTACGACCGCGCGCTCTCGAACCTCGTCGGTGGGGTCAACTCGCCGGTCAGGGCCGACGTCCGCCCCTACCCGTTTTTCGTCACCCGGGGCGACGGGGCGCACGTCATCGACGCCGACGGAACTCGTTACCTGGATTACGTGATGGGCTACGGGCCGCTCCTGTTCGGTCACGATCTCCCCGATCCCGTCGTCTCGGCCGTCCAGTCCGCCGTCGCCGACGGGCCGATGTACGGTGCGCCCACGGAGGTCGAGGTCGACCTCGCCGAGTTCATCACCCGCCACGTTCCGGCAGTCGACCTCGTCCGGTTCGTCAACAGCGGCACCGAGGCGACGATGGCGGCCGTCAGGCTCGCACGGGCGGTGACCGACCGGTCCGACGTCGTCGTCATGGCGGGGGGCTATCACGGCGGACAGCCGGCCTCGCTGGTCGAAGGGTCCTGGCGCCGACCACGACCCGACAGCCCGGGCGTCCCCGCCGACATCGCCGCACACGTCCGTCCCGTGCCGTTCAACGACGAGGCCGCCCTCGAACGGGTCTTTCGGGACCACGGCGACGACATCGCCGCCGTGGTGACCGAACCCATCCTCGGCAACCACGGGGTCGTCATGCCCGTCGACGGCTACCACGAGCGCGTCCGGGAGATCACGACCGAGCACGATGCGCTTCTCATCTGGGACGAGGTGATCACCGGCTTTCGCGTCGGCGGGCTCGGGTGCGCACAGGGGCGGTTCGGGATCGAGCCTGACCTGACGACGTTCGGCAAGGTCATCGGCGGCGGGTTTCCGATCGGCGCCATCGGTGGGCGGGCGGACCTGATGGAGGCGTTCACCCCCGTCGGCGAGGTCTTCCAGGCGGGGACCTTCTCCGGACACCCGGTCACGATGGCCGCCGGGCTGGAGTCGCTTCGCTTCGCCGCCGAGCACGACGTGTACGACCACGTCAACCGCCTCGGCGACCGCCTTCGCGCTGGGCTTCGCGAGGTCGTCGCCGACCGGGCGCCGACGTACACCGTCGCCGGCACGGACAGCCTCTTCAAGGTCCTCTTCACCCGCGAGGGGCCACCGGCCGATGCGGACCTGTGCGGGTCGGGATGTCGTCAACAGCCCGAGTGTGACCGGTACGAGGCCTGCCCGAAGACCGCTGCCGCGGTCGACGCCGGCGAAACCGAGCGGTGGGAGCGGCTGTTCTGGCCGGCGATGCGCGACCAGGGCATCTTCCTGCCGCCGAACCAGCACGAGACGCAGTTCATCTCGTATGCCCACACCGAGGCTGACATCGACCGGACGATCGAGGCCTACCGGACGGCCCTGTAGGGTCGCGCGGCGTCGAAGGGCGTATCACCGTCGACCTCCGAGCGAACGACCATGGCATCCGACCCGGTTCGACTCGCCACACGGGGCTCACGCCTGGCGATCGCCCAGGCGCGGTCGGTCGCCGACGCCCTGGACGGACCGGGTACCGCGGTCGAGCTCGTCGAACGCTCGACGACCGGTGACGAGCTCGACGAGGCCCTCATCCACGAACTCGGCACGACCGGTGCCTTCGTGCGCGACCTCGATCGGTCCGTGTTGGACCACGATGTCGATGCCGCCGTGCACTCCATGAAGGACGTCCCCACCGAGCAGCCCGCGGAGCTGGTGCTCGCGGCCGTGCGGGCCCGCGGGGCCGCCCACGACGTCCTCGTCAGCCCGGCGGGCCACGAGCTGTCGGAGCTGCCGGCCGGCGCCCGCGTCGGAACCGCCAGCCTCCGGCGCCAGGCCCAGCTCTTGCGGGCACGGCCGGACCTCGAGGTGGTCGCCATCCGCGGGAACGTCGATACGCGCCTGGCGAAGCTCTACGTGTCACACCCCGACGAGGACGTCCCGGCAGGGCTCGTGGATGCGGTCGCTGACGTTGACCCGCCCGATCCGTCGTACGACGCGCTGGTGTTGGCTGCCGCCGGGCTCGAGCGGGCCGGGCTCGCGGGTGCCGTCGCCACGACGCGCCTCGAGGAGAGCGTGCCGGCGCCCGGGCAGGGGACCATCGCGGTGACGAGCCGGGATGACGACCTCGGCGAATGGCTGAACGACCGACTGGACGACCCCAAGACGCGCGTCGAGACGACCGTCGAACGCCGCATCCTCGCGACGCTCGGCGGCGGCTGCGTCGCCCCGATCGGCATCCACGCGGTCGTGCAGGGCGAGCAGGTCCACACCCGGGTCCAGGTGCTCGATCGCACGGGCGAGCAGACGATCCAGACGACGCGCCAGCTCGATATCGCCACGCACCTCGAGGCGGCCGAGGATCTCGCCGCGGAGCTGCTCGATCGGGGGGCGGGCGAGCTGATCGAGCAGGCGAAACGCGACGTGGATCGCCCATGACCGACCGCCCCCGGGTCGCGATCTTTCGACCGTCGGATGCTCGCACCGAACGGGCCGTTTCGACCCTCGACGGCATCGGACTCGCTGCGGTCGTTGATCCCATGGTCGAGCCCGAACCCACGGGCGCCGTCCCCCGGTCGGACGCCGAGGTCACCGTCTTCACGAGCTCGACGGCCGCATCGATCCTGGCCGACCGGTCCTGGAGTCCGGCCGACACCGAGGTGGCGGCCATCGGCCCGCGGACGGCCACGGCCCTGACCGACATCGGTATCGACGTCGACCACGTTCCCGATCGCTACGAATCCAGCGGGCTCGTCGAGTGCCTCGAACCGAACGCCCAGGGCCAACGCATCGAGGTGGCTCGCTCCGACCACGGGAGCGAGACCCTGTTGACCGGGCTGCACGACGCCGGGGCGTACGTCCACGAGACGGTGTTGTACCGGCTCGAACGGCCAGCCGACGCGGGCACGTCGGTCGAGGCGCTGGGTGCCGGTACGCTCGATGCGCTGGCGTTCTCCTCGTCACTGACGGTGCGACACTTCATGGCCCTCGCCCAGGACCGCCTCGACGACGCCACGCGTCGATCCGCCCTCGATGAGGTCGTGGTGGGCGCCATCGGCCAGCCGACGGCGACGACGGCCCGCGACCACGGCCTCGCGGTGGACGTCATCGCCCCCGAGGCCACGTTCGACGCGCTCGCACGGGCGATTTCCGACACCCTGCACGCGACGGGGTCTCGGCACGTTTAACCCGCGGGCGGTGTGAGCGCACGTCGATGAGTGCGCCGATTCCGGCCCTGGCCGACCGGGCTGACGCCTGCGCCGGTCGGCTGGCGGAATCGGAGACGGTCTTGCTCGTGAGCCACATCGACGCCGATGGCCTGACCAGCGCGGCCATCGCCGCCACCGCCTTGCGGCGCGCGGACATCCCCCACGAGGTCGCCTTTTGCCGCCAGCTCGACGAGCGCGAACTCGAACGGATCGCCGCCACATCCCACGAGACCGTCCTGTTCACCGACTTCGGAAGCGGACAGATCGAACACGTCGCGGCCCACGCCGACGCCGGCGACTTCGAGCCGGTCGTCGTCGATCACCACCAGATCGGCGATGCCGAGATCGAGTACCACCTCAACCCGCTGTTGGAGGGGCTCAACGGGGCGACGGAGCTGTCGGGAGCGGGCGCAAGTTACGTGCTCGCGTGGGCGTTCGGGGCGGAGGATAACCGCGATCTGGCCGCGCTGGCCGTCGTCGGAGCGGTCGGCGACATGCAAGACGCCGGCGGCGAGCTCATCGGCGCGAACGCGGCCATCGTCGAGGAGGGCATCGCGGCGGGCGTGTTGGAGACCAGCACCGACCTCGCGCTGTACGGCAAGCAGACGCGGCCGCTCCCGAAGCTCCTCGAGTACGGGTCGGAGGTGCGCATCCCCGGGGTCTCGAGCAATCCGGCCGGCGCCAGGCGGTTTCTCGAGGATCTCGACATCGACCTCAAGGTTGACGACGAGTGGCGGACCTGGGCCGATCTGACCGTCGAGGAAAAGCGCCGCATCACGAGCGCCATCGTCCGACGCAGCGTCGAGGGTGGCGTCGCCGCCCACGAGATCAACGACATCGTGGCGACCGCCTACGAGCTCACCGCCGAACCCGAGGGCACGCAGCTCCGCGACGCGAGTGAGTATTCGACGCTGTTGAACTCCACGGCGCGGTACGACCGGGCCGACGTCGGCCTCGCCGTCTGCCTCGGCGATCGCGACGAGGCCTACCGCCGCGCCAAGATCCTCCTGCGCTCACACCGCCAGAACCTCTCACAGGGTCTCGAGTGGGTCGTCAAGAACGGCGTGACGGCGGAGACGAACGTGCAGTGGTTCGATGCCGGCGACCAGATCCGCGAGACGATCGTCGGCATCGTGGCCGGCATGGCCCTCGGGGAGTCCGGCATCGACCGCTCCGTGCCGATCATCGCCTTCGCGGACAAGCCCGAGGAGAACGCCCTGAAGGTCTCTGCGCGATCGACGCACAAGCTGACCAGCCGGGGGCTGGATCTCTCGGTGGTCATGGCTGAGGCGGCCGGGGCGGTTGAGGGCGAGGGAGGCGGCCATGACGTCGCGGCAGGGGCGACGATCCCGGCCGCCGCGCGCGAGCGCTTTCTCGAGCGGGTCGACGAGCTGGTCGGGGCGCAACTCGCGGCGTGAGCCGGGCTACTCGGGGCGGAGCCCGTCGAAGTACCGGCTCGTCCTGGCCGTCGGCTCGGGTGCGGTCACCGCCGACACCACGAGCGTCGTGAGGAGGCCGATGAGCAGGCAGTAGAGACCGATCCCCCACCCACCGTAGCTCGTCGACACGACCGTCAGCGGGCCGATCTCGACCGTCGGCAGGAAGTGCGCACCGAGGTAGACCAGTTGCGGGACGACGATGCCCGCGATGAACCCTGTCTCGGTCGTCCGGCGCCAATACAGGGCGAGGAGGACCGCCGGGGCGAGCTGGGCGAAGCCGCCGAAGGCGAGATCGCCGATGTCGACGAGGACCGCACCGACCGCGTCCGCACCGAATCCGCCGACCTCCACCCAGATGCTCGCCGCCAATGCTGCCAGCGCGAACCCCGCCACCCCGAGGCGGCCGAGCGCGTCCTCCCGCCGGGAAGAGAGGTCGGGATCGACCAGCGGGCGGTAGAGATCGCGGGTGAAGTAGGAGGCGCCCGACAGCAACATCGAGTCCGACGAGGACATCATGGCCGCCAGGGCGCCCGCGACGACGAGCGCCGCGAACCACTCGGGGACGTAGGCGTCCATGATGACCGGGAGGATTGACTCCCCCGCACCGACGTCGGCCGAGAGCCCAAGCCCCGCGGCCCACGTCCCCAACAGGAACGTCGGGACGAACAGGGCGAGGACCAACACCGGCCAGATCGCGAACGACCGCTTGAGGACGTCCACGGAGGCGGCGGTGAAGAACCGCTGATTCACCTGGGGGAACATCGAGACGCCGACGGCGATCGAGATGGCGAGCGTCAGCATCCGCTGGGGGGTATAGAAGTCGCTGCCCAGCTCGAGGAACGCGGGATGGTCCGCCTGCAACCCCGCGTTGATGGTCTCGATCCCCCCGACGGCACCGAGCACCCAGGCCAGGGCCACCCAGACCACGACCAGCATGAACGCCCCCTGGAGGGTGTCCGTCCAGGCGATGCCGCGCATCCCGGCGAGCAACACGTAGGCGATCATGAACCCGGTGATCAGGGCCGCACCCAGCCAGAACGGAACGGCCCCGGCCGTCAACGCACTGAGTGCGCCACCCGCGCCGATTTGCTGGAGCATGACGTACGGAAACAGCCAGCCGATCGAGATGGCGGCGACGAGAGCACGCACCCACGTCGACCCGAACCGACCACCGAGGAGCTCGCCGAGCGTCAGATGGCCGTGGCGGCGCCCGATCAGCCACTGCTTGTACCCGAGGGCGTACCAGAGGACGGCGAAGATGAGCCCGTCCATGAGCCCCATGACGAGAATCCACTCCGGACCTCTGAGGTAGGCCGTGTCCGGCCCACCGAAGAAGGTAAACGCCGAGAGCAGGGTCGCGAAGAGGGTGAACAACAGGACGACCGGCCCGAAGCTGCGACTCGCGAGATAGTAGTCCTCGGCGGTGCGGTCGGTCACCCGATACGCCACCAACCCGATCAGCAAGACGAGGACGAGATAGCCGACGACGATGCCGAGTTGCACCGCGGTGCTCACGATGGCTCACCTCCGGTGATGCCGATACCCCAGGCCCGCCTCGCAAAGAGCGCAAAGGCCACCGATGCGAGGCCGAGCCAGCCGATGTGGTAGATAATCCAGACGGGTAGCCCCAGAAAGAGCTGGTCGCTCCCCCACCAGAACCACGGCACGGCAAACACGAGCAGTGTAGCAAAAACGACGATCCACGCAACACGTTCGCGACGCGTCACCATCCCTTCCCGGGGGGTCCACCGGCGGCGGGTTAAGGCGTATCGTTTCCGATCGCCGGGGATTGCACGCCCCCACGTCGCGTCACGGGTTGGGGTTGTAGATGTCCGGCTCGGGATCGCCCTCGACCTGGACGACGCCCATCAGGCCCCGGCGTGCGACCCGAGAGAGGGCGTGGTCGACCAGCTTGATCGGTCCGGGGACCGGCGTGTCGATCTCGGCGGCCGAGACGGTCCCCGGCGAGACCGGCGCCGTCTCGACGAACCGGTCCGGGTCGGAGTACAGGTCCCCGTCGCGGTAGTAGACGTCCCACACGTTGCCGATGGCGTGCCAGGCGCTCGTGAGGTTCGGCCCACCGTTCGACAGGAAGATCCGGACCCGCTCGCCCTTGTCCACCGTGATCGGCCCGTACCCGTCCTCCGTGAAGGCGTACGCCTCGCCGTTGTAGACCACGTACGTCGGGTCCTCGTTCATCATCGCGTCCATGTCGAACGCGTGGTGGCCCTCCTGGCCGACCTCGCCCTGGGTGTAGAGCTCGTGTTGGCCGAAGTACAGCTCCCGGTCGACCTCGGGCAGGCCGTCCTCGGGCTCGACGATGATCGCGCCGAACATGCCCGCGCTGATGTGGTAGTCGAGGTTGGGCACGGCACAGTGGTAGATGAACACGCCCGGATAGCTCGCCTGGTACTCGATCTCGGCCGTCTCGCCCGGACTGATCGTCGTGGCCTCCGAACCGCCACCTGGCCCGTAGACGGCGTGAAAGTCCATGTTGTGCGGCAGGTTGCTGTCCTCCGGGTTGGTCAGCTTGAAGTTGACCGTATCGCCACGGCGGACCCGGACGATCGGTCCCGGCACCTGCCCCTCGAAGGTCATGTAGTCGAAGGTGACCCCGGGTTCGATCTCAGCGGTCAACTCCTCCGTTTCGAACTCGATCTCGTGTCGCCGGGGCTCGTCCCAGTCGACCGGCGGAGGGACGTCCGTCGGGTCGGCCGCGATGCGATCGACGTCGACCTCCTTGGCGGGATCGAGTTCGACGGGGCCGCTTCCGCCGGCCGGCTCGGTTGGGGTGGGGGTCGAATCCTCCTCGTCATCCGCAGAGGGTGCACCGATACACCCCGCGAGCAAGGCCACACCGCCGACGCCTGCGGCTTGCAGGAATCGACGGCGATGCGTGGATTGGGTGCGTTTCATGGGTCTGTCACCGGTTGCAGCTACGGCCACCCCTCATATGTGCGGTCTCACGATTCCCAAGGTGTGAGAAACACGACATTTGACGGATCGGCCCACTTAAACGATCACGGCCGGCGTCCGACGAGACCCGTCGGTGGGAGGGGGCGATTGGATTGGCCGCCAGGAGGGAGCTACTCCTCGACGATGACCGTCCCTTCCATCCCCTGGTTGACGTGCGGTTGACAGTAGTACTCGTAGGTGCCGGGGACGTCGAAGGTGTAACTGTAGGTGTAGCCGGTGTTCTCGATGCCCTCGTGGCCAGGCCAGTCGGCACCGTCTGGCTGGGAATCGACCACGATGTTATGCGAGTCCGTGCCCCACTCCCAGGTCACCTCGGTGCCGGCCTCGACGGTCAGTTCATCCGGCACGAAGGCAAACTCGTCGCTGGAGGTGCCCGCCATGATCGTGTTGTCGTCGCCGTTACTGCCGTTGCCGTCATCGCCCCCGTCGCCGGTACACCCCGCCAGAGCGACCGTAGCCGCCGTACCCGACGCTAGGAGGAACGTTCGACGCGACACACCGGTTGATGTCGACATACGTGGGGAGTAACCGATTGAGCCCCAAAAGGCGACGGGTCGTTCCCACCTGGCGAGAACGACCTACTCCTCAAAGACTAGCCAGTGAGCACGGAGAAACCCATCGGATCCCGGGTCGTCCGATTGTGTCGAGGACGGTCACGAGCCCCACTCCACCATGCACGCGTGCACCTGGAGCTCGTCATCGCTGACAACCAGTGGCTGGTCGGCGGCACAATGGGTGATCTCATCGCATTGCAGATTCTCAACTGGCATAGAACCAACTCAGAGAGCCTGGGTAGCTGAAGCCACGCTGGGATAGCTCGAACGGTTAGAGGCATCAC
>CAZCYF010000051.1:0-9894 GCA_964502835.1 uncultured Halobacteriales archaeon | reverse complement strand
CCCTGGAGATCTCGATATCGTCGTCGAGTGGACCGCTCTGTGGGCCATACTGGATGTCAGACCGGTCGTCCGGGCCATTTTCCTCTAAGGACGGCTGCACCGTCCGACCATCGGATGGTCGAATATTTCTATCAGTTGTACTGATTTATCACCATATGTCTCCAGGTATTGGCAGGACTATGTTAGACAATAACAAGCCTATATCCCGTCCCCTTTGCCAACAGAACAAAATTTCAGTAATGGCCGTGATAGAAATATCAACCGAATGTTATTTGTTGTAGCCATATATATCGTCCTCCCACGAGGCCTTGAACCATGTCACTCACCGGTTCTACGACCCTCCACGGTGCCATCGATCGGTTGATCGGCGCCGTAACGACGCATAATCGCCTTGCAATCGTGCTCATACTCCTGTTGACCGTCGGCGTCTTCGCCGGCGCCATGGTCGGTGACGGGGGCACTGCCCAAGGTGTGAACGAGGATGCCATCGGCGACACCGAGGTGTATCAAGCAGCCGAGTACATCTCCGATCAGTACGCCAGCGAGTCGACGACCGAGCCCGCCGCCGTCGCCGACGTGTTTGTGCGGGCGGAGGACAACAACGCGTTGAGCAAGTCGACATTGCTCGCGGCGCTTGAGTATCAGTCCACCGTCATTGACGAGCTGGAGGGCTTCGAGCTCCATGAGGACGGTATCTATGGCCCTCCGAACGCGATCGCCCACGCCCTCATTGGCGAGACCGACGCCGATCTATCGGCGCAGATCGCAGCCATCGAATCCGCGACGGAGGCGGAGATAGCCGATGCGGCGAGCACCACCTTCACCGGCGGCGAGGAGACGCAGTTCTACCTCCCCACGAGCTTTGAGCCCGGGACGGCCGCCGCCGAGGGCTTTCGGATGACCGTGCCGTTCGCCACGGCCGAGGAGACCGCCACCGGCTCGTCCGTCCCTACCGAGGCTCAACGGACCCTTCACGACACGGCCGGCTCGTTCGATGATCCGGCCATCTTCACCGACGGTCAGTTCGCCTACGCCGAGATCAACAGCCTGTTCATGGCCGAAAGCCTCTGGTTGGTGCTCCCTCCGATCCTGCTGGTCCTCATTGTGATCCTGGGGTTCGCCTACCGCGACCTCACTGACGTGGCCATCGGCTTCATCGGGTCGATCGTCTCGCTGTTGTGGACCTTCGGCCTGATGGGCTGGATGGGCTTGCTCAACCAGACGACCTCCCTGGTCGTGCCCGTGCTCATCGCCGCCTTGAGTATCGACTTCGGCTTTCACGTCTTCATGCGCTACCGGGAACACCGGGGGCCGGATGACGGCGTGCGAACCGCGGTGCGCCACGCGACGGCCGCCGTGGGTGTCGCCTTCCTCCTCGTGACCATCACCGCAGCGATCGGGTTCCTCGCGAACCTCACGAACCCGATGGCAGTGATTCGCGACCTCGGCATCGCGATCACCCTTGGCGTCGTCTCCGCGTTGATCATCTTCACGACGCTCGTCCCCGCCTTGAAGGTCAGCGCGGACGGCCTCTGGGAACGGTTCGGCTTCGACCGCCACAAGACGGCCCTCGGGAAGGGGCGGTACCTCAGTCGGGTCCTGTCAGTCGGTCCCGCCGCCGCCAAGCGCGCCGGTGCGGTCGTCATCGTGCTGGCGTTGCTCGTCAGCGTCGTGGGCGGGCTGGCGTACACCGAACTCGATCGCGAGCCGTTCCAGAACACCGACTTCGACGAGGTCGCCGAGTGGAAGACCGAACTCCCCGGGCCGATGGCCTTCGAGGCCCACGAATCCGATTTGGCCCAGCAGATGGCCTTCGCCACGGGGGCCTTCCAGGCTGATCGGGGTAGCGTGACCGACGACGGGGGCGGACAGGGCTATACACAGATGCTGATCCGCGGCGACGATGTCGCGACCGCCGACGGCATGGCCACGCTCGCCGCGGGACACGAGGCTGCCGCGACCGCCGATGAGGAGGTTGTCTTGCGCCAGGGCGGTGAGGTCCACCTCATCTCGCCACTGTCGGCGATGCAGGGCCTCGCCGAGCAAGATCCGGCCTTTGCCGAAACCTTCGACGCCCACGACACCGACGGTGACGGGGTGCCCGATCGAGACATTGGGACGCTCCTCGATGCGTTCCATGAGACGGCGCCAGCCGCCGCCGAGCGCGTCCTCGAACGCACCGACGACGGCACCTACGCCTCGATGTTGCTGTACGTGCCGGCGTACGCTGGCTTCGGAACCGAGCGGGCTGATGTGATGAACGGCATCGCCGACGAGATGGCCGATGCGGCCGGCATGGACGTCATCGCCGTCGGTAGCGGGACGCTCAACGCGGCCGAACTCGGCCAGATCGCCAACGGGATCGTCGTGACGATGGGGCTGGCCCTCGTGGGCGTGCTCTTCGTCCTGGCGGCCGTCTACTGGCTCGTGCATCGTCGCCCGTTGTTGGGCGTCCTGACCGTGTTGCCCATCGGGCTGGCCCTCGGCCTGGTCTTCGGCGCGATGTACCTGCTGGATCAGCCGCTGACCATGCTCACGGCCGTGCTCGTGAGCATCACCATCGGCCTCGGCATCGACTACAACATCCACGTCAGCGACCGCTTCGCGCAGGAGCTCGCGAACGGTCGCGACACGATGGCGGCGCTTCGAGAGACGGTCACCGGCACCGGTGGGGCCCTGCTCGGCAGCATGGTCACGTCGGGAGGCGCCTTCGGGCTGTTGATGCTCATCCCCCACCCACAGTTCGTCTCCTTCGGCCTGATCGTCGCCCTGGCCCTGTCGGCGTCGTTCCTGCTGAGCGTGTTCGTCCTGCCGAGCCTGCTGTACCTCTACGCCGAGTACGGCGGCACCTCACCCACGGCCACCTCGCCGGGGACGGTCGCCGAGGGGGACTGATCGGCCGTTGGGTCGTACGGACGGTCCGTGGCAAAACGGCTAAACGGCCGCTCGCGGAACGCGACGCATGGCGCGACTGGCGGAGCTCTCCTGGCGGTTCATCCCGGAACGAGCCGCCCGTGGCCCGGTGCAGATGGCCCTTGAGGAGGTGGCCGCGGAAGCCGTCCGTGAGGGTGGCCCCGCGCTCGTTCGCGTCTTTCGGTGGGACCCGAGCACCCTCTCATTGGGCTACCATCAAGACCCCTCGACGGTCGACTGGGCGGCGTGTGAGCGCCGCAACATCGACGTGACTCGGCGTCAAACCGGTGGTGGTGGCATCTACCATGACCGCGAGGGCGACCTCTCATACTCGATCGTCGTCCCCGCCGAGGCGGTCCCGGGTGAGCTGTTGGAGTCGTACCATCTGCTGTGCGAACCCATCCTGACGTTCCTGCGCGACCTCGGGATCGATGCCGACTTCGCCGACCGAGAACACCCTCCGGTCCACGAACCGGCTTGCTTTCTTCGGGCAATTCATCCCGCCCACGACATCCTCATTGGGGGCCACAAGGTCAGCGGAAACGCCCAGTATCGCCAGCGTGACGTCGTCATCCAACACGGATCGATCAACGTCACGGTCGATCCGACGGTCCACCTCGGGGTGTTCGCGGACCACGACGTGACACCAGGCGAGTTCGCCGAGCGGGTGACCGCCCTCGACGAGCACGGTGCCCACGAGCGAGCGACCCTCGTCGAGCGGTTGGAACGCACCCTCCGGGAGTGGGTGGATGCAGAGGTGGGTTCCTGGTCGGACGCCGAGCGCGAGCGAGCACGAACGATCGCCGCCGAGAAGTACGCGAACACGGACTGGATCCGCCGAACGCCCGCTTCCGCCTCGGAGTGAGCCGCTTACAGGGGGATCGGAAGCCACCCGAGCCACTCAAGCACCGTGGCGGACGGCACGATCGGGTCATGTAACACGAGCCAGTCGAGGAGGATGAGCCCGCCACCGTGGGCGACCACCGAGGGGAGGATCGAGTTGGCATCGTAATCGGCGAGACCGAACACGACATCGGTGGGACCGGAGAGGACGAGCTCGATCGGCGGCTTGCCCGCGTGAATCAACGCATAGACCACCGGGCTGATCAACACGCACTTCGCCCCGAGGTCTCGCAGGCCGACACAAAGGAGGCCCCGAAAGTACGTCTCCGTCGCCAGCGCCAGGACGAACAGCTGGAGGGCATGGGGGAGGAACGTGCCCGGGGCCGGCGAGGTCTCGAACATCGGGTAGAACGACCGAACCGACGGGAGGGTCGACCCGATGACGTAGAAGGGCAGTACCACCGCCGAGAGGAGCACCGTGTTGCGAACGGCGCGTCGATCGACCCGCCAGCCGATCCGGTGGCCGTAGGCGATCCCGAGGCTCAGCGGCCCGAGGAGGAACACCAGGACGTCTCGGAGCATCCGCTCGGGCAACCCCTCGATCTCCCAGGCCAGATAGACCACCAATATTGCCGCCCCGACCGCCAGCGACCGCTGCATCCAGCTGGGGCGCCAGTCGGTGAGCCCGTCGACGGCGTTCGTGGTGGCCACGGCCAACGTCTCGTGACCCGATATGGAGTGCTCCGACATCAGTCGACCGGTGGCAGTTCCCGGCGTCGGGTGTAAAGGGGCTATTTAATGGTCACGTCCGAACGAACCGGCACATGGCGAGGCGGCTGTGGGAGGTCGACGTGGCCCGCGGGGGTGCCCTCGGGCTCATGTTGCTGTACAACTGGTCGTTCGCGCTCCGCTTTCTCGACGTCTGGACCATCTATCCGGCCGATAACTGGTATTACTGGTGGCTGTTCCCGCGGTTTATCGGGTTCTCGTTCGTCTTCATCGCGGGGCTGTCGATGACGCTCAGCGTGAACCGCCTTCGCGCCCGCAACCCGGAGACGTGGTGGGCAATCGCCCGACGGAAGTACCCAGCCAGGGGCCTTCGCATCTTCGCGCTCGGGCTGGCCATCACGGGTGCGACGTACGTGTTGTTTCCCGACCGGTTCGTCTACTTCGGCGTGTTGCACCTGATCGGCTTCTCTATCGCCGTGGCGGTGCCGATCGTCACGCGGCGCTGGGTCGCGTTGGCCGCCGGGGCGACCCTGCTGGTTGGCGCGGCCTGGGTCGGCGACATCGAGGTGGGCACGCGGCTGCTCGGAGCGATCGGGTTCGACGCCGGCGAGCCCTCCCTCGACCATTTCCCGATCATCCCCTGGACGGGTGTGGTCCTGGTTGGCATCTGGGCCGGGCACACCCTCTTTCCCGAGGGTCGTCGCCGGGTGGACCTCCCCGATCTGGACCGCCATCGTGTCACGGCCCCGCTCGTGTGGCCACTGCAGTTCGTGGGCCGCCACACGTTGCTCATCTACCTAGCCCACCAACCCGCCCTCGGAATCATCCTCCTGGCACTGGGCTACGACGTGATCTGACCGCGCTCGTTTCGAAGCCACTAAGCGAGCCGCTCAGGTTGCCTTTCGCATGCGCATCGGTGCACACGTCTCCATCGCCGGCGGGGTCCACAACGCGGTCGAGCGCCAGCTGGACGTCGGCGGCAACTGCGGGCAGATCTTCACCACCTCGCCGCGCGTCTGGGCGGATCCGTCGCTCGACCCCGACGAGGTCGAGGCGTTTCGCGACGCAACACGGGAGGCGCTTGACGGCCCGTGGGTCATCCACGCGAACTACCTGATCAACCTTGCGACGCCGAAGGACGACCTGCGCGAGCGATCTCGAGCGAGCTTACAGGCCGATCTGGACGCGGCCGCGACGCTGGGGGTGCCCTTCGTGTGCGTCCACCTCGGGGCCCACACCGGGGCCGGCGAGGAGCAGGGCCTCGAGAACGCCATCGACACCATTGACGACCTCGCGATACCCGAGGGGGTCACCCTGCTGGTCGAGAGCGATGCCGGCAGCGGGACCAAGCTCGGCGACCGATTCGAGCACCTCGCGACCGTCCTCGCCGGGGTCGACGGTGCCGTCGACGTCTGCCTGGACACCGCCCACATGTTCGCGGCCGGCTACGATCTGTCGACACCAGCTGCCGTCGACGAGACCGTCGCCCGCTTCGACGAGGTCGTCGGCCTTGACCATCTCCAGGTGATCCATCTCAACGACTCCAAGCACGGCTGCGGTACGAACAAGGATGAACACGCCCACGTCGGCGAGGGCGAAATCGGCGTCGAGGGGATGCGGGCAGTGCTCACCCACGAGGACTGGGCCGACCGGCCGTTCGTCCTCGAGACGCCGGAGGAAGACGGGAAGGATTTCGCGTGGAACGTCGCTCGTGCCCGGGAGCTTCGGGAGTCCTAACCCGGGGGAGCCGGCCGGTCACACGACGTCAGCGCGCACCGACCGTCCCTCAAGGTCGTCGTACCACGACCGAAACGACTCCGCCGCGTCTACCGCCTCGGCCTCGTCGAGGCCGAGCATCTCGAAGGCCTCTCCGAGCGGGGGAAACGCGAAGGCGCTTTCGTGCAGCTTCTCGATGGCCTCCTCGCTGGTGACCCCCTCCCGCCAGAGACACACCGCTCGGGGATCGAGGAGCTGTTCATAGGCGTCGCGGTCGACGGCCGCCTCAAGGCGCTGGCGGACGTTCGACTCGAACCCGGCGTTACACACCTCGAGGTGTACCGATGCGTCCGGCGGGACGAGCTGAGCCGCGAGACACTTCGCCGGGTCCGCGTACCCGTTGGCGTTCGCGCGGATGAGCTCCGGATGGGCCTCCGCCCATTCCGCATGGACGGTCGTCCCGAGCCCGTCCACGCCGTATTCGTCCGCGAGCTCGTCGGCGCGCGCAGGCGATCCGCCCAGCAGGACATCTTTCGTCACATACAGGTCGAGCCGGTCGATCGGGTCCAGGCCGAGGGCGAGATCGCCGTAGACCCATAGCTCGCGGACCGGTACCGGGAGCGTTCCCTGCTCGAGGGTCTCGAGGGCGTCTCGAACGAGTTGCATCGCCTCCGCGCGGTCCATCCGTCGGGCGGTTGGCGACGGGGGTGGAAAACGGATTCGGTCGGCCGGGTGGTGGCTCGCGGGACGAGGGGGTTATGGGGGTCGGCGTCGTAGCTGCGGTTGACGTGTTCGTCGGCCATGGGCTCCTGGCGTTCGCCGTTGTGGCGAGCGTGGCGGCCGTGTACGGGTGGACTCCCCGCCGGGCGACCGCGATCGGCGTGGTCGGGGCGGCGTTCGCGACGCTTCCCGACATCGACGTCGTCTACCCCCTCTTCGCGATCACGCTGGACCTCTACAGCGTCGTCTTGGGCGAGGGCGCCTTCTGGGAGTACGTATCCACCACGCATCGGACCGTCACGCACTCCGTCGTGATCGGCGCCATCGCGGCCGTTGCCATCGCCCTGTGGGCGCGGCGACGCCACTCGACCAGTTCGAAGTTGCTCGGCAGTGCTCTCCTCGTTTCCCTGCCCATCGGGGTGGGTCTCCTCGATGGGCTGCTGTCGGCGGTGGTGATGGGCGCGTTCGTGCTCGGCGGGTTGGCCGTCGCGTTCGTGGCCGAGTTCGGTCCGTTCACGCCACGCCACATCGCCGCCACGGCCGCGTTCGGCCTGGTCGTCCATCCCCTCGGTGACCTCTTCACCATCCCCGCACCGGAGCTCATCTATCCGTTTTCCCTGCCCGTCGAGTTCGCGTATGTGAGCCTGCATGCCGATCCGACCCTCCATTTGCTCAGTGCGTTCTTCCTCGAGCTGGGGATCATCTGGCTCGCCGTGGCGGTCCACGCTCGGATCCATGGCTGGTCCTTGCTCCCGGCGATTCGCCCACGAGCGGCCCTCGGGGTCGGCTATGCCGGCGCCATATTCGTGCTTCCGACACCCTCGCTGGCCGTGCCGACCCCGTTCGTGTTGAGCGTCCTGGCCGTCGGCTTTCTCGCGATACCGTTTCGACCCGGTGCGGAACTGCCCCGTGTGTGGCAGGTCCCGGTCACGGCCCTTGCCGCCGTGACGGCCGCGGGGCTGGCATACACGGTCGCGTACCTCGTGGTATTTTAACGGAACCACCGCACGTCCTCCGTCCCCGGGTGTCACCGCCGAGCCGATCCCGCCCCGGAGTGGCATTTATACGAGCCCTCGGCCTACGGCCGGTAATGACGGACGATGAACTGCAAGCCCTCCGTGAGCGTCGACGCGAGCAGCTTGAGGAGCAGTTGACGGCCCCCGAGACCCCGTCGGAACCGGTCGAGGTCGAGGGAGGCGACCATCTCGATGAGCTGGTCGACCGGTACGATGTCGTCCTGATCGACTTCCATGCCGACTGGTGCGGTCCGTGTCAGATGCTCGAACCGATCGTCGAGGATGTGGCCGCGAATTCCGAGGCGGCGGTGGCTGCCGTCGACATCGACGCCCACCAGTCGATCGCGCGACGACACGAGGTCCGGGGCGTCCCGACGCTCGTCCTGTACGCGGACGGGTCACCGGTCGACCGGCTCGTCGGCGTCCAGGACCGCGCCACCATCGAGGAGCGCATCTCGAGCGAGTTGGCATGAGCGCGAGCGCCTGCTCGCGTTGTGGCGAGGAGGCGGTGACGGCCGTCCCGTACTCCGGCCAGCACCTGTGCTCGGCCCATCTGTGTGCCTCGGTGGAATCGCGGGTGCGCCAGCGCATCCGCAGCGACGACCTGTTCGACGGTGACGAGACGACCTGGCTGATCGGTCTCTCCGGCGGCAAGGACAGCGCCGTGCTCGCGACCGTCCTCCAGGAGACGTTCGCGGACAACCCGATGGTGGATCTCCGGGCGGTCTGCATCCACGAGGGCATCGAGGGCTATCGCGACGAGAGCCTCGACGCGGCCAGTCATCTCGCCGAACGGCTCGAGCTCTCGCTGGCCGAACTCACCTACGAAGACCTCTTTGGCGTCCGGATGGACGCCGTGGTCGAGGACGACCCCCTGGACATGGCCCCCTGCGCGTACTGTGGCGTCTTGCGCCGCCACGCCCTCGAGGGCCACGCGGCGTCGATCGATGCCGACCTCTTGTTGACCGGGCACAACCTCGACGACGAGGCGCAGACGGCGATGATGAACTTCCTCGAGGGCGATCTGGCGCAGATCGCCAAGCACTACGAGGCGAGTTTGGCCCCCATGGGCAAACGCGACCGCTCGGCCCCGTTCGTGCCGCGCGCGAAACCCCTGCGGGACGTTCCGGAACGCGAGGTGGCGCTGTATGCAGTCCTCCGCGACCTCCCCACCCACATGGCGTCGTGCCCCCACGCCGATCCCGCGTTTCGCGGCGAGGTCCAGGGTCTCTTGCACGACCTCGAGGACGGCCATCCGGGGACGCGCCACTCGATCATGGCGGGATACGAGGAGATTGCAGCACTCGTCGCGGAGGATACGTCCGGCCCCGACGACACGAGCAGCTGCTCGGCGTGTGGGCGACCCACGACCGGCGAGCGGTGCCGGGCGTGTGAGCTCCTCGCGGCGTTAGGATCGAAGAAGGCAGCCTGAGTCGTCGCGGCGACTACCGGATGACGTCGACGCCGTTTTGCTGCTGAACGGTCTCGCGACCGCCGTCGCTGTGGGCCGGAGCGGGGGAGGCCGAAAAGCCACCCTCGGCAGCCTCGACGTTCTCGACGCCCTCGATGCTCGAGCGCGACCGGTCGGCTTGCTTCTGGGTCGTCGGACCGAGGATCTGGGCGCTTTGGACGCCCGTCATGATCGCCATGACGCGCACCTTCCCCTTGAACTCCTCCTGGATGCGCGCGCCCCAGATGACGTTGGCGCTGTGTTCGAGGCGTTGGGTGAGGTTCTCGGCGATCCCCTCCGCCTGCTGGAGGGTGAGATCGGGTCCACCCGTGATGTGGACGAGGGCCCCGCTGGCACCGCGGTAGTCGACGTCGAGCAGCGGGTGGCTCATCGCGTCCTTGACGACCTCCTCGGTCTTGTTCTTGTCCTGGGTCTCGCCGACGAGCATGACCGCGACGCCGCCCTGGTTCATGATCGAGGTCATGTCGGCGTAGTCCAGGTTGATGA
>CAZCYF010000050.1:0-10006 GCA_964502835.1 uncultured Halobacteriales archaeon | reverse complement strand
GTCAGCCGTGGATGCCCATCGCCTCGATCTGCTCCTGGTAGCGGTTCCGGATGGTCACCTCGGTCACCTGAGCCACCTCGGCGACCTCGCGTTGGGTCTTCTTCTCGTTGCACAGTAACGAGGCCGCGTAGATGGCAGCGGCGGCATAGCCCGTGGGTGACTTCCCCGACAGGAGGCCCTGTTCGGCCGTCGTCTCGATGATTTCGTTCGCCTTTGACTGTACCTCCTCGCTGAGCTCGAGCTCGGAGCAAAAGCGGGGGACGTACTTCTTGGGGTCGACCGGCTGCATCTCGAGGCCGAGCTCCTGGGAGATGTAGCGGTAGGTTCGGCCGATCTCCTTGCGTTCGACCCGGGACACCTCGGAGATCTCCTCGAGGCTCCGTGGGATGCCCTCCTTCCGACAGGCCGCATAGAGGGAGGCGGTGGCGACCCCCTCGATCGACCGGCCGCGGATCAGGTCGTCCTTCAGCGCGCGGCGGTAGATGACGCTGGCGACCTCCCGGACGGATCGGGGGACGCCCAGGGCGCTGGCCATGCGGTCGATCTCGCTGAGGGCGAACTGGAGGTTTCGTTCGCCGGCATCCTTGGTGCGAATGCGCTCTTGCCACTTGCGCAGCCGATGCATCTGGCTGCGCTTTTTCGAGGAGATGGACCGACCGTAGGCGTCCTTGTCCTTCCAGTCGATGGTCGTCGTCAGGCCCTTGTCGTGCATCGTCTTGGTCGTCGGGGCCCCGACGCGCGACTTCTGTTGGCGCTCTTGGTGGTTGAACGCCCGCCACTCCGGCCCCGGGTCGATCTTCTCCTCCTCGACGACGAGGCCGCAATCGTCACAGACAAGTTCGCCCCGGTCGGTGCTCTTGACGAGATTGTCGGAATGGCACTCCGGACAGGCACGCACCCCCTCTTGCTCGTCGGTTTCCTCGGATTCGCCCTCCCGCTCCCTCTGACGGCTGGGCCGTGTCATCGCATTTATGTGGTAGTAGCATCGAGACGTTTAAACCCTTGGTAAATATTTTATGGTCGTGCGTAGGTCACAACGGATCCGGTTGGCGGCCGAGTCACGCCCGGATGCCGGGCGTTGGTGGGGTCATGCCGACGATTGAGGCCGACCCCGACGAGGTCCGCGCCACCCTCGAAGCCGCCGGTGCCGAGGTCGTGGCCGGCAACACCGACCACGAGCACTGGCGGGCGCACCACGGCGACGCGGTCGCCGTTGGCTATGACGACGTCGTGGTGGTCCAGGGGCGACGCCCGGGCGACATCTTGCGCCTGCTCGAGGGGGGCGAGGGCCGGGCGTACGTCTACTTCGACGGGGCCTCTCGGGGCAATCCGGGCCCGGCAGCGATCGGCTGGGTGGTGGTCACCGACGAGGGGATCGTCGAGGAGGGCGGGGAGGTGGTCGGCGAGTTGACGAACAACGAGGCCGAGTACGCGGCCCTGGAACGGGCGCTCGAGGTGGCCGGCGAGCTCGGGTTCGCCGCGGTCGACATCCGCGGCGACAGCGAACTGATCGTCAACCAGGTCACCGGCGCGTACGACGTGGCTGCGCCCCATCTGCGCGAACGCCGGGTGTCGGTCCTCGAACGTCTCGATGACTTTGATGACTGGTCGATCGAAGCCGTTCCCCGATCGGTCAACGACCGCGCCGACCAGCTGGCCAACGAGGCGCTGGATGCCCGCTGAATTCGCTGACGACGCCGTCGAACGCGTCCGCGAGCTGACCAGGCGCATCCGTGCGGGTGACGATCGCGCGACCAGCGATGACCTGCACCGACGCCGGGAGCGCCTGCTTGCGGCGATGGACGCCCACCTCCACGTCCGCGACGACGATCCGCCAGTGTTGGTGCTATACCCCGATGCCTGGGTTGACGACGGGACCGTCCATCCGGAACGGATCGACGACCGATCCCGGGCGCGTGAGGTGCCCCTCGAACCCGAACCGGCATCGGCCGGCTGGGGCGCCGTGATGGAGACAAACATGGCGGTGGCTGAGGCAGTCACGGAGCGACACGGTCCGGACCACGGGGCCAATGCCGTGGCGCTCGCGGAGTACCTCAGCAACCACCACTGTCGGCTAATCGACGACGCAACGGAGGCCGAACTCCAGACGTTTTTGAGGGAGTACTACCCCCGCAACGTCTGGCCGACCCCCCACCAAGCGGCCATCGTGCGAACCTCCGTGGAACGAGCGAGGGTGGTGGCCGCGGACGGTACGGCCCCTTCGAGGTGACGGGGCCCAGTCGTTTTACCGAGGTGCGGCTACTCGGGGACCGTCCCCAACACGGCCTCGTCCAGCTCGCTGACCAGCCTGCCTGCCCGCTCGTCCTCGGGGACGAGCTTTCCGATACCCCACTCGAGGCGGTCTAACGCCAGGGCCAGCCCGTGCTCGGTGAGGACGTACTCGTTGGTCCGGCTGTCGATGGCGGACTTCTCGAGGAGTCCCCCATCGGTCATCTTGTTGAGGTTCGGATAGAGCCGACCATGGTTGATTTCCTCATCGTAGTAGTCCTGCAGTTCCTTCTTGATACCGAGCCCGTAATCGGACCCCTCCGCCAGGACGTAGAGGACCGAATACTGGAACTCGGTTAGTGATCGTCGTATCGCCTCCCAGTTTTCATTGGCACTTTCGATCGGTGCCATACGATAATACGAAGAATTAGACGATTAAAATTTATCGGTTCAAAATCTGTATAAACAACTGGATAGCCGCGCTGAAGGTTCATGTGGCCGTCACGTCGATGCCGGTCGGTTCGGCCGAAATGACGAAAGCCATTTGGCCACGAGGGGTGCAAGCGGTCGCATGGTAAACCTGTGGGCGGACCTGGCCGCGGGGGCGAACCCCCCCGCGGAGATTACGGTCGTCGTCGAGTGCGTCAAGGGTGCCCGGAACAAGTACGAATACGACAAGGACCTGCCCGGCATCCGCCTCGACCGGGTGTTGCACAGCAACGTCCACTACCCGGGCGATTACGGCTTCATTCCCCGGACCTGGTACGACGATGACGACCCCCTCGACGCCCTCGTCCTGGTCGAGGACGCGACCTTCCCGGGCTGTATCATCGAGGCCCGACCGGTCGCCCTGATGTCGATGCTCGACGACGACGAGCAAGACGACAAGGTGATCGCCGTCCCGGCCGAGGACCCCCGCTTCGACCACGTCCGCGACCTCACGGACCTGGCCCAACAACGCCGTGACGAGATCGGCGAGTTCTTCGAGACCTACAAGAACCTCGAACCGGGCAAGGAGACCGCCGTGCTCGAGTGGGACGACGCGGCGACCGCCAGGGACGCGGTCGACCACGGCATCGACCTCTACCACCGGACCTTCGGGTCCGACGCCTGAGGACCGCGCAACCGACAACGATCTCGCCATCCATGCCCATGTTCAACCGGTTTCGGGACTCGTCGCCCGGCCGGGTCGCGCTGCTGGGACTGGATGGCGTCCCGTATTCGTTCGTCACGGCTCATGCCGATCGGTTCGAACATCTGGCCACGGTCTTCGACGAGGGCCACGTCGCCCCCATCGAGAGCGTCGTTCCGCCGGAGTCCAGCGCGGCCTGGTCGAGCCTGATGGCCGGTGTCAATCCCGGTGAGACCGGCGTCTACGGGCTATTGAACCGGGTCACGAACGGCTATGAGACCTACGTGACCGCCGCCGGTGACGTCCAGTCGCCGCGGGTGTGGGATTTCGCCACCCGGGCCGGTCGCGAGGCGACGGTGGTGAACGTCCCGGTCACGTATCCGCCCCAACGCAACCTCCAGCGGATGGTCTCCGGGTTTCTCGCGCCCGACCTCGAGCGCGCCGTCCATCCCGATACCCTCGTGGAGACGCTGCGCTCGCTCGGGTACGTGGTCGACGTGGATGCCACCCTCGGCCAGGCCGGCGACCTCGAATCCTTTCTCGAGGCCGCCTACGACACGCTCGATGCCCGGTTCGAGGCGTTCAGCCATCTCTTCGAGCGGGACGATTGGGAGCTGTTCGTCGGCGTGTTCATGACGCCAGATCGGGTCAACCACTTTCTCCACGGCCAGTATCGCAACGGTGGTCCGCTCCGTGAGGACTTCCTGTCGTTTTACGAGCAACTCGACACGTACATCGGCGCGCTGCGCGCCAGCCTGGCCGATGACGTCACGTTGGTGCTCGCGAGCGACCACGGCTTCGGCCCCCTCGAGTACGAGGTGGAGGTCAACCGATGGCTCCACGAGCAAGGCTGGCTCGACTTTGCCACCGACGAGCCGTCGGGGCTCGTCGACATCGACGACGAGACCCGCGCGTACTCTCTTGCCCCAGGTCGGTTCTATCTGAACCTGGCCGAGCGCGAGCCAGCTGGGACCGTCCCGAACGAGGAGTACGAGCTCGTCCGCGAGGAGCTGGCCACCGCGTTGCGCGAGTGGACGGATCCGGAGGGGCACCCGGTCTTCGAGTCGGTCATCCCGCGCGAGGAGCACTATCGCGGTCCCCACCTCGAGACGGCACCGGACCTCGTCGGGCTTCCCAGCCCCGGGATCGACCTGCAGGCGGGCTTCGACGCGGAGTCGGCCGTGTTTCGCCACAGCAACCGGACCGGCACCCATCGACGCTCGGACGCGCTGTTCGCCATGGACCGCCCGGAAGCTGCATTCGACGACCCCGGCATCTACGACGTGGCGCCGACGATCCTCGAGCTCCTTGACGTGGACTTCGAGCGGGGGACCTTCGACGGGGTGAGCCTGCTGTGACCCGGCCAATGCCAGAAGATAAGGTCGCCGCGGACGTGTCGACGGATACGTTCATGTCGGGTCGTGCACCCGTGGTTGCCCAGGTGGACGAGGCCGTCGGCGAGTTGCTCCGGGGTGACCCCGTCCTCGTCGCGATCGCGGTGGTGCTCGTCGTGGCCGTCCTGCTGGGGGCGTACGCCTACTATCGGTGGCGTGCCAGCCGCACACCCGGTCGGCGATTCGAGCGCCTCATCGGCGACTCACCGGGGCTCGCGGTCCTGGTTCACCCCAACCCGGACCCGGACGCGATGGCCACCGCGCTCGGGGTGCAGACCCTGGCGGACGCCCTCGATGTCGAGGCACACATCTTCCATCCGGGCGGGCTCCGCCACCACGAGAACCGGGCCTTTCGAACCGTCCTCGGGCTGGATCTCGAGTCGATCGACCGACGCGAGGACCTCGGCGAACGCGACGTCGTCCTCGTCGACCACGGCGTCCCCCGCGGGTTCGACGGCGCCGACGCGGTCGAACCGATCGCGATCATCGACCACCACGACGACCCCCCGATGGAGGCCGAGTTCGTGGACGTCCGGCCCGATTACGGCGCCTGCGCGAGCATCTTCGTTGAGTACCTCCAGACGCTGGGCGCGCGCATCGACGCCGAGGACGGGCTCCAGCTGACCCCCGAGGTCGCAACGGCGTTGGCCTACGGCATCCACACGGACACGAACCGCCTGACGCGCGGTGCCACGTACCGCGAGTTCGAGGCGCTGCGATATCTGTTCCCCGCGGTCGATGACGACAAGCTCGACCGCGTGGCCAATCCGTCCATCGAGGCGAAGGTCCTCGAGTCCAAGGCCAAGGCGATCATCAACCGCGAGGTTCGAGATTGCTACTGCGTGAGCGACATCGGGAGCGTCCCCTCGACGGACACGGTACCGATCGCCGCCGAGGAGCTGTTACGCCTCGAGGGGGTCACCTCGGCCGTTGCCCTGGGGACCTTCGACGGGACCATCTACCTCTCCGGGCGCACCACGGACGACCGGGTTCACATGGGCAAGACGCTCGAGCGAACCCTCGAGGACCTGGCGGGTGCCGGTGGCGGCGGCCACTCCCGGATGGGCGGCGGTCAGCTCCCCCTTGAGGCGCTTGAGGAGTCGGCCGAGGACGGTGGCATGACGCGACCCGATCTGCGCGAAGCGCTCTTTTGGAACCTCAGAGACGCCGGCTGAGCGACCGTCACGTGGCCGGTCACACCTCGTGCCAGCGCGAGCCACACTTCGGGCACACTTTCACTGATCCGACGACCTCGGGGTCGTCGACGGTCCGTAACCCCGACTCACAGCGGGTGCACGAGAGCCGATCGAACGTATCGCGTTCGAGGTCACCCGCCCGCAGCCCCTGTCTGACGCTGTCCATGCCCACCTGTGTGGCTGGCATCGACAAAAACCTCCCCCCGACCGTCCGGGTCGCTCGTGCAAACGTTATATAGCGTCGTCCGCGAGAGCCGGTGATGGATTTCGTCCAGGGGGCGGTGACGACGCTTCACGCCCTCGACGGTCGCGCCAGCCCCTCGGTCGACCGGCCGTTCGCGGCCATCGTTCCCATGACCGAGCGCGAGTTCGAACGCGCCTCGGCCGAGGCCGTGATCCGGGCGGCACTGGACGCCGGTGCGACGCGCGTGGTCGTCCCGATACGGGTGCCGGCCGCGACGGCGAATGCCATGGCCGCCTGGCTGGCGAGGATCGACCCCGCCGTCGAGGTGATCTGGTGCAACGCCCCGACCGTCCGGTCGCTCGTGACCGACCTCGACGTCGTCCCTCGCGGCAAAGGGGGTGACGTCTGGCTCGCGCTCGGACCGGCGACCCGGGACGTCGATCACGTCTGTCTGTTCGACGCGGACGTGGCCGATGTCGATGCGTCGAGCTTCGAACGGTTGGTCGGTCCGCTCTCCGGTGAGGCCGCCTTCGCCAAGGCGTATTACGCCCGCGTCGAAGACGACCGGCTTTACGGGCGGCTGTTTCGGCTGCTCTATCGCCCGCTCGTCCGGGCCATGCTGGAGCGAACGGCCGATCCGTTCCTGCGGTATCTCGATGACTTCCGGTACGCCCTCGCGGGCGAGTTCGCCGTCGATGCCGAGGTGGCCCGTGCGTGGTCCGTCCCCGTCGGCATGGGCCTCGAGGTGGCCACCCTCGGCCAGGCCTACGCCACTGCCGGCCCGAGACGCAGCGTCCAGGTCGACCTCGGTCTCCACCGCCACGACCATCGAGCGGTGACCGGAGCTGGTGGGTTGGTCGAGATCGCACCGCCCGTCGTCGCGGCCCTCGAACGCATCGTGGACCGACGGGCCGATTCGGCCGTCTCGTTCCCGTCGCCGGACGACTACCACGCGGAAGCGTCGGCCATGCTCGACCGGTACCGTCGCGATGCCCGCTTCAACGGCCTCACGTACGACCGCGAGGCGGAACGACGACAGGTTGACCGGTACGCGGCTGCCGTTGCCGACCCGGAACGGACCCCGTGGCTCCCACCCTGGTCCGACGCGTCGCTCGATCCGATGACGGTTCTGGACGCCAGCGAGGCCGCGTTGCGCGTCGCAGCCGGTTCATCGGGTAACACCTAATGTGGGCCACCGCCTAGTCGGCTCCGACGCGATGCACCTCGAGGCCGTCGGTGAGCGGACGGCTGCCCAACCGCCCGACGAGCTGACGCCGGCGGCCGTGTTGATCCCCGTCATTCGCGACCTGGAGCCGGTGGAGCTTCTGTTCACGCGTCGACATCCGGATCTCGACACCCATCCCGGGCAGATGAGCTTTCCCGGCGGGCGCTCCGAACCCCACGACCGGGACCTGCTCCAGACGGCTCTGCGTGAGGCCGAGGAGGAGATCGCCCTCGATCCCGCCCACGCGGACCTCTTCGGTCGGCTGGACCCAATCCGGACCGTGACGGGCTTTGCCGTGACGCCGTTCGTCGCGGCGATTCCCCCCGGGCCGTATCGCCCCGAACCGGCCGAGGTGGCCGAGATCGTCACCGTCCCGGTCTCGGCCCTGGTCGAGCCAGCCAACTACGCGGTCGAGCGTCGAGAGCACCCCGAACACGGGTGCGTCACGGTCCATTACTTCCACGTGGATGGGTACACGGTCTGGGGAGCCACCGGTCGCATCCTCGTCCAGCTGTTGCGCCTGACCGCCGACTGGGAACCCCCGGTTGACGTCGGGTGATCCCACCAACGGGAGTCGACCACTGCACGGCGTCGAGCGGACTGGTCGGTGTCGAAGGCACGGACGACCCCCATCGAACCGATCCAGCTCGCGCGGCGAAACCCAGCGCCCTCGCGACCACACCGCTTTAGCCCACTCGACCCGATCGGTGCACCATGACCGGCCCCGGCTCGTTCACCGTGACGATCGTCGACGGCTACGTCGACGAGCCGGCGCACTTCGGCGTGCCGCCATACGTCTCGACGTATCCACGGTACGTGGCCGGGGCGTTGGTCGATGCCGGGGTCGATCGCGGAGCGATCACCTACCACACGATCGACGCCCTCCGGGAGGACCGGGCCCGATACGGCGACGTGGCCGACGCCGATTTGGTCGTCTACGTGGGCGGGATGACGGTCCCCGGCAACTACGTCGGAGGCACCCCGGCCGAACCCGACGAGGTGCGCGACCTCGCCTGGACCGCGGAGGGGACGACCCTCCTCGGGGGCCCCGTGCGATTCGGCGTCGGCGAGCGAAACCAAGGGGCGATCGAGACGCAGCGTCGCCAGCTGGATTTCGACTTCCTCGCGATGGCGGACGTCGAGGCGGCGGCGTACGACCTCGTCAATGCCGGCCTCGAGGGGTTCAACGACCGCTACCGGTCGCTGCAAGAGGCCGACCGCTGGGCACGCCTGGGCGCGTTCGTCCTCGAGGACCACCCCAACCACCCGGACTACCTGATCGCCGAACTCGAGACCGGGCGCGGCTGTGCCTACCGGTGTTCGTTCTGTACGGAACCGATGTACGGCGACCCGAGTTTTCGAGCGGTCGAGGCCATCCTGGCGGAGGTTCGCGCCCTGGCCGACCACGGGGTGCGCCATTTCCGCCTCGGTCGACAGGCCGACATCCTGGCCTACGGCGGCGATGGCGAGGCGCCGAATCCGACGGCCATCGAGCGGCTGTATCGGGGGATTCGCGAGGCCGCACCGGAGCTGTTGACGCTGCACCTCGACAACATGAATCCGGTCACCATCGTCGAGCATCCGTCGGCGTCGCGGGCGGCAATTCGCACCATCGCGCAGTACAACACCCCGGGCGACACGGCAGCGTTCGGTCTGGAATCCGCCGACCCGGCGGTCCAATCGGCCAACAACCTCCTCGTGGATGCCGACGAATGCCTCGAGGCGATCCGCGTGGTCAACGAGGCGTCCGGCTGGCGCCCAGGCGAGCGGTCGGTACCGCATCCGCTACCGGCCGCCCACGCGAGCGACCTTCCAAAGTTGCTCCCCGGCATCAATCTGCTCCACGGCCTGGAGGGCGAGCGTGCAGAGACGTATGCGCACAACAAGCGGTTCCTCCAGCGGATCCAGGAGGCGGGGCTGTCGGTTCGCCGGGTCAACATCCGGCAGGTGATGGCCTTCCCCGGCACGGAGATGGAAGAGACGGGCGCGACCATCGCCCGCGACAACGCCCGGGACTTTCGCCGGTACAAACGCGAGGTGCGCGAGACGTTCGATCAGCCGATGCTCGAACGGGTCGTCCCCGCCGGCACCGTCTTGCGTGACGTCCACCTCGAGTACCACCGCGACGGCACGACGTTCGGCCGGGAGCTCGGCACCTACCCCCTGTTGGTGGGACTGCCCGGCGAGCGGCCGCTGGGATCGGTCGTCGACGTGGTAGTCACCGATCACGGCTACCGGTCGATCACCGGCGTTCCCCACCCCGTGGACCTCAACGCGGCCAGCCTGGCGGAGCTCCGGGCACTGCCGGGCGTCGGCGATGACCGCGCCGGTCGGATCGTCATGGATCGGCCGTATTCGTCGCCCGAGGAGGCGCCCGTTGACGTGGATCTCACCGCCTATGCAACGGCGACCCGACCCCGGGAGGAATCCGGTCGGTCGGATTAGGTCAGAAGGTCTCCTCGACCGTCTCGCCCACCGCGAAGTTCGGCTTCACCTCGGCGATTTCCACCTTGACGCGGTCGCCAATCTCCGCGCCGGGCACGATGATGACGTACCCCCGCTCGACGCGGGCGATGCCGTCGCCTTGCTTACCGATGTCCTCGATCTCGACGTAGCGGGTCTCGCCCACCTCGACGGGTGGCTGAG
>CAZCYF010000049.1:0-10355 GCA_964502835.1 uncultured Halobacteriales archaeon | reverse complement strand
CGTTCGTCCGGTACGACCCCCACGAGGACTACGTGGCGCTGCCGTTGCGGCCGGTCGCCTGGCTTCGCCACCGCTAGACTCGACCTGCGCGCTGGACCGAATCGGTGACGGCCCGACGCCACACGGCGCCCGTCGACCGAACGAGCGCCCCGTCCTGCACCCTCCTGGCCAGCTCCGATGCCCTCGGACGCAGGCCGGATCCCGACGTGCGCCGGTCTGCGCAGGCTGCTCGCGATGGCGGCGCCATCGCGCTGGCTGGCCGGCACTCGCTCGGAGGTGTCCACCGATGTCGGTCGTCGCAGGCGACGTCGTGATCGCTGCCAGCGGGAGCCTCCCGCGACACTGGCGGGTTGCGGTCGACGCCAGCCAGCCAGGCCGACACATCCCTGGCCGTGGGGCACTGGCCACGTTGACCGACCGGGCAGCTTCGAACCAACCGTTCAAGCGCGTCGCCACCGAAGCTCCGACAGCGGACTGCGTGCATCACCCCCGCACCAATGGCACCACCTCACCACCCCTACCTCGCCGCCGGCTACGACCTCCTCACGGCCCCTGCGGAACGGCGATGGTTCGCCGACCAGCGCCGCCGCCTGGCCGAGGGTCTCACCGGGACGGTGCTGGATCTCGGCACCGGCACGGGTGCGATGTTGCCATACTACGCGGCCGTCGCCGAGAACCCACGAGTGATCGCCGTCGAGCCGGATCCGGCGATGCACCGGCGGGCAATGGCCACGGCCGCCGAGCTCGACCTCGACGTGGCGTTCCTCGCCGCCGATGGGGCCCACCTGCCACTGCAGGACGACTGCATCGACGGAGCGGTTGCCGCGATGGTCCTGTGCACGGTGGCGAACCAGGCGGCCGCCATCGACGAGCTCGTGCGCGTCCTGCGCCCGGGCGGGGAGCTGCGCGCGTTCGAGCACGTCGCGGCCGAGGGGTGGCGCCACACGGTGCAACGAACCGTGGCACCGGCGTGGGAGCGCGTCGCCGGTGGCTGTCAGCTCACCCGGTCCACGGGTGAGGCCCTCGCGAGCCATCCCCACCTCGAGGTGGACTCGCTCGACCGGCTGGCCGTCGGGATGACGCCGGTGTATCCGTTCGTCGCGGCACGGCTCCGTCGAGCATAGCCGGGCGAAATCTGCAACGTTATGGAACTCGCCGGTGTAGGCGCGTCCATGGAGCTGCACCTGCTCGATCGCGGCCACATCATGGCCGATCTGAACTTCGCCCTCGACGGCGAGGTCGTCGCCGTCCACAGCGACCCGTCACCGGACCTCGAGTACGGCGAGTACGTGGTCTGGAACCTGCTGATCGACCATCCCGAGGGGACCTTCCTCTGGGATACCGGCTCCCACCCCGAGGCGGCCGACGGCTACTGGCCCACGCCGCTGTTCGAGGCGTTCGCGCACGTCGACGCCGACGAGCGCACCCTCGCGACCGCCCTCGACGACGTCGGCTACGCCGTCGATGACGTCGACGCCGTCATCCAGTCCCACCTGCATCTCGACCATGCCGGGGGCCTCTACGAGTTCGAGGGGACGGACGTCCCGGTCTACGTCCATCGCCGCGAGATCGAACACGCCTACCTGAGCGCCAAGACGGGCGCCGGCGACACGGCGTACTGGCCGGCGGACTTCGATCGCGACCTCAACTGGCGCGTCGTCGACATCGCGGGCGACGACCGCCGGCAGGTCCTGCCCGGCGTCGACCTGTTGCATCTCCCGAGTCACACCCCGGGGCTCATGGGCGCGCACATCCAGCGCGACGACGCCGATGACGTCATTATCGCGGGCGACCAGGCCTTCCTCGCGCCGAATTACGAGGCGGGGCGTTCGATGGGTGCCAGCCTGCTGTATGACTCGCGGGCGTTCGTCGAGAACAACCGCCGGCTGCGCGACCTCGAGCGTCGCACCGACGGGATCGTCCTGTATGGACACGATCCCGACCAGTTCGACCGGCTCCAGGGCACCCTCTAGGGACCCGAGCCGGCGGGTGGCCGTCAGATCACGCCGAACAGCGACATCGCCAGCAGGATGCACCAGATGGCGACGCCGGCGAGCAGATAGCCGTTGTCGCGACGCCCGCCCTGTCCAACGTGGGCGCCGCCCACGGCGAGCAGGCCGAGGGCGGTGATGAGCCCCGTCCGGTGCAGGAGGATCTCGACGGGAAGCACCCGCACGCCGAGGTGGAGGTAATCGAGGACGACGGCGGCGAAGAAGCCGCTCGAGGCGAGGATGCCCGCATCGATGCGCTGGGGGAGGCGCGTCGAGACGAGCGCCACCACGACCGGCAGACCGACGGCGAGCACCGGGAACAACATCGCGGCGATCGCCTTCATCGGGAGCCAGTCGGTCCATTCGAGGCCAACACCCACGGCCCGGATCCCGAGAACGAACCCGATCGGCACGGCGAACACGAGCCCGTGAAACGGCGTGAGCCGGTCACGGAGCCACCGGACCGTCGGGTGGGAGCGTTGCCCGCCGAGGCGCTCGCGAACGCCCGTGGAGCGCTCGCCGGCGACCATCATCGACAGCATCGACAGCACGACGAAGGTCACCCAGCCGTTCGAGTCGTGCGGGCCGGTGTTCCCCAGGCGCTGGCGCCAGACCTGCTCGAAGCCGAGGGTCTCGAGGAGCTGGTTTTCGAGGCGCAACTGGGCCTCCTCGATGCTCGTCACCGCATGGCGCAGGGTGAACCAGTCGAAGTATTCCGCGTGTGCCTGGATCGCCACGGCCTCGCCCTCGCCGGGTGCCTCGTACAGCCGGAGGTGGTGGCGGGCGCCGTAGTAGTCACCGTCGTGCACTTGAGCGGCCTCCCGCAGCCAGTGTGACCGCCCCTCGGCCACGACGTACGCGAAGCGTTCGGCCCCCGTGGCCAGTCCCCAGCCGAGGTCGTCTTGCTGGGCGTCGTCACCCTCGCCGGGCGCGAACGGGTCCGACCCGAGATCGGTCTCCTCGTCCTCGTCGGTCTCGTCCCAGTCCTCCGCGAGCAGCAGGTCCATCGTCTCATCGAGGGAGGCATACACGACCACGTTGATCGCCGACGACCGCTTGAAGACCCCTCGCTCGCTGGAGTAATACGGCCATAGCGCCTGGCCGGACTCGAGCTCGACAAGGTCGGGCGATGCCGGCTCCTCGGGGGCGAGGCCGCTGGTGTCGGGCGTGCCGAGGTAGGTGGTCGCCCCCGTGGCGATGACGGCGACCGCGACGATGGCGAAAACGATGGTCCACCGCCGACGCATACGCCGGGAGAATCGACCGACGGCCCTAAAGCCATCGCCACGGCCGTGACGGAAGCCTTTTCGGCGCCGTTGGTCGAAGCTGTAGCATGGATCGCGCGGCCGTCCGGGAGCGACTCGCGGACATCGAGGACCCCGACCTCGGCGGGTCGCTGCTCGAGCGAGGCCTGATCGACGTCGTCGAGGGCGAGGGTGGCATCGTCGTCGAGGTCGCCCTCGGGGCGGTCGGCTCGCCCACCGAGGCCGACCTCCTGCACCGCATCGAGGCGGCGGTCGACGACCTCGACGCCGTCGCCGTCGAGCGCGTGCCGCCGTCGGGATCGGCCGACGCCGATGTCGTCCTCGGCGGGGTGTCGAACGTCGTGGCTGTGGCCTCGGGCAAGGGGGGCGTCGGCAAGACCAGCGTCGCGGTCAACCTCGCCGCCGGGCTGGCCGACCGCGGCGCCGACGTCGGCCTGTTCGACGCCGACGTGTACGGGCCGAACGCCCCGATGATGGTCGGCGGCGACGCTCAGCCCTCGGCCACCCCCGAGGAGACGCTCAAACCGCCGGTGGTCCACGGCATGAAGGTGATCAGCATGGACTACCTGGTCGGCGAGGAGGACCCCATCATCTGGCGGGGGCCGATGGTGCACAAGGTCATCACCCAGCTCTGGGAGGACGTCGAATGGGGCGCCCTCGATTATCTCGTCGTCGACCTGCCACCGGGCACGGGCGACACGCAGCTGACCCTGTTGCAGACGGTCCCGTTGACGGGTGCCGTCGTCGTCACCACCCCACAGGACGTTGCGCTGCACGACGCCCGCAAGGGCCTCGAGATGTTCGGCCGCCACGAGACGGCCGTCCTCGGCATCGTCGAGAACATGGCTGGCTTTCGCTGTCCGGACTGCGGTGCCCGCCACGACATCTTCGACGCCGGCGGCGGGCGCCGACTCGCGGATGACCAGCAACTGCCCTTCCTCGGGTCCATCCCGATCGACCCGGCCATTCGCACCGGAGAGGGGCCGGTCGTCCTCGACGAGGACGCCGACGCGGGCGCCCCGTTTCGCGAGATCGTGGCGAACGTGGCCGACGCCGTGGGCGTGGTGAGCCGGCGCGGACACGGCGCCTGATGCAGGTCACAACGGTTTAGGTCGTGCCACCGCCATCTCCCGACACATGAGCGACGAGCCCGCAACCGCCGGCGCTCACGAGCCCCCTGACGCCGATGCGGTCCCCGACATCGACCCGGCCGACCTCGAGCGACTGAATCCGCGGGTCCGCCTCATCTGGTTCGTGTACGTGCTGGTTGGGACGGTCGTCCTCACGGCGGTGGTCGGGGGAGCCGCCTGGTTCCTCGAGGGGCCGGTCGCCCTCGCCGCGGGCGCCACCTTCGCCATCGTTCTTCTGGTCGGGATCGTCCACACCCTGTTGCGGTTTCGCGCCTGGGGCTTCGTCTTTCGCGACGACTCGCTGTACCTCCAGCGTGGCGTGGTGATTCGCGTCCAGACGGTCGTTCCGTACGTGCGCATCCAACACGTCGACACCCGGCGCTCGCCGCTTGAGCGCCTCACCGGGTTGGCCTCGACGGTCGTGTACACGGCGGGCTCGCGCGGCGCCGACGTGAGCATCCCGGGGCTCGAACCCGACCGGGCACGCACCAACCAGGAGCACCTGAAGGACCTCGCGAACGTCTCCGGCCATGACGACGCCGTCTGAGGAGGGCCGGTGATGCGCCAGCTCTCGCCGCTGACGATCCCGTTTCGGGCGTTCGAGCTGCTGTTCAGCCTCGGGGTGGCCGCCCTCGTCCTCGTCTTCACGGCGCGGGCGGTCGTCCAGGGGACGGCGTGGCTGGTGCTCATCGCGGTTGGCGTCCTCGCCGCCGTCGGGGTGAGCCTTGGGTATGCCGTTGCCTACTACCGCCGGTTCGAGTACGCCCTCACGTCGGACACGTTCGACGTCTCCTGGGGGGTCTTCAGCCGACGCGACCGGGAGATTCCCTATCGACGCATCCAGAACGTAAGCATCTCGCGCAACATCGTCCAGCGCCTGGTCGGCATCGCCGAGGTGCGCGTCGAGACCGCCGGCGGCGACCAGAGCGCCGAGGTGCACCTGCGCTATGTCAGCGACGCCGAGGCCCGTCGCCTCCAGGAGGCGATCACCGACCGCAAGCGCGAGGCCGGCCCCGAGACGGCCGACGACCTCCCCGAGGAGGAGGCGGGCGAGGAGTTGTTCGCCATCACCTCTCGCGAGCTCGCCCTGCTCGGCGTCGTCTCGTTCGACCTCCGCCTCGTCGGGCTGGTTCTCGTCGCCGCCACGTTTCTCGACCCGAGCACGCTGTCTGAGGTGTTCGTCGCCATCCCGGCGGTCGCCCTCGCACCGGTCGCGATCGTCGCGATCTACCTCGTCGGGGCGATCGTCGGCGGCATCGTCGCCGTCACGAACTACTACGACTTCCGGCTGCACCGGCTTCGCGACGAGCTGCGGTACCAACGCGGCCTGCTCCAGCAGTTCAGCGGGTCGATCCCGTTCGAGAAGATCCAGTCGATGTCGATCGAGGAGAACGTCCTCGCGAGACGGGTCGGCTACGCCAGCCTCCACATCGAGACCGCGGGCTACTCGCCGAACGAGACCTCCGGGTCACAGACGGCGATCCCGCTGGCGAAGGCCGACCGCGTGACGCGCCTTGCGGGCTCGATCGAGGCGTTCGACCCACCCACCTTCTCCCGCCCGCCAAAACGGGCCCGGCGGCGCTACGTGGGTCGCTACTCGCTCGCCATCCTCGGGCTGACCGTCGTCGCGGTCGGCCTCGAGGTCGTCGACGTCCTCCCGTTCGCGTGGTACTACCCGCTCGCCCTGCTGGTCCTCACGCCCGTCGCGGCCCACCTCAAGTGGCGCAACCTCGGCTACGACCTCCAGGAGGACCACGTCATCACGCGGGCTGGCTTTTGGAACCGCCGGACCTTCGTCGTCCCCTACCACCGCATGCAGACCGTCTTTCAGCGCCAGACCATCTTCCAGCGGCGGTGGAACCTCGCCAGCGTCCGCATCGACACGGCCGGGTCGCGCGCCCTCGTCGGGCAGGATGCCGTGGCGTACGACCTCGACGTCGCGACGGCGGCCGCCCTCAGGGAGCACGTGAACGACCGCCTGCACGAGCAGTTGCAGGTCGATCGGTCCGGCTTCGACTGGATCACGGCTGGCACCGTCACGCCGGCGTGATGAGCCCACGATCGTCGCTGTGACAGGCGAGGATCCGCCCGTGCGAACGCCACTGGGTGGCCACCCGGGCACACGCCGCCTCGTCACCGAGGGCAGCCACGGCCGGTCCCGTCCCCGAGGGCGAGGCCGCGCCGGTGCCGGCCAGACCCGTCAGCACCGGATCCAACGCCACGTCGAGGGCTGCGCACACGATGACCGCGTTGATCGCCATCGCCCGCGCAAGGTCGCCCGCACGGACGCGCTCGACGGCCAGGTCGCCAGCGTCGCGAAACCGCTCAAGCGCGGCGCGACCGACCGTCGCCGTCGGCGTCCGGTCGGTCGGGACCACCACGGCCCCCGCGACGTCGACGGGACGGTGGGCGAGCACCGCGTCCCGGCGATTGTCCGTCACGGCGAGGCCGCCGAGCGCGCTCGCTGCGGCATCGTCGAACGCCCCGGTGGCCGTCACCCCCACGTCGCGAGCCGCCGCGACACCGATGCGCGCGATCGTGAGCGGGTCCACCCCCTCGCGTTCGCCGAGGGCGTCCACCGCGGCGGCGACGGCCGCGTTCGCCGCCGCACTCGACGAGGAAAGCCCCACCGCCGCTGGCAGGTTCGAACGGGTCTCGATCGTGGCACCGACGTCACGTCCACAGCGCTCGATGGTGCGCTCGACGCAGCGCTCGACGAGCGTCGAGTCGACCGGTTGATCGCAAACGTCGCCGGTCACCCCGTCGGCCGTGGCATCGAGCGAAACGGTCGCCTCGACGCGCCGATCGATCGCGAGGGCCGCGCCACGGCCGCTCGATATGGCGTTGACGACCGTGACGGCTCCGGGTGCGCTGGCCTGGCCGGGCATCGACGCCGACACGGACGACACGACGGACCAAACCGCTGGCGGTCCGTCGACCGCCACGGTTTTGGCCGCGCTGGCGGAACCATGCGGTATGGCCGGACGGGAGCCGATCTCGCCGTCGACGTTGCGCCTCGAGGAGACCGATCGAGGCATCGCGGTGTATTACCTCGACGGCCGACGGACCGTCTACAACCAGACGCCCGATCCGAGCGAACCACCCCTGCGGACCAAACCCGGCCGGCTGGTCCAGATCCTCCTGGCCGAAGCGGACCTGAGCGAGGGCGTGCTCGTCTACGTGAACGACCCCGACACCGAGGCCGAAATCCTCGAGGAAAGCGGCGTCGGCCGAGTAAACCTCGACCCGGGCGAGCACGTGTCGGTCCTGCCCGGCATCACGGTCGAGATGGACGGCTACGGTGCCGTCGTCGACGTCGACCCGGGCGCCGTCGACGGGCGCGTGTTCGTCTTCGCCGAGGGTCGCCTCGGTTCGGCTGCCTACGAGCTCGACCTCGAGGGGGCCGCGTGATGCCCCTTCGCCAGCCGTGGGAGCCCCTCGAGCGAGAGACGCTCCGGTCGATCCCCGATCGGTACGGCATCTACGAGCTGGCCGACGACGAGGGGACGATCATCACGATCGACCACGGGCCGCTTCACGATGCGATCAAGGAGGCGATGTCGTACGACGAGACGGCCGCATCGGTCCGCTATCGGGTGACACCACACCGCGAGGCCGCCGTCGACCTCGTCGAGGAACACCGCGGTCGGCTCGACGACTGACCTTACTGGATGTAGGACGGTTCCTCGGCGTCGCAGTTCTTCTCGTGTTCGCGGGCGTCGTCGCGGTCGTCGAACAGGAGGCCACACTCCTCGCACTCATACCACAGCATGTCGTCGCGTTCGGTCTCGACCACCATACCCGTACGTCGATTCGGCGGGCGTAAAGTCGTTTCTCCGATCTCTGCAGCCAATCAGGGGGCCGTCGCCAGCAGGCGCGTCTCGCCGGCACGGGTGCGCTCGCCCTCCGCAACGAGCACCGCCTCGTCGTCAACCCCAGGGGGAAAGGTCACCGTCACCCGGCTGCCGAAGGCGATGTGGCCGACGCGCTCACCGCGGTCGACGGCAGCTCCCGGATCCGGATAGACCCGAACTCGCCGGGCCAGCATGCCGGCCTGCAGCGCAAGCGTGCCCGACTCGAGCTCGAGCTCGACGCCGGCGTTGTCGGCTGCCCGCGCCAGAAACGCCGGCCGTCGGTGGCCGTCGATGCGACGGCTGGTCGCGATCGTCCCCGTCCACGGGGCACGGATGACGTGGACGTGCCAGAGGTTCAGAAAGATCGCGAGGCGAACCCGGCCATCGTCGGTCGTCTCGATGGAACGGACCGTCCCGTCTGCGGGCGCCACGGCCCCAGACGCCGGCACCGTGCGGTCGGGATCGCGATAGAACGCCCCGATCGCGACGGCAATCAGCCAGAACGGGACGGCGGCGAGGGGCGTGAGGAGGATGGCGGCGACGGCTCCGGCGACACCAAGGGCGAACACGAGTCGGAGGCCACCGGGTGCCAGCCGCATGTCAGAGCCCCCGGGTGAGGCGGCCAAACCGATTTCGGTCGTGCGGGTCGATGGTGGAGTGGTCGCTCGTTCGCATTGAACGAAGGTCGGGACGGTGCCGGCGGCGAGCGTGTCGCCGGCGTTGGGGTCGCGTTGACCGTTGGACCGACCGTGTTCTTGAGGAGTGTCGTATCACCCGGGGGCACTCGAGGCTGGCGGCGTGTCCCACGGTACCGACCCGATTGTCGAGGCATCTGCCGAGAGTAGCACCATGCACCGATCGGTGCAGCCATCGATCGAGACATGGGTTCATCACGGGATCGCCATCACCCCCCAACAACCAGCATGGCCCCGCCATGGCCCAGGACGGCGACCGTTCCCTGGTCACGCACCCGTATCGCGTGCTCGTTGGTTCGTGAGGGGCGTCTGGATGGCGACGAACGCGGTCGGCTCGCCCTCATCGTCCGTGATCGGGGCGATGGTCTGGTCGGCAGTATAGAGCTCACCGGACTGACGGCGGTTGATGATCGCCGCCTGCCAGGTGGTGCCGGCAAGGATCGTCTCCCAGAGGTTCGCATAGTAGTCATCCGCCATTTCGTTCGATTGCATGAGCTTGGGTGTCTGACCCACCGCCTGATCAGCGGTATAGCCGGTAATGCGTTCGAATGCCGGGTTGACGTACTCGATGGTACCATCGGTGTCGGTGATGTAGATCGCGGTGGCTGCGTGTTCGACGGCTTGCTTGAACCGCTCGAGCTGTTGCTCTCGCCGTTTACGTTCGGTGATATCCCGCGCGTTGACCAGGATCCCCTCGATCAGGGAATCCTCGAGGAAACTGCGGCCGCGAACCTCGAGCCACAGCCACGAGCCATTTGCATGCTGGACGCGAAACTCGACGGTGGGTTCGGTGGACGGGTCGGCGATGACATCACCAAAGGCATCCATCGCCCGATCCATGTCCGCGGGATGTACGAACTCGAACGCACTGGTACCGCTGAGATCTTCCGGTGTCCGACCCAACATGCGCTCGACGGCTGCCGAGATGTAGCTGACCGTCCCGGCCGGATCAACCACCATCACGTAGTCCGAGGAGTATTCGAGCAAACGGCTATACCATTGGACCGTCTCGTCGACGCGCTGTTCGGCCCGATGCTGGGCGACGGCGTTGCCGATCCGGTTGGCCAACACCGCGTATTGCTCGGACCCGGTTCCCTTCTGGAGGTAGTCCGTGACGCCGACCTGAATCGCCTCACTCGCGACTTCCTCGCTTCCCTTCCCGGTGTAGAGGATGAACGGCAGGCCAGGATGCTCCGCTCGCACCAGTTTGAGAAATTTGATACCGTCGGTCCCGGGCATGTTGTAATCGGAGACGACACAATCGATCGGCTCCGTCTCGAGCACGTCGAGCCCAGCAGTGGGAGTCGTGGTCGTTCGAACCGTGATCCGGTCGTCTTCACGCTCGAGATGGGTGGCCGTGAGATCGGCCAGGCCCGGCTCGTCGTCCACGTGAAGGATCCGAATCTCGTCACTCATACGC
>CAZCYF010000048.1:0-10743 GCA_964502835.1 uncultured Halobacteriales archaeon | reverse complement strand
TCGTGCGTGAGATTACGGCTGATAGCTCTCGTTGATCAGCTGCAGGATGTGGGTCCTGACGTCGTCTGCAGAGGTATACGTGCGGTCCTCGGTCGCCGCAAACACGTCACCGAGGGTTTTCGTTCCGGACTGCAGTTCGACTTCATAGCTCCCGAAGGCGTCGATCACGTCATCCGATGTGCTGGGATACTCGTGGGTCTCGAGGGCGTCGGTGAGGTCGCCAAGCAGCTCACGTGAGTCCTCCCGGATCGGTTCGTCCTCATCGGCTCGGGAAAGGGCCTCCCGCAGCATCCGTTCCCGTTGCCGTTGGAGTTCGTCATCCGCTTGTTCATCTCGCGTCTGTTTGTCATCGGCCATACGTACCCAAAGGGGGTGAGATCGGATAACTTGCTGGCCTGTTTCCCGGCAATCCCTCTGCGTAACTGAGTTTCAAGTTCTCATCGTCCGCACCCATTCCATCCATACGACCCCTGGGAGAGAGGCCTTGGAGAACGGTCCGTGGGACGGTTGCAGTTCCTTGCTGAGGGAAATGCCACGAGAAGGGCGCTCGGTTCGACCGTTGGTTTGTCAACATTCAATGATGAATGAGAGGTCTACCTCATCAGGCCTCTCATACCAACGTTCCGTTACACATCGCAGGGGCGCAACGGCCCGGTACGATCCTTTCACGAGTTTGTTTCATAGTACCCGGGTTCCGATTCGAAGTCTTGACGATGCGATCAATACGATCCACACCATGTCCCAACACCCGGACCGAGCTGCGAGTGGCGAGCCACCTCCGGTCAGCCCGTACAGACGGAAGCCCGAAGAAGACCGGAAACCACAACCAATATGAAGATCCGAGGTTCAGGTGCTGACAGGCCGATGGAGACCGTTTCTCGCTGACTGCGGCGTTCGTGGATCGACCGCGGCGTCGCCGCGACAATCCCACGCGTAGGCACACGACCGATCGCGATCCACCCCAGTCAGCAATCCATGACACCACCCCCGAGCGGTACCCGCGGCCGGGCCATCGTCGCCAACCGCGCCGATGCAGGCCCGGTCGACACCACGGAGATTCGCCAGTTGACCGAAGCGGCCGGCTTCGCCGTCGTCGATACGATCACCCAGGTCCGCACGGAGGACCCGGGAACGTACTTCGGTAGCGGCAAGCTTGCCACCCTCGCCGAGCGCGCCCACGACCACGACGTCGACCTCGTCGCCATCGACGGCGACGTCGACCCGGGGCAATACCGCACGATCGCCGGGGACCTCCCGCCAGACACCATGCTGTATGACCGTCTGCGCCTCGTCCTCGACATCTTCGCCGAGGGGGCCACGGACCGGCGCGCGAAGCGCCAGATCGAGCTGGCCACCCTCAGGTACGAACTGGAGCGGTACGAGGCCACAGCCGACGAAAGCCCACTGACGCAGATGAGCGAGAAGGGCTCGCCACGGTATGACCTCGAAGATCGCATCGCGGCCATCGAACGCGAACTCGAGGAGCTCCCCGACCCGGGCGAGCGCCTGCAGGAACGCCGATCCCGGGACGACCTCGACCTCGTCGTGCTGGCCGGCTACACGAACGCGGGAAAATCGACCCTCCTGCACCGCCTGGCGGACGACCTCGACGTGGAACAGCTGGCCGACGTCCCCGACGACATCGACCCCGTCGCCGCCGTCGAGGACCGGCTGTTCAAAACGCTCGAGACGACCACCCGCCGGGCGACCCTGCGGCGTCGACCCACGCTGTGTGTCGATACGGTCGGCTACCTCGACGCGTTGCCCCACGACCTCGTCAAGGGGTTCAGCGAAACGCTCTCGGCGGCGGCGGTGGCGGACACGGTCGTCCTCGTGACGGACGCCAGCCTGCCGGCGCCGTCGTTCGAACGCTACGTACGCGTGGCGATGGACGTCCTCGACGCGCAGGACGTCGCCCCGTCGGCCGTCGTCACCGCGGTCAACAAGATCGACCGCGTCGACCCCGACTCGCTCACCGACCGCCTCGAGACGGCGGCGGCGCTGGCCACCGAGCCGGTGCCGATCAGTGCCACCGAGGGGGCGAACGTCGACGTGTTGATCGACGCGATCGTCGAACGCCTGCCGACGGCCGAGCGGACGCTGTCGCTCCCCCACGGCGATCACGCCATGCGCCTGCTCTCTGCCGCCTACGACGCCGTCGCCGTCGACGACGTGACCTATGGCGAGGACGCGGTGCGCGTGCGGATCCGTGGGCGACCGGCGGCCGTCGAGCGGCTGGCGGCACGCGCACCCACATCATAGACCCTGGCGCCGGCTCCCCCGACAGAAACGCTTTCCCGCGGTGCGCACCCATCGCCCCGACGATGGACGATGCCACCACCCGGGCCCGGCTTCGGGCCTGGTGGACGGCCGCGCGGATCCACACGCTCCCCGCAGGCGCCTCGCCCGTCATCGTCGGGACGGGCGTCGCCTGGTCCGACGGCGTGTTCGCCGCCGGTCCCGCGGTGGCGGCGCTCGTGGGGGCGTTGTTGATCCAGATCGGCACCAACTTCGCCAACGACTACTCCGACGCGACCCGTGGCGTCGACGACCCGGACGGACCGGGCTTCACGCGGGTCACCGCGGCCGGGCTCATCCCGCCCCGACAGGTGTTGATGGGTGCCATCGTCACCTACGCCCTGGCCATCCTCGTCGGCAGCTACCTGGTCTACGTGGGCGGCGTTCCGGTAGTCGTGGTGGGCCTGTCGAGCATCCTCTTCGGCTTCGCCTACACGGGCGGCCCCTGGCCGTACGGCTATCGCGGTCTGGGCGACCTGTTCGTCTTCGTCTACTTCGGCCTCGTCGCCGTCACGGGGACGTACTACGTCCAGGCCGTTGCCGTCCGCGCCGAGCCCCTCGCGGTGGCGCCGCCCCCCGAGACCATCGCCCCCGCGGCGGTGGTGGCCGGCCTCGCCATGGCCGGGCTCACGACGGCGATCCTCGTGATCAACAACGTCCGCGACCTGGAGGAGGACGCCGCGGCCGGCAAGCGCACCCTCGCCGTCCTCGTCGGCCGGCGATACAGCCGCGTAGAGTTCCTCGCCCTCCTCGCCCTCGCGTATCTCGTCCCGGTCTGGTTCACGCTGGCCGTCGGCGCGCAGTGGACGTTGCTCGTGTTCGCGACGCTCCCCGTGGCCGGGCGCGTCGTACGGCCGGTGCTCCGGACGACCGAGGCAGAGCCCCTGAATCGGGCCCTCGAACGCATGGGGCAGTTGACGCTCCTGTATGCCGTGTTGTTCACCCTCGGGGTGAGCATCGGATGAGGGTCGTCGACGGCAACAGGATCGGCCTGTCCCTGGTTGCGGCGACGGCGGGGCCGTCGACGCGGGGGCGGCGACCATGACGTCCGGGGCGATTCCGGACCCCCTTGCGGACTGGCACCGACGTGATCCTCGCGCCCCGGCGATCGCCCGTGGTGACGAGACGCTGCAGGTGGCCGATCTCGAGGCCCTCGTCGCCGCGCGAGCGGGCACGATCGCGGGTGCCATCGAGCCGAATGAACGGGTGGGAATCCTCCGGACGGACCGCCTTGACGTGGCCGTCGACGTCCTCGCGACGATCCGAGCCGGTGGCGTGGCCGCACCACTCGATCGCCACCTCGGGACCGAGGAGCTGCTCGATCGCGTGGATCGCGGCGCCATCGTACACCTCCGTGGTGACGATCCCGAACCGGCCATCACCGAGCGAGTGGCCACGATTCAGGTGGGGGACACGGAACGAGCCACCCGGGGTCCCCGATCGCTCGACCCGGACGAGCCCGTGACCCTCCTGTTCACCTCCGGGACGACCGGGACGCCAACCCCCGTCATCCATACCGCCTGGAACCACGCGGCCGCCGCCATGGGCTCGGCCGATCGCATCGGGGTGGCCCCGGGCGATCGGTGGTACGACCCCCTTGCGATGCACCATGCCGGCGGGCTCGCCCCCCTCACCCGGTGCCTGTTCGCCCAGGTGCCCGTCGCCCTCGCGGAACGCGTGCGACGCACGGGCCACTTCGAGGCCATCGCGGCGACGGACGCCACCATCGCATCGGTCGTGCCGCCGATGCTGGCGGCCGCCCTCGAGGCCGAATCGGTCGTCCCCGACACCCTCCGGTGTCTGCTCGTCGGCGGCGGGCCGCTGTCCGAGTCGCGCTATCGGCGGGCCCGCTCGGCCGGCGTGCCCGTCTGGACGACGTACGGCCTCACGGAGACCCTCGGCCAGGTGACGACGGCGACGCCGGCCGACCGCGACGCCCGACCCGACACGGTCGGCCGGCCGCTGGCGGGACTGTCGGTCACCATCGACGACGCCGGGGCACACGGTGGCGACGGTGGTCGGATCGTGATCGACGGGCCGACCATCGCGCCCGGCCAGCGCGAGCCGGACGGCCGGCTGCATACCCGCGATCGCGGCGACCGAGACGCCGACGGGTACCTCTACGTGCACGGCCGCCTCGATGACGCCATCGTCACGGGCGGTGAGGTGGTGCAGCCTCGGCGCGTGGTGGCCACCCTCGAGGCGCACCCGCGCGTGGCCGCGGCGGCCGTCATCGGCCTCGATGACGATCGCTGGGGCGAACGCCTCGTGGCGGCCGTCGTCCCGCGGGGCGACCTCGACACGCACACCCTCCACGACCACTGCGCGTCACGCCTCGAGCCTGCAGCCCGGCCGCGGTCCATCGTCACCCTTGAGGAGCTCCCGCGGACGCCGTCGGGGACGGTCGACCGGGATGCGCTACGTCACCGATTGTCGAAGTGACCCACAGGGCGCGAGTTTTTTGGTCCCCGGGTTTCGACCGAAAGATAGTGTGTAGCCTGCTCCTCGCCTGGCAGGTGATCGAGGGGGCCCCCATCGCCCTGGCGGCGAACCGGGACGAGGCGTACGACCGCGAGTCGCGGGGACCCCGGCTGTTGTGTGCCGAGCCGAAGGTGATCGCCCCCGTCGACGCGCGCGCCGGTGGCACCTGGCTGGGCGTCAACGACCGTGGCCTCGTGGTGGCCATCGCCAACCGCCGGGACGGCCCCGAGGGCGAGCGCTCGCGCGGCCAGCTCGTCCGGGACATGCTCACCGCCGACACCGCGGACGAGGCGCGGACGTTTCTCGCGTCCGTCCTCGGCGAGCACACCTACGCCGGCTTTCACCTCCTCCTCGTCGACCCGATTGACGGCTTTTACGTCACGTGGGATGGCACCCTCGAGGGCCATGAGCTGACCCCCGGCGTGCACGTGCTCGACAACGACGGCCTCGACGAGGCGGCGGACATCCCCCGCACCGTCCGCGGCCGCCTCGAGGTCCGGCCGGGCCTCTCGACGGAGACGTGGCTCGACCGCGCCGTGGACGTCCTCGCCGATCACGACCTCGGCCTGTGTCGCCACGGGGAGTCCTTCGGCACGGTCTCGGCGTCGACGGTGACCGTCGCCACCAATGGCGAGCCCGACATCTCGTATCGGTATGCGGCGGGCCCACCGTGTGAGACCACCTTCGAGGACGTCACCCTCGTGTAGGGCCGGAGGGCCACCTTTATACCGGGGCCAATCCTCCATTCGCCAAACGTCGACCGCCACTGACGGGTGGCGCGCCGACGGGGGTGCACCATGTCAGCGACCGGATCCACACGCGAGGCCGACCTGTCCGAGGAGGAACGCGCCGGGCTCGAACTCGTCCGCGAGACGGGTGGGATCCACCAGAGCGACTTTTGGAAGGAGCTCGACGTCTCCTCGCGCAAGGGCAGTCGCATCGTCGATCACCTCATCGACCAGGAGCTCATCGACCGCCACGAGGCCGTCTACGAGGGCCACCGAACCTACTACCTGCGGCCCATCGCGAACGACCTCGACTTTTCCTTGCTCATGGCGGCCGACATGCTCTCGCCGCTGATCGGCGAGGAAAGCATCGACGAGACGAGCGACGCCTTCTCGCAGTGGGTGATGCAACTGGCCTTCCAGGAGTACGAGGGTTAGCTCGCGAGCACCGCACCGACGCGAAGGACGGTCTGCTCGTCGAACGCCGGGGCGATGACCTGCGCACCGACGGGCAGGTCGCGCGTCGGCTCGATCGGGACCGACATTGCCGGCAGGTTGGCGAGGTTGACGGGGACGGTGTTGGCGTCGGCGCGGTACAGCTGCATCGGATCGTCGAGCGTCTCGCCGAGCGGGAAGGGCTCGACCGGCATCGTCGGGCTGACGATGGCGTCGACCGCCTCGAACAGCTCGTCGAAGCCCTGGGCCAGCCAGGCGCGAGCGTTTTGCGCCTGTCGGTAGTACCGATCCTGATAGCCGGCCGACAGCGCGAACGTCCCGAGCAGAATCCGTCGGATCACCTCGTCGCCGAAGCCGGTCGCCCGACGGGCGGCGAAGGTCGCGTTCCAGTCGCCCTCGTCCGGTTCGTCGGTGCCGTAGCGGATGCCGTCGAACCGGGCGAGGTTGGACGACGCCTCGCTCATCGCGATGACGTAATACGCCTGCACGGCCGCCTCGAGCGCCGGCAGGGAGACGTCGCGCACCTCGGCGCCGGCCGCCTCCAGGCGTTCGGCCGACGCGTCGAACGCGGCGAGGACGGGCTCGTCGACCCCGGCCTTGAGCTCCTCGGGGACGCCGATGGTGAGCCCCTCGACCCCCTGCCCGAGGGCGTCGGTATACGCCGCCTCGTCGCCCGCATCGACCGTCGTGCCATCGCGGGGGTCGTCGCCCGCGATGACGTCGAGCACCCGGGCGACCCCCTCGACGTCACGCGCGAGCGGGCCGATCTGCTCGAGGCTGTTCGCGTACGCGACGAGTCCGTACCGCGAGACCAGGCCGTAGGTTGGCTTGAGCCCACAGATGCCACAAAACGCCGCCGGGCAGCGGATCGAGCCGCCGGTGTCGGACCCGAGGGCGAAGTCCACGTCGCCGGCGGCGACGGCCGCGGCGGAGCCGCCCGAGGAGCCACCAGGCACCCGACCGGGCGCGGCCGGATTGTCCGTCGGGCCGAACGCCGAGGTCTCCGTAGTCGTGCCCATCCCGAACTCGTCCATGTTGGTCTTGCCGACGAGGTCCGCGCCGGCCGCCCGCAGGCGCTCGACGACGGTGGCGTCGTAGGGCGGCACGTACTCGGCGAGCATGTCCGAGCCGCAGGTGGTGCGCACGCCCGCCGTCGAGATGTTGTCCTTGATCGCCACCTGGGCACCCGCGAGGGGGCCGGTGTCGGTCGCCTCGAGGGTCGTCTCCGTGATGAAGGCGTTGTGGCTCATCCCACCGGTGGCCCCCTGAAGTAGCCGTCCTCGGTCGCGGCGGCGTTCGCGAGCGCTGCCGACTGGTCGAGCGAGGGGCGCTCCTCGTCCGGGCGCACGACGTTCGTGAGCGGTTCGTCCTCGGGCACCTCGGGGACGGCATCGAGCGCCTCGAACCACGCGAGAATGTCGGCGAACTCGTCGGCGTAGCGGGCGACCTCGTCCTCCTCGAGGTCGACCCGGGCCAGCGTGGCGACGTGACGCACGTCGTCGGCGTCGACCGGCTGCGCTGCCATGGCCGAGACAACCCCGGCGCCCGGCCTGAGGGTTTCGGTTGCGACCCCGGCGTAATTGTCGGCGAAGATTTTAAGTCGCTTTCCAGCCAACAGAACCCCCGAGGTCCGCCCACCGGGCGGGTAGCCCCCGCCAACGCCTCACCCCATGTCTGAACGACCCCCGGACGAGACCGAGCGCGAACGCACGGAGGAATCGAGCGACGAGCGCACCGTCACGGAGTGTCCCGAGTGTGGCGGCACGCTGGTCACCGACGAGGTGCGCGGCGAGACCGTCTGTGAGGACTGCGGGCTCGTCGTCGAGGAGGACAGCATCGACCCCGGCCCGGAGTGGCGATCGTTCGACGAGTCCGACCGCGAGAGCAAAAGCCGCGTCGGCGCGCCGCGCACGAAGCTGATGCACGACGAGGGCATGTCGACCGAGATCAGCTGGCAGGACAAGGACGCCTACGGTCGGATGTTGAACTCGCGCCAGCGCAAGCGCATGCAGCGGTTGCGCACCTGGAACGAGCGCTTTCGCACGCGTGATTCGCGCGAGCGCAACCTCAAGCAGGCCCTCGGTGAGATCGACCGCATGGCGAGCGCGCTGGGGCTTCCCACGGACGTGCGCGAGACCGCCAGCGTGATCTATCGCCGCGCCCTCGAGGAGGACCTCCTCCCCGGCCGGTCGATCGAAGGGGTGGCGACGGCCGTGTTGTATGCGGCGGCGCGGATGGCCGGCAATCCCCGCAGCCTGGACGAAATCACCGCCGTCAGCCGGGTCGACCGCGACGAGATCGCCCGCACGTACCGGTACGTCGTCCGCCAGCTCGGCCTCGAGATCGAGCCCGCCGACCCGGAGAGCTACGTGCCGCGGTTCGCCTCCGAGCTCGAGGTGTCGGACGAGGCTGAACATCGCGCCCGCGAGCTGTTGCGCACGGCCAAGGACGCCGGCCTCCACAGCGGCAAGTCGCCCGTCGGCCTCGCCGCCGCGGCCGTGTATGCCGCGTGCCTGCTCACCAACGAACACGTCACCCAAAGCGAGGTGAGCGAGGTGGCCAACATCTCGGAGGTCACCATCCGCAACCGGTATCACGAGCTGCTCGAGGCCGAGGAAGTCACCCCGGCCTAGCGCCCCGCTCCCGGGCCGGCGGTCCGCAGGTGCGCTCAGAGCCCGAAGACGGGCACGAACCGGAAGGTGAGGTACGAGCCGATGGTGGCGATCGCCGGGACGACGTTCTGGACGATGATGACCCGCCCCGTCGTCGTCGGGTCGAACAGCTCCGAGGCCTTGGGAATGTCCGCGGGGTCCTCCTCGCCCATCTTCGGGAGCGCCTCGCCCTCGCGGTCGGCCGTGAGTGCACCCATCGAGACGCTCGGCTCGCCCTCGCCCTTGACGGCGTCGGCGACCGTCGTCGTCCGCGTCGCGCGACCCCACCCGAGCCCGACGATGCTCATCGTCGCGACGATGACGAGTTGCACCGGCACGCCGATGGCCGACAGCAACGACACGATCGTCCCGCTGACGCCCATGACCACGATCGCGGCGGTCAGCGGCAACGCGGTGATGTCGTTCGCCATCGTCTCGAGGGTCCGGCGCGCGATCGTGAACGCGCCGATGGTGACCGCGCCCCCGGCGAGCAACACCCCCCAGCTCATGGAGACCGCCTCGCTCCCGACCAGCGGCGCGACCGCGTTGGCCACGTTCGACGCGCCGGAGCTGAATGCCATGTAACACCCGATCGCCACGACGACCACCGAGCCCGTCAATTCGCGCCGATCGACGTCCGGCGCCAGCGTCGGCCGGGCGAGCGGGCCGTCACCGTTCGTTCGCCACAGCGGGGTCTCGCGGCGGCTGATGGCCACCCACCGGTTGATGCGGGCGTAGAAGTACCGGCCGATGACGCCGCTGACCCAGAAGGCGATGACGGGTGCCACGATCCACCAGGAGACGATCTCGGCCACCGTGGCCCAGTTGAGCGAGCTCGTCGCCAGCCCGAGGCCAATGATGGACCCCACCGCCGTCATGGACGTCGAGGCGGGCACGCCGACCACGTTGCCGAGGAACAGGGCCAGGCCGATGAACGCCAACACGCCGATGCCCGTCTCGAGGGTCATCACGGAGCCCATGACCAGGTCGTTCCCGAGGGTGTCGACCACGGCGGGGCCGATGAACCACCCGCCCAGCAGGAAGAAGAACGACATCAACGCCGCGGCGGCCAGCTTCGAGACCACCTTGGCGCCGACGGCGGGCCCGAACGAGACGCCGGTCGTCGCTCCCCCGATGTTGTAGCCGACGAAGACGGCCACGATGACGCCGGCAAGCAACAACGCTTGGCTCACGGCAAACGGTACACCCCCACACCGGTTAAGCGATTTCCCCTACCACGGCAGCCGTCGGCGGAACCGTCGGCGGGCGCCGCCGGCCGCCTGCCGGAGGCTGATGTGCCAGGGCGTGCGACGCCCCTCGATGACCGTCCGACCCTCGGCGATCGCCGTCGTGATTGCCTCGACGGTCGCCTCGTCCGTCTCGACGTGGGTGACCGCCTGGCCGACCATCTCACAGATGTGCGCGTCGCTCCCGGCCGTCTTGGGCAGGCCATGGCGCGTCGCGAAGCGGTCGGCCTGGCGGTTCGAGCGCCCGGTCAACAGCCGGGAGTTGTACACCTCGATCGCATCGGCATGCTCGATGACCGGCTCGGGGTCGATCGCGGTCAACACGCCGTGGCGCGAGCTCTGAAACGGGTGGGGGACCACGACGATGCCGCCCGCGTCGTGGATGGCCGCGGCCGTCGCCGCGAACGAGCGCCCGGGCGGGATGGCCTCCCTGACACCCAGCGCGAGCACGTGGCCCGCCTCGCTCGTGACCTCGGTGGCCGGGATGCCGAGCACGTCGACGTCTGCGGCCAGCTCGCACATCTCCAGGCTGGCCGCGATCGCATCGTGGTCCGTGACGGCAAGCGCGTCGAGGCCGACGGCCTCCGCCTGCTCCAATAACAGTTCGACCTCGTCACGGCCGTCGTGCGACAGCGACGAGTGCGCGTGCAGCTCCGCCGTTAGCACGGGCACAGGTTGGCCGAGCCGGCTGTTAAGTGCGACGGTAAACCGGCCATGGAAAGCCCTATTGCCGGACTGGAGGTAGGCCCACGCGAATGGCGCTTTCCCCGGCCGATCGCGAGCGCGTGACCGACGCGCTCGGTCGCGAGCCCACCCCGACGGAGGCACTCCTGTTCGAGAACCTCTGGAGCGAACACTGCGCGTATCGCTCCTCGCGGCCGCTGC
>CAZCYF010000047.1:8988-10914 GCA_964502835.1 uncultured Halobacteriales archaeon | reverse complement strand
ACCATCCGGAACCGCTACCAGGAGCAGATCGAGGCGATGGGCATCCACGGCTGACCAGGTGTCCGCCTCACGCCGGTCGCGACTCCTCACAGGAGCACGAACCGACGCAGCCGCAGCTCCGCTTCGCCCCCTGTCGTCGCAGGCCGAGGTACGTGCCCACGCCCAAACCGACGGCGACCGGACCGACGACGAAGGCAGAAACGGACCCGACGGCGGGGATGGAAACCGGATTCGGCGGGATCATGCTTCCGACGCCGAGCCCAATGAGGACGGCCGCCAGGATCATCAGCCCCTGGCGAAGACGATGGTCGGCGACGATGCGCTCGCGTGCCATGGCTGGACGATCGGTGGCGAATCGTTTAGAAATATCCATTTGGAATCGGTGCGTGGGATAGACCTATTCCGATCGGCGCCCTACCGGCGGCCGAATGCGCCTCGACGAGGTCCTCGACGAGTTCGAGCGCGACGAGGCGGCCGAGCGCCGCCGGCTCGCCAAGGAGCGCTCGTACGGGATCACCACCTACCTCGAGGATGTCGAGGATCGATTCCACCAAACGGTCAGCGGCGACGCCATCTTCGGCTCGACGGCCCCGGAGATCTTCGTCGGGCGCTTTGGCTATCCCGAGGTGAACGCGGGCGTGTTGTCGCCGGTCGGTCGCGAGGACGAGGCCGACGCCTTTCGCACCGACGCTCGGTGGTATCGCCACGGGTTGGGCATCAGCGACGTCGTCGAACGTCGCACGAGCCTCCTGAACGCGCGCGATCGCGTCGACGTGCACGTCGGCGACGCCTGGGACGGCACCATCGGTGCCCAACGGGAGGTCGCGATCGCGACCGAACCGGTCGACGTGGAGGTCGACCTCGACGACACACCGGAGTTCGCCCTCGAGGCCAACGGCGAGCGGGTGCCACCGATCGGTCCCCGTGCGGACGTGCGGTCGGTGATGCTCGGTGAGGACCCCACCGTGCCGCGCGCCGTCGAGCGGGTCGTCGGCGACGACGACTGGACCGCGACCGGGGCGATGACGTGGCTGTATCGGCGGGGTTTCGACGTGTATGCCATCGACTCCATCCTCTCAGCAGGTGCCCTCGGCCGTGGTGACCGACGCAGACTGGTACCGACCAGATGGTCGATCACCGCCGTCGACGACACCATCGGACAGTACCTCCGCCGTCGGATCGCCAACGCCCCCGCCATCGACGAGACGCGAGTCTACGCGGAGGAATACATCGGCAATCGCTACTGGATCATCCTCACACCGGGTCGATGGGAGTACGAGCTCGTCGAGATGAAGGGCCCCGGCAGCGTGTGGAATCCCGACCAGGGTAGCCACTGGCTCGCCAGCGCACACGAGGGGGCCACGGGTCGCACCGCCTATGTCGACGAAACCGCCGGGGCGTACTATGCGGCCCGGCTGGGCATCCTGGAGGCGCTCGAGGCCGAGGAGCGCCAGGCGAAGGCGCTCGTGTTGCGGGAGGTGACCGATGACTACTGGGCGCCGGTGGGCGTCTGGCAGGTCAGAGAAGCGATCCGTGGCGCGCTCGACAGCGAGCCGCTGGCGATCGCCGAGAGCTTCGAGCGAGCGGCCACGGGCGTGCTCGAGCGGGTGCCGCTCGCGGCCGACCGGGTGCGGCGCAAATCGACCCTGTTGACCGGTCGCCAGTCCGCGATCGACGACTTCGTTGCGCCCTGACCGGCTGTGGCGAACGATGCCGTCAACCATTCGGCGTTCGCCCCGCAATGAGTCGACATGGACTTCACGGTGATCCAGGGGGACATCGCCGACCAGTCCGCCGACGCCCTCGTTAACGCCGCGGGAACGAGCTTGCGGATGGGCTCGGGCGTCGCCAGGGCGCTCCGGCGAGGGGCGAACGGACCCATCAACGAGGCGGCCATGGCGAAGGGGCCCGTCGACCTGGGCGAGG
>CAZCYF010000047.1:0-8888 GCA_964502835.1 uncultured Halobacteriales archaeon | reverse complement strand
CGCTCGCTACGTACGAACCAGCAACCCTCGACGACGTCCGTCTCATCGCCTACGACCAGGGGCAGTTCGGCCGGCTACGCGCCATCGCGGACGACATCAACACGGCGTGACGGCTACTCCGTGGCGACCGGCCCCGTCGGCAACTGCTCGCGAACGGCCGCCACGAAGTGTCGCTCGCTCGCGAAGTAGGTGTCCTCAACCTCGGCCAACAGGTCGTCGAGGGGGACCGGACCCTCCGCGGAGCGAATCTCGACTGAGCCGTCGCGGTCGACAATCTCGCTTTTTTCCTTCGGCCAGGTCTGTCGGGCGGCAACTCTGGCGAGCGGGGCACCCGCCACGGACGGTCCCGTGCCGAGCTCGACGGCCGGTTCGTCCGCCTCGTCGTCCTCGTCGGCCATGGTCGAGAGGACGCGGGTCCCGGGATTCAAGGTTTCGTTTTCGCGGGTCGTCGGACGGCCGTCTGACGTAGCGTTTTGTGCCCCCCAAACGCTAGTTTGAGTATGACGAGTATCGGGGAGGTATACGAACACCAATCGCGGGGATTGGTCGACCCACGCGTCCTCCGATTCGGTCTCGCATTGTTCGTGACGGGAGTGATCTTCGGCTTCGCGAGCCTCCTGCTCGCGACGACCGCCCTCGGCGAAACGCTCGGGTTTGGCACCTTCGAGGCCCGGGAGGTTGCCGGGATCTTCGCGGGGCTGGCCGTCCCGATGGTGCTCATCGGTACGCTCGCGCTGTTCCCGGCGAGCCGGCGGGCGATCGCCGCCGTAGCCATCGGCGCCGGGATCACCGTCCTCGGCGTGGCACTGTTCTCATACGCCTATCCCTACGACTGGGCCGGCTACGGCGAGGACCTGACGCCGTACGTCGCGGGAGTGTACGCCCTGGGGATCGTGATCATCGCTTGGGCGCTGTTTTCCACGGTGGCGACGTTCAAGCGGCGAAACGACCCCGGCGGCACGCTCAACTACCACCTCGCCCCCTCCACCGGCCAACCCCGCCTGCTCGAGGCCGCCAGAGCCGGCCTCAGCGGAGCCAGCCTGTCTCCCTCGCAGTGGTTCGGTGCGAACGCCACCTCCGCCGAATCCGGGGCTCAGTCCCGGCCGGAGCCTACGCCCGCACCGACGAACGTCACTGACGGCGGTGACGGTGAGGTTCTCGGCGGTACGGCCACCGAACCCCAGCCGGCCGATCGCTACTGCGGCAACTGCGAGTATTTCGCGTACGGCCACGACGAGCAGGGCCGTCTCTCGCCGTATTGCCAGTATCACGACCATGCGATGAACGACATGGAACTCTGCCAGCACTGGGAGTCCAACTCGCCGTAGCTACGCCGGCTCGCCGTCGAGGCCCAGGCGGTGCAACCGCGTCCACACCCGGTCGTGATGACTCCCTGACCAGAAGTACTGCCCGCATCGACGGCATCGATACACGGCCTCGACATCGTCGGGGACGTACTCGGGGTACGGTTCCATCCCCGTTGGAGCGTCGAGCCGGCCGTTGCATCGTCCACACCGACGGGGCCGATCCGCGATGGCGAGATCGACGCCGGCGTCCGCCATCGACCGGAGCTGGTCGTCGAGGTCGGTCGATGTCAGCAGGACGACCTCACCAGCCGTAGTTGTCCCGAGGTGGCGATCGCGAGTGACGGGCGTGCGATCCTCCTCGCGAGCCAGCCGTCGGATCTCGGCATCCGACGTGACGGATCGGTCCCCGACGTCGGCTGCATCATGCCCGCAAAAGCGAAGGTACCGCGCGAGTCGGCCACACATGTCGTCGACGAGAAATCGAGCCATGCACCTCACCCCAGCCAGTCACGAAACGACGCAGGTGAGCGGGCCGTGACGACGTCGCCCGCCTCGGCCCACCCCCGCCGGGCCGTGTGGACGCCATAGCGCAAGTGGTCGAACTCGCGGGGGACGTGCGCGTCCGTCGAGATGGCGACCGGTGCGTCGCAGTGGATCGCCGTCTGGACCGCCTGGCCGTCCAAATCGAGCCGAACTGGGTGGCTATTGACCTCGAGGGCGACGTCGGCGGCGGCCGCCGCCGTGGCGACGCGCTCGACGTCGACGGGCAGGCCGGGGCGATGGCCGAGCTTGCGACCCGTCGGGTGACCGAGCACGTCCACCGCCGGGTGCTCGACGGCCCGGACGAGGCGGTCGGTCGCCACGTCCGCCGGTTGGTCGAGCGCGGCGTGCGGTGACGCGATCACGAGGTCGAGCGCCTCGAGGGCGTCATCCGGGAGTGACAACGAACCGTCCGCGTCGATGTTCACCTCCACGCCGTGATACACGTCGATGGAGGCCGACTCGGCCGCGGTGGCGACCGCGTCCGCTTGCTCGCGCAGCGCCGTCGCGTCGAGGCCGGTATCGGCGACCACCCCGGGCCCCACCGCGTGGTCGGTTATCGCGACGTACTCATGGCCGAAATCGGCGGCTGCCTCGACCATCTCGTCGATCGTGGCCCGACCGTCGGACCAGTCGCTGTGCACGTGAATGTCTCCGCGAAGCGCCTCGCGTTCGAGCAGGTCGGGCAGCGCCCCCGTCGCCGCGGCCTCGAGCTCCCCCCGTGCCTCGCGCAGTTCCGGCGGGATCCATTCGAGATCGAGCGCCGCATACACGGCCTGCTCGGTGTCGCTGGCCAGGCGGTCCTCGTCGCGGAACACGCCATACTCGTTGACCTTGCAGTCCCGGTCGATCGCCCGTTGGCGCAACTGGACGTTGTGGTCCTTGCTGCCGGTAAAATAGACCAAGGCGGCACCGAATGCATCGGGGTCAACGAACCGGAAGTCGGTCCGAAGACCCTCGATGGTCCGGATGCTCGCCTTGCGGTCGCCGGATTCGATGATCTCGCTCACGAATGCGAAGCCGTCGAGGGCCTCGGCGACCGCCGTGGGGTCCGCCGTCGCCACGAGCACGTCCACGTCGCCGATCGTCGGTCGCCACCGGCGGATCGACCCCGCCACCGAGGCCCGATCGACCGATTCGAGGTCCACCACGGCCGCGAGGACGTCGTCCGCGACGGGTCTGACCTCGCTGAGCAGGTGGCGTCGGGCGGCGGACCGGGCGAACGGAATGCCCTCGAGGATGTTGCGCTCGGAGACCTCGCCGAAGCCGGAGACCGTTCGGATCTCGCCGGCGGTGGCGGCCGCCTCCAGGTCGTCGAGGGTCTCGATCCCGAGCGCCTCATGGAGGGCCCCGACCCGCTTCGGTCCGAGTCCCTCCACGCGCGTCAGGGCGTCCATGTCGACGGGAATGTCCGCGCGTAACGCCTCGAGCTCGGAAATGGTGCCCGTCGTGACGTACTCGTGGATCTTCGCCGCGATCGCCTCGCCGACGCCGTCAATCTCCTCTAGGGCGTCGGTCCCGGATTCCGCGAGCGTCTTTACCGAGGCGGGGTGATCGCGGACGCCGTCGGCCGCCCGCCGATACGCCCGGGGTTTGTACTCGACGTCCGTGGCTTCGAGCCGGTCAGCGAACTCCTCAAGCAGGTCCGCCACCGTCTCGTTGGCGCTCATCGGGATCGATCCTCCTCCTGGCCGAGCGCCTCCTTGAGGAACGACAACCACCGCCGTTGGTCCTCACGTTTGCGACGGTCGGCCGCCTCCTGCACGCTCGGCGCGTCGAGCGTGGTGAGGGCGTTGAGTGCCCGGTCGATCCCGGCGATCGTCTCGACGATCGCCTCGCCCTCCTCGAAGGAGGTCTCCGGTGACTCGAGGCGCTCGCGAAGCGCTCGTCGGGTGGCCCGAAGCCCCCTGGCGAGATCGGCGGCCCGATCGCGCGTCTCGTCGTCGAGCTCGCCGGTGGTCAGCTCGATGACCGCCGAGCGGAGGGCAATCGGCTCCCCGTCGACCTCGACCTCCGCGGGGATCTCGGCACCGACGGTCGCCCCATCGCGCTCGATCCGCTCGAGCAGGATCGCGCGTTCGTACTCGCGCACGGTTGTCCATCCGCGAGTTAGGGAGAAAAGCGCTCGGCTTTGTCGACCATAACGGCCTTGGCCACCCGGCCGGTACGCGGAGGTGATGGTGCGGTGTGACCGGTGTGGCGCCGAGGAGACGATGCCGTACAAGTGTCGGTACTGCGGCGGTCAGTTCTGCTCGGCCCATCGCCTGCCCGAGAATCACGACTGCCCGGGCCTCGAGGACTTCGACGGCGGCCAGGGCGTGTTTGACAGCGGCTTCGACGCGACGGTCACCACCGAGTCACGCGAGGCGTCGGTTCTCGATCGGCTCGGCATCGACACCTCCATCGGCGGTCCGCTGGCGTATGTTCGGGGGAACCTGACCTACGTGTTCCTGCTGGTGATGTGGCTCACCTTCATCGCCCAGTGGTCGGTGTTGCTCGTCTGGGACGAATCCGTCCACCGGACGCTGTTCGTGCTCACCCCACAACATCCGGAGTACCTCTGGGCCTGGGTGACGTCCGTCTTCGCCCATGACCCCACCTTCATCGCCCACATCGTCTTCAACAGCATCGTGATCCTGTTCTTCGGTCCCCTCGTCGAGCGCAACATTCGGTCGAAGCGGTTCGCACTCTTGTTTCTGGGGAGCGGCATCCTCGCCGGGCTCAGCCAGATCGGGTTCCAGCTCGTCGAGGGGGTTCCCGAGGTTGGCGGCGGGGTACTGGGGGCGAGCGGTGCGGCCCTCGGCATCATGGGCCTGTTGACGGTCATGAATCCACGCCTCCGAGTGTACCTCTATGCGATCCTCCCCATGCCGATCTGGGTGCTCACCGCCGGGACTGCGGTCATCAGCGTGATCTTCATCTACTCCGGTGCGTCGGGAACGGGCGACATCGCCCATGCGGCCCATCTGGTGGGGCTGCTCGTCGGCCTGGGGTACGGCTACTACCTCCGCTCGCGCGGTGAGCTCAGACCACCCTCACGGGTGCACCTTGGCGGCGGCGGTCGACGCGGACCCGGCCGCGGCCGGATCTGAGGGCCGTGACCGCGTTCGATCCCGCGGCGGTCGAGGACCGATCGGCGATGCTGGCCCAGCAACACGCCGTCGCCGAGGCGGCGCGCTTCACGACGGCCGAATCGGCCTCGGGCAAGCCCGCGTCGGTCGCGGGCGTGGATCAAGCCTTCATCGAGGACGACCGGGTCGTGAGCGCGGCCGTCGTGGTGCGCGATGGCGCGGTCGTCGAACGCACGTTCGCCGTGCAACCGCTGGACGTGCCCTACATTCCCGGGCTGTTGGCGTTTCGCGAGGCGCCGGCGGCCATCGCCGCTCTCGAACGACTGCGCACGACCGTCGACGTGGTGCTGGTCGACGGCAACGGCCGGTTGCATCCCCGACAAGCCGGATTGGCGACCCATCTCGGCGTGATGGTTGATCGTCCAACCGTGGGCGTGGCCAAGTCGAAGCTGTGTGGCAACGTGGCCGGGTCGATCGACGACCTGGCGGTCGGCGACCGGGTTCCGATCGTCGCCAACCATGACGTCGATGCACCCGCCGGGACGGCCCTCGGACGGGTGCTCCAGACGAGGCGCTTCGACTCCGCGCGAAACCAGATCAACCCCCTCTACGTGAGCCCGGGGCACCTGGTTGATGCAGACCGGGCCGCCGACCTCGTCATGCAGGCCTGTGCGGGATACAAACTGCCGGAGCCGATCCGCGAGGCCGACGCGTACGCCGACCGCGTGGCGGCGTCTCTATCCGAATCCTGAGTGAGGACCCAAACAGTGACGACGGCGGCCGACCAGGATGGCCGCATGCGGTTCCCGGCGCCCCTTCGCGCGGCCGTCGCCGACCTCCACGAGGCGGTCGCAGCGGCGGAGACGGCGATCGCCGTCGCCGAGTCGTGTACCGGCGGGCTCGTCGCGGGTGCCATCACGGCACGCCCCGGCGCGAGTGACGTCCTCGATCGAGGGGTCGTGACGTACTCGAACGCGGCCAAACGGGAGCTGTTGGACGTGCCCGCGGCGACCCTCGCCCGGACCGGGGCCGTCAGTGGACCCACCGCCCGGGCGATGGCGGGCGGGGTCCTCGTTCCCGGTCGGGCGGACTGGAGCCTGGCGGTCACGGGGATCGCCGGACCCGGCGGCGGTCGCCCCGGCAAGCCCGTGGGGACGGTGTACATCGGCATCGCCAGGACCACGCCCGGGGGCGTCCGGTCCCGGGCGCGTCGGTTTCGTTTCGATGGCGATCGCGGCGCCGTTCGGCGCCAGACGGCCCACACGGCCATCGAGCGGCTGGCGGCCGTCCTCGACCGGCGCCACGGTCAGGACTCGAACCGTCCACCGTAGAGGGGTCGATCCGGATGGGTGGGCTCCCGGCCAGGACCGAGGACGCGTCGCGCCTTCGAAAGCGAGTTTTCGTAGCCGATGTGACCAATCTCCGCCAGGGCATGCCGATACCGGGTGGGTCCAGCAACGGTGCCGTCGTCGACGATTCGGCCGGCCCGGATCGCCTCGACGAGGTCGTCGGCCGACTCGATGGCGCCCTCGACGTCGGTCCACGCGGCCCCGACGGTAGCGCGAAGGTGGGCATACGAGCTCGCAAACGTCGGCCGGTCGAGGTCGGCGGCGAGGCGTTCGGCGCGGGGGCCGTGCCAGGGGAGGAACTTCGGGTTGTATCGCTCGATCGCGCGAAGCTGGCCGCGATACCGCTCGAGATCCGCGGGCGAGAGCGAGATGGTGAGATACGCCGGGTGGGGTGCGAGCACGCACGCGTCCTGTTCGTCCAGCGCGGCCATCGTCTCCTCGAGGGGGATGAAGTCGGGGATCGGCGCGTCGAGGTCGAGGGCGAGCACGTGCTTGCGATCGTGCCACGGGCCGGTGAACACCTCGCGACCGGGGACCACGAGGAGGTCGTCGCTCGACGCCGCGGTGGCGGCGGCCACGATGTCAGGCCACGGGGTGAAATGTGGGGCGTAGACGAGCGCATCGAGGCCGCGACGACGAGCCCGGGCGAGCACTCCCGCATCGAGCACCTTCACGTGGGGGTCGACCCGCGTCGTGACCATCGCCATCGGATGTGCGTGTCGGCCCCCTCAGCATTGTCATCTCCGGTCGACTGTCCCCCGGTCGGCGGACTGAGGGCAACGGTACCCTTTTGGTGTGAACCGCCGACGGCGGGGCCATGGGCCTCGCGCCACGCGACGCCGATCGCCGGTACATGCTCCGGACGTCGATCCTCGTCGCCGCATTTACCGTCGTGTTGACCGCGGACTTCGTCGGCCTCATGGCGCTGTTGACCGAACGACCGGCGGCCACCTCGGGTCGCGTCCCGTATTACGTCCTCGCGGCGGCGATCGTCTTCGTGGCCGCCATTTTGCTCCTCGAAACGGCCGGCTACGACGGCCGGACGGTGCTGACGGCCTCGGTCACCGCCGCCGTGGGGAGCGTCGTCCTCGTCGGCCTCGGCGTCGAAGGGATCATCTTCGGGTGGGCGAACCCGGATGAGATCATCGCCTCCCAGCTCCTGGTGTACTTCCTCGCCGCGGCGGTCATCGCGACGGGTGTCGGCTACTGGGCGCTTCGCCACTGGCGCGAGTTCGCCAGCCAAACCCGGCGATAGCGCGCGACCGGACCCAAAAACCCATATGCGAGCCGACACGATGGACGTGACGAGCAATGCCAGACGTACCCGAGACGATCCAGGTCACGGAGGAACCGGTTGAGCTGCCGGTCGTCGAGTTGTTGACCGGCCGGGGCTTCATCTCGGGGAAGTCGGGCAGTGGCAAGTCCAACACGGCGAGCGTCGTCGCTGAGGAGCTCCTCGAGGCGGGCTTGCCCCTGCTCATCGTCGATACCGACGGTGAGTACTACGGCCTCGGCGAGCGCTACCAGATCCTCCACGCGACGGCCGACGAACAAGGCGACATGACCGTCGGCCCGGAGGACGCGGCCAAGGTGGCGGAGACGGCGCTCGACGGGAACGTCCCGGTCGTGTTGGACCTCTCCGCCCACGTGGATCCCAAGGAGGGTGAGGTGCTCGTTGAGGGGGTGCTTCAGGAGCTCTTCCGACTTGAGGACACCCGCCGAACGCCGTTTTTGGTGATCGTCGAGGAGATCCACGAGTACCTCCCCCAGCAGGGTGCCCGGAGCGACGTCGGCGATCTCCTCATTCAGGTCGCCAAACGCGGCCGCAAGCGCGGGCTGGGCCTGTGTGGCATCTCCCAACGCCCGGCCTCCGTGAGCAAGGACTTCATCACCCAGTGCGACTGGCTCGTCTGGCACCGCCTCACCTGGGAGAACGACACCCGCGTGGTCAAGCAGATCCTCGGTGCCGAGGCGGCACGGACCATCCAGGACCTCGAGGACGGCGAGGCCTTCCTGATGACCGACTGGGACGACACCGTCCAGCGCGTCCACTTTCGGCGAAAACGCACCATTGACGCGGGGGCCACGCCCGATCTCTCCGACCTGCGAGGTGGCCCCTCGGCAGCCGTCGACGAGGAGGTGCGCGAGGCCATCGGGCCGGTGCCGGAGCCGGCTCCCGAGGGGGAGCCGGCGGATCGCTCCGATAAGGACCGCCAGATCCGGCGCCTCGCCGCCCGGGTGGAGGAGCTCGAGGCCGAGCTCGAGCGTGAACGGACCCGGACCGCATCACCAGACGCTCCCGATGGAGGTGGGCCGATCGCGGCCGGCCTGACCGAGCTTGGCTCGCTCGTCGCCCACGGCGTGCGCTCGATCGTGGGTCGGGTCGTCGGTGCGGGCCAGGCAATCGAGCGGCGGCTCCGTTCCGACCGCGTGTGAGCGTGCTCAGCGCTCTTCGCTGTCGAGCACGCGGATCTGATCGCCGCGGACCGTGACCGGAATCGGCACGGTCGCCTCGTACAGCTCGACGGTCACCTGGTCCTTCCCCTCGTCGATCCGTTGCACCTGTGCCTTCTCGCCCTTGAACGGCCCGGCGATCAGTTCGACGATGTCGCCCTCGGCGA
>CAZCYF010000046.1:0-11203 GCA_964502835.1 uncultured Halobacteriales archaeon | reverse complement strand
ACCTCCGACGTCGACACCGAGACGGAGATGCTCATCCAGCGCTCGCTGGACGACCTGACGGCGGATCGGACCACGTTCGCCATCGCGCATCGGCTGTCGACGATCAAGGATGCCGACCAGATCGTCGTCCTGGAGGATGGCGAGATCGTCGAGCGGGGCACCCACGACGAGCTGTTGGCCAACGAGGGGCTGTATGCGCACCTGTGGGGCGTGCAGGCCGGCGAGATCGACGAGTTGCCCGAGGAGTTCATCGAACGAGCGGCCGAGCGCCAGGCACGCACGGACCTCCGGCCCGACGACGACTGAGCCGCCGGCGCGGTCGAACCCGGGCGGCGAGCGACTCAGGCGCCGACGTCACGCCGACGAAACACCACGACCGCCACGAGGAAGAGGGCCCCCGCGGCGACCAGCAAGACGGCCGCCCCGAGCAGATCGTACTCCGAATGGACCAAGACCGCGGTGGGGTCGTAATACCGCACCGGCGAGAGCTGGCCGATCCAATCCACCTGGTCGCTCAGGGCCACGATCGACTCGACCAGCCAGAGGGCGAAGACGGCGCCGATCGCGGCACGATTGGCCAGGTCGGCCCGGTCGACCGACACCGAGAGGACGAGCCCGATGCCGGCACAGGCGAGGAGATACGGGATCGACAGCGCGTGGGCCATCACGAGGTCGAGGGGGTTCATCGACTCGCCAACGAGGGCGGCGCCAACGAACACGACGATCGGGATCGCGACGTTGAGGCCGACCATCGGGACGAGCAACGCGGCGGCCTTCTCGAGGAGGACACGGGCCCGGGTCACGGGCATCGCCAACAGCAGGTCCATCCGGTCGGTCTCCACGTCACCCGCGATGGTCCCGGCGGCGGCGTAGGCGAAGTACAGCCCCAACAGCAAGACCCAGGCGAAGTTGTAGATCTCCGTCGCCAGAAAGCCCTCGATGGTGGAGAAGGTCTCCACGCCCAATAGCTCCTGGAGGATCGGCGGATACGCGTCGAGGAGCTCGTCGAGGTCGAGGTCGGCCATCTCCGGCCAGATCAGGAAGATCAGCCCGACGAGGGCGGCGATGCCGAGGATGAAGACGATCGTCCCACGCACCCGGCGGCGGCCCTCATAGCGCGCGATCTCAAGCATCGTCGGTCCCTCCCGTTGTCGCGTCGCCGCCGTAGAAGTGGATGAACACGTCCTCGATGGGTGGCTCGGTGATCGAGACGTCCCGGACGGGCTTGTCGGCGAGGTGGGCGAGCAGGTCGGGGTACGCCCCGGTGTAGGTGAACTGGACCTCGCCGTCGACGACCCGCAGGTCGTGGACGCCAGCGAGGTCGGCACCGACCTCGTCGACCGACCCGGCCAGCTGGACGTGGACGCGCTTGCCGCCACGCTCGAGGAGCGCGTCGATCTCCTCGAGCGCGACCAGGCGGCCATCGCGGAGGATCCCCACGCGGTCACACACGCGACGCACCTCGCTCAGCACGTGCGAGGAGAAGAACACGGTCGTGCCCCGGTCGCGTTCCTCGCGGAGGAAGGCGTTGAGGTTGGCCTGCTTGAGCGGGTCGAGGCCGGCCGTCGGCTCGTCCATGATGACCAGGTCGGGGTCGTGCATGAACGCCTGGATGAGGCCGAGCATCTGGCGGTTGCCGGACGAATACTCGCGGACGGCCCGGTCGAGCGGGGGCGAAAAGAGCTCGAGCATGTCCTCAAGGCGGTCGTCGCCCTTGATCGCGCCGTGGTACTCGAGGATGCGCCGCCCGGTCACGTCGCCGTCAAAGCCCAGCTCCGCCGGCAGATACCCCACGCGGGTGCGCGCCTCGACGTGGGCGGGCTCGTCGCGTGTGTCGGCTCCGAACACCCTGGCCACCCCGGCCGTCGGTTCGAGCAGGCCGAGCAGGACGCGGATCGTCGTGGTCTTCCCGGCGCCGTTGGGGCCGAGAAACCCGAAGATCTCGCCGGCATCGACGGCAAATGAGAGGTCATCGACGCCGACGGTCTCCCCGTAGTGTTTGGTGAGCCCCTCGAGCTCGATGGGCGTCATATCGCCGGCTTCGGCGGCTGGGGGCAAATACCCGCCCCTTGAAGCCGCCGGCGCGTGTCCGGTGGGATATGGATCTCCAGGCGGCCTCATGGACGGACTTCCGCGAGCGCCCGCCGGACGTGGCGCTCGTCCCGACGGGGAGCCTCGAGCAACACGGCCCCCACGCCCCTCTCGGGGCGGACCGGCTCATCGCCGAGACCGTGGCCGAGCGCACGGCGGCGCGGGCCGACGACGCGGTCGCGCGAACGCCCGCGATTCCGGTCGGCATCTCGGAGGAACACCGACACTTCGCCGGCACCCTCTGGGTGTCGCCGGACACCTTTCGAGCCTATGCCCACGAGATCGTCTCCAGTCTCGCCACCCACGGTGTCGACGGGGTGATCTTCGTGAACGGCCACGGCGGGAACGTCGCCGCCCTGGCGGAGGTCGCGGCCCGATCGACGCGCGATGGTGACTGCCGCACGGTCGCGTACACCTGGTTCGAGGCCCTCGAGGATCCACCGGAGCCGATGGGCCACGCCGGGGCGCTCGAGACGGCCGCGCTGATGGCGATCGACCCCGACCTCATCGATCGCTCCCAGCTCGACGCGGCCGCGGCGGGCGCCAGCGACCGCTGGGGTGACTGGGTGGCACGGACGAACCTCGCGGTCGATACGGACGAGTTTGCCGACAACGGCGTGGTCGGCGATCCACGGCTGGCCACGGCCGAGCTGGGCGAGGAATTGCTCGAGGAGGCCGTCGACGGCCTGCTCGCGGTGATCGATGGCGTCCGGGCCCGCGTCGACTAGTCCTCCGGGAGCTGCTGGCGGAGCTCGGGGAGCGTCGCGGTCAACTCGCCCGTCGCCTCGTGGGCCTCCTCGATGGCGGCGATCGCCGCCGCGACCGCCCGGAGGCGCTCTTCGACCTCGTCGTCGAGGTCCATCTCGTCGGTGCGTTCGGCGACGGCCACCCACTTGCGTGCCTCCCTGAGGTGCTCGCGGGCGTCGGTCCCCTCGAGCTCGGTGCGAAGCGAGTTGAGCCGGCCCAGGAGGTTGTCGCCGGGGGGATTCCAGACGGCCTCGGCGTTCGGAAGGGCGGCCTCGGCCTCATCGAGCGCGCCAGCAATCATCGCGTTGATGTCGTCGACGGCCTCGTCGAAGAGGTCGTCATCGAGTGTCGCCTGCCCCATGGGCGTCCATCGGGCGCATCCACATTAAAGGCGACCGGCGACGCGCGACGGATCGGCCGCGACGTGCTCGCGCCAGTCGGCCACGAAATCGAGGGTCTCGTCGATATCGCCGAGCACCAGCATGGCGTAGTACCGGAAGTAGACGTGAAACGGGGCGAGCACCGCACCGACCAGGAGGACGGCCACCGGCACGAGCACGACGGCCGTGAGCGCGAGGGCGAGCCAGAGGTCGGTCACGAGGGCGAGGAGGACGAACACCGGGACGCCGACGATCAGGCCGAGCCCGAGCAGCGCCACGCCAACGGCGATCCCCATGCCGACGGCGGCGGCCACGGCCAACGCCAGCCGGACGAGCACGTAGCCGGCGAGCGCCCGAGGGTGTGCGCTGGCGAGGCCGAGCACTCGACCCCAGGCGCCAAGCAGCGACCGGCGCTCACCGAGCATGATCGGGACGGCGAGGTCGGTCGTCACGCGATGGAGGAGGTAGCCGACGACGCCGAGGAGCCCGAGCACGACCACACCCCATGGCGAGCGAACGGGGGCGACATCGAGCCCCCAGATCGCCACCACCAGGCTCGCGAGACTGCCCGCGGTGATGAGACCAGCCAGCAGCCGGAAGACGAAGAGTTCGACGGCCCGCCTCCAGTGGCGCCTGGCCGGTTCGCGAACGGCCACCGCGTCGGCGATGAGCGAGTGCACCACGGCGAACTCCGCGAACGCGCCGGCCAGGAGGTACGTGCCTCCCAGGAGGAGGGCGACCACGACCACCCCGACGACGACCGCCTCCCCACCGACCGCGTCGACGACCGCCGACCACGACGGCACCTCGCCGGCCCGGACGTCGTAGGCCTCGGTTCGCACCTCGACCGGCCCGGGTGGCGCGCCGACGCCCACCGGGCCCAACAAGAGCGCGAGGACGGCGAGGGCGAGGTACCCCACCGGCGACCGTCGCCGGAGGTACTCCCGGGTCACGTCCAGCGCGAGGCCGACGTCATCGACGATGGCGATGGCCATCGATGCGCGGCTACGGCCGCACCGCGTTTAGCCGCGGTGCTTTTCGGCCACGTCGGTCAGGTGCATCATCGGGTAGCCATCCTCGAGCTCGATGCCCGCCTCGACGGTCACGTCCGCAAGCTCCACGCGGACGGTGGCATCGATGTGGCGCCCCTGTAAGCCGGTGTAGCCAAAGCGGTTCAGGTCGGCGGCGATCGCCTCGACGTCGAGGTCGACCGCGGCCTCGACGCACCGCGGTTGGCGCTCGATGGCCGCCGCCATGGCGGCGGCGAGACCCGGTGCGGTCTCGGGCGACACGGGCGTGCCGACGAACTGGTGGTGCAACGTCCCGAGCTTGATGCCGGCCTCGAAGCAGGCGGTATCCCGGTCGGTCGGGTCCATGGCGGGTGCACGCACGACGCCCATAAGGGCGTAGTGCCATCCCCCGGAACCGGTCGTTTCTTGAGGGCGCTGGCCGACCGATGGACCGATGGAGGTGCTGTTGACGGGGGCCAGCGGGCACGTGGGCCAGGCCATCCTCGGCGGGCTGGGGGATGCGTACCGCTGGCGGCTGCTCGATTTGGAACACCCCGGCGAGGCGGCCCCCGGCGAGGTCTACGTGGGGTCGATCACCGACCGGGAGGTGGTCCGCGAGGCCGTCGACGGCGTCGATGCCGTCATCCATCTGGCCGGCGATCCCCGCCGTGATGCCGGGTGGGACAGCGTCCTCGAGAACAACATCCACGGCACCTATTGCGTCTTCGAGGAGGCGGTGGCCGCCGGCGTCGACCGCATCGCGTTCGCCTCCTCGAACCACGCCGTGGGCGCGTACGAGACCGACGAGCGCACGCCCCAGCTGTACCGCGAGGGCGACCCGGACCGCCTCAACGGGACCGAGCTTCCCCGACCGGGCAACCTCTACGGGGTGAGCAAGGCCGCGGGCGAGCTCCTCGGCCGGTACTACCACGACGAACACGGCGTGTCGGTCGTCTGTGTCAGGATCGGGAACCTGACGGAGGGCCACCCGCCGCGTGAGTACGAACGGGGACAGGCGATGTGGCTGTCCTATCCGGACTGTGCCCACCTCTTCGACCGCTGCCTGCAGGCGACGTATGACTACCTCGTCGTCTACGGCATCAGCGACAACGACCGGCGCTTTTACTCGCTCGAGCCCGCCCGCCGACACCTCGGGTACGACCCGCAGGACAACTCCGCGAACTACGAGTGACGGTCACCCCTCGAAGAGGGAATCGACGTCGCGGTCGCGACGGCGGTCGCGGTCGGCGAACTGGCCCAGCCGGTCGACGACCACGGATCGGTTGGCCGGGCGCACCAGGTAGTCCTCGAGCAACAGCCGCAGGCGATCGCTACCGGGCGTCCCCGAGGTGGAGCGGATGAGGCGCTCGATTCGGTCGACGGTATCGACGTCGAGGTCGCCGCGGGCCCGCGCCAGGTGGCGACTCCCCGCGACGATGGCCGCGAGGTCGAGGTCGTCGGGGCCGAGGGGCGCGCCATCGACGGTCACGCGAATCGAGCCATCGGGGTCACGCTCGAGCGCGATGCGCGTGTCCCCGAGGGTATCCGACGCCGGCAGGTCGTCGGCCTCGAGGGCCGACAGCAGGGACCCAGGCAGGGCCGTCGCCTCGAGGATGCGAATGGCGTCGCGACGGCGGGCGGACGTGGCGACGACCAGGCCCGCTCGGACGGCCGGCTCCATGATCAAGTCCAGGTCGGAGGCGCGAAAAAGGCTCCCGCCTCGATCCGGGCGGTCGCGCTCGTGGTGGGCGAGGACGTCGATGGCGACGAGCTCGCGGTCGACGAGAGCAGCTGGCGGCCGCGGCGTGGGCCAACGGTGACGGACGCAAGCGCCCCGGCCAGCCAATTCGCAGCGGCGTCGCTCGAGGGTCGTGAGGTCGGGAAAATCGCCGGTGAGCTGTCGCCGTGAGGCGACCGCTACCTAGTTAGACGCGGACGACGTTCGTCGCGCGGGGGCCCTTGGGGGCCTGTTCGATTTCAAATTCGAGTTCTGTACCTTCTTCGAGATCGGAGCCGCCAACGTCCTCCATGTGAAAGAACACGTCGTCGTCCGAATCGTCGGTGGAGATGAATCCGTAACCGCCTGTGTGATTGAAGAAATCAACCTTACCTTGTACCATCGCAACTGTCACTACCACCGGCCCACGGGTAAGGCTTCCGAGGGTGGGATTACCACGCCGACGATGCACACGGTGGCCGCGGATCGGCCCGTCGTCCCGGTGTCGGTCATGCCCCCTCCATGCGCGCCGCCAGGTTCCCGAGGGCGGCCTCCCAGCCCCCGATGGCCTCGTCGGGCACGGCTGCCGGAATCTCGAGGCGCACGGTCACCGCGGTCCCGTCGGGGACCTCCTCGAAGGTGATCGTGACCGTCATCTCGCCGGGCATTCCGGCGTCGTCGTCCGGTACCTCGGTCTGGACGATGCGCTCGCCGGGCACCAGCTCCTCGAACGTTCCGCCGTAGGTGTGGCTGTACTCTGAGCCGTCCGGCGTCTCGCCTCGCATCGTGATGCGGTAGGTCCCGCCCTCCTCGGGCTCGAGGTGGTGGACCTGGCAGGTCGCCCCCGGCGGGTGCATCCACTGCCCGAGCTCGTCGGGGTCGACGAACGCCTCGTAGACCCGCTGCGGGGGCGCGTCGATCACGCGACTGGTCGTCAGGGAGCGCGTCGCGTCCGGTTCACTGTCCGTGGATTCCTCGGTGTCGTGGTCTGTCATTGGTCATGGTCCTCCAGATGGTCGGCAAGCGCGTCGAGTCGATCCTCCCAGAAGACGCGATAGCGGGTCAGCCAGCCGAAGGCCTCGCCCAGCGGCGCGGCGTCCAGGTGACAACGACGGACACGCCCGTCCGCCTCGACCTCGATGAGTCCGGCGTCCTCGAGGGCCTGCAGGTGCTTGGACACCGCGGCCAGCGAGACGTCGTGAGGTTCTGCGAGTGCAGAGACGCTCTTCGGGCCGCCGGCGAGCTGCTCGATGAGGGCCCGTCGGGTGGGATGTGAGAGCGCCTGGAAGATGGCGTCGAGGTTGAGGTTCTCGGACACTTGTTCAACTATCCAGTTGAATATTCAACTGGCCAACTATTTAACCATTATGTTAAATATAGTGCGTCCGGGGCCGAACATCCACAATTACCGGCTAATCCGGGGGAAATTCGGAGAAAAATCGGAGAAGGCTCATTACACTGGTAGGTATATCGCCGAACCCGATGCGCCGACTACCGCCGCGAGCGACCACCGGCGAGGGTGGACGAGCCACGCTCGGCGGCGCGCCATCGACAGGGACCTCCCGCCATGCTTCGACGACTCAATCTTAGCGGCCTCGTCATCGCGGGGATCGGCTTCTTCCTCACCCGGTTTACCGTCACGCTCGCGATCTACGACGATCCCTTCGCCTTCTACCTGGCCGGCGTGACCCCGCTGGCGATCGGCCTCGGCCTCGCGGCGTTTGGCGTGGCGCTCGCCGTGGCCGACGTCGAGGCCGAGCTCGTCCGGACGACGGCCGTCTGGTGCGTGACCGGCTTCGTGACCATGCTCTTGCTCGTCGTCTTGACGCTCGTGGGGTCCGACCCCGAGGCACCGCTCGATCTCACGGACGTTCGGTCACAGACGTACCTCTCGAACTTCCTCATCGGCGGGAGCGTCGGCGGGACCCTCACCGGCCTGTACGCCGCCCGAAACCGGATGCAACGCCGCGCACTAGAGGGCCAGGCGAACCGACTCGAGGTCCTCAACCGCATCCTCCGCCACGAGATCCTCAACGCGGTGACCGCGATCCGCGGCTACGCGGAGGACCGACCCGCCGACCCCGACGACGCCATGGCCGTCATCAGCGACCGCTCGGAGACCATCCGGCGGGCCGTGGACGAGGTCAAGTACCTCACCCGCCACTCGAGCGGTGCGACCCACGCCGACGAAACCGTCTCCGTGGCGACCTGTATCGACCGTGCCGTCGAGACCGTCTCACAGCGCCACCCCGAGGTGTCGATCGCGGTCGACGACGTGCCCGAGTCGCTCGCCGTCGGGGCGAACGACCGGCTGGAGCGCGTCGTCATCGAGCTGCTCGAAAACGCGATCCGACACGGCGGCGACTCGACGCCGCGTCTCACGGTGTCGAGCGATTCCGACACCGTCGCCATCAGGATCAGCGACGATGGCCCGGGGCTGCCGACCGAACAGCGGGCGTTGCTCGAACGCGGCGCCATCGAGGAGTTCGACGACCCGACGACGGGGTTCGGGTTGAACGTGGTGCGCCTGCTCGTCGAAAGCTACGGTGGCCACATCGAGACCACCTCGTCGAGCGACGGCGCGAGCGTCACCGTCACGCTGCCGCGCAGCGACGCGGTCGCGACCCAATCGACGCCGAGTCGGACCGACCTCGCCCACGTGCGACCCGCGTTTCCCCACCTGGTCGTCGCGTTCGTCGCCGCCGCCCTCGCCGGCGTCGCCTACGGAATCGCCTCCGCGGGGCTCGGCGGCTCGATCGCCGCCATCGGCGTCTTTTACGGCATCGAGGACGTGCTCGTCGGCTGGCTGACCCACGAGTTCCATAGCGTGGTGTTCGGGTTCATGTACGTTGGCCTGCTGTCGATGATCGTCGGGGCCGGCCGTGACTCCGTCTGGACCTACGCGGCCGTCGGGGTCGCCTGGGGGATCACCGTCTGGTTCGTCGCGGCGAGCTTCGTCGCCCCGATCTGGTTGCGCCTGCTCGGCGTGCCCGCGTCCGTCCCGAACTTCGCCGTCGACATCCTCGTGAACCACCTCGTGTGGGGGCTGACCCTCGGCCTGCTCACCTACGGCGGCTACCGGTACGGCCTGCCGTTCCTCGATGCGGTGGGCCGACGCATCGTCCCGATGAGGGGTCGATCCGACGTCGACCCCGAAGCGTCGATCTCCGAGGGGGTCGTCGACGGGTCGCAAACCCGGCGCTAACGCCGGTTAGATGCGCCCGCCGAGGACGCCCTGGCGGGCGGTGCGGTCGCCGCCAAGCGCCTCGAAGTCGATGTCCTCGAAGTGGTCGGGGGCGGTGTTCTCGGTCGCGTACAGGTACAACGCCGTCTTCGCGATGCCCGTGAGGGTCTTGCCCACCAACACGCCGACCACCACGGCCGAGCCCCCGACGATGACCGTCGCGGCGAGTCGGACCGTCCCGAACCCGGTCAGCGCCACGAAGGTCACACCGCCGATGAGGACGCCGACGAGGGCCAACAGCCCGGTGGCGACGTTGATCGCGGCCATCGCCCCGATCGACTCCCCCCAGGTGTCCGTGAAGATGTGGGCGCTCTCTTTGAACATGCCACGCACGGAGGGGTCTCTGAAGACGATGACCGGGATCACGAAGTAGGTCATCACGCTCCACGCGACGGCGAAGACGACCGCGGCGAGGCTGGTGACGAGATTGTCCTCGGACTCGAGCGCACGGATGATGACGCCGATCACGGCGGCGATGATCGACCACACCAGCAGCTGGCGTTTCTTCGCCCAGGCGGCCGCGAGGGCCGGCCGGATGGCCGGCTCGTCGCCGTCGAACGTGGTTCGCGTGGCCGCGACCAGGGCGGCGGCAAAGAACGACGCCACGAACGTCTCGACCAGGTAGGCCAGGAACAACGCGACCAGGAGGGCGGGCTGGGCCTCCTCGAAGACGGGGCCGCTCACGAAGAGGCCGCCGAACAGCGTGAGGAGGAAGGCGATCCCCGAGAGGCCGCCGAGGAGCGGAAAGACGAGCAATCGGGGGTGGTCCCGGACGACGTACGTGCTGCGCCAGGCCATCGAAAAGCCGACCTTGAGGCGCCCGAAGAGATTCATGCGTGGGCGGTTCGTCGACGGCCGGAAAGGAATTGCGACTGGTCCGCGGCCGTCTCGTCGCGCACGGGGGACCCCCAGACGACCCCCCATGCACCGGCGCCGAGGGGCCGGCGGCTCAGACGCGCTCGACCCCGAGGATCTCCCGGGCCTGGTCGGGCGTGGCGATTTCTCGGCCGATGAGGTCACAGAAGGTGACGATCTTCTCGACGATCTCGCGGTTCGACCGGATGACCTCGTCCCGGTGTGGATACATCCAATAGAAGTCCTCGATGCCGATGCGGACGTAATCGACCCCCCGAAGGATCGCCTCCATCGTGATCGGGAGCCAGTTGCGACCGCCGGAGCAAACGCCGATCACGGTGTCGTCCGGAAACCGCTGTTTGGTCTGTTCGAGGTTGGTGACCATCTGCGTCGGCATCCAGGGGTCCTGCTCGAGGGGCCAGCCGAACGGGTGGCCCATGTCGTGAAAGACACACAGGGGGTCCTCGTCGAGGAGGCCGGTCGCCGCGAGGTCGCGCTCGAGCCGGCGGGTGTCGTACGCGCTTCGCACCTTGTGGATGGGCGTGATGCCGTGCTCGCGGTAGAACGCGACCCCCTCGGCCATCCGCTCGGTGTAGCGGTCGGGATAGCTGTCGAACGGCGGCCACAGGACGATGCTCGCCTGGATGTACTCGTTCGAGCCGTCGGCCGCGGCCAGCGTCTCCGCGGCGTTCTCGACGTAGTCGATGCTCCCGTCGGGCGTGAGCTGCCAGGCGTGTTGGACGGACACCACGTCCGTGTGCTCGAAGATGCGGTCGTAGATGGCCGCCAACAGGTCGACGTCGTCCGTCCCGAGGCAGTCCGCCGGATCGCGCGGATGGATGTGTGACGCGGCACAGCCCAGCTCTGCCGCCTCGACGATCGTCTCCGCTTGCGCGTCCAGCGAGCACGGGATCGCCGAATAGCGCGTGTCGCCGGCCTCGGTGTAGTTCGGCGGTAGCGTCGGGTAGGCCGACTCGGGCGGCCACTCGTCCGGTTGCCAGCCCGGTGCGGCGCACTCGATGATCAGCGGGTCGTCGAGGGTGTCGATGCGCTCGTCGAGCTCGATGGGGTGGCGACGGGCGATGGTGGAGATGATCTCCGGCTTGTCCCGGGGGTCGTCCTCGACCTTGAGCACGCCATAGCCCCCCGTCGTCGGGTC
>CAZCYF010000045.1:0-11627 GCA_964502835.1 uncultured Halobacteriales archaeon | reverse complement strand
CGGGGATTTGAACCCCGGTCCTCGGCTCGAAAGGCCAAGATGATTGGCCGGACTACACCATCGGAGCGAGGCATCCGACGCTTTCCTGAGCGGTCGCATAAGGGTTGCGACTACCACCATCGCGACGTTCATGAGGCCCCTGGCCGAGGGGCCTCCCATGCGTGTTCGCGTTCGTGATCCCGGCGGCTTGCCCCGCGAAGGCACCTACGATGGCGAGACCGTCCACCTCGGCAACGGCACCTGGACGCCGACCGACATCGAGTGGCTCCCGCCGGCGGAGCCGACCAAGATCGTCTGTCTGGCGCGCAACGTCGCCGCGCATGCCGCCGAGCACGGGTCGGCGGTGCCGGATCGCCCCGCGTACTTCCTGAAGCCGCCCTCGGCGGTGATCGCCCACCAGGGGCGGGTGGTCGTCACGCCCGCCATCGACGTCGTCGAGTACGAGGCCGAGCTCGCCGCCGTCGTCGGTGAGCAGGTGACCGGTGTCACCCCCGAGACGGCGATGGAGGCCGTGGCCGGCCTGACGATCATGAACGACCTCTCCAATCGCGCGGACCAGCGCGAGGAGCAAAACTGGGTGCGCGGCAAGGCCTTCGACGGGGCGGCACCCCTCGGGCCCGGCCTGGTCGACCCCGCGGCGGTGCCCGCCGATGCGGACATCACGTTAGCGGTAAACGGCGAGGTCCGCCAGACGGGCTCGCGCGACGAGTACGCGTTCGGGGTGGCCGAGGCGATCGCCGACCTCACCCAGTACGTCACCCTCGAGCCCGGCGACGTCATCGCGATGGGGACGCCCGCCGGCGTCGGCGAACTCGCTGATGGCGACCGCGTCGCCATCACGATCGAGGGGATCGGCACGCTCGAGCACACGATTAGCTACTTCGAGTGAGCCGTCAACGCGCGCCGCGGCCGAACACCTGGCTGGCCAGCAGCTCCGAGAAGAGGACGAACAGCCCGCCGACGACCGCCCAGACGAAGCCGACCAGAAACTGCGTATCGGCCACCCCACCGCCACCCTCGACGGTGACGTACATCAGGTAGATGCCGACGAGGGCGACGGCGCCGCCGACGGCCCAGCCGAACAGCCGGATGGTCCGCCTCATGGGGTGGCCACCCGGCCGCGTGACGGCACAATCGGCGTGAGCTGGGAGCGCATGGCGATGGCGATGGAAGGTCACGCCACGTAATGTAGGTTTGCCTCGTGCTATCACGACACAAAATCGCGACACAACACTGGCACTGCCCGTGCGCCTTCGGCCGGGGCACGCTCAGTACCGCGTCAGGCGCGGCCAGAGGTACAGCCGGAGGAAGGCGACGACGAGCACGAGGATGAAGATGGAGCCGAGGAGGACCGCCTCCGTGGTGGCGCCAATCTGGAACTCCTGTTGGAGCGGCGCCAGCACAGGGGCCAGGGCGGTCATCAGCACGGGTCCGAGGGCGGTGACGTGCAACATGCCTCTACATTCGACGATAGAAATCCCACATAGATAAACCGCCGGAATGGACGCCGAAAGTGGTCCCCGGCTACAGGAACAAGAAGACGAGCGCGGTCAGCAGGATCAGCATGATGCTGTACTTGAGCCCGCTGAGGATCTCGTTGTCGGTCAGCTTGCCGGAGATGAACCCCGTCCCGACGGCCATGATGATGGCCGAGTGGTAAAACAGGGCCCGGTAGACGCCGATGTCGTCGAGGTCGATGGTGATCGGCCCGAGGTCGTCCGTGTCGGTCCCCTCAAGCGCCTCCTGGATCGCGCCGAGGAAGGAGTAATCCAGGATGACGATGACGCCCAGGTAGACGAGGAAGCCGATGACGACGACGGTCGTGTACGCCTGGAGGTTCTGGCGGCGGTTGCGGTCCAGGCGGTAGCGCTGGCGGGTGTCCTCGGCGGCGATCGACATCAGCCGGTGGAGCTCGCCGCTCGAGCGCGACCCCTCGGCGAGGATGTAGCTCGTCCGCGTCAGCTGCGGCACGCGCATGCGCGCGGCCAGGTTGAGCAGCGCCCGGTGGACGTCGCCGTTCCAGTGGATGTCGTTGTAGGTGTACCGCAGCTGTTCGGCGAGGGACCCGGACAGGTTGCGCGCGACCATGCCGAGGCCGTTGACGAACGAGACGCCCATCTGATTCGAGCTGGCCAGGATGTCGAGCATGTCGGGCAGGCGCTGGGTGATGCGGTGTTTGCGCTGGCGCTCGAGCTCGTAGAACAGCGACAGCGGCACGGCCATCAACAGCCCCGGAGCGATGACCAGCGTCGTCGTCACGATGTAGGCCTCGTCGATGAATGCCGCCGGGGTGAGGTCCCACCGCAACCAGAAAAACGCCATCCAGACGAGCGCAAGCGGCGCCGTGATGGCGAGCGTATACAGGGGCTGGTCGCGAAACACCCGCGTCGGGTTCATGAGGACCTGCTTGAGGCCGTCACGGAACCGAAGGCCCTGGAAGATCTGAAAGCGCGCCGAGGCGCGCAGGCGCATCGAGGGCTCCGGGATGGCCCGGGTGGTCGCTTCGACCTCGTGGTCGGGCGATTTGTACGGCTCGGACAGGGTCGAGATGAGCACGAGATAGCCGAGCATGCCCAATGGCAACGCCGCGTAGATGATCAGGTAGAGCAGCGGCACGGTCTGTGAGCCGAGGAAGGCCATCATCAACAAGAGGACGATGAGGAAGACCGGTGCGGCGACGAACGCGACGACGAACACCTCACTCAGCGTCTCGAGCGTGTCGAGGAAGCTCTCCTGGTCGCTGACCGCCTCGTCCATGTACTTGCGCGACTCCGTCTGCAGGAAGGTCGTGACGTCACCGCCGGAGTCGAGCACGCTGATGAGGTCGTCGAAAAAGCGCTCCATGTTGTCCGAGGGGGTGAGGTTGCGCGCGTTGCGCAACGCGGTGTAGATGTCGTTCCCGAAGACCTCCATGTCGGTCACGATCATGTCGAACTCGTTGGCCGCCTCGCCGTAGATGTTGTCCGCGTCCGACGCCCGCTTGAACACCTCGACGAGGTCCATGCCGCCGAAGCTCAGCGCGTACATGTAGACGATGACGTGGGGCAGGGTGAGGTCGATCGCGCGCCGGCGGTTGTCGACCACGTAGTAGGGGTAGAAGTACCGCCCGTACCAGGTGCCAAGCGTGGCGATCGCGCCGATCATGACCGCGAGGCCGGCCGCACCGAACAGCGCCTTGTTCTCCGCGACGAACAGGATGACGTCGGCGAGCGGGCCCGAGCCCGAGTACGTAAACGGCAGGCCGAGCGCCTCGAACACGCCGAACTGCATGAGGAGGTACGCGAGTCCGAGACCCAGCAGGATGCCAACGACGCTCGCCAGCAGGGCGTACCGGATCGACCAGGTGAGGTAGACGTCGTAGGTGGTGCCAAAGCGGCCCTGGTTGAGCTTGCGCTGGAGCCCGAAGTGCTTCTCCGGGCGGCTCTTGTAGAAGGCGCGCGTGTAGCCGAACTCGCGGCGCAAGATCGCGCGTCGCTGGCTCGAGACGCGCTCGCCCTGGGGGACGTACTGGCCGACGTCGTACTCGGGGACGGGGATGTGGTCGGTCGTCTCCGCGTCGTCATCCGGGCCTACGACGGTGTCGACGGGTTTGTCCTCGAAACTCATGAGGTGGCGATGTCCGTGGGGTCGAGCTCGTCGCCCTCGACGTCGCTCATGATCCGGTCGGGGTCGTTCATGTAGCCGTGGATGACGCGCGCGACGTCCTCCCACCAGGAGATGTCGTTGTCGACCATGTACTGCAACACCCGGCGGCGCTCGTCGTAGTTCTCCTGCAACTCGCGTTCGGACCAGCCGCGGTCGTTGGCGATCTCCTCGAAGACGTTCGAGTCGAAGTTCTCGTTGTAGGTGTCGTCGGAGGCGTCCCACTCGAAGACGTCGTTGATGTGGATGTCCGTCGCCTCGGTGCCCGCCGAGACGAGCTCGACGACGCGGTCGTTGCGGCGCACCCGCGCGCCCCCGAGCATGACTTGGCGCTGGATGGAGATGATGTCGAGCTCCTTGATGAGCTGGGTGGGCACCGACAGCGGCTCGTTCTCGAGGCGGTTGATGAGGCCCATCACGGACTCGGCGTGGATCGTCGTGTAGGCGCTGTGGCCGGTCGCCATCGCCTGGAAGAAGGTCAACGCGACGGGCGACTCGGTGCGGATCTCGCCGACGAGGATGTACTCCGGGCGCTGGCGCAGCGCGCTTTGGAGCTGTTCGTACATGGTGACCTCGCCGCGCTCGGACGAGCCGAGCGACTCGCGGGTCAGGCTTTGCACCCAGTTCTCATGCGGCAGTGAGATCTCGGCGGTGTCCTCGATGGTGACGATCTTCGCCTTCTTCGGGATGAAGAACGAGACGGCGTTGAGGCTCGTCGTCTTCCCGGAGCCGGTCCCGCCGGCGAAGATGAGCGAGGAGTTGTTCTCGATGGCGAGCCAGAAGTACGCCATCTGCTCGACGGTGAAGGTCTCCCAGTTGATCAGGTCGATCGGCGAGTCCGGCACGGACGTGAACTGCCGGATGGTGAAGTTGGGGCCGCGCAGGGCGATCTCGCCGCCGAAGCTGAGCTGGATGCGCGACCCGTCGGGCAGGGAGGCGTCGACGAGTGGGTTCGAGATGGAGATGTGCTTGCCCGCCCGCTGGGCCAGTCGCGGGACGAACGAGGTGAGCTCGTCCTGGTCGAACTCGACGTTGGTGTCGAGGTCGCGGTACTCGACGTGGTAGACGAAGACGGGGATGTCGTAGCCGTCACAGGAGATGTCCTCGATGGCGTCGTCACGGAGCAGGGCGTCGATCTTGTCGAAGCCGGCGAAGTCGCGCTGGAGGTAATAGAGGATCTTGTACAGCGAGGTGGCCGACATCGCCGCGGTGTGCTTTTGGATGAGGTCGCTCGCGCGGTCGACGAACAGCTGCTCGCGAAACTCCTCCTCGATGTCGCGGTACATCAGGTTGTTGCGGAGGATCTTGCGCATCTCCTCGAGGACGTACGTCTCGAACTCGTCGAGGCGGGGCTCGGACACGTGGTAGCGGTGTTCGTTCTCGGTGTCGTCGTAGATGACGCTCACGTAGGCGTACGGCTCGTTCACCCACTTGCGCTCGACCTCCTCGAACTCCTCGAGGTAGCCGAAGTCGAAAAAGCGCAACTCGAGGCGGTCGTCCTCGGGGCGGTCGTCGAGGGGGAGGTCCTCGGCCTCGGCGAAGTAGGTCTGGATGTCCTCGACGACGGCCTCGACGGTGGGGTGTTCGAGGAGCTCCTCGTTTCGCTCCTGGGCGAAGGAGTCGAGCAACGCCGGGTCGACCTCGGCCTCGTCACCGAGGGGAAAGCCGGTGAGGCGGCGCAGCGACCCCTTGAGGCGCTCAAAGACGCCTCGCGAGTCGCCGTTGGTCTCGGCCGCCTCGACGGCGGCCTCGAACTCGGCCTCGAACGACGCCTCGTCGTCGTCCCCCTCGACCGTGGCGAGCGCGTCGTCGTCACCCCCCGATTGCGAGCGATCCACTTCTTGCATGGTGATGACAATATCTTTGTGAGGGTTTAACAGTTCTGTATGGTCACATATGGTGCCTAAGGTGCAGTTACCGGGGTATATGGATTACCTGCGGGGTGCGGGCCACGGCGTCGTGCGCTGAGCTGACGGTATTCGCGAATCGGTACTCGTGTCGGATTTGTAGTAGCTTCAGGGGTGAGATGCCGGAACAAACCTTTACGTACTCCTCTCGCCTTTGATGGGTATAATGCCAACGCAGTTCGACGACCGCGGCGTCTCCGAGGTGGTCGGCGCGATCCTGGTGTTCGGGATTTTGATTGCCGCCCTCGGCGTCTATCAGGCCTTTATTGTTCCTTCGGAGAACGCGGGTGTCGAGTTCGACCACAGCCAGGACGTTCGTGATGACATGGTGGACGTCCGAGCGGCCATTCTGGATACGGCTTCGACCGGTGATGATCGACACACGACGTTACGGCTCGGGACGCAGCTACCGAATCGGATCGTGGCGGTAAATCCCCCGGATCCGACCGGAGAGTTATGGACGAGTGCTCCGATGGATATCACGATTCAGAGTAACTCTGAGATTGATACTGATGACATCCTTTCTGCGGTAAATTTGGATGGGAATATTAGTTTTGAAAATCAGACTAGATTTCTAAATTACGAACCGCATTATCGAGACCAGGGTGGAACGGGTACGTTACATTACGAGAACACGATCGTGTATTCAGATCACGGCAACGATTCTGTAATTCGGACGGACCAAAGCCTCGTTGAAAACGACACTGTGAATCTCTATCCGTTAGTCAATGAGTACTACGAGGAGGGAGCCGGTCGAATCGGCGTCGACTTCAAAGCGGGCTTCCGGACGATTACCCGGGATGTGCAAGATGCCGAGATAAGTCTTCCAACGCGGCTAGACGAAGATACTTGGGAAGAAATTCTTGAATCTCAACTAGAGAACGGCCTATTGGACAACATCACCGTTACAGAGGATGATGATATAAAATTGCTGAACTTAACGTTTGATGGGAATGTTACAATCGTAGGCGCACCAGTTGGGATTCGGGACCCTCCAACATCTGGGAGTCGTGAAGAATTACCCGAACCAGACGTTGGAGGCGCTAACGGACCAGGAGATGATGGGAACGTGAATCCAAGTGCTGTGTTTCTAACTGAACATTCCTATAATGGTAGCACTTCAACACTAAAGTTTTACACCCCAACCGATTCATCTATCGAATTTGTTGGTGCCAGATTCAATTTATATATTGATACATCCCAAGGTGACGTAAGCGATGATGATGTCCCCGACCTTATAAGCAGGATTAGTGTGGATAATGGAGATAACCGGCTTGGAACAGATCTCCTAAGAAGTGGTCCAGAAAAGCTTTTCAATGATAATATTTCGATTCCAGGCGATCCAGATGCTCCAGTGGAGATTCAACTAACTTTTAGTGAGGACAATGGTAACTTCGATTTCCCACCACAACCACGGTTTATTTACGGAATAACATTCATCACAGATGACGGACAATATAGGGAGTATTTGGTCGGGGATCATTTTTAAAACCGTGGACCATACTCAACACTAAAATATTATATATAAACTTAGTGAGAATTATGATTAGTAAGTTCGATATTGCTCAATCCGAAGTCCTGGGCACCATTCTCCTCCTCGCACTTGTCATGTTGGTGGGCGGTCTTTTCGGAATGACAATATTAGACACATTAGATACTGATAGTGGGCAGAATATTGAAGTTCAGGTGACAGTGACCACCGAAGATGTGACGATTACTCATGCCGGGGGTGACTCAATCCAATCCGACGATCTCGAGGCGGTCATTGAATTTGGTGGCAGCTCGGTTCGGTTTAGTGCGGACAATAACCGCTCAGGAATGATTTATCCAGGTGATCGATGGATTATCACCTCGGGACTTCCATGGGATGAGTTACACGTCAACGAGGACGTTACCGTGCGTATCGTATCGCTTGCTACTAACGAGGTTATTTACTCGGGTAGCCCAACCATCCATGATTCGGCCGAAACTCCGACCTCAACGTCCACCGCAACAGACACCCCCACGGAGACGCCGACACCATCCGTTACCCCTACTCCGACACCGACGCCCACACCGACTCCGGTCCCGGATCCATTCTTCGAGATTGTTGAAGTTAATTACCCGGACAGTGTGTTGGAAGGGGACACAGTTAGTTTTGATATTTCGGTACGAAATACTGGGGATGGCCATGCAGAGCAGACAATCCGTATCGAATCAATCAGTTCTACACAAACTAACGGTGATACGTTCGAGGATGTGGACGAGCAATCGGTATCGATTGACCCAGGTGAAGAAACTGCCGTGACTTTGCAATGGGTAGCTGAGCATACACGCCCTGGAAACTCACCAGATACTTTCGATATTACAATATCGACTCAAGACGATACATGGACAGGCCAAATTGATGTGGAATCTTAATTAGATATGTGTGATACTTTGTCGATAGATATGGAACAGTAATTCCAAGTGTGAATCATTTATTCGGCCGTAATACAAAGGACACAAACATGGTCTTCAAAAAGATCACCCTCGTCGGCTCCAGCCAGAACAACTTCACCGAAGCCGTCGACGACGCCATCAACCGCGCCGAGGAAACCGTCGAAAACATCCACTGGGTCGAGGTCGACAGCTACGGCGTCGAGGTCGCGAGCGTCCCGGATCGCGAGTACCAGGCCGAGGTCACCGTGGCCTTCCAGGTCGAGGGCTAGGTCCGAAAGCTCTCGCCACAGCCGCACTCGCTGACGACGTTCGGGTTGTCGACGATGAAGCCCTCGCCCTGCAGGCCGCCCTCGAAGTCGAGGGTGGACTGCTCGACGTACTGCAGGCTGGCGGGATCGACGAAGACGCGCACGCCGTGGTCCTCGTAGACGACGTCATCCTCGTCGGCCCCGGTGTCGAACCGCAGCCCGTAGGACAGCCCCGCACAGCCGCCCTGCTTGACGAACAGCCGCAGGCCGGCCTCCTCGGGGTGCATGTCCTCGGCCTCGAGCAGGTCGATGACCTCCTCGGCGGCCCGTTCGGCGATGGCGAGGCCGCCCTCGGTCGCCTCGACGGCGTCCGTGCTCATACCTGCATCCTTGGGGTCGACCACCAAAACGGTGGCGGCACTATTACGAGAAACCGTGTCGCCCGACACGAACGACCGGCGTCATCCCGAGGCCGATTGGCCGCGTCGGCCGGCTGACCTCACGTGGCGGGCGGGTGTCGCGTGCCCGGGTTACGCGCCCGTCGTCGCACCCGTGGTGGGTCGGCTCGGGGCGGTGAACGATGGCACGCACCCATCCCTATCGCCTCGAGCGGTTAATCGTTGTCGTGGGCCAGCGGGCCGACGCCGAGGACGGCTAACACGGCGACGGCCGTGAGGCCGACGACCAGCGCGAACCCACCGACCACCAGCGGCGCCGCCAGCACGTTCGCCACCTCGACGCCGACGGCCATTCGCGAAAGCCCACGCACGACGAAGCCGAGGACGACGCCCGCGATGGCGAGGATGGCCAGGGAGACGAACCGGTCGCGGTCCATCCGTCAGTAGGTATATTCCGTCTCGGTCAGCTGGACGTACCGGCCGTCGCCCCGGCGGAACTTGCCCCACTTGTAGGCGAGGTAGATCTTCGTCGCCTGCCAGCCCGCGCCGTAGACGCGCTCGACCAGCCGATCGGTGCCCTCGCCCTTCATCCGGTTGGCGACGGCGAAGGCGCGGTCCCAGTCGGCGGGTTCGTAGTCGGCAACGAGGTCGCCGAAGACGACGTTTCGAAGGATCTCGTCGCCGATGGCGTCCTTCCAGGCCCGGTTGTACCGGCCAAGCTCGCCGCGCGCGGCGAGGTCACCGGCGATCTGGCCCGTGCGCGTCGCGACGTGATAGCCCCCCTCGTGAAACGCCGAGGTGGTGCCCATCGCCCCGCCGGCGATGGCGACGTTCGCCCCGGTGGGTGAGTCGATCGGCCGCGTCGAGGAGATGGCGTACGTCTCGGTGCCGCCACGCTTGCCGCGATCGGTCGCGAGCGGGAAGTCCGCCTCGACGTCGAAGCGGTCGCCGTATTCGTGTTCGAGCAGGCGGCGGATGTACGTCGCGCCGTCCGGGAGGTCGTCCTCGTCGGGGTCGAGCAACGGGTACGCGGCGGGGTCGCGCACGTCCTCGAGGCCGAGGCCGATCGGCATCGTGAACCCGACGCGGGCGACGGGGTCGTCGTTCGGGAAGATCCACGGGTAGGCCGTCTCGCCGGGCATGTAGCCCCACCAGAACTTGAGCCGGGTGGGCTCGAACAGCTCATCGGGGACCTCGCGGTACTCCTGGTAGGCGATGTGGTTGGCGTTGGGCGGCGCGAGACGCTCGAGGACGCGGTGGTCGCGGGGCAACACCTGTTCCAACACCGGCAGCGTCGCCCGGCGCTGGGGGCCGTCGGCCAGCACGAGTGCGTCGGTCTCGTAGGTGGTCCCGTCGGCCGTCTCGACGACGTGGCCGCCGCCATCGACGGTCACGTCGGTCACGCTCGTGCCCACCTGATAGTGCGCGCCGGCCGTCTCGGCGCGTTCGCGCATCCAGTCGTCCATGCGGGCGCGATGGAAGGTGAAGCCGAAGCCGTCGTAGGTGGCGTCCATGCCGGTCGTCTCGAGCGTGACCAGCTCGTTCGGCGCGTAGAAGTCGACGCCGTCGAGCTCCTGGAGGATGACCTCCTCGGGGATGGCCGCGGGGTCGAGTTGCATGAGGTCGAGCCAGTAATCCAGCATGCCCGCGGCGTCCGTCGAGTCCGGCCCGAGCCCCTCGCGGTCCTCGCGGGGGATGCCCTGCTCGAGGACGAGCACGTCCGCTCCCGCCTCGGCGGCGGCCCGCCCGGCGTTCGCCCCGGCGGGGCCGCCCCCGACGACGATCACGTCGTGGCGATCCATACCGGGCACGCTCGCCCGGGTCGGGTATAACTCTTGACGGATGCGTTGGCTGGCGGTGATACCACTGGCGCGTCGGTCGACGGCAGGTGCGACGAGAAGGGTGGCCGACTCACTCGGCGGCGGGCGCTTCGAGCTGGCGGGTGACGAAGCCGGCGATGCGGTTGCGCACCGACTTGGACTGGACGTTCGTCAGGCGGGTGACCGCCTCCTTGTTGTGCTCGAAGTCGTCGGTGAACGCCTGGGGATAGCGCTCCAGCAGGCGTTTGCCCGTCTGCTTGACGTACTTGGGCTTGATCGGCATTGGTGGGCCGTTGGGGGAGGGCGGTTAAAAACGGACGGCATCCGCCTCGACGGTGTGCGCCAGCCGCGCCACGGCCCGTGGGCGCGTGCTCGGCCGGCCGACGCTCACCGCGTGCGCGCCGTAGCCGAGGTACTCCGCGACGTCGTCGCGGCTGCGTACGCCGTTGTTGGCGATCACCAAGCACTCGACCGCGTCGACCACGTCCGCGACGACGCCCCGCGAGTCCATCGCGTCGACGTGCACCAGGTCCGCCCCGGCGGCGTCGAGGCGGGCGGCCAGCGCGGGCAGGTCGACGCCGGCCACCTCGGTGCGCACCTTCACGCTCACGGTCGCGCCGGCGTCGGCCGCGGCTTCGACGAGCTCGACCAGCCGCGACCCCTCGGCCAGCAGCGCCTGGCCACACCCGATGGCGGTCGCCTCGGGCTGGCGACAGTGGGCGTTGACCTCGAGGATGGCGTCGTGGCGGGCACAGATCCGCGCGGCCGACCGGATCGGCCCGGGATCACGCGTGCGGACGTTGAAACCCGCCTCGAGGTCGACCCCCGCCAGGCGGGCGAGCTGGGCGTCGATGAACCCAAGGGGGTCGTCGGTCAGGAACTCCTCGCGCCCGCGGGCGACGCCCGCCCGGGCGGCGGCCTGGGTGTCCGCGTCGATGCCGATCCCCCCGAGGAAGGCCGCGCTGACGTGTGCCTCGCAAGCGCGCGCCCACCGCGCGTCCGATCGCCCGCTCAAGCTCGCCAGCGCCAGCGGCGGGTCGATGCGGGTCATCCCACCACCGCCAGGGCGTCCGCGACGCCGCGCCAGACGCGGCGGGCGTCATCGCCGTCGTCGATGCGGACGTCGGTGCGCACCGTCGGCAGGTCGAGTGCGGTGGGATCGTCCTCGTGGACCACGGCCGCGTCGGCGAA
>CAZCYF010000044.1:0-11639 GCA_964502835.1 uncultured Halobacteriales archaeon | reverse complement strand
CGCCCGAGCGCTGCAGATCGCCTACGGCGCGCCGGTGCTCATCGAGACCGACCAGACCGAACCGATCCTGATTGCCGCCGAGGAGTTCGATGCGGGCGTGCTCCCCTTCACCGTGAATCGCGAGTGACCATGACGATTGTCGACACCGTGCGCCTGCGGACGATTCTGGACTCCCGCGGCGACGTCACCGTCGAGGCGGACGTCGTCACCGAAAGCGGGGGCTTTGGCCGGGCGGCGGCTCCCGCGGGGGCGAGCACGGGTCGACACGAGGCGGCGTCGTTGCCGGCCGACGAGGCGGTCACGGCCGCCCGCGAACACGTCGTGCCGCGCCTGGCGGGGCAGGTCGATGCCGCCGACCAGCGCGCCGTCGATGCCGCCATCGCGGCGGCCGATGGCACGGACCGCTTCGAGCGCATCGGGGCAAACGCCGCCGTGGCGGTCAGCATGGCCGCCGCCGCTGCGGGCGCGGACGTGCTCGGCACGCCCTTGTTCCAACATCTGGGGGGGACCTTTCGAGGCCACGAACTCCCGACGCCGCTTGGCAACGTCGTCGGTGGCGGGGCCCACGCCGTGGCCGGCCCCGACGTCCAGGAGTTCCTGGCGATCCCCCACGGGGCACCGAACGTGCGGGATGCCGTCCTCGCCAACGCAGCGGTCCACGCCCACGTCGGCGAGGTGCTCGCTGCGGAGACGGACACGCTCGGGCTCGGCGACGAGGGGGCCTGGGCACCCGCGGCGGACACCGAGACCGTCCTCGAGCACCTCGAGGGGGTCGTCGAGCGCATCGGCGACGACCTCGGCTTCACGATCGACCTCGGCATCGACATGGCGGCCGCCGAGCGCTTCGACGGCGAGGTCTACCGGTTCGACGGCGTCGATCGCGATCCCGAGGCCCACCGCGAGTGGGTACACGAGCTCATCGACCGACACGGCCTGCGGTACGTCGAGGACCCGCTCGACGAGGACGACTTCGAGGGCTTTGGGGCGCTCACCGCGGCGGTCGACGGGGGCGTCGCCGTCTGTGGGGACGACCTCTTCGTGACCGACGCCGACCGGATCGCGACCGGTGTCGACCACGGGGCCGCCTCGGCCGCCCTCATCAAGCCCAACCAGGTCGGGACGCTCTCGGGGGCGATGGACGCCATCGAGACGGCCCGCTCGGGCGGCCTCGAACCGGTTGTCTCCCACCGCAGCGGCGAGACGACCGACGCGACGATCGCCCACCTGGCCGTCGCCGCCGGCAGCCGGTACGTCAAGACCGGCACGATCGGTGGCGAGCGCACCGCCAAGCTCAACGAACTGATCCGTATCTCTCACCACGCAACATGACAGACGACACCGACCCCGACGAATCGACGAACGACGCCGTCCTCGAGGAGGCCCCACCGGCCGAGGAGGACGAGGAACCGACGGAGCCGATGGTCGACCCCGAGGCGGAGGCCGACCTGCTGATTCCGGTCGACGACTACCTCAGCGCGGGCGTGCACATCGGCACCCAGCAAAAGACGCAGGACATGGACCGGTTCATCCACCACGTCCGCGACGACGGGCTGTACGTGCTCGACATCACCCAGACCGACGAGCGCATCCGCCTCGCGGCGGACTTCCTGTCGGATTACGACCCCGAGCGGATCCTGGTCGCCTCGAGCCGCCAGTACGGCCGGTACCCCGCCGAGCGCTTCGCGGAGGTCCTCGGTGCGGAGGCGAAGACCGGGCGGTTCATCCCGGGGACGTTGACGAACCCCCAGTACCGTGGCTACATGGAACCCGACGTGGTCGTCGTGACCGACCCGATCGGCGACGCCCAGGCGGTCACCGAGGCGATCACGGTCGGCATCCCGATCCTGGCGATGTGTGACAGCAACAACAACCACGAGAACATCGACCTGGTGATCCCCACGAACAACAAGGGCCGCAAGGCGCTCGCGGTGGTCTACTGGCTGTTGGCGAACGAGACGATCGACCGTCGGGGGGGCCAGCCGACGCACGGCCTCGACGAGTTCGAGCGCGGGCCGTAGTCGCCCGAGCGGAACCTATTTTCGGGGTCGGTGCGAGCCATCGCGTGACGATGGCCACGTCGAGCGCGCCGGGCAAGGTGTATCTCTTCGGCGAGCACGCCGTGGTCTACGGCGAGCCGGCGATTCCGTGTGCGGTCGACCTGCGGGCGGCGGTCGAGGCACATGCCCGCGACGACGACCGGGTGCGCGTCGACGCCGGCGACCTGAGCTTTCACGGGCTGACGATCGAGTATGCCGGCTCGATGGCCGACCGGCCCGAGGTGGCCGTCCCCGACGACCTGGTCGAGGCGGCGATGGGCTACGTGGATGGGGCGATCCGGCGCGGACGCGACCTGGCCGACGCGCCCGATGCGGGCATCGACCTCTCGATCTCGAGCGAGATCCCCCTTGGCGCGGGGCTTGGCTCTTCGGCGGCGGTGACCGTTGCCGCGATCGACGCGGTCGCCCGCGAACTCGGGGCGTCCCCGGCGCCCGAGACGGTCGCCGACCTGGCCTACCAAACCGAGGCCGAGGTCCAAGACGGGCGCGCGTCGCGAGCGGACACCTTCTGCTCGGCGATGGGTGGCGCCGTCCGCGTCGAGGGCGACACCTGCGAGACGCTGTCGGCGCCGGCGTTGCCGTTCGCGATCGGCTACGACGGGGGCGCGGGCGCGACGGGCACGCTCGTCGAGGGCGTGCGCCAGCTTCGGTCGACGTACGAGTTCGCGGCCGAGACGGTGGCGACAATCGGCACCCTCACGCGGGCTGGTGAGTCGGCACTGGCCGCGGGCGACCTCGACGAGATCGGCCGGCTGATGGACTTCAATCACGGTCTGCTGGCCGCACTCGGCGTCTCCGCACGCACCCTCGACGACATGGTCTGGGCAGCACGGGACACCGGCGCCGCCGGCGCCAAGCTGACCGGTGCCGGCGGGGCGGGATGTATCGTTGCACTGGATCCGGATGAGGCGGTCGTGGCCGCCCTCGAGCATGCCCCCACCTGCGAGCGTGCCTTCGAGGCGGGCATGACGCGGACGGGCCTCGAGCGGGTCGAGCGATGACGGTCGTCCTCAAACTCGGCGGGAGCGTCATCACCGACAAGGCGCACGAGCGATCGGTGGACCACGCGGCGCTCGATCGCGTTGCTGCGGCCATCTCCGACCGACGCGACCCGGCATTGGTCCTCGTGCTCGGCGGCGGGAGCTTCGGCCATCCGCCCGCCGACCGCCACGGTCTCTCGACGGCGGTTGGCACGTCCGATGCCGCCGCTGTGGCCGAGGTGCACGACGCCATGCTCGCGTTCGTCGGCCTCGTCGTCGATCGGCTCGTCGACGAGGGCGTGCCCGCGATGGCGTTTCATCCCCTCTCCATGGGGGTGCGGCGAGGAGGATCACCCCGGCTCCAGCTCGATGCCGTCTCGGCGGCCCTTGAGGCGGGCTTTGTGCCGGTCGTCCATGGCGACGGCATCGTGACGGCTGACGACGGCGTAACCATCGTGAGCGGTGACGAGATCGTCGTGACGGCGACGCGCGCCCTCGAGGCCGACCGGGTCGGCCTGTGCACCGGTGTGTCGGGGGTGCTCGATGCGGACGGGGCCGTCGTCGAGCACGTGGCCGACTACGAGGCGGTCGCTGACCTGTTCGAGGGTCCTGATGGCGTCGACGTCACCGGTGGCATGGCGGCGAAGGTCCGGCGCCTGCTTGACCTCGACCGCCCGGCCGCCATCTTCGGCATCGAGGGCGTGTCGCGGTTTCTCGCCGGCGAGCAGCCCGGAACGACCGTGGCCGGCGAACGGTGAGGGCGGCCGAGTCACGTCACCTAAATAGGTGGGGCTCGTGAGCCGAGGTAGATACCCCCGCGGGCAGTGGCGCGCCAACGGCGCGCTGCGGGCGGGAACGCGGTCAACGGACCGATCGAGACCGGTATCGACCAATCGTTGGACCGGTCCGACCGTTTGAAGACGCGCACCGAACGCCCCCACGGGCGGTTTCAGTACCAACAACCATGGAAATCGAGATTGCCACCATCGGCGGTTACGAAGAGGTCGGTCGACAGATGACGGCCGTCCGTGCTGGCGACGACGTCGTCATCTTCGACATGGGATTGAACCTCTCGAAGGTTCTCCTCCACGAGAACATCGAGACGGAAACGATGCACAGCCTGGACCTGATCGACATGGGCGCGATCCCGGACGATCGCGTCATGTCCGATCTCGAGGGCACCGTGCAGGCGATCGTGCCGACGCACGGTCACCTCGATCACATCGGCGCGATCAGCAAGCTGGCTCACCGCTACAACGCACCGGTGATCGCCACGCCGTTTACCATTGAGCTCGTCAAGCAGGAGATCGAGGACGAGCGCAAGTTCGGCTTCGAGAACGACCTGATCAAGATGGAGGCCGGCGAACGTCGGACGATCAACGACGACCTCCACCTCGAGTTCGTCAACGTCACTCACTCGATCATCGACGCGATCAACCCGGTGTTGCACACGCCAGAGGGCGCGATCGTCTACGGGCTCGACAAGCGCCTCGATCACACCCCCGTCATCGGCGATCCCATCGACATGGACCGCTTCGAGGAGATCGGCCGGGAGGGGCCGGGCGTGCTGTGTTACATCGAGGACTGCACGAACGCCGGCGGGAAGGGGCGCACCCCGAGCGAGTCGGTCGCCCGCCACCACCTCCGTGATACCATCATGAGCATGGAGGACTACGACGGCGGCATCGTCGCGACAACCTTCTCAAGCCACATCGCCCGGGTGAAGAGCCTCGTCGAGTTCGCCCAGGAGATCGACCGCCAGCCCGTCTTGCTGGGTCGGTCGATGGAGAAGTACTCCGGGACGGCCGAGCGGCTGAACTTCGTCGAGTTCCCCGAGGACCTGGCCATGTTCGGCCACCGCAAGTCGGTCGACCGGATGTTCAACCGCATCATGAAGGACGGCAAGGAGAACTACCTCCCGATCGTCACCGGCCACCAGGGCGAACCCCGGGCGATGCTGACGCGCATGGGCCGCGGCGAGACGCCGTTCGAGCTGGATGACGGCGACAAGGTGATCTTCTCCGCGCGGGTCATTCCGGAGCCAACCAACGAGGGCCAGCGCTACCAGTCCGAGCGGCTGTTGCAGATGCAAGGAGCGCGCATCTACGACGACATCCACGTCTCCGGCCACCTGCGCCAGGAGGACCACTACCGGATGCTGGACGCCCTCCAGCCCCAACAAGTCATCCCGGCCCACCGCGAGCTCGAGGGGGCGGCGCCGTACGTCAACCTCGCGGAGGACGAGGGCTACCGAATGGGCCGTGACCTTCACGTGACCCGCAACGGCAACATCTTCACCCTCGTCGAATGAGCCATCCCGGGGCGTCGGATCGGGTCGAGGCGGCCATCGCCGAGCGTCGGCAGGCGGTCAACACGGCCGTCCCCGACCACCTCCCGGTGCGACCCCCCGAACGGCTCTGGTCCGCCTCGCGGTATTTGCTCGATGCCGGTGGCAAGCGCCTGCGCCCGACGATGTTGCTGTTGAGCGCGGAGGCGCTGGCCGAGGTGCCCCCCGGAAGCGAGGCGTACCGCGCGTTTCCGACCGGTACCGGCCGTGACGTTGACGTCCTCTCCGCGGCCGTGAGCGTCGAGATCATCCAGACGTTCACGCTCATCCACGACGACATCATGGACGACGACACCATGCGCCGCGGGGTGGAGACGGTCCATGAGGCGTTCGACCTCGAGACCGCGATCCTCTCGGGTGACACGCTGTATGCGAAGTCCTTCGAGATCATGCTCGACACCGGCGCGCCCGTCGAGCGCGGCCTCGAGGCCATCCGACTCCTGGCGGAGACCTGCACGGCGATCTGTGAGGGCCAGGCCTACGACGTCGGCTTCGAGGGTCGCACCGACGTCGGAACCGATGACTATCTCGACATGGTCGAGCAGAAGACGGCCGTGCTCTATGCCACCTCGGCGAGCCTCCCGGCCATCCTGATGGGTGCCACGGACGAGGTCGTCGACGGCCTGTATCGGTTCGGCATCGAGTTCGGCCGAGCGTTCCAGATCACGGACGACCTGCTCGACGTGACCGGGTCGACCGAGACCCTCGGCAAGGACCGGGGGAGCGACCTGTTCGAGGGCAAGCAGACGATCGTGACGATTCACGCCCGGGAACAGGGCGTCGACGTGGACGGCCTGGTCGACGACGGAGCCGACCTGGACGAAGTCGTCGGGGCCTTTGAGGAGGCTGGCAGCCTCGCGTACGCCCGCCAACTGGCCAGGGACCACGTCGACCGGGCCATCGACCACCTCGAGGTGCTCCCGGAGACGGAAGCCCGATCGCTGCTCGCCGCGTTGGGGCCGTACATCGTCCACCGCGACTACTGAGCGTGGATCGGACCGGGAGGATTTTCACCCGTCCCGCTGCAGTGCCAGTCGATGGACGCCGAGGATCGCGAACGCATCGAGTCGGCCGCTGAGGTCCATGCGCTCTTCAACGCCCTCCAGCACGACGGCTCGGCGCAGGTCGGCACCGTCGTCGGCGGGTTGATGGCCGACCATCCGTCGTTTCGCGAGTACGGCGACGCGATGGCCGGCATCGTCGCACCGGTGGTCGAGGCGGTCAACGAGCTCGACCGAGAGGACCAACGCGAACGCCTCGAACGTCTGGCGCCCGAGCGTCTCGAGGACCTCGAGGCGAGCACCGACGACGAGGAGGACCTGCCGCCGCTGTCCGACGCCGGGGCGTACGACGAGATTCGTCTGCGGTTGGCTCCGAATCCGAACGCCCCGTATCACCTCGGCCACGCCAGGATGCCCGCGGTCATCGGGACCTACCGCGACCGGTACGACGGCTGGATGCTCTGTCGGTTCGACGATACCGACCCGGAGACGAAGCGCCCGGATCTGGCCGCCTACGAGGCCATCCTCGAGGACGTCCGGTACCTCGGCTTCGAGCCGGACGACGTGATCCGCGCGAGCGACCGCGTGGAGACGTACTACGAACACGCCCGGGAGCTGATCGACGCCGGTGGCGCCTACACCTGCTCGTGTCGGGCCGACGCGTTCAGCGAGCGCAAGGCCGCCGGCGAGGCCTGCCCGCACCGTGACAAGCCGCGCGATGTCGTGGCCGAGGAGTTCGAGGCCATGGTCGAGGGCGAGTTTTCTGCCGGTGACATGGTTCTGCGGGTTCGTACCGACCTGGCGGCCGACAACCCCGCCGAGCGCGACTGGGTGGCCTTTCGGATGGTCGATCGCCCCCATCCACGCGACGTCGCGGCGGGCTATCGCTGCTGGCCAATGCTTGACTTTCAAAGCGCGATCGACGACCACCTCACCGGGATCACCCACATCATCCGCGGGATCGACCTCCAGGACAGCGCGCGTCGACAGGGCTATCTCTACGACTACTTCGGGTGGACCTACCCCGAGGTGGTCCACTGGGGGCGGGTAGAGGTCGACGAGTACGACGTCCCCCTCAGCGCCTCGACGATCACGGAACTGATCGACGCCGGCGAGCTCGCCGGCTGGGACGACCCGGCCGCACCGACCGTCGCGAGCCTCCGACGCCGGGGGATTCGCGGGGCGGCGATCACCGATGCCATGGTCGAGCTCGGCACCTCGACGAGTAACGTCGAGCTGTCGATGAGCTGGGTGTATTCGCGCAATCGCGAGCTGATCGACGCGGCGGCGGACCGGTACTTCCTGGTGCGAGACGGTCGCCGCCTCCCCCTCGACGGCGCCCCCGACGCGGCCGAGGTCCCGCGCCATCCCGAGGATGACGCGCGCGGTGTTCGGCGGCTTCCGGTCGGTGACGCGGTGTGTGTGGAGCCTGGCGACATCCCCGCAGCCGGTGAGCGGTGCTGGCTGAAAGGGCTCGGGCCGTTTCGCTTCGACGGCGAGGCGTTGGTCGCGACCGATGACGACATCGAGGTCGTCAGGGCGGGGGCGGTGCCCGTCGTCCACTGGGTGCCAGCTGACGAGGCGCGGTCGGTCCGGCTCCGACGACCGGAGGGCACCGAAACGGGGCTGGCCGAGACCGAGGTGGCCGACCTTGACTCGGACACGGTGGTCCAGTTCGAGCGCGTCGGCTTCGCCCGCATCGACGCCCAGTCGAGCGCGGAGACGGTTGCGTACTTCGCCCACCGGTGAGCCCGGGTCAGTCCGCCGCGTCGGGGTCGTACCGGTCGGCAAGGTGCTGAATGGCCGCCTGCAGCGCCTGCCGGGCGTCGCCGGCGGTACAACCGCTCGTCTCGACCACGGTCGCCCAGTCGTGTCCCTGGAGAATTCGCCGGACGAGCAACGTCCGTTGTACCTCGGGGAGGTCGGCCACGTGGCCGTCGAGGAGGCCGGCCAGCGCGAGACGGCGATACGCATGGGGTGCGGTGGTCACCTGGCCTGGGCCGTCGGCCGTGTGTCGGATGACGTCCCAGAGCCAGTCCACCAGGTCCACGTCGATGGACCCGTCGATCGCAGCCGCGGCGGCGACGACCGTCTCCGGGGCGAGATCGTCGAGGGCGTCGGGTAGCTGTCCCTCGAGGCGGTCGAGCAGCCGCCGGGTGTGGCGGTCGGCGAGGCGTGCCCCCGCCGGCGACAGTGGCGCGAGCATGACCGCGGAGTGTTCGCCGCTTCGCGGGTTGCGGCTGGTCGCGAGATGGACGGTGTGAAAGCCCGTATCCCGCCAGAAGGACAGCAGCCTCGGCGTCGCGCCGAATCCCGTGGACAGGTAATCCACCTCCCCGTCGGCCTCCTCTCGAACGGCGGCGAGAAGGGCCGAGCCGATGCCGCGCGAACGTACGGCGTCGTGGGTGGCGATCCGGAGGATGCGCCAGCCCGCTGGCGCGGCGGCCTCGCGGTCGCGCAGCTGGGTCGTCAGCAAGTCAGGGACCATGTGCCCCCGAATGGCCTCGCCACGGTGGAGACGGCGTCGCCACCCGGTTGGGAGGTTTCCTTCTTCGGCGAGCAACGCGACGGCGACCACGTGCCCGTCGTGCATCATGGCACGAACGCGCACGTTCGGAGCGTCGAGCAGCCGCACGAGGTCGTCCGGCTCGGTGCGATAATGGGCGAGGACGAGCAGGCCGAACAGCTCGGCGAGGAGCGGTTCGTCCCCGAGGAGCTCGTCGCGGTCCACCCGGCGATACGTCACATTCGCCGGCGTGGCAGTGCGAACCAGTTCCGCGGCGGGTGGGGCGGCATCGAGCAACAACGCGTGAAAGAGCCAGGTCTCGACGGGATCGCCCGGGGCGTAGCGGATCGGTTCGCGGAGGTCGACGCGGTCGACGGGTCGATCGCTCGCCTCGAGCCGGTCGCGAAATCGTACGGCGAAGCCACGGCCGGTCCCCTCGTACCCGTGGACCGTCGAGAGGAACGCGCAGGGAAGATCCGTCTCCAGTACGCGCTCGAGCCGGTGGACGGGCAACGCGGCGGCCTCGTCGACCAGGATGAGGTCGGCATCGGCTCGGTCCTCCTCGAGGTTGGCTGGAGCGACGTACCGAACCGTCCCGCCGGCGGCCGTCGTCAGTCGTCGGTCCGAGGAGAGGTCCCGGCCGACCACGTCGCCAGCCCGTCGAAACGCTTCGCGGACGCGATCGAAGCCCGGACCCGTCACGATGACGTCGTCACCGGCCTCGGCGCGGGCGACCGCCGCCAGACCGGCCGCGCTCGATTTACCGCGGCCACGATGGGCCTCGACGACGAGCACGCGGTCGTCGACGAGGTCGAGGAGGTGTCGAACACATCGGCGTTGATCGGCCGTCAGACACCGCGAGAGCACGTCCACATCGTCGTCGGAGGCGGTGGTGGTAGCGTCACTCGCCACGGGTGGGGTGGCCTCGATCCGGCCCGCGGTACGCACCTCGCCAGCGTCCACGTCGAGCACGGCTACGCCGCGGTGGGCCTCGAGCGTCTCGACGAACCGTCTGCGAAACCGCGTGCCTACGTCGGTAGGTGAATAGGGTTCGACGGCGTATCGGGCGTCGGTGTCGAGCGGGCCCGCGACCCACGCCTCCAGGTCTGGCAACAACATCACGACCAGCCCACCCCCCTCGACGGCTCCGACGGCCTGGCCGAGCGTGTTCGGATACAACGCCGTCGTGGCATCGACGATGAGACCGGGGACCGTGTGCCCGAGTAAGCGATCACCGCGGCGCGGCGCAAGCGTCTCCCAGGGCCCCTCGGCCTCCCCGAGAAAGGGCCAGGCCGAACCGTCCTCGTCCGCGAAATACGTCCGCAGGATGGCCAGTGACCGCGATCGATCGCCGCAGAGCGCGACCAGCCGGCGCTGGTCGGAGGTGACCGCCTCCGAATGGAGCTCTCGGAGGGTGGCCACCAGGTCCATGGGTCGCCATACACTCGACGGGTATTTTGGCCTGTCCCCCTGGGGGTCGATCGACCCCCGTTTGGAAGCGCTTTTATGGGGACACGGTTTAGGGGGCCGTACACCCCGTGTCGGGTTGATGACGCTCCTAGCCCTATGGGACTCTCACGTGGCGGGGGAGCCCGAGCCCGGACGCGGGAGGTGACCACCATGCCAATATACGTAACTTACGACGTGCCGACCGGACTCGCAGAGTCCGCCCTCGAGGCACTCGAGATTGCACGAGACACTGGCCGCATCAAGAAGGGAACCAACGAAGCGACGAAGGCGATCGAACGTGGCAACGCCGAGTTGGTCGTCATCGCCGAGGACGTCCAGCCCGAGGAGGTCGTCATGCACCTCCCCGAGCTCGCTGACGAGCGAGACATTCCGTTCGTGTTCGTCTCGACGCAAGACGACCTCGGCCACGCGGCGGGGCTCGAAGTCGGCAGTGCCGCGGCGGCCATCACCGACGCGGGCGAGGCCGCCGGCGATATCGAGGAGATCGTCGACCAGATCGAGGAGCTGCGCTAACGGGGGTATCGAGCATGAGCGCAGACGACGCCACCGAGGGCTCGACACCGGCCGAGGTGATCGAGGTCGTCGGCAAGACGGGGATGCACGGCGAGGCGATGCAGGTAAAATGTCGAATCCTCGAGGGGAAGAACCAGGGGCGCATCATCACACGAAACTGTCTCGGGCCGGTCCGTGAGGGGGACGTCCTCCAGCTGCGCGAGACGGCCCGGGAGGCCGACACGATCGGAGGACAGTGACCGCCATGGCCCAGACGCGAGAATGTGACTTCTGTGGCGACACGATCGCCCCCGGGACCGGCCGGATGTTCGTTCGGACCGAGGGATCCATCTACCACTTCTGCTCCTCGAAATGCGAGTCGAACTTTGATCTCGGTCGGGACCCAGAGGCCACCGACTGGACGCAGGCGGCACGGGAGGCCAAGGCCGAGCGGACGGCAGAGGTCGCGGCGACGGAACCGACCGACACGGCGGCTACTACCGAGGAACCGGCCGATGAGACGCCAGCCGAGGCGCCAACGGCCATCGACGAGGGTGCCGCGGAGCCGAGCGTCGACGAGGACGCGGCCGAAGCGGGTGAGCCGGAGGAAGTCATCGACGCCGAGGAGGAAGCGGAGGAAGAAACGGCCGAAACGGCAGAGCCAGAGCCAGACACCGAAGCCGACGAAGCAACAGAGGACGCGGCCGAAGCGGGTGAGCCGGAGGAAGCCGTCGACGCCGAGGAGGAAGCGGAGGAAGAAACGGCCGAAACGGCAGAGCCAGAGCC
>CAZCYF010000043.1:0-12486 GCA_964502835.1 uncultured Halobacteriales archaeon | reverse complement strand
GAGCTGGGTGCTGTCGCACAGGATTGCCGGCGACGGCATGTGACGGCTGGGCTGAGTGAGATGTTCATATCACGGTATCGATACTCTGGCGGAGCGAAGCGCTTTCCGAGGCGGCCCTCTAATCACCGGCCGGATGGGGCTCGAAGAGGAGATCGAAGCGCTGGAAACCGAGATCGCCGAGACGCCCTACAACAAGTCGACCGAACAGCACATCGGCCGTCTGAAGGCGCGCATCGCCGAGCTGCGCGAGGAGCTCGAGAAACGCCAAAGTGGCGACGACGGCGGCCCCGGCTATCACGTCGCCAAACACGGCGACGCAACGGTGTCGATGGTCGGCTTTCCGAGCGTCGGCAAGTCGACGCTGCTCAACGCCCTGACGAATGCCGAGAGCGAGGTGGGCGCCTACGACTTCACCACCCTCGAGGTCAACCCCGGCATGCTCGTCTACCGCGGCGCGCAGATCCAACTGCTCGACGTGCCGGGGCTGATCGAGGGGGCCGCCGGGGGACGCGGCCGCGGGCGCGAGGTGCTCTCGATGGTGCGGGCGTCAGACCTCGTCTTGATCGTGCTCGAGCCCGATGCCCTCGAGCGGTACGAGGCGTTGCGAGCAGAGCTGTACGCGAACGACATTCGGCTGGATACCGCGCCGCCACGCGTGTCGATATCGCCGAAGGATCGCGGCGGCATCGACGTCACGGCCGTGAAGGACCTCCGCCTGGACGAGGCGACCGTCGAGGAGGTCGTCCGTGAACACGGCGTCGTCAACGCCGACGTCCACATCGCCGAGGACGTGACCGTCGACCGTCTCATCGATGGCATCATGGACAACCGCGTCTACCTGCCGTCGGTCGTCGCCGTCAACAAGATGGACACGGTGGATCGATCCCGTCTCGAGGAGGTTGAGTCGGGCCTTCGTGACCTCGGCCTCGATCCCGAGACGGTCGTCTACATCAGCGCCGAGCACGGGCGTGGATTGGACGGCCTCCGCGAGCGCATCTGGACCGACCTCGGCCTCCATCGCATCTACATGCGAAAGCCCGGCGAGGAGCCCGATCGCGACGAGCCCTTGATCGTGCCCGCTGGCACCACGGTTGCGGGTGTCCTCGAGGACCTCGGCGGTGACTTCGCCAACCGCTTTCGGTACGCTCGCGTCTCCGGCCCCAGCGCGAGCCATGAGGAGCAACGCGTCGGCCGCGACCACGAACTCGCCGACGAAGACGTGTTGACCCTGGTGTTGCGACGCTAAGGGTCACGCTTATCTCTCCCCTCGCGCAGTCGCCGACCATGGCAACGGCGGCAAACGGCGCGTTGGACGCCTTCCTCGAGGCGATGGCGCCACGTCACGACCCCGTCCAGGAATCGATGGCCGAGCGTGCCGCCGAGGAGGGCTTTCCGATCGTCGGCCGCCTCGCCGGTGGCCTGATGCACCAGCTCGTCATCGCGACGGGGGCCCGTCGGTGCTTCGAGTTCGGCTCCGGGTTCGGCTACTCGGCCTACTGGATCGCGCGCGGACTGCCCGCGGATGGGCGCGTGGTCCTCACCGAGGAGGACGCGGATGAACTGGCCGCCGCGGAGGAGTTCTTCGCGGAGGGCGGGCTGGCTGACCGCGCGACGTTCGAGGCCGGTGACGCGATGGCGGTCATCGACCGGTACGACGGGCCGTGGGAGTTCGTCCATCTCGACCATGACAAGGAGCGATATCTGGCCGCCTTCGAGGCGGTTCGACCGTCGATCCAGCCGGGTGGGGTGGTGGTTGCGGACAACGCGATCACCGCCGGCCCGATGGATACCGAGGGGCTGCTCCGGGCCGTCGCCGCGGACCGACCCGATGCCGACCTCGACGCGATGACGGCGGGCATTCACGACTACCTGGTGGCCGTCCGCGACGATCCGGACTTTGCGACGACGGTGGTGCCGATCGGCTCGGGGCTGGCCGTGAGCGTGCGTCGGGGCGAGTGAGAGCTTAAGTGACGGCGTCACCAATTCTTACGATACGTGCCAGGGAGCGATCGGCCGTCGACCGGCCCCCGCCATCCATGAGGGCCGTCGTCGCCAAACGCGTCGACGAGGGGGATCCGGACACCGCGGAGATACGCCGGCTCGTGGCCGCGGCCGGCCACGAGGTCGTCGGCGAGGTGACGCAGACGCGCACCGCGGATCCGGCCCTTGAACTCGGCGCCGGCAAGGTGGACGCCCTGACGGCGATGGTGCGCGAGCGGGCTGTCGAGGTGGTTGTCTTCGACAACCGCCTCGGGCCCTATCAGACGTACAACCTCGGTCGCCGCCTGCCCGACGGCGTCGCCGTCAAGGACCGCTATCGCCTCATCCTCGACATTTTCGGCCAGCGGGCGACCACCCGGACGGCACAACTGCAGGTCGAACTCGCCGAGTTGCGCTATGAGCTGCCGCGAGCGGAGGCGAAGGCCAGCCTGGCCAAACGCGACGAACACCCCGGGTTCATGGGTCTCGGCGAGTACGACGAGAGCCGTAAACATGACATCAAGGCCCGGATCAGTCGCATCCGCGAGGAACTGCGCGCCACGCGCGACCGCGCGGCGAGTCGACGTGAGCGTCGTCGCGACTCGGGGTTCGACCTCGTCGCGCTCGCGGGGTATACCAACGCGGGCAAGTCGACCCTCCTGCGACGGCTGGCCACGGATCACGCCGTCGACGAAAACGAGGACCTCCACCCCGATTTGGAGCCGACCGCCGCCTCCAGCGATCGGCTGTTCGAGACCCTCGAGACGACCACCCGTCGGGTCGTCATCGACCAACGCCCCATGTTACTGACCGACACCGTGGGGTTCATTGACGACCTCCCTCCGTGGCTGGTCGACTCGTTCGACTCCACGCTCGACGCCGTCTATCGGGCGGATCTGGTCCTGCTGGTCGTCGACGTCAGCGAGCCGTTGGACGAGATCCGCCGGAAGCTGGTCACCTCTCACGATACCCTGAGCGAGCGCAACCAGGCGCCGATCGTCACGGTGTTCAACAAGGTGGATCGCGTCGACCCTGACGCCGTCGAGCAGGTCGGATCGGCACTACAGGCCCTGGTGGACGACCCCGTCTCGGTCAGCGCGACCGACGGTGACGGTATCGATCGGCTGCGTGGGCGCATCGTCGACGCGTTGCCCGACTGGCGCGGCGAGCGCTTGGTGCTCCCCCAGGCGGACGACACGATGTCGCTGGTCTCGTGGCTGCACGACAGCGCTCGCGTCAACGACGTCACCTACGGCGAGGAGAGCGTCGTCGTCGAGTTCGAGGCGCCCCCCGCCGTCGTCGAGCAGGCGCGCTCGCGGGCGGCCCCGCTGTATCCCGAGACCGGGGCGTCCTGAGCGCGATCAGGTGGTCGTCTCGTGCACGGCAGCGGGGAGTTCGTCCGCCACCTCGCTGGCGAGAAACCCATACCCCGACTCGGCACAGCGATCACCGGCGCGCCCGTTCGCCCAGGTGCCCACGGCCGCCGCATCGAGGGCGCCACCGCGACACCGAAGGGCCGCGATGGCACCCGTGAGGACGTCACCGGTCCCGCCGACGGCCATGCCCGGGTTGCCCGTGCGATTGACACGGGTGGCCGACCCGTCGGCGATGACGTCGTACTGTCCCTTGAGGACGATCGTCGCGTCCAGCGAGCGAGCCGCCTCGGCGACGGCCGTCTCTCCGGCTCGCCAGTCGGCCGGCGCCGAGAAGCCCATCGCCTCGAACTCGCCCGCGTGGGGGGTGGCGATGACCGACCCCGGCACGTCGACGGCGGGCAATGCCTCAAGGGCATCGGCGTCGACGACCACGCAGCCATCGAACCCGCTGAGAAACGTCTCAACGGCGGTTGTCGTCTCGCGATGCGCTCCGAGGCCGGGACCGATCACGACCACGTCGGCCTCAGTCGCCGCGTCGTCGAGCGATTGCACGTGGGCGGATTCGAGCCGGTCGCCGGGGAGCCGGCTGACGATGAACTCGGGGTGGTAACTCGCGACGGAATCGGCGATCGTCTCGGGGACGGCCACCTCGACGAGATCGCATCCCGCGCGATACGCGGCCAGGCCGGACAGGGCCGGCGCACCGACGTAGGGTCCACCGCCGATCACGAGGACGCGTCCATGGTCACCCTTGTGTGCCGACGCCTCGCGCCGGCGAAACGCGTGCACGTCGCCCGGTCCGACGAAGCGGCTTGCCGCCTCCGGGATGCCGATGTCCGCGACGGTGACCGGCGCGTCGAGCTGGTCGTGGGCGGGCGTCCGGTCGTGAAAGGTGACGACGGCGTCCGGCTCGACGGCGACGTCGTCGACATCGCCCGTGTCCGGATCAACCCCCGACGGGACGTCGACACTGATGACCGTGCCAGCGGCGGCGTTGATCGCCTGGATGGCCGACCGAACGGGTTCGCGAACCGGTCCGTCGATGCCGGTGCCCAGCAGCGCGTCGACCACGATCGGCGTGGTGGGGGCGTCGAGGTCGGTCGGCACCGTCACCGACGTCGTCGGGATCGCCGCCTCCTCGAGGACCGCCCAGTTGGCGCGGGCGATCTCACTCTCTATGCGATCGGGGTGGCCACACAACGTCACCGACACGTCGTACGCCGACAGAAACCGTGCGGCCGCGAAGCCGTCGCCACCGTTGTTGCCGCGACCGGCCAGGACGGTCACCCCCGTGCCGGCGCTGGCGTGTGAGCGCACCGTCTGGGCGATGGCGTTGCCGGCCGATTCCATCAGCAGCCGACGCGACACGCCGAGGGCCTCGGCATTCCGGTCGATGGCTGCCTTGCGCGCCGCCGTGAGCATACGCATCGTGGTCACGCCGTCGGCTAAAGGGCTCCGCCCGGGCTACTCGGCGCGGGTTCGCAGGTGATGAAAGAGGTACGTCTGCGCGTAGCCGGGATACGGCCCCAGTCGCTCGCGGATGGCACGCGACGTAGCCGCGTACGAGCCGCGGTCACAGTCCGGAAAGTGCGCCGCGATGGCTCGCCGAATCCACCGGTCGAGCGGCACCGGCTCGAGCCGTCCCGCGCCGAAGAGGATCGCACAGTCGGCCACCTTCGGCCCGACGCCGTGGTACTCGGCGAGGTATGCCCTGAGCGGTTCGTACGCCATCGCGTCGGGGTCAGGGAGCGGCCGGTCACCGTCGGCGATCGCCCGAGCCGTCTCGCGGAGGTACGGCGCCCGGTAGCCGACCTTGCAGTCGCGAAGCGCCGTCTCGCTGGCCGCGGCAAGGGCCGCAGGTGTCGGCACGGCGTGGACGGTTCGGCCATCGAGCTGGTGAGCCTCGCCGAAGCGCTCGGCGAGCGTCTGGACCATCCCGTGGATGCGCTCGACGTGCATGTTCGTCGAACAAATGAACGAGAGCAGGCCGATCCAGAGCGAGTCCTCCACGAGGCGCATCCCGCGGTAACACTCGACGGCCTCGTGATAGACCCGGGTGTCCGGGCCGGCCTCGAGGATGGCGTCGAGGTCGTCGCCGAGGCGCAACAGGCGATCCAGCGTCGCCGTCGGATCGGCACCCGCGCGCCATGTGAGGCCCGTCTCGGTCTCGCGAACCTGCACGACCTGGCCGTCGGCCACCGTCTCGTACCACGGGGTGGGATACCCCGTCGGTCGGTCGAAGAGGTCGCCCTCGAGGGCGCGCCACCGGTAGGTCTGCCCGCTCGCGAGCGTGGCGAAGAGGTCGATGCCGCCGGCTAGGTCCTCGCGTGGGATGGTGCCCGTCAGTGCCGTCGTTGAATCCTGCGACCCCATCGAGCGGTGAACGTCTCCTTAACGCTAAGTTTGATACTCATGGACGTAAAAGTCTCGTACTGCCATGGACTGCAGAGTTGTCGTCGAGGCGGCCGTGCCGGTATACGATGTCGAAACCACTGACGAGGCGGTGCGCATTGCGATCTCGAAGACGGGCGAGATGTTGAACCCGGATCTGAACTACGTCGAGATCAACATGGGGGAACAGACCTGCCCCCACTGCGGCGAGGGCCTCGATCCGGCGTTCATCGCGGCCGACGAGAGTCTCGTCGCGTTGGAACTCGAGATGACCGTGTTCAACGTCGAACGCGAGGAGCACGCGGCCCGCATCGCCCGCAAGGAGATCGGCCAACGTCTCGACAACATCCCACTCGAAATCCTCGAGGTTGAGGTCGTCGAGGACACCGACGGGGACGAGGTCGACGAGGAGGAACCGCCGTCGCCGGAGGTTGAGGACGACGAGGATGTCCTCCCCGAGTTCGAGGACCTGATCGACTGACCGGCATCGGCCGTTCCCGATCGCCACCACCAATGAGCGGACGGTCTCGCGCAACCTTCCGGCCAGCGTCGCGCGCTGGCCGCGGTGCTCACCGATCTGGTCGCTCTCGCTAGTTCGTCGACGCGCGTCAGTCGGCCGCGGCGGGGACGCGCTCGGGCGTCGCCTCCGCCATGGAGTCGGTCAATGATTCCGCCAGCGCAAAAACAGCCGCCTTGTGTTCGGTTTTCGATCGGTGAATGGACGTCGGTCGTACCCCGAGGGACTCATACTCATCGAGACTCGGCGATTTCCCGGTTCGTCGTTCGAAATCGGTCGAAATCTCGGCGAGAAGGCCATGCAGGTGAATGAGCTCCTGCTTCTTCATAATCAACGAATGGTTGCGGTGCCGGGGTTATATTATTAACTTGAATCTTGTTAACAGTTCGCACGTACTGACCCCCCGGGAACGAGGCCCTTTTTGTCCCTGGTCTGGTTGATACGGGTATGGATTACGAGGATTTGCTCGAGCGGGGGCTCGATGAAACGCCGGATATCGCGGGCGAGACGGACCGCTTCTCCGTACCGGAGCCGTCGGTGCGACCGGAGGGCCACGTCACGGTCTACGAGAACTTCCCGGAAACGGTCGATGCCCTCGACCGGGACCCGGACCACGTGTTCAAATTTCTCCAAAACGAACTCGGTACCAGCGGCCACATCGACGAGGCCGGCCGCGCCCGCCTGACCGGCGATTTCGGTGGTGACCGTATCGGTGACACGATCGAGGCGTACGTCGACGCGTACGTCCGATGCCCGGAGTGTGGGTTGCCTGACACCCACCTCGAGCGTGAAAAGGGCGCGTTGATGCTGTCGTGTGACGCGTGCGGGGCGCGGTCGGCGACGCAGGGCTGAGACCGGCTATTCGGCCAGCTGCTTGAAAATCTCCAAATCGCGCGAGGTTCGCATGAACTCGGTGGTCGGCCGCGTGGCGTCACAGTCCGGACAGCGAAACGACGCGTCGGGTTCGGGGAGGTCGCTCGGATTCGCCTGCCAGTCCTTGTTGCACACCGGACACTGGAGTTGCACGTAGGCCTCGCGCATCGCGTTCGCGTTCGTCGCCAACGGGGTTAAAAGGGCGGGATGGTGCCGGCGTTAGGCGGCGATCCCCTCGGCTTCCGCGGCCTCGAGGAGCTCCTTGTAGCGGTTGCGGATGGTGACCTCGCTCACGTTTGCCACCTCGCCGACCTCTGACTGGGTGACGCTGACGTTCGACAGCCGTGCGGCGGCGTAGACGGCCGCGGCGGCGAGGCCGACGGGCGACTTGCCGCTGAGGCGGCCCTGGTCGCGACCCGCGTCGAGGAGCTCGCGGCTGAGCCGTTCGACCTCGTCCGGCAGCTCGAGCTCGGAGACGAACCGGGGCAGGTACTGCTTGGGGTCGGCCGGCTCGATGGCGAGCTCGAGTTCGCGAACGATGTAGCGGTAGGTGCGGGTCAGCTCGTCCATGTCGATCCGGCTGACGGCGGCCACCTCGTCGAGGCTGCGCGGCGTGTCGGCCATCCGCGCGGCGGCGTACACCGATGAGGTCGCAACGCCCTCGATGGACCGGCCAGGGAGGAGCCCCTCGTCGAGCGCGCGCCGGTAGATGACGCTCGCCGTCTCGCGGACGTTCTTGGGCAGGCCGAGCGCGCTCGACATGCGGTCGATCTCGCCCAGCGCCTGCTTGAGGTTGCGGTCCTTGGAGTCCTTGGTGCGAAACCGCTCGTCCCAGGTCCGCAGGCGCTGCATCGTCTGGCGCTGGCGCGATGACAGCGCATTGCCGTAGGCGTCCTTGTCCTGCCAGTCGATGTTCGTCGACAGGCCCTTGTCGTGCATCAGCTTGGTCGTCGGGGCACCGACGCGCGATTTGGCCGACTTTTCAGCTGAGTCGAACGCGCGCCATTCCGGTCCGCGGTCAACGCGGTCCTCCTCGACGATGAGGCCACACTCCTGGCAGGCCACCTCACCGTGTTCTTCGTCGTGCGCGAGTCGGCCCCCACACTCGGGACAGACGTCGACCTGTTCGTCTTCGGACTCGGTCTCGACGGCGTGCTCGGTTGCGTTGGTCGTAACTTCGGTTTCAGTCATGATGGGCAGTTCGGCGGACGGCTCCCGCCCAGAACCTAACAAATGGTTATCGTCGAGAGTACTTAAACGTTTGGTACTGGTTTCACCGCGCGAGAAGGAGAAAGGAACCTGAATTTAAGCGGTAAACCCCATCAGTCCGTGTCATCGGGTGTGTCAACGATCACCACGCCAGTCCGCTCGCCCGCATCAAGCCACCCGTGGCCGTAGGCGAACGCGGCAAGCGCGTTCGGGAGGTCGTTCTCGGCGAGGAAGTGACGGCCGTCCTCGAGGTAGGCGGCGGCCATCTCTAGACAGGTGTCGCCGTCGGCATCGACCGCCTCGGCCGCGTCGAGATCCCTCGCGAGCAGGGTCTCGTACTCCCGGGTCTTCCGGCGGAAATACTCGCTCATGGCACTGGGTTCATCGTCGACAGTATTGGGCGATTCGATAACAAACGTAATACGCGTCGACGGCGAACCATCGTGCATGCGACTGACGAGTCCGCCACGTGAGGTGACGCCGACACGATGAGCGATGCTGAGCACCATCGCCTGGTCGTCATCGGCTCGGGCATCGCGGGGCTGACTGCGGCGATCTACGGCGCCCGCGGGAACCACGAACCCCTCGTTCTCGAGGGGGTCGAGCCCGGCGGTCAGCTCACCCTGACGACCGAGGTCGACAACTATCCCGGCTTTCCCGAGGGCATCTCCGGCCCGGAGCTGATCGACCGGATGAAACGCCAGGCCGAGCGCTTTGGCGCCGAGATCCGCCACGGCGTCGTGACCGACCTCGACGCGAGGGACCGGCCGTTCGAGCTGACCCTTCGCGCAGGCGACACCCTCAGCGCCGACGCGGTCATCGCCGCCAGTGGCGCGAGCGCGCGCACGCTCGGCATCCCCGGCGAGGACGAACTGATGGGCTATGGCGTCTCGACGTGTGCCACCTGCGACGGCGCCTTCTTCCGCGACGAGGAAATGCTCGTCGTCGGCGGTGGTGACGCCGCCATGGAGGAGGCCAGCTTCCTGACGCGCTTCGCCTCGACGGTCACCATCGTCCACCGTCGCGAGGAGTTCCGGGCCGAGGCCTACTGGGTCGATCGCGTCCAGAACCACGTCGACGAGGGCGACATCGAGATTCGCACGAACACGGAGCTCATCGAGATCCACGGCAGCGAGGCCGAGGGTATCGACCACGTCACCCTCGCCCACCACCCGGACGGCCATCCCAGCGAGAAGCTCGACGACCCGGAGACCGAGGTCTTCGATTTCGAGGTCGGGGCCGTGTTCCTCGCCATCGGCCACACGCCGAACACGGACTACCTGGAGGGCACCGGCGTCGAGCTCGACGACGTCGGCTACGTCCGGATCGCCAACGGCCACGGGCCCGGCCAGACCAAAACGGGCGTCGACGGGCTGTTCGCCGCCGGCGACGTCGTCGACTACCACTACCAGCAGGCGGTCACGGCCGGCGGCATGGGCTCGAAAGCCGCGCTCGACGCCGACACCTACCTCGAAACCCTCGAGGAGGCCCCCGACGGCGAGGCCGCCACTGCGACGGCCGATCAGGACTGACCCGCCGCCGGCGTCGGCGCCGTACCCGTCACGTCGTACCGACAGAGCAGGCCTCCGTCGCTGTGTTCGACCTCACGGAGCTCGAGCCGTGGGAACGCCTCGACGAACCCCTCGCCGTCGACGAGGGTCGGCGCCGTCCGACCGCCGACGACGTGCGGACTGATGAACACGGAGAGTTCATCGATACAGCCCGCCGCAAAGCACGAGTACATGACCTCACCGCCACCCTCGACGAGCAGCGACGTGATTCCCTCGGCCTCGAGCGCGTCGAGGCCCGCCTCCACGTCGACGCGGTCGCCCCCCTCGACGGACAACACCTCCGCGCCAGCCGCTTCGAGCGCCTCGATGTTCTCCGGTGAACAGCCCTCGGTGACGATGACGTACGTTGGCGCCGCTCCGGTCACGATTCGGGCATCGGGTGGGGTTCGACCGCTGGCGTCCAGGACGACCCTGGCCGGTCCGGCGTTGTCGCGGCGGTCGCTGGTGAGATGGGGGTCGTCCGCGAGGACCGTTCCGACCCCGACCATGACCGCGTCGACGGTCGCCCGGAGGCGGTCGACGCGGTCGAAATCGGCGGGACCGCTGAGGGCAACCTGGCGGCGCTCACGCGTCGCGAGCTTGCCGTCGACGCTCGTCGCCGCGTTTGCGAGCACGTGCATACGCCCCTCCTCGCCCCCCGGTGGCAAACGGTTTCGGGCTCGTGGGGGAGGGTTTTAGGTCGGAACCGAACTACGAGCAGGTATGCGCGTGCGATCGGGGGCCGAGACCGACACGGGTGAGCACGGATGAGCACCGGCGCGCCACGTCGCGAGGTGGCCCACCGACTGTTCGCGGCCGAGTTCGCGGATGCGACGGTCAGTGTGGCCGACGCCGACGAGGAGATGGCACCGACGTACGTCCTGACGCCGACGGGTGCGATGGCGAACCGGGCGTTCGTCGTGGGCGTCCTGACCGAGGTCGACCAGGTCGGCGCCGACATCTACCGGGGGCGCGTGAACGACCCGACGGGCACGTTCGTCGCCTATGCCGGGCAGTATCAACCAACCGCGGCGAACTTCCTGTCGGACGCCTCGCCGCCCGCGTTCGTCGCCCTCACCGGCAAGGCACGAACCTTCCAGCCGGAGGACTCAGACCGCATCTACTCCTCGTTGCGTCCCGAGCGCATCGTCGAGACCACCACGGGCACTCGCGACCGGTGGGTGGCCGAGGCGGCCCGGCACACGCTGGGGCGGATCGCGCTCATGGCCAGCGTGCGCGCCGAGGACGTCCCTGCGGACCGCATCGCCGCCACCCTCTCCGAACGCGGCGTCGGTGACGGGCTGGCCCGCGGCATCGCCCGATCGGTGCAGGACTACGACACCTCCGCCGACTACCTGCGCGCGCTCTGGGACCGCGCCGTCGGCGCCCTCGAGGTGCTCGCCGACGAACGCGACGCGGTCGACCCCCTCGAGCTCGATCCCGGCGGCGGTGGCGAGGCCGCGAGCTACGAGTCGTTGGCCGCCACCGACTTCGCCGCGGTGTTCGGGGCGGAGCGTGAGGCGCCGGTCGATTCGCCGGCTCCGGATGCTGGTGTCTCGTCCGAACCACCCGAGGATGCCGCGGAGACACCCGCGGCGAGCGACGGAGCCGACCCCGGCGACGGGTCAGCTGCGGATGGCGAGGCGACACCAGCCGAGGAGCCCCCGGACGACGATGTGGCCGCGGTGACACCGGACGAGCCCGACTTCGAGCTGTCCGAGTCCGAGCGTGCCGCCGTCGAGGCCGAGTACGATACCGACTTTGCCACCGGTGATGCGGTGGAGTCGCCCGCGGAGCCACCGGACGACCCGACACCATCCGGGGAGGCGGAGGCACCCGCGGCCGACGAGGAGGCGGCCGGCGACGTGGCGGCGGACGACGATGCTGCGGCGGATGACGACCTCGAGGCGACGGTGGTGGCCCACATGCGCGAGCTAGACGACGGCGACGGCGTCGACCGCCAGGCGCTCATCGACCGCGTCGACGAGGCCGTCGGCGCCGGCCGGGACGCCATCGACGACGCCATCCAGGAGGCCCTCATGAGCGGCTCGTGCTACGAGCCCGCCGAGGGGCGGCTCAAGCCGATCTGATCGATGGTGCGCGTCGAGCCCGTCGTTGGTGCCCCCGCGGCGACGGTCGCGCTCGCCGACGGTCGCGCCCTCGTGATCGCCGACTACCACGCGGGGATCGAGCACGGACTTCGCTATGAGGACGGCGTGCGCGTCCCCAGCCGCGCTGACGACCGGCGCGACCGGCTGGTCCGCCTCGTCGACGAGACCGAGGTCGGTGAGGTGATCGTCGTCGGCGATCTGATGCACTCCATCGGCGACCCCGCCCGAGACGAGCGCGACGAGATCGAGGCGCTCATCGAGCGACTCCCGGCCGACGTCGCGGTGACCGTGGTGAAGGGCAACCACGACGGCGACCTCGGCGACTGGCTCACGGGCGCGACGGTCCACGAGGCCCCTGGGTTCGTTCGCGACACGATTGCCTTCTCCCACGGCCACACCTGGCCGCCAGCGGGCGCCCTCGAGGCCGACGTGCTCGTGATCGGCCACGAACACCCCCGGGTGCGCCTCGAGGACGAGGT
>CAZCYF010000042.1:0-12509 GCA_964502835.1 uncultured Halobacteriales archaeon | reverse complement strand
CCGTTCCTCCTGACCGCCCTCGATTACCGCCAGCGGGACAACGGCCTCGCCTATCTGTTGTTGGTGTCCGGGGTGACCGTCTGGAACGCGATGTTCGTCGCGCAGTTGCTCAGCGAGGAGCCCATGGTGAAGGTGTTCTTTCTCTCGCTGTCGATCGTCGGTGCCGTCCAGGCCGGGCTGGGCTGGCTCCTGTTCGCCTCGACTGCCAGCAGCACGGTCGACATCCTGGACCGACGCGAGGTGTATCTCCTCGTGAGCGTCCTCGGCGGCCTCGACATCGGCCTGGCGGTGACCGCACCCGTCCATGACGTCTTCTGGAATCACGACACCGTCGCGGCCGACACCCTCGGGTTCGCCACGGTCGAGCCGGCCATCGGCTACTGGCTGCATACCCTCCTGTTGATCGGCCTGTTCGCGGCCGGGACGGCCTTGTTCGCCAACCGTGCGCGGGGCAACACCCTGACGACCTTCCCCCTGGCCTATACCGTGGCCGGGTCGGCAACCATCCTGGCGATCCTCGCGAGCAACGTGCTCGCACCTGGGGGGTTGGGGGTGGCGTCGATCGTGGCCGGCGGGCTCACGACGGTCGGCTGGTTGCAGGCGTCGCGTGGCAATCCGCTCGTGTGGCTGCGCAATCTCACCTGAGAGTCAGGGATGGGTCACGTGGCCGTGGCCCCGCCCGCTCGTCCCGTCGATGAGATCCAAAATCCCGTCCGGATAACACGGGGCCGGGCCGGCGCGAAGCTCCTCGAGGGTCCGCCAGGTGGCCGTATACTCGACGGCACCGCCGGCGTCTTGCCCGTGTAATCGCTCGCGGTCGTATGGTGCCGGGTCGGTAAACGACGCCGCCCAGAGGATGACGAGTTCGTGGGCCCGTTGTTCCCCGAAGGTGAAGCGGTTCTCGAGGGTACCGAGGGGTCGGTCGACCTCGATTTCGAGCCCGAGTTCCTCGTCGAACTCCCGGATCAAGGCGGCGTCACTTGGTTCGTCGAATTTGACACCCCCGCCGATCGGTCGATAGAAGGATCCCCCGGCGGGATCGGTGAGGCGTTGGACGAGGAACGCCCCGTCCTCGCGGCGGATGGCACCCAGGACGGTGACCTCGAGTGCGGCCATACCTCTTCCCGTTTAGGACTGATGCATAGAACCCTCGGATTCCGGTGGGGTGGATGGGAGGGAACCTATCCACAGTTCAGAGGTCCGCCTCAACGTCACCGATCGGAACCGTTCCAGCCGTCGCGATATTGGGGACGCTGAGGGCGTTCGTCGTCAGCACTTCCATCGCCGTCGGGAACGGCCAGGGTGTGATCCCGAGTTGGCTGAGCTCCGGCCGTGATACCGGCGGGCGTGGCTGCGGTGGCGGCCCGCCGGGACCGAAGCTTCCGTCGTACGCGTCGTCGTCGGGGTCGCCGACAACGACCCGCATCACCATCCCGAAATATTCATGGGGCGCACACAGCAGATCGTAGGTTCCGGGGACATCGAAGTGATAGAGCCACGCTCCGCCGATCGGTAATAGTGGGGACGAAAAGGGCGGTTTGTCGTCGGGAACCCGTCGTTGGCGGCCGAACCCCTCGTGGTAGGCGGTGATCGTATGATCGGGGGTCGTGGCCACGAATGCGATGACGTCCCCGACGTCGATCTTGAGGCCAGTCGGCGAGAAATGAAACGGAACGGCCGTCTGTGAGGGATTCTGAATGGCGTGTTCGTGGATGTGCAACTCGACCGTGTGGTCGATGAGCCCCGGCGGGGCGGTTTCCGATGGTCGAAACGCTTCACCAAAGTAGGCATCGAGGTTCGGACCGCGGCCTCGATCCCGTCGGTCGTCGCCCGGATGGCCGCCATCGCCCCGACCCTGGGCCCGAGCACCGGCGTCGTCACCATTCACTCGGCCGCCTCGTCTCCCTCGGGCGTGTGCGGTACCGCCGAGTGCAGCGATCCCGGCGGTCACCCCGAGCAGTCTCAGGGCACCCCGTCGGTACCAGCGGTGATCCGTGATCGCGTCGAGCAGTTCCTCGTCGGTTCTGTTCGGGTCGCCCTCGCTTCGACGTGACATGGTTGAGGTTGTGTCGTATCCGTCGGTCGCGGATACCACGATCGGAGAGCGGGACGGCTAACTATTTGACATTACTTCGTGAACAATCGTTCACAGGTTGAACCGACCCGAGCCATTTGCCTCGCTGTCTCCAATAATCCCAGCCGATGGGGCGCTACGGGCACCGCGGTTGTTGCGATGGCTCACCCCTGTCCGAGGGCGGACATGTCGGGCAAAATTCCGAGTTGTTGAAACATCCCGAGCGCATCGATGACGACCCAGCCCTCGGCGAGGCGACCACGTTCGACACGATAGTAGTCCATCCCGTCGATCTCGAATGTCTCGCCGGTCGGTTCCAGGCCGAGAAAGGGACCCTCGAACGTGCCGCGACCGACGTGGCGCGTGACGACCGTATCGCCATCGACGGCGATCGCCTGTTCCGTAATCGACAGATCCGGGATGGCCTCGAGGAACCCCGCCCAAAACCGAACGATGTCCGCACGCCCGTGAATGACGCCCTCGGGCAGGATCGGATTGTGTTCCACGTAGTCCTCGGTGAGCAACTCGTCCGCGGCCTCGAGGTCGTTCTCGGTCAGGATGCGCTTGTGAAACTCCCGTACGAGTTCCTCGTTCGTGCTCGTTGAGGTTGACATTGGTCTTGGTGCCTGTGGGTTCCCCCGCGGGGATGGTCGGTCGACACCGCCCCGATTCGCCAGGTGCACCCACGACCGACTGCCCGTCCAGACGCGTCTTGGTATTATGCGGTGAACGCTCGTTCAGGACGTGAACGTGACGGGTTCGAGTGGGCGGGATTCGGCCACGCGATCGGCGAAAAACGACTCCGCCCACGACCACACGGCGGGGTCGGTCGACTTGACCGTCCCCGGTGGGGCGCCCTCCTCGTGGTCACCACACAGCATGACGATGTCTTCACGGTCTCCCTTCGTCTCGTTGATACCTAGTTCCATGAGCGGCGCGTTCCCGGCGTATCGGTAGATTGCGGCATCATCGGCATCGGTGAGATCGCGAAACAGGCGGGCCAGTTCCGGGGTATCGGCGATCGCCTCGACGACGGTCGGTTTGAACACGAGTTCGACGGTAAGGTCACCATTCATGGTGGCGTCGGCGAGGGCCCGCATGAAGGACCGGTCCATGCCCGTGCCGATCCCCCGGATGCGTCGACAGTCATAGACGAGGTCGACCAACGTGGCCGTTTGGGCGGAGAAATCGTCCCAGGTGGGCATGATGATCTCGGCGTCCTCGAGCCGAGCCAACTCGAAGTCGAACCGTTCCAATTGCATCCACGACACGTTCTCACCAAGCCGGTTGAGCGTGCGCAGGTTATCTACGGTTCGAACGACTTCCTCCGACACGTACGCACCTGCTCGGGTAGCCGCATAGCCGTCGTCGGTTCGCTCGATCCATCCCCGCGATTCGAGGTCGGAGAGGATCCGACTGAGGGTGACCCTCGAGATGTCGGCGTGATCCCGCAATTCGTCACGCGATCGGGGCGTCGTCGCAATCGCGTACAACACGTCGAGCCGGTTCCAGGAACTGGTGAGAAAGCCGAGGTCGTCCCTCGCGGCGCTCTCATTCGTTCGAGGTTGTTGAAACGGTTTCATGAGCGTGTTCCCTTAAATTGTTCCGTGGTACCAATGACCACACCAAGAATCTTACTAAAAATAATGAAGGTACCGTTTGCCGCTTCGACCGCACCGTCGGGAATGGGGTGGATGGACGACACGACTCGTGAGGGAGTCGGCTCAGCACGCCCCGGATAGATATTATATAAGTAATCGTCGTAGATCCGCGCCATGGCGACCGCACTCGTCATCGGTGGGACGGGATTCATCGGGCAACATACGGTTGGGGAGTTCAGCGCAAACGGGTACGACGTCGCCGCCGTCGGCCGCCGGGACCCACCGCCACGACTGGCCGAGGACGCGATGGATTACTACCGGGTGGATCGCCGAAATTCCGCGTCTCTCGCCGAAGCGGTCGAGGAGATCGCCCCCGAGATCGTCATCGATTGCGCCTTGTTTCACCCAGCCGATGCTCAAGAGGCGATCGAGCTCTTCTCGGACGTCGAGGCCTACGTATACGTCTCAAGCGGGGGCGTCTACGTCCGTGACGACATTCCGAAACGCGAGGGTGTGACCCCGTTACACGACTACCGCGAGGAGGACGCCGGGGACGACTCGATGGCGAGTTATGGCCCTCGAAAGGCCGAGTGTGACCGGATCGTGGCCGAGAGCGCTGATCGCGGTGTGGCCGCCATGTGCGTTCGGCCGACGATGGTCTACGGGCCGTCGTTGGTCGGTGTGGCGGGTGAGGAGCCCGCGTGGGCGCCCGACTTCCCCGACATCCAGAACCATCACGACTACTGGATCGACCGCGTGAACCGGTACGATCGCGTCCTCGTTCCGGGTGATGGCACGGCAATCTGGCATCGCGTGTACGTGGAAGACGTCGCCCGTGCGCTTCGCCTGGTCGCCGAAGACGGTACCCCCGGATCGGCATACAACGTCGCCGATCGCCGGGTGCTTACCATGGCGGAGGTCATCGAGCTGATCGCCGACTCGCTGGATACCTCCGTCGAGATCGTCACTGCGAGCCGGCGTGAACTTGCGCGGTTCGACCTCGACCCCAACGACTTCGTCCTGTATCACCACTTCACCAGCGAGTACCCCCACGTGTTAGCCACGTGCAAGCTTGCCCGGTTGGGCTGGCGGTCGACGCCCGTCGAGGGGGCCATGGACCGCACGGTCGAGGAGTCAATCGCCAGCGACCGTGATGGAGGTGCCTTCGATCCCGGCCGCGAGCGTGAGGAACGGGCGATCGACGCCCTCGCGGGGTAACCGTCACGGACCGGTCAGCGGGACCGGGATGGGGTCGTCGACCGCAACGAGCTTACCACCGGCGTGGTGCTCGGTGACGTCAACGGAGCCGCCGAACTGTTGGATGACTTCGACGTTCGTCCGAACGTGGTCAGTGGCTGCCGGGAGCCACATCGCTCCACCCGCAATGGCCAGGGGGACGAGCAGCTGGTCGCCGAGGTGGCGATCGACCGCACCGGGTCCCTCGGCGAACTCGCGAAAGGCCGTGGCCGCCTCGGCGCCCACCGTCTCGGCCGGCGTGCCGCGCTCGCCGAGGGCGTCGAAGCCGGCGATCGTGTCGGCGTACTGGGCGACCAACACGACGCTCGTCCCCGGACAGGCGCTGTCGACGTAGCTCACGGCAGTCTCGCCGACGGCGTCGGCATGCTCGCCAAGCGCCTCGATGAGCCCGTCACGATGGCGCTCGGCGACGTCGGCCGCGGCGAGGTCCTCGCTCGCCTTGGAGTACACCGCCAGCGACTGCAGGCGGCCTCGTGAGTTGAGGTGGAGGGGCTCGGGGTCGGCGGGGGTGACGCGAAGGGTGGCGCGGCCGCCACCCACGGGATAGAACCCGGTGCGTTCGAGCTCGATGGCGAGGTCGTGGCCGACGCGTTCGAGCACCGGCCGGTTGACGTGGCGCTGGGTGGCGATCGGCGGTGACCACTTGACGTCCGTGCCTCCGGTGGCCGAGACGGTGATCGGGTCGGCGGTGGCCACCCCGAGGGGGATGACCGTCTCAAAAAGCAGGGACACGCTCCCTGCCGTCTCGAGGTCGATCGCGACCGTGCCGCGCGGCGGCGTGTGTGGTTCGAGGGTGATTTCGGTCGATCCGACCGCCGCCCCCTCGACGTCGGCATCGGTGAGGGCGGCGATCACGTCGACACAGCCCCGATGCTGGGGGCGCAGGCCGGGCGTCTCCCGCGCACCGCGCACGTTCTCGATCGTGACCGCCCGGTCGGTGACGGCGGCGAGGCTGAGTGCCGTCCGGAGCACCTGGCCGCCACCGGCACCGCCGTCGATGGTCAACATCCATCCGGAGGTCCGCGTGCGCGGTCATAACCGATGTGGCTCCGCTCGGTGACCCGGAAGATTTATCATGGTTTTCCATGAGCCGGAGGTATATCGGGCACTGCCGGATGACATCCGACCGATCCGCGGCCTGATAGACTGAACCGACACACCCCTGAGGACCGATGGACTCGACGATCTCTCGACGACGGGCGTTGCAGCTGCTCGAAGTCGGCGGGCTGACGCTCGCCCTGAGCGGCTGTACGGAGATTCTTGAGGAGTCCGACCAATCGACACCGAACTCCACAGCCATGCCAACCCACGATCAGACGCCGAGAAGCACGCAACCGCCGAGCCAGCTCGAACCGCTCACACGCGGCCGTTTTACGGTCGAGATCGAAGGGACGGAGGTCCCCGGCGTGCGCCGGGTGGCGATCCCCGGCGACTCGACCGCGGCCCAGGAGTATCGCGAGGGCGACGATCCGGACCAAAACCGCAAGATTTGGGGGGAACTCACGTTCGACGACCTCGAAATGGAGCGTGCCGTGCTCCCCGACGAGACCCAACTGTTCGAGTGGCGCCGCCAGGTTCGCCAGGGCCGCATGGAGGAGGGCCGCAAGCACGTTGCGGTGGTGTTGCGCGACGCCGCGGACGAACCGCAGATCCGATGGGAATTCGAAAACGCCTGGATCAAGGACTACGATCCACCCGAGCTCGTGGCCGATGCGGGCGGCGAGGTGGCCACGGAGTCGGTAACGGTGGTCTTCGATGAGATGATCCGGACGGACGTCTGAGCGCCACCGGCACAGGGTCGCACCCGTTAGTACTCGCGGGATGTGAGCATGAATCGGCCGAGTCCGACGCCAAGCGCAGATACGACGCCTACCAGCACGATCACGTCGACGGTGAGGAAGTCCCGCCCCAGGTTCACATATCGCAACGCGAGCAGGGCGAGGACGACCGGTCCAGGCGTGGCGTAGCCGGCGATCGCCGCGCGAGCAGCCGGACCGATCGTAAGACGCGATCGCCACAGGCCGAGACCGACCGCGAGACCAGCGATCGCCCCGATGGGGAGGCCGATGAGCGCCGAAAACGCGACGGGGAGCACCATGATCACGACGACCGCCGTGAGCATGAACGAGGTGATTCCGCTCCCGACGGCGACCAGACCGGCCCCCGGCGACGTGTTGGGTCCGGTCATGACCCGGCCCACGCGTAGCCGTCGGCGGTCTCGACGAGGTCACCCGACTCGATCCACTGCTCGACGACGTGTGCGAGCCCCTCGCGATACGTGGGAAACTGCGGCGACCAGTCGGTTTCGTCCCGGAATCGCGCGTTCGATGCGGGCATTGGCTTCGTGAGGAGGTCGACGGCCGTCGTGCCGAGGAACCACCGGGCGAGCCACCGCGGGAGCCGCGGGCCGGGCGCGTCGGCGTCGAGCTGATCGGCGAGTGCGGCGAGGAAGGCGTCGATCCCCACGGGTTCGTCATCGACGACGTGATACAGCCCCTCGAGGTCGGCCTCGAATGAGGCGACGATGGCGCTTGCCGCATCCGTCGGGTGGATGCGCGACAGCGCACCGTGGCGTCGACCCAACAGTCCACCGCCCACGACGGGGAGAGTGCCGGCTACCGCCCGTCGGGCAAACTCGCGGGTGGTGGCGTCATCATGGGCGTAAAAGAGGCCGTTTCGCAGTACGAGCGGGTCGACACCGTGTTCGCCCTCGAGCAGGAGGCGCTCCACCGCGGCGGCACCCGCCGTGCCGCGGTCCGGGTGGCGGTCGGCGGTGTGATCGACGGTCGAACCGTCGGGTTGGCGAGCCACCCAGACGACGCTCGGAAAGACGAACCGATCGATGTCGTCGCCCGCGACCGCAAGCAGGTGGTTCGTTCCCTCGACGCGGATGTGGTCGTTTTGCGCCCAGGCCGCCTTGGGCGGGTTGGTTTCGGTGGGGATCGCCGTGGCCGCGTGAACGATGGCGTCGACGGTGGGGATGGCGGCCGCGAGGCTGTCCGGGTCGAGGACGTCGCCCTGATGTGGCGTCGCGCCGCGGTCCGCGACCGCCTCGGCGCCGGCGTCGTCGCGCACCAGGCCGTGGGGGGTATGGCCGGCCTCGTCGAGGTGGTCGATCAGCCGCCGGCCAAGCACGCCCGTCGCGCCGGTGACGAACACGCGCATGGCTGGAGATACGCCGGATCGCGCCAAACGCGTTACGACGCGCCGTGACTGGAGCTGGTGATCGTGTTCGTCCTGGCGAAACCCTGGTTCGGACCGCCCCGGTTCGTCGCGGGTGGTGGCTGGCTATTCCTCGCCCTCGACGGGGTCGATGAGCACCTCGGCCTCGCCGTCGACGACGGTCTCGCCGTCGGCCGTCTCGACGGTCGTCTCGAGCCGGAACCGGTCGTCCCCGCGGGTCTCCAGCACCTCGACGCGGGCGGTGACCTCGGTGCCGATGCCGACCGGTCCCTTGAATTCGAGGTTCTGTGAGAGGTAGATGACCATCCCCGGCAGGCGCGCGAGCGCGGCGGAGATCATCCCCGAGACGAGGGTGCCATGTGCGATGCGGCTGCCAAAGCGGGTGTCGGCGGCGAACTCGTCGTCGAGGTGGAGCCGGTTGGTGTCGCCGCTCAGGCGGGCGAAGGCGTCGACGTCCGCCTCGGTGATCTGCTTGGTAAAGCGCACGTAGTCCCCGACGTCGATGTCGGCGCGGTGGTCGACCGACCGCTCGTGCGACCATCCCTCGGCCTCGTAGAACACGCTCGGGATGGTTGCGGCGTGGCGTTCGTCCTCGGTGGCCACCGACCGGGCGGCCGCCGAGGTGGCGCGCACCGGAGCGAGCAGGGCGTGGTTGGCGGCTTGTACCCCCTGCATGGCCGAGGTGGCCATGTGTCGCCAGGATCGAAGGAGCGCACTCGGATCGTCCAGGCCCTTCACACCGCGGGTTGCCATAACGCGGGACTATCCCAAGCCCGGTTAAAGGGATTCGGGTTTCCTGCCGGGGATCGGGGCATCAGTGCCCACGAGAACGGTTACCAACCATTGAATGGTATTGAATGGTATTTCTAGGTAAGGTTTATCCCTCCCCGGGGCGTACACACCGTTGATGACCGACGACGAGACCGTCGCGTTTCCGCCCGCCGAACTCGCCAAGCAGTTCCTCGACGCCGGCGAGGACGCCACCGAGTTTCAGCGCCAGTGGCTCCAGCAGATGTCCGAGTTCACCGGCACCGGCGGCGACGGGCTCGGCCCGACGCCGATGCAGCTGGGCACGGCGACGTTCAAGACGCGGGTCCAGTCCAACGGGCGGATCTCCATCCCCGAGGCCGAGCGCGAGGCGCTCGACATCCAGGAGGGAGACATCGTCCAGACGGTCGTCATCCCGGTCAAACGCAACCGCGAGTGATCCACCATGAGCATGCAATACACCAACCCCGTCGAATCGATGTTTGACTTCCACCGCACCGTCATCGAACAGAACCAGGCGCTCATCCAGGACACCCTGGAGGCCCAGCGGACCTTCGTCGAGTCCATGGACCAAAGCGTCGACGCGCTGCGCTCGATCTCCGAGCAAAACGTCGCGTTCCTGCGCGCCCTCAGCGAGTCCACCCTCGACAACATCGAGGCGGCCGCGCCCGAGGAGACCGAGGGCCTCGAGGAAGCCCGCGAGACCATCGAGCACCAGCTCGAGCAGGTCGAGGACCTCAGCGAGGAGACCATCACGATGTCCGAGGAGTCCCTCGAGGAGAGCGCGACCTCCTACACCGAGTTCGTCGAGAGCTACCAGGAGGCCCTCGACGCCGCCGTCGAGGCCTACCTCGACGCCATCGAGGACCTTGAGGCCTCCGCGGACTCCGTCGCCGAGTCGATCGACGTCGAGTAGGTTCCGCGACGCCAAACCCCACGGTATTTGGGTGGGAGTCGCCTACAGCTTCTCAATGAGTAACCAACAGTTCGACCAGCCGTTCGAAGGGTTTCAGGCACAGCTGCTCGACGGCATCGAGCGCAACCTCGAGGCGCAATCGCGCCTGCTCGAGGCCTGGTCGAGCGCCGTCACGGACACGACCGACGACGAGCTGGTCGCCTCCGGCGCGACGGGCATGGTCGAGGCCTACGACACCTGGCTCGACGCCACCGAGCGCATGGCCGAGCGAGCGACCGACGCGGCCGCCGGCGACGACGTCGACGTGAGCGAGTTTCGCGACATCTGGCTGCGCGCGGCCAACGAGTCGCTCAACGAGCTGATGGGCACGGAGGCGTTCGCCCGGATGACCGGCGAGAACGTCTCGGAGATGCTCGACATGCAGCGCCAGACCGACGAGGCCATCCAGGAGAACCTCGAGTCGATGGGCTTTGCGACGACCGGCCACGTCGAAGAGGTCGGCGCACGACTGGTCGAACTCGAACGCCGCCAGCACGACGTCGAGCGCAAGCTGGACGCCGTGCTCGAGCACCTCGAGGACGCATGAGCGAAGACGTCGCGCCGACGGGGGCGTTTCGCTCGCCGTTTCACCTGGCCGCGGGTGCCCTCGAGGAGGCCGCCGCGTCCGTCGAGGGCGCCGGCGGGGCACCCGACGCCATGGCCACGATGGCCTCCGTGGAGGTGGGCGAGACGCCGAGCGAGGTCGTCTACGAGGAGAACAAGCTCGAGTTACACCGCTATGAGCCCGCGGACGGCGTCACACAGGACGTCCCCATCATCGTCGTCTACGCGTTGATCAACCGGCCGTACATCCTCGACCTGCAGCCCGACCGCTCCGTGGTGCGCCGCCTGCTCGACGCCGGCTTCGAGGTCTACCTCATCGACTGGGGCGAGCCGAGCCGGCTCGACACCACCCTCGGGCTGGTCGATTACGTCGACCGCTACATGGACAACTGCGTCGACGTCGTCCGCGAGGAGGCCGGCGTCGACCAGGTCAACGTCCTGGGCTACTGCATGGGCGGCTCGATGAGCGCGATGTACGCCGCGCGCTTTCCGGAGAAGGTCAACGCCCTCGGCCTCATGGCCGCGGGGCTGTGTTTCGATGATACCGGCGGCATCCTCGAGCTCTGGGGCGAGGCCGAGTTCTTCGACCCCGAGGACGTCACCGACACCTACGGCAACGTCCCCTCGGACTTCCTCGACGTCGGCTTCGCGTTGATGGACCCGATCGACAACTTCGTCACCAAGTACGTCACCCTCGCCGACAACCTCGACGACGAGGCCTTCGTCGAGAACTTCGCGCGAATGGAGCGCTGGCTGGGCGACGGCATCGACGTGGCCGGGCGGGCCTACGTGGAGTTCCTGCGCTGGCTCTACCAGGAGAACCGCCTGTACAACGGCGAGCTCGAGCTCGACGGCGAGGTGGTCGATCCCGCGGCGATCGACATGCCCGTGTTGCAGATCGTCGGCGAGTACGACCACCTCATCCCGCCCGAATCAAGCAAGCCCTTCACCGACGTGGTCGGCAGCGACGACACCACCATCATGGAGCACGCCACCGGCCACATCGGCCTGAGCGTCTCGGGGAGCTCCCACGAGTCGCTGTGGCCGGCGGTCACCGACTGGTACGCCGAGCGGTCGAACCGCGACGCCATCGAGGAGCTGCAAACGATCGACGGGATCGGACCGACGTACGCCGCCCGCCTCGTCGACGCCGGCATCACCTCGATCGACGAGCTGGCCGACGCCGACATCGACCGGCTGGTCACCGCGATCGACATCACACGGTGGCGCGTCGAGGGCTTCGTGGACGCCGCGAGAACCCGGTGAAGAAAGCGGCAATAACAACCCTTTTCCCCACGTTGCACGTCGGCTTGGAGGTGAGACCGGCGTCCCGTCACGCCGGGTTGGCCATCCATGTCCGAACCCGAGCCCCTCGCCGATACGACCTGCCTCGTGACCGGTGCCTCGCGCGGCATCGGTGCGGCCATCGCCGAACGCCTCGCCGCCGACGGCGCGGACGTCGCCGTCAACTACAAGTCTTCGTTGGAAAGCGCCGAGGCGACGGCAGCGAGGATCCGCGAGGCGGGGGGCGACGCCATCCCCGTGGAGGCGAACGTGGCCGACGCCGACGCGGTCGCCGCCATGGGCGAGGAGGTTCGCGACGCCCTCGGGCCGGTCGACGTGCTGGTCAACAACGCGGGCATCACTGCCGACCAGCGCTTTGATCGCATGCGCACGGCCGACTGGGAGAACGTCATCGACGTCAACCTCACCGGGACCTACCACTGCACCCAGGAGTTCTACGAGGACCTCGCCGGGTCGGACGGCGGCCGGCTGATCAACGTCTCGAGCGTCGTCGGCCAGCAGGGCAACTACGGCCAGGCCAACTACGCGGCGACGAAGGCGGGCCTGATCGGCTTCACGAAGGCCATCGCCAAGGAGTTCGGCCGCCACGGGACGACCGCGAACTGCGTGTCGCCCGGCTTTACGATGACGGACATGCTCAAGCAGGTCGACGAGGACATTCGTGAGAACATCCGCCGAAAGATCACCCTCGGGCGCTTCGCCGAGCCCGCGGACATCGCCGGCGCGGTGAGCTTCCTCGCGGGGCCGGACGCGGCCTACGTCACCGGCGAAGTGGTGACCGTCGACGGCGACATCTCGTTGT
>CAZCYF010000041.1:0-13218 GCA_964502835.1 uncultured Halobacteriales archaeon | reverse complement strand
GGTGGCCGGTCTGGGCGGCCTGGAAGGCCATGCGGCCCTCCTCGCCGCGGACCTCACCGACGACGATGTAGTCCGGGCGAGACCGCAACGCGGCGGCCACGAGGTCGAACATCTCGACGTCAGAGGAGCTTTCGCCCTGCCCCTCCCGGGTGAGCAGCTGTTGCCAGGTGTCGTGGGGCGGGACCACCTCGGCGGTGTCCTCGGCGGTGTAGATCTTCGAGTTGCGCGGGATGAACGACATGATGGCGTTCAGCGTGGTCGTCTTCCCGGAGGCGGTTTCTCCGACGACGAACACCGTCTGTTCGTTCTCGAGACACAGCCAGAGGTACGCCGCGAGCTCCGGCGAGAGGGTGCCCCACTTGGTGATCTGCGAGACCGTCAGCGGCGTCTCCTGACCCTGACGGATCGTCAGGCTCGGCCCCTTGAGGCTGACGTCGTCGCTGTAGATGACGTTCAGGCGCGAACCGTCGGGCATGGTCGAGTCGACGATCGGGTCGGCGTCGGACAGCGGGTCGCCGATGCGTTCGCCCATGTTGCGCAGCCACGTGTCGTAGGACTCGGCCGACTCGAACTCGACGGTCGTCTCGAGCAGGCCGAAGACGTTGTGATCGACGTAACACTCCTCGGGGCCGATCACGTGAATGTCCTCGTTGTTCGGGTCGCGCAACACCGGTTCGAGCGGGCCGAACCCGACGATGTCCCGGTTGAGCCGGTAGCGAATCTCCTCGTAGGTCTGGGGGGCGATCGAAAAGCGCTCTCGACCGAGTCGGCGACGGAGCGCCCCGAGCGCCGACCCGTTGCCGTTGCCGACGTCGACCAGGTCGGCCAGGAGCTCCTCGATCCGGTCGTCGTACTCCTGGTCGGACTCCGGTGCGGCCGTCTGGACGCTGCGCTGGAGCAGTTCGTCCTTGACGCGATCGTAGATCTCGCGGGTCGTGCCGTTCAGCGTCGGCTCGAGCGCGTAGTACTTGATGTCCTGGCCGAGGTCGCCGTAGATGTGACAGTAGATCGGCCCGCCGACGGGGTACAACACGTTCGGGCGGTCGACCTCGAACTCGGCGGAGATGCGGTCCGTGTAGATGGGAAACTCGCCCGTGATCTGTTTGAACTTGCGCAGATGCTCACGGAGGTGGGGCCGGTCCATCGCGGCCTCCCTGAGCTCCGTCGACGGTTTCGCCAGACCCTGATCGCTCATGATCGATCCTCCGGGTCAGTCACGCGATGCTCCGGTTTTCGATGACGATGCCCGTCCCCGACCGTACGGAGTACCCCACGTTGTCGCCGACTTGCTCGCCCATGCCGGTGAACCGCTTGACGTTGATCTGGCGGCGAACGTCGTTGCCGACCTCGATCATCTCGAGCTCGAAGAAGACGTCGGCAATCGCGCGAAACGGTCCGATCGCCTCGTCGTCGAGGGTGGAGGGGTCGATGGTCAGGAGGATGACCTTCCCCTCGGTGAGCTTGTCGCGGAAGAACGAGATGACCTCCAGCGCGGCCTGGCGCTCATCGTCCTGGCGGACGAGCGCCTCGAACTTCGGATCGTTGCGGAGGATGGCATCGAACGTATCGATCGCGATGACGTCGGCCTCCCACATGGCCTCGGCCTCCATGAGGCGGCGCAACAGCTCGCGGCGTTCGCCCTGCTCCCCCGCAAGTGCACCGCCCGTCTCGAGGTCCGCATGGAGGAACAACAGGCGTTCGTCGAGGACGTGATCGACCACGTCGTACGACAGCGACGCCATCTGGTTGAGAAAGCCGTTGACGGTCAGCTCCGTCGAGAGGTAGGTGACGTTCGTGCCCTCCTCACAGAAGCCGTAGGTGAACCGCTGGGTCATGGCGCTCTTGCCGGCGCCGTAGTCGCCCTCGAGCAGGACGATGCTCCCCTCGGGGATTCCGCCACCGAGCTCGTCGTTGAGGCGGTCGTGGTCCTCGAGGCCGAGCGAGTAGAGGTTCGCGCGGACGCTCATTGGGACCATCCCTCCCGGGGGTTGTGGAGGTCGGACACGCGAAGCCAGGTCCACGCGGCGCCGGGCGTGGCCGACCGATCCGACTCGTCCGTGGGGCCGCCGTCGGCGAGCGTGCCGGGGCGGGCCCGGACGTCGGCGGCGGCCGTCTCCGCGGCATCGATTGCCTCGCCGACGAGCCCCTCGAGCATCCGGGTGTCACCGTCGACGACCACGCGTCGCGGCTCGCGCGTCGCGAGGGCGTTCAGGTAACGCAGGCTGTGGAGGTGGTCGGTGCGGTCGAGCGGCGAGGTCGGTTCGGGCTCCTCGGGGGGGTCGTCCCGGCCGAGGCCCGCGAGATATCGCTGTAGCTGGTCGGCCACGTCGGCGGTGACCCAGCCGATCGCCTCGTAGTAGGCCAGCGTGCCGGCCGCGCCGGCGGCGTCGGTGCGTTCCAGCAAATCCTCCATCCAGGACAGCACGATGAGATCGCCGGTGTACCCCTCGGGGAGCGCGTGGAGGTAGGGTTTCTCGCCGAGCGACCCGGCATCGGCGGCGTCCGACACGGGGTCCGACGGCGTTGAGGGTGCCGCCTCGGGTGCATCCTCGTCCTCGACGGCCGGCGGTTCGTCGGGGTCCTCCCCCTCGTATTCGGCCTTGAGGTCGTCGAAGGTGCGGCCCTCGTCTGCGGGATCGTCATCGTCCAGCGGTGATTCCGCCTCTTCGACTGGTCCCTCCTGCTCCGATGGGTCTTCATCGGCGAAGAACGCGTCATTCTCGGTCTCCTCAGCAGCTGCCTCCTCGTCGGTGCCGAAGATGTCCATCGCCGCCGAGGACCCGGCCTCGCCGAACTCGTCACCGCTGGCGAACGGGTTGATCCCCTGCGTGACCATCTCGTAGATCTCGAGGAGCTTGCGGACGTTGTCGCGGACGTCGGCGACGTCCTCGCCGAGGCGCTCCTGGTCGTTCTCGATCGAGTCGACCGTCGCGTGGAGGCTCTCGAGGTCGTCCTCGAACTCGTCGACCTGACGCTTGAGCTCATCCACGGCGGCCTCCTCACCCTCGGCCTCCAGCCCGAGATCGTCATCGAAGGTGTTGCCCTCCTCCAGCTCCTCGCCGAAGAGGGACTCCTCGTCGGCGGTGGGCTCGGCAGGGTCATCATCGCCGCCACCGAACAGCCGGTCTAACATGGGCGACCACCTCGATTGGGCCTCATCGCCGAGGGCGCCACCGTGGGGCCGTCGGCTCGGCAACGTGGTTGCATGGCTGAACGGAATCGGTCGAGCCACTTCAACGTAGCTCGGCAATATTCGATTGTGATAATCCGACCAAACGGGCGGCTGGAGACCGATCCGACAGGTGTCGTCCGCATCATCGTGTGCCCTCCGACCGCAGCGCCTCAAGGAGGTCGGCGATCGAATCGTCCGGATCGAGCCCGCGATCCGCGACGATGTCGGCGACGTCCTGGGCGGTCAGCGTCGTGCGCAATGCGGATTCGCGCAACAGGATGCGCAAGGCATCCTCGACGGGCGTGTCGCCGCCGACCTCCGACGCGTACCAGTTGACGAGGCGATCGAAACCGACGGTGACGTCGTTCGTGACCGTCCGATGGCGGACGACTTCGCCATCGACGACGAGAAACGCCTCGAACGCATAGCGCGCGTCGGTCTCCGCGAGCGATTCCGCCACGGCCGTCCGAACGGTTTCGACGTCGCCCGCCGGCGCATCCGCGTCGGTATCCTCATCGGCATCCGCCTCGGCAAGCGACTTGATCCGGTCGGCCGTGTGGTCGTCGATCATCGTCGGCGAGACGAGATAGCGGTCGTTCTCGAGGGGGACGACGTGGTCGTTATCGCCGATGTCGACCTCGTCGGGGGCGAGCACGCCCGCGTCGACATCAGGGTCGTCGTCGGTCATGGTGAGGTCACCCGAAACGAAATCGTGGTCTCGTCGCCGGGGACGCGAACGGTCACGCGATGATCGCCGTCGTCGAGTGTGTGGTCGGCCGTGATCTCGATGACGGCCCCCGGTGGCCAGTCGTCAGTGGCAGCCGATACGACGGAGACGTTCATCGCGGATGCAGACGTATACTGCCCGTCGATCAGCAGGTCGATGCGGTCGGGATGCGGGACGAGCGTCGACGAGCCGGTATTCTTGACGAGCACCGTGACGGTCCCGGTGTCGTACATCGCGTCGCTGCCGGTGTCGCTGATGACGGTCACGTCGGCTGCCATCTCCTCGCTGGTCGCCTCGCTCTGATCGGCGAAGGCGTTCGAGATTTGGTCGACGTTGACCACGAGCGTGCCGGCGACGCTCGCCGCGATGACGAGACTCGCGATGAACAGGATGAGGTGGGAGACGGAGACGCTAGCCATTGCTCACCTCCACCGGGCCCGCGACGGCCAGGCCCCGCTCGCCGACCACCTTCGCGCGGTCGGGCGCACTCGTGACGTCGTCGACGGTGAGGACGATCGTCTCACCGGGCAGCCAGAGGCCCGTCTCGGGGGCGTCCAGAATCGAACGGTTCGCCCCGTTGACGTAGGTGCCGTCGAACAGCAAGTCGGTTCGGTTCATGTTGAGTGCGATGGTTCCAGTGTTGTTCGCCTGCACCGCCACGGTCGCGTTGGCGTCGTCGTACGTCGCCTGGTCGAAGTCGATCTCAGCGTTTTGCCAGTGGACCAGCCGGTCTCCTTGTCGATCCTGTGCCTCGCTGACGCGCTCGACGCCGCCCATCGCGGCTGGATAGGCGATCGTGAACGCGACGAGTAGACCGAGCAGGATCACGACGGTTCCACCGGAGACGCTGAAGCCCATATCGGTCTGTGTAGTTGTCGGGTGTTGCGGTTTTCTGCTCGCGGTGCGACTGCTGCACGGCGCGACTCGATCGGCGGTGAATGGTCAGATCGGCTTAGAGCGCGATCGCGTCACCGTCGTCGTAGACGGCGAGCGTCTCGGGGACGGTCAGGCCCACGACCCGCTCGGCGCCAGCTGCGGTGGTGAAGGTCAGCGTGACGCTGTCACCGGCCGCCAGATACCCCCCATCGATCGGGGTGTTGGCAACGTTGATGACGACCTTGAACTGGTCGGAGCGCTCATAGAGGATGTTACTGTTTGGCTCCTCCGCGACGATCGACTCGAGGCTGAACTCACCAGCGCCGGCCGACTCGTTGAAGGTCAGCGTGTCGGCGCCGTTCGGCCCGAGCCAGTGGATGGTCATCTCTTCTAAGGCAATCGCCTCCGCGCCGGGCGCCTTCGTCACGGTCAGGTTCACCGTGTTGATGCCGGTATCGCCGCTACCGCTGGCGTTGTCTGCGACGTTCCCGACACTGGACGGTACCTCGACGCGGTCGGTCACTTGCGCCTGACTCTGGTCGCCTGTGTCCTCGGCCGAGGTCTGCAAGAACCCGGCCGTGTTGATCAATACACCGGCAGCGATCGCTGCCACCAGGACCATCGCAATGAACACGATGAGGGTACCGATACCCACCTGGCCGCGGTCGCCGTCTGATTCCTTGTTGTCGAACATGGTTGCACGCCGACCGGAGTCGTGCTCCGGCCGTTATTACTCACTTACTTGAGGGTTCCAATAAATATACCCATCAAATTATCACAACTGAAAAACCAAGGACTATAGGGCAATATTTGGCTTCAATATTGAAAATTGTGTATATCAGTAGCTCCACAAACTGTACACCAGCAGGAGGTATCCACACGTGGAGAGGCCGGTGTTCAACGCCAGCAGCTGTTGGGCATTGCCGAAGCCGGTGACGAACGCGACGGCCGCCGTTGCGAGCGAGGCCGCCACGATGAGGGAGAAGCCAACCGCGAGGTGGACCATCGGCATCCGCTCGGTATCCGCATACGCCTTGACCCCCATCCCCATGAGGAACATGCCGGCGGCGACCGTGGCCATCGTGCTCGCAACGTAAATCAGCTCCACGAACGCCATAGTAGTAGATCCGTCAAACCGTAGATTAAATCTGCTGGCCCAATATCAGACGTGGTAACGAGCGATGAATCCCCGGTACACACCCCGTCAACCGCACCAAACGGCCCGTACTTATTTATTCATCCTGTGAATCTGAGGTGCCAATGACATCGATCGAGGTGCTGCGGGCGCTCGGGAAGGAGTACAATCCCGAGATTCTGCGGTCGGCCGACGAACCCATGTCGGCCAAGGAGTTCAGTGAGCATCTTGACGTGCCGATCGCGACCTGTTATCGTCGCATCGAGGAGCTCACCGAGGCGGGCCTGCTCGAGCACCACGACCGGGTGCTGATCGACGGGCAACGCCGCACCAGCGTCTACCGACGCGAGGTCGATCTGATCGAGATCTCCTTCGACGGGACGGATATCGACGTCGACCTGGAGACGCGCGCGACGGTCCAGAACAAGCTCGACAACGTCTGGCGGCAGCTCTCTGAGAGTTAAAAGCCCGACAGCTCCTCGTCGCCGAGCATCGAAAACTGTGCGGCCTGGTCGTGGACCGTGATCCCCCCCTGGCCGATGTCAAGGGGGAAGATGTCGGTCTCGACCTGCTTTTTGCGCATCTTCACCACCCAGAGGTAGCGGTTGACGCCCGAGCGCGTGGGAATCTGCATCATGTAGATGTTGCCGTCGGTGAGGAAGTTCTCGAGGCCGACCTCCGTCGCCGGGAACCCGCCGCTTTGTTCGTGGATGAACAGCGAGGTCACGCCGTTGGACTCGAGGACGTCCGTGAACTTGAGGAGGTACTGTCGGCGCTCGCGCTCGTCCTCGAAGAACAGCTGGAACATCGTGAGCGAGTCGAGCACCAGCCGGTCGACGGGTTCGGCCTCGAACTCATCAAGGACGAGATCGAGCGTCTCGGAGAAGTTCGACGCGTCGAGCAGGTCGCGCTTGTCGTAGATCTGGATGTCGTTCGCCTCGACGAGTGCCTCCCACGCCTCGAAGCCGATGGACTCGGCGGCCATCCGGAGGTCCGCGGCGGTCTCCTCGAAGGTGAGATACAGCCCCCGGTCGTCGAAGCGATCGGCGCCGTTGTAGAGGTACTGGAGGCCGAGCAGGCTCTTGCCGGTGCCGGGACTGCCGCTGACGAGGACCGTCGAGTCGTCGACGATGCCGCCATGGAGGATCTTGTCGAGACCCGAAATCCCGAAGCGGACCGAATCGACCATACGCCTACCCCGCACCCGCCACGCTTAAAAGTGCCCTCGGGGTGTGCCACCGGCGCGTTCACTTCCAACCCGGTGTCGTCGTGTTTTTATGCCGGGATGGGGAACGAATGGGCCATATGCCGCCATCAGGGTCGGGGGCCGACGAGGACCTGGGCGTCGCCCAGCGGTTGGCCGCCGAGCAACGCGCCATCTCGGTCGCCGAGTTCTTCGAGAAGAACAAGCACATGCTCGGGTTCGACTCCGGCGCCCGGGCGCTGGTGACCGCCGTCAAGGAGGGCGTCGACAACGCGCTCGATGCCGCCGAGGAGGCGAACATTCTCCCCGACATCTACGTCGACATCGAGGACGTTGGCGACTACTACCGCCTCGTCATCGAGGACAACGGCCCGGGGATCACCGCGGACCAGGTGCCGAAGATCTTCGGGAAGATGCTCTACGGCAGCCGGTTTCACAAGCGCCAACAAAACCGCGGGCAGCAGGGCATCGGAATCTCCGCGGCCGTGTTGTACGCCCAGCTGACCTCGGGCAAACCCGCCCGGATCACCTCCAAACCCAAAGGGAGCGACCGGGCACGGTACTTCGAGCTGGTGATCGACACGGACGCCAACGAACCCGACATCCGTGCCGAGGAGGCGACCACCTGGGACCGGCCACACGGCACCCGCCTCGAGATCGAGCTCGAGGCGAACATGCGCGCGCGATCACAGCTGCACCGGTACATCGAACAGACGGCGATCGTCAATCCCCACGCGCGCATCGAACTGCGGGAACCGAAACTCGACGAGCCACGCAAGTTCGAACGCGCGACCGACCAGCTGCCCGCGGAGACCGCGGAGATCCAGCCCCATCCCCACGGGGTCGAGCTCGGCACGCTCATCAAGATGCTCGAGGCGACGGATTCGTACAGCCTCTCGGGCTTCCTCCAGGCCGAGTTCACCCGCGTCGGCCGGACGACCGCCGAGAACGTGGTCGCGAACTTCTTGGACCGCCACGCGGGGCGCGAGCTGGCGTGGTCGCCGCCGGGCGCCCACGAGAACCTCGGCTTCGAGGCGGCCGTTGGCGATGCGATCGTGAACAAGGGCGAACAAGCGACCGCGATGTTCGTCGACGAGCTGACCGAGCGCCTCGGGGAGCACGAGCGGGTGGCCCATGGCGACCTGGCGTCGATGGTCGAATCGATCGCGAACGACGTGGAGGCGGCGACCGACAAGCGCTTCGGGTCGACGGTGCGCGACAATGCCCTATCGGCGGCCTGGGGCGTGATCACCGGCGCCGCCATCGATGCCGACCGCCTGTCGAGCGACCTCTACGTCCGCATCGACCGCGCCACGAGCGACCGGAAGGACGACCGAACGGTCGACGGCTGGGCGACGCGGCTGGCCGAGCGCATCGACGCGGCGGATTCGCGACGCCACCGCTTCACCCGCGAGGAGCTGGCGGATTTGATCGATGCGGCCGCGGACGGGACTGAGACGCACGACGGCGCCACCATCGGCGAGACCGCCCGGGACAACGTCACCGCGGCGCTGTGGAACGCCATGCGCCGCGTCGACGACGACCCGCCATCGGTCTCGACCGTTGCCGACGACCGCGACCTGGCGGCGGCGTTCCTCGAGGGGATGCGCGCAACGGACATCATGGCCCCGCCGACGGACTGCCTGGCGCCGATCACGGCCGACCTGATCGAGGCGGGGCTGCGCAAGGAGATCGACGCGGCGTTCTTCGCGGCCAACACCCGCGACGCCGACGTCCACGGCGGCGATCCGTTCCTCGTGGAGGCGGGCATCGCCTACGGCGGCGAGCTCGAGGACGAGGGGGCGATCGACCTGCAGCGGTTTGCCAACCGCGTGCCGCTGGTCTACCAGCGCGGCGCCTGTGCGACGACGGACGTCGTGCGGTCGATCGACTGGCGCAACTACAAGCTCGACCAGCCCGGCGGCTCGGGCATGCCGTCGGGGCCGGTCGCGTTGGTGATCCACGTCGCCTCGACGAACGTGCCCTTCACCTCCGAAAGCAAGGATGCCGTCGCGAACGTGCCCGCGATCGAACACGAGATCGAGCTGGCGGTGCGCGAGGTGGCCCGCGAGATGAAGCGCCACGTGAGCAAGCGCCGCAGCCTGCAACAGCGCCGCCAGAAGGAGGACGTCATCGCGCGGGTGCTGCCCGAGATGGCCGACAAGGTGGCGTCCGTGCTCGAGCGCGACCGCCCGAACGTCGACGCCGCGCTCGCGCGCATCATGAACAACGTGCACGTCACCCGCCGCGTCGAGGGCGACACGGTGACGCTGCGGGTGCGCAACTTCGACGACACGGCGGCCGACCTCGAGGTGACGGACATCCTCGACGTCGAGCCCGAATCGGTCGCCGACGGCGCCCGCGTCACCGAGATGGACGGGTCGTGGTACGTCCGCTGGGAACCCGCCGTCGCCGGCGGCGAGACCGCGTCGGTCACGTACGTGGTCTCGCCGGAGGCCTCGAACGACCTGGCCGTCTCCGGACCACCCACCGAGAAGCTAACCATCGATCACCAATGAGCGAGAGCGACCACGCCCAGACCGCGCTGTTGACCCTGGCCGAGCAGTTCTACGACCAGTTCGAGGCCGGGGAGATCCCCCGGATGACGATCCCGACGCGGACGAAGTCGAACATCGAGTACGACGAGGACAAGCGCGTGTGGGTCTACGGCGACCGGACCTCGACGCGCTCGGCCAACAGCGTCCGCGGCGCGCGCAAGCTGTTGCGGGCGGCGTACACGATCGACTTCCTCGTCGACCAGCTGGAGGCGGACCGGTCCTCGACGCTGCGGGAGCTGTATTACCTCTCCGAGAGCTGGGAGACCGACGAGGCACAGTTCACCGACCAGGACGAGTCGAACGAGCTCATCGAGGACCTCGAGATCGTCAGCGGCGCCACCCGCGAGGACTTTCACATGCGCCCCGAGGAGTCGGGCGCGACGATCATCGGGCCGCTTCGCATCCGCGAGCAGACCCGCCGCGGCGAGCGCGAGATCCACTGCCAGGCCGACGTCGGCGAGGGTGGCTACCAGATCCCGTCGAACCCGAAGACCGTGGAGTTCCTCGAGCACGAGGCGGACTTCGTGTTGTGCGTCGAGACGGGCGGCATGCGCGACCGCCTCGTCGAGAACGGCTTCGACGAGGAGTACAACGCCATCATCGTCCACCTGAAGGGCCAGCCCGCCCGCGCGACGCGGCGCATCATCACGCGCCTGGCGTCGACGCTCGAGCTGCCGGTGACGGTCTTCACCGACGGCGACCCGTGGTCGTATCGCATCTTCGCGAGCGTCGCGTACGGGTCGATCAAGAGCGCCCACCTCTCACAGCATCTGGCCACGCCGGACGCACAGTTCATCGGCATCCGCCCCGAGGACATCGTCGAGTACGACCTGCCGACCGACCCGCTGTCGGAGGCCGACGTGAACGCGCTCGAGAACGAGCTCGAGGACCCGCGCTTTCAGGGCGACTTCTGGTCGGCGCAGATCGACCGCCAGCTCGACCTCGAGAAGAAGGCCGAACAGCAGGCGCTGGCCGCACGCGGGCTGGACTTCGTCACCGAGACGTACCTCCCGGTGCGCCTCGAGGAGATGGGCGTCCTGTAGGCCTGGGCCATCACGTTGAAGGCCGTCGGGGTCGAGTCTTCGGTGAATGACCGCCGGCGACCTCGGCGCGGCGGTGCGCGAGGCGACCAGCATCGACCCCGAGGTGTTCGACGCCCGCGTCGCGGCCGACGCGACGTTCATCAAGCGCGAGCTCGCCGCCGGCACCTTCGACAATCCCGGCCCGATCGTCGGCCTCGAGTACGAGTTCTACGCGGTCGACGCGGAGGGCGCCCTCAGACGGGTGTCGCGGCCGATGCTGGAGCTGATCGGCTTCGTGCCCGAGCTCGGGCTGCACAACGCCGAGATGAGCACGAGCCCGCAGCCGCTGAACGCCCACGGCCTGACCGGCCAGCAGGCCGAGGTGCGCGCGCGGCTCAAAGCGGCGCTGGAGGCGGTCGACTCGGAGGGGATGCGCCTCGTCAGCGACGGGCTGTGGACGGTCCCGCCCGGGGGCGAGTCGACGCTGTCGTACCTGACGGACACGGTGACCGTCGACGACGTGACCGTCGGCGTCAACGTGAGCGACTCGCCGCGGTACCACGCCCTCTCGAACGACCCGGGCCAGGTCCGCACCGGCAAGCGCATCGACGTCCCGCACGTGGAGCGAACCGCGGAGACGGTCGCGCTCGCGAGCCTGACGACGTCCATCCAGCCCCATTTCCAGGTGCCCCGCGCGGTCGATCTGCCCACGCGATTCAACTACGCCCTGCGGATCGCCGGGCCGCTGCTGGCGCTGGGCGTCAACTCGCCGGTGCTGCCGGCGGCGCTGTATCCCGACGACGTCGACCCCGACGTGGTGCTCGCCGACGGCTGGGCGGAACACCGCGCGAGCATCTTCGAGACGGTGTTGAACGACCCGGACCGCCCGCGGGGGAAGGTTGGGTTTCCGCGCGACCTCGACACCGCGAGGGAGGCCGTCGACCGCATCGTCGAGGACGACACCCTGTTGCCACTGGCCGTCGACCCCGGCAACCGCTTTGACGAGTCCTTCGCGTACTGGACGCGAAAGCGCGCCACCTACTGGCGGTGGGTGCGCCCCGTCTTCGAGGGGGCCGACCGCCGCGGGGCGAACGCCCGCATCGAGTTCCGCCCACTGCCCGGCCAGCCGACGGTGCGCGACACGATCGCCTTCCAGGCGGCGTTCGCCGGGCTCATGGTCGAGCTGCCGGCGTCGGACCATCCGGTGCGCGAGCTGGACTGGGGGGATGCCGTCGACAACTTCTACGGGGCGATGGAGGACGGCCTTCAGGCGGACCTGCGCTGGATCGACGCGGATGGCATCGAGACGCACACGACGGGGTCGATCTACGGCGACCTGCTGGCGCGGGCGGCCGAGGGGCTGAAGGCGACCGGCCTCTCCGAGCGCGAGGCGGCGGAGTACCTCGCCCCGTTGCGCCACCGCGTCCGCACCGGGATGACGCCCGCGCGGTGGAAACGGGAGGTGATCCGCTCCGCACTGGACGACGGCGCCGACCTCGAGGGCGCCATCGCGCGCATGCAACGCCGCTACATCGAGCACCAGCGCGACTCCCTGTTGGGCGGGATGTTCGCCGACTGGCCAACGCCGACCCGGCGCGTGGTCACATGATCGACGCGCCCGTGACACTGCTCGGCGGTGGCACGGGCACGCCCAAGCTGGTGACCGGCCTCGGACACGACGACGCGCCGGCGACCGTGACGGTCGTCGCGAACACCGGCGACGACGTCGCCTTCGGCGACCTGTTCGTCTGCCCGGACGTCGACTCGTGTCTGTTCGCCGCCGCCGGCATCCTCGACACCGACCGGTGGTGGGGGATCGCCGGCGACACCGAGGCGACGGCCGGCTGGCTCGCCGACCTCGCCGACGACCTCGGCCTCGACGGTGCGCCGGCGTATCGACCGGCCGATGAACAGACGAACGGCCGCGCGATCGAGCGCTGGCGGCGCTTCGAGCCGGTCCCCGAGTTCCTCACCCTCGGCGACCGCGACCGCGCCATCCACCGCGTGCGCACCCAGCTGCTCGACCGGGGGCACTCCCTGACGGTCGTGACGCGCCGGCTGTGTCGCGCCCTCGGCGCCCACGTCCCCGTGGTTCCGATGAGCGACGACCCGGTCGCGACGATCGTCGACACGCCCGACGGGCCGATGCACTTCCAGGAGTTCTGGGTCGCCCGCGGTGGCGAGCCAACGGTGGCTGGCGTCGCCTTCCGCGGCATCGAGGCGGCCACGCCGAGTCCCGCCCTCGAGGGGGCGCTGTCGGACGGGGTCGCCGTCATCGGCCCCTCGAACCCGGTGACGAGCCTCGGGCCGATCCTCGAGCTGCCGGGCGTGGTCGAGCGCCTCGAGGCGCTCCCGACGGTCGTCGTGTCGCCGTTTCTCGGCGAGCGCGCCTTCTCGGGGCCGGCCGTCGACCTCATGGAGGCGGTGGGCCTGCCACCCGGAACGGCCGGCCTCGAGGCGGCCTATCCCTTCGCCGACGCGGCCGTGGTCCACGAGGACGATCCCACCGCACTCGACCTGCCGA
>CAZCYF010000040.1:0-13610 GCA_964502835.1 uncultured Halobacteriales archaeon | reverse complement strand
ACCCTCACCTGCACGGAGTGCGGCGAGGTCTATCCCATCGAGGACGGCATTCCCAACCTGTTGCCCCCCGACATGCGCGAGGAGACGGCCCAGGAAGCCTGAACCTTTTTCTCCGCCGGGCGCGAGGGTGCCATCGTGTCACGAGGGCTCCAGGTCCATCTCGGGCGAAACGGACCCAAGTCGGTCGAACTCGAGGTGGAGGCGATCGAGGTGACCGGCGACTTCCCGGTCGTCGTCGAGAATCACGGTCCCCCACAGCACATCCACATCGGGCCGGAGGACGACCTCGGCCGGTTCGTCCACGTCGAGGAGCCGAACCACTTCATCAAGACGGACGAGCGCCGACTCGTGCAGGTGCTCGTCACGGACGAGCGCCCGGAGACGTTCAACGGCTCGTTGCGCGTCGTCACGGGCTACGGCGCGGACACCACGCGGGTGCCGGTCACGCTGACCCACGAGGACCCCGACGAGGCGGCCGTGGCCGTCGACGAGTCCCTCGGCCAGCCCGAGGACCACGAACCCGCCAGCCGGCCGTGGTCCGAGCAGGTCGCCAGCCCGGAGTCGATCCCCATCATCGCCCTCGCCACGATGGCGATCCTGATCGCGGCGGGCGCGACGATGATTGCCACCGAGGTCGCCATCGTGCTCGGCGTGCTCGCGGTGCTCGTCGGGGTGGGGATCGCGATCGTCCTCGTCCTGCGATAGGGCCGACCGGCGTGGCGCGGTCTTCGACACCCATCGGCGTCGCGACAAGCCCCCGGCCGCCGTCCGGCGGTTCGTTGCCCGGATCAGTCACGGCACGTCAATAGATTCAAGCGTCGCCTGGCGCAACGACGGATGACGATGGCGTTGCACCTCGAGAACACCCTCTCCGGCGCGCGCGAGCGGTTCGAGCCGAGCGAGCCCGACACGGTCACGCTGTATTACTGCGGCCTGACGGTCTCCGACCGCGCCCACCTCGGCCACGCCCGCGCCTGGGTGCACGTCGACGTGTTGCGCCGCTGGTTGGAACACCAGGGCTACGACGTCGACCACGTCGAGAACTTCACCGACGTCAACGAGAAGATCGTCGCCCGGGTGGGCGAGCGCGACGCGTGGACGGACGAGGCGGCCGTCGCCGAGCACTACATCGACGCGACGCTGGACGACATGCGCCGGCTCAACCTCAAGCGCCCCGACGCCTACCCCCGCGTCAGCGAGCACGTCGAGGAGATCATCGCCATGACCGAGCGCCTCATCGCCGGCGGCCACGCCTACGAGGCCGACGGCTCGGTCTACTTCGACGTCACCAGCTTCGACGCCTACGGGGCGCTCTCGAACCAGGACCTCGCGGCGCTCGAGGCGAGCGCCGAGGACCACCCCGAGAAGCGCCACCCGGCCGACTTCGCCCTCTGGAAGGCCGGCGGGGTCGACCCCGAGGACGTCGTCGAGCACCAGCGCCCCGACGGCGTCGACCCCGAACGGGCCGTCGAGGGCGCCCGCACCTGGGACTCGCCGTGGGGGGTGGGTCGCCCCGGGTGGCACATCGAGTGCTCCGCGATGAGCACCACCCACCTGGGCGACTCCTTCGACATCCACGTCGCCGGCCGCGACATCATCTTCCCGCACAACGAAAACGAGATCGCCCAGGCCGAGGCGGCGACGGGACAGACCTACGCCACCTACTGGGTGCACGTCGGCCTGCTCGAGACCGACGACGAGAAGATGAGCACGAGCCTGGGCAACTACTTCACCGTCGAGGCGGCCGTCGACCGCTGGGGCGCCAACGTGGTCCGGACGTTTTTGCTCGCGGCGAGTCACGACACCCGCCAGACGTTTGCCGAGGCGGCCATGGCCGAGGCGGCCACGCGGTGGGAGCGCCTCGAGCGCACCCATGCCGACCTCGTGGGGGCCCTCGACGCCCCGACCGCCAGCGCGAAGCGATCCGACGCCACGCTTCGGGCGGCCGTGGCCGACGCCGAGGCGACGGCGACGGCGGCACTGGACGACAACCTCGACACCCGCGGTGCGCTCGTCGCGCTCGAGTCGCTCGCGGGGGCGGTGGCCGACCACCTCGATGGCGATGAGCCCGACGACTACGGCGGCCTCCTCGCCGCCCTCGAGGTGCTGGAGACGATCGGCGGCGACGTCCTCGGCCTCGACTTCGAGGCCGGCGCGGCCGACGCCACCCTCGAGGCGCTCCTCGAGGAGTTGCTGGCGTTTCGCGAGGCGTTGCGCGACGCCGGCGAGTACGACCACGCCGACGACCTCCGCGCCCGCCTGCGCGACGCCGGCGTCGCCATCGAGGATACCGACGACGGGCCCCGGGTTCGTCGCGTCTCGGCAGAGAATTAACGACCCGACCACTCGGGCTCGCGCCCCTCGAGGAAGGCCGCGATGCCCTCCTCCTTGTCCTCGGCGTCGAACAGCACGTTGAACAGCTCGGCCTCGTACTCGATGCCGGACGACAGCGACATCTCCGCCGCCGCGTCGAGCGCCGTCGACGCGAACGCGACCGAGAGGGGGGCGTTCGCGGCGATGTCGCCGGCGAGTTCGTCGACGCGCTCCTCGAACCGGTCAGGCGGGTGGACCTCCTCGACGAGGCCGATTCGGTCAGCCTCGTCGGCGTCGATCACCTCGCCGGAGAGGATCAGCCGGCGCGCCTGGCCGGGTCCGACCAATCGGGGCAGGCGCTGGGTCGCCCCGCCGCCGGGCATGAGCCCGAGGGTCACCTCGGGCTGGCCAAGCTTGGCCCCCTCGCGGGCGATGCGGACGTCGCAGGCCAGCGCCAGCTCGCAGCCGCCGCCGAGGGCGTGGCCGTTGACCCGGGCGATGACGGGAACCGCCGCCTCCTCGACGGCCTCATAGACGCGCGGGCGTTCGCCCTTCGCGCGCTGGTCGAGGGGGTCGCGCCCCTGCAGGTCGCGCACGTCGGCGCCGGCGACGAACGCCGCGGCCTCGTCGGAGCCGGTGAGGACGACCACCCGGACCGCGTCGGCCGCGTCGAGGGCGGCCATCGTCCGCTTGAGCTCCGCTCGCACGGCGTCGTTCATGGCGTTGCGGGCGTCGGGGCGGTCGATGGTGACCGTGGCCACCCCCTCGGGGTCGCCAACACTGACCCTGACCACCTCGAGATCTGACCGCAGCGCGTCGAGGTCACTCATCGACTGCCTCCCCGGCGACGGCGACCGCCTCGCCGTCCTCCCAGACGTAAAAGCCACGGCCGGTCTTGCGCCCGAGGTGGCCCGCGCGGACCTTGCGCTTGAGCACCTGTGGTGGGCGAAAGCGCTCGCCGAGCTCCTCGCGGAGGTACTCGAGGATGTCCAGCCGGACGTCCAGGCCGACGTAGTCGCCGAGCTCGATCGGGCCCATCGGGTGGTTGTAGCCGAGCTTCATCGCCGTGTCGATGGCCTCGACGTCGGCGACGCCCGCCTCGACCATGCGCATCGCCTCCGCCCCGAGGGCGGCACCCAGCCGCGAGGTGGCGAAGCCCGGCGAGTCCGTGACGACGACGGGCGTCTTGCCGAGATCCTCGGCGAACTCGACGCCGAATGAGCGGGTGGCGTCGCTCGTCTGTTCGGCCTCGATCACCTCGACGAGCGCCATGATGTGGGGTGGGTTGAAGAAGTGCAAGCCGAGACAGCGTGACGGCTCCGCGAGCGAACTCGCGAGCTCGGTCACCGACAGCGACGAGGTGTTCGTCGCCAGCACGGCGTCCTTGGGCGCCGCGGCCTCGACCGTGTCGAAGGTCTCCGTCTTGAGCGCCATGTCCTCGGGGATGGCCTCGATGACGAGATCGGCGTCGGCGACGGCCGCCTCGAGGTCGGTCGTCGTCGCGATGCGCTCGAGGGTTGCCTCGGCCTCGGCGTCGGTGAGCTTGTCGCGCTCGACGCCCCCCTCGAGGTTGCTCTCGATCTGTCTGAGGCCATCTTGCAGCACCGCCTCCTCGATGTCGCGAAGCGTCACCGCGTGGCCGGCCTGGGCGGCCACCTGGGCGATGCCGTGGCCCATCGTGCCCGCGCCGAGTACCGTGACGTGCATGGCGGGGGCGCGCCGGGCTGGCGGTTAAACGTTCGCTTCTAGCTGATGTCAGAGCTCGTCGGTTCCGTCGGTTTACGCGCTCATCGTTGCCGAAGGAGCCATCCCCCCACGAGCACCAACACCAGTCCCACCAGCGGAACGACCGTGTGACCGAAGGTGTGCAACGACACCAACAGCGAGTCCGGCGACTCGACGTCGGTCTCGATGACGCGATGGTAGGTGCCGTCGGCCGCGCGACCGACCGCGGCACACGCCGCCTGGCTATCGCCAATCGGTCGGGGCGGACGAACGATGCCGTCGCCGCCGCCACAGGCCGATCCCCACCAGCACCACGCCGAGGATGGGGATGATCGTGTGGGCCGCCCGGTGGACGTTCTCGCGGGTCAGGTCTGGCTCGCTCACCTCGGTGACGCCGACGCGCTGGTAGCTCCCGTCGGCCATCGCGATCGGGGCCACCGGCGGGTCGCGGTCGGAGCGGGCGGTCGCCGAGCCGGTTTCGGCGGCCTCGCGGACGACGCCGGAGACGTCGTCGACGTCGACGGCGAGGTCAGCCAACGCCGTGGCGGCACCGACGGGCTCGAGGGCGAGCGTGATCGGATACCGCTCACCGACCGGTTCCTCGGCCACATCCGCCGAGGGCCGGTAGACCTCGCCATCGACCTGGACGTACCGGTACCGACCCTCGAGGAGGTCGCCACCGGTGGCCGGCGTGCTCGAAGTGCCGACGACGATCTCCGGGGATTCATCGGCGAGGTGGGCCTCGAAGCCACACAGCCGATAGTCCTCGGGGGCGCCGTTGGGGCCACACCCGAGGTCGTTGCTGACGGGCAACACGCCGAGACTCGGGTCGTCAACGTAGTCGATCGCGCCGTGGTCTGCCGACACCTCGAACGATTCGAAGGTCCGGTCGGGTGCGTCGAGGTTGAGCGGGCCGATGTACAGCGGCGCCGAGAGGAGGGCGAGGCCGATCAGGATCAGGACGAGGTTCGGATACGGAATGGTGGAGGACTCCGCGGACATGCCCCGAAGGACCGGACAACCATATATAGGCCTTAACGTTCGTCCCGCGACTCACCACCCTCACTCCGGGAGGGGAATCACCTTGCGGCCGTACCGCGGAAGCCCCTCCTGGACGTACAGCCGCCGGATGACCGTCCTGACGCGGTCGCCGACGGCGAGTCGATCGGCCGGCACGACCGCCTGCATCGGGGCGCTGACCGACCCTCCATCGGGGCCGTCGAGCGCGACGATCGCGACGTCGAACGCCCCCGACCGGGACTGTTGCACGACGAACTCGGGTGGGGCGCCCCCCGACGCCACGGTCGTGACCGCCTCGACGGTGCCGGTGCCCGGCAGCGTCACCGGCTCGACGTCGGCCGTAGCATCACACACCTGACAGGCCCCCCTGGGCGGGTAGGTCAACCCGCCACAGGCCCCACAGCGCCCGGCCTCGAGGTGGTGACGCGCGGGCAGGCTCTCGCGCCAGGTCGGCAGGCTCACGTAGGCGCCCCCGCCCTCGGGTGGCGTTGGTGTTGCGATGGTGCCGCGGTGGCGCAACGCCGCCGCGTACGATACCTCGCGCGATCCCTCGAGGGCGGCGTCGATCGGCACGTCAGCGACGTCGAGGACGAGGGCGTCCGCGCCTGCCCCGCCGCCGTGGCCGACCACCAACACCCGATCGGCGCCGTCGGCCATCGCCGTGGCCAGCCCGAGCAGGGCCGCGGCGACACCGGCATCGCCGACATCGTGCGCCGCCGTGGCCCGGCCGATGACCGCCTGGTCGAGGCCGAGGGCGTCGGCGACGCGGTAGGGCTCCGTGGCGTCGGCCGTCGCGAGGGCGGCACCATCGACGGTGTCGATCGGTTCGTCGAGAGCGTCGACGGCCCCGACCACGGCCCGCTCGTAGTCGGCGCGGTCGTAGCTCGTGATGCCCAACCCCTCGACGTCGGTCGATCCCGGCCGCCGGTACCGAACGCCGGGGGCGACGGGCGTGTGGGCGGACGCGTCGACGATCCGTCCCGGACCGGCTTCGTCCAGCACGACGGCGGCCGCACCGGCGCCGGCCGCGTGCCCGCGCTCCGCCGCTGGGTGCGCCGCGGGCGCGTCGGCCGCAATGACCAGTCCAACGCCCTCGGCCCAGGGCCCCACGTCGTTCCCGAGGGCAAGCGCGCGGGTCCCCGCCCGCGTCGATCCCGACAGCAGCTGGGTCTCGACGGTCGCCGGAACCCTGAGGACGTGCGCGAGTCGGGCAGCGACGTCGCCCTCCTCGAGGGGTGGCGTGGTCGTCGCCAGCGTGAGCCAGGCGACGTCCGCCGCGTCGGCGTTCGCGGCCGACAGCGCCCGCCGTCCGGCCTCCCACGCCATCGTGATCGCATCCTCGTCGCCGTCCGGGACGGCCACGCGCTCGATGGCACCCGGACGCGACCCGTCCCAGGCCTCAGCGAGCTCGTCGGCAGACAGCCTGGCCGCGGGCGTGTAGGCGCCGACGCCGGCGATCGTCGGGTCCGTCATTCGGCCACCTCCGGGCGGCGTTCGAACACGTGGACGACGGCCGCACCGCCGCTGCCGCCGACGTTGTGGGTGAGGCCGATGCGTGGATCGGTGACCTGCCGGTTGCCGGCCCGGCCAGTCAGCTGCTCGAACACCTCGACCACCTGGCCCGCGCCGGTCGCCCCGATGGGGTGGCCCTTGGCCTTGAGGCCGCCGGAGGTGTTGACCGGCAGTTCGCCGTCGCGCTCGGTGACGCCGTCGCGGAGCACGTCGACGGCCTCACCCGGGTCGCAGAGGCCGAGGTCCTCGTAGGCCAGCACCTCGGCGATCGAGAAGCAATCGTGCACCTCGGCGAGGTCGAGGTCGGCGGGGGTGATCCCCGCCCGGTCGAAGGCCACGGCGGCGGCACGCCGCGCGGCGGGAATGCCCACGTAGGTGTCGCGCTGGAACAGGCCGACGCGGTCCGACCCGGCCCCCACCCCGGCAACCGCGATCGGCTCGGTCGCGACCCGCTCGGCGATGGTCTCGTTGGCGATGATCACACAGGCCGCGCCGTCGCTCGTGGGACAGCAGTGATACAGCGTCAGCGGGTCGGCGACGACGGGTGCGTCGGTGACGTCCTCGAGGGTGCACTCGAAGCCCAGGTGCGCCTTCGGGTTGGCCGCCCCGTTGGCGTGGTTCTTGACGGCGACGCGGGCGAGGTCCTCGGCGGTGGCCTCGTGCTGGTCCAGGTAGGCGCTGGCCATCTGGGCATAGACGCCGGCGAAGGTCGTCCCCGACTGGCGTTCCCATTCGGTCTCGCCGCTGACGCCCAGCCAGTACTTCGTCACGTCGGCGGAGGTGTCGGTCATCACCTCGACGCCGCCGGCGAGGACGACGTCGGCCATGCCGCTTCGCACCGCCTGGACGGCCGACCGGACGGCGTAGCCGCTGGCCGCACAGGCGTTCTCGACCCGGGTGACGGGCACGTCGCCGAGACCGGCGTGTGCGCAGGCGGCCGGCGCCGACAGGCCGAGCTGGCGGCCGCCGACGCCGAGCGTGCCGAGGACGGCCTCGTCGATGGCGTCGCGGGTGAGGCCGTCCGTGGAAGCGATCGCGGCGTCGACCGCCTCGGCGAACAGCGACCGGTAGGTTTCGTCGGGGAACGCGCCGAAGGCCGTCTGGCCCGCCCCGACGAGGTAGGCGTCGGACATGCCTCTCTCTGGCAGGGAGGTCGGCAAAACGGTTTGGACCCGTTGGGACGGACCCGGGGGTCGTCGGCGACGGGGCGGATATCGACCCTCGTCCGTGGTTACCTCAACAAGTTATGTATCCGGTCTGCGACTGGTCGCCCGATGCCCTACAGCTACGAGCCCCACCATTTCGAGGACTTCGAGGTAGGCCAGACCTTCGAGAGCGTCGGGCGGACCGTCACCGAGTCCGACCTCGTCATCCACTCGATGGTCGCCGGCGACTGGACGGAGCTGCACACCAACCGCCACTACGCCGACGAGCAGATCTACGAGGGCCGCGTCGCGCACGGGCCGTTCACGTTCATCCTCGCGACGGGGTTCATGTACCGCGGCGGCCTGCTCGAGCGGACCGTTCTCGCCTTCCTCGGGATGAACTACATGGAGATTCCCAACCCCGTCTACATCGGCGATACCGTCTCGCTCGCGTACGAGGTCACCGAGGTCCGGGAGGTCTCACGCGATGACGCCGGGCTCGTCACCTTCGACACGGAGATGACGAACCAGGACGGCGAGTCGGTCTTCACCGGCGACATGATCTTCCTCATCAAGCGCGCGGACGCCGCGGACGACTGAGCGGTCCCGCGACCCGCGGACGACCGCTACCCACCGATGCCACCGGTGGACCGGTTCATTCCACGTCCGAACTCGCCGTCCGCGTGAGCAAGACGACGGCCACGATGCCAAAGGCCAGGTCGAGCGCCAGCAACACCACCGTCGCCGGCACGAGGGCGTCCCAGACGCCGCCGAAGGCGGATACCTCGATGACGGTCATGACGTCCCGGCCGAGCATGATCGACCGCACCGCGTCGACGCCGTAGGTGATCGGGTTGAGGGCGGCGACCGTCTGGATCCAGCCGGGCAACACCTCGACGGGGAGGAACGCGCTCGAGACGAACAACAGCGGGAAGGTCAGGAGGTTCGCGCCGATGATCGTCGACTCCTGGTCCTGGGTGATGATCGCCACGACGTTGGAGAAGGCGGTGAACCAGACGGCGAAAACGATCGTGATGGCGATGATGCCGACGACGCCGAGGATGCCCGTCTCGACGAACGTGGAGCTTCCCTCGTTGAGATACAACAGCCCGAACCCGAGGACGAGGATGATGGCCGTCTGGAAGATGATGCGCACCACCTCGGAGAGGGCCTTCCCGAGGAAGATCGCGCCGCGGTTGAGCGGCGAGACGAGCATCTTCTCGAACATGCCGTTTTCCATGTCGTCGACGAGGCCGATGCCCGACCCGGCCGCGGCGACGAGCGCGGACTGGATGATGATCGCCGGCGTCAGGAACGTGATGTAGCTCACGTCCATGCCGATGGCCTCCTCGAGGGCGCCGCCGGTGACCTGCCCGAACACCTCGGTGAACAACACGAGGAAGATGATCGGCTGGATCAGCGAGGAGACGACCACGAACGGGTTGCGCGTGGTCTTGAGCAGCCACCGCTTGAGGACGATCCAGAGGTCGCGCCCGAAGCGCCGCCCGCTGGAGCCACCCGAGCGGCCGGTCGTGGCGCCATCGGTCATGGGGAAGCCTCCGGTTCGGCCGCCTGCTCGGTGGCCCGATCGCCCGTCAACGCCAGGAACACGTCGTCGAGGGTGGGCGAGCGAACGTCGAAGCCGCGGACGGTGAGCCCGACGTCGCGAAGCGCCACGAGCAGGTCCGGGCCGGCCTGGCGTGCGCGTCGTGACGTGATCGCGATGGTCGACTCGCCGAGGTCGACGGAGGCGTCGGCGAAGGCGTCGAGGCTCCGGGCGGCCTCCGCGGCGAGGTCGAGGTCGTCGGCGCTTGGATCGTCCAGCTCGACCTCGAGGACGTCGCCGCCGACCTCGGATTTGAGCGTCGCCGGGTCGTCCGTCGCGACGATCTCGCCGGCCTGGATGACGGCGAGGCGCTCACAGAGCGCGTCGGCCTCTTCGAGGTACTGCGTCGTGAGGAAGATGGTCGTCCCGCGCTCGTTGATGTCGCGAAAGTACTCCCAGAGTCGGTTGCGGGCGGTGGGGTCCAGCCCGGTCGTCGGCTCGTCGAGGAAGACCAGCGGCGGCTCGTGGACCAACGCGGTCGCCGCGTCGAGGCGCTTTTTCATTCCGCCGGAGAAATCGTCGGCGCGCTTGTCCGCGACGTCGGCCAGGTCGACCAGCCGGAGCAGTTCCTCGATGCGACCGGCGCGCTCGCCGCGGGGCACGCCGTAGGCGTCACAGGCGAAGCGGACGTTTTCACGCGCGGTCAGCTCGGGGTCGACGCTCGTCTCCTGGGCCATGTAGCCGATCGACTCGCGCACGGCCTGGGGGCGCTCGGTCACGTCGAAGCCGTTGACGCGCGCAACCCCGCCCGTTGGCGACAAGAGGGTGGCGAGCATCTTGATGGTCGTCGTCTTGCCCGCCCCGTTCGGGCCGAGGAAGCCGAAGAACTCCCCCTGTGGGACCGACAGGGAGACCTCCTTGACGGCCTGGGTGCCGTCGCCGTAAGTCAGCGCCAGCCCGTCCGTCTCGATGGCGGGGAACCCACTCGCGGTCTCGTCGGGGGCGACAGACTGCGGCGGAGCCATGCGTCTGGTGTCGGTTGCCGAGGGGGTGGCAAAAGCGCGTTGAACCGTCGACGGTGGGGTGGGTGGGACACGCCGGCGCGGAGCGGGTCGCTTAAGCACGGGCCGGGCGGGCCATTTCACCATGGCGAGCGACGACCCACTCGAGGCCGGCCGGGCCATCGACGTCCACGCCCACCCGCCGACCGCCGAGTTCCTCCACGAGGCCGGCGGGGCGTACATGGCCGACGCCGCAGACGCCTTCGGGGCCGACCTCGAGACGCACTCGCTGGCGGACATGGTGACGACGTATCGCGACGCCGGGATCGACCGCGCGGTGTTGCTCGCGTGGGACGCCGAGACGAACACCGGCCGCCCGCCGGTGACCAACGAGTACGTCGCCGCGGCGCGCGACGACCACCCCGGCTTCTTCGTGCCCTTCGCCAGCGTCGACCCCCACAAGGACGACTGTGTCGCCACCGCCCGACGGGCCGTCGAGGACCTCGACCTCGCCGGCTTCAAGTTCCAACAGCTGGCCCAGGGCTTCGACCCGAGCGCGCCCGCACACGAGGCGCTGTTCGACGCCATCGAGGCCCTCGGCGTGCCCTGCGTCTTCCACGGCGGCAACACCCAGTTCGGCGGCGGGGCGCCGGGCGGTCGCGGCCTCCAGCTCCGCCACGGCCATCCGCTCCTCCTCGACGACCTGGCCGCGCGCCATCCCGACCTCGATATCATCATCGCGCACCCGGCGTTCCCCTGGGAGAAGGTCCAACTCGCCAGCTGTTTGCACAAGGAAAACGTCTACATGGACCTCTCGGGCTGGCTGCCGCGTTACATCGACGACCAGGTCCTCCACTACGCCCGGACGTTGTTGCAGGACAAGGTCATGTTCGGGACGGACTACCCGATGCTCGATCCCGAGCGGTGGCTCGCCGACTTCGCCGACCTCGGCTTCGAGCCCGACGTGCAACGCAAGCTGCTGTGGGAAAACGCCGAGGCCCTCCTGGACGGCTAGGTCGGATAGTCCGGTTCACGACCCTCGAGGAAGGCGGCGACCCCCTCGGCGTGTTCGGGCGTGGCATACGCCTCGGCCTGGCGGCGCGCCTCGGCGGCGAGCGCCTCGGACCAGGGCATGGTCCGGTGCTCGTGCAGGGCCTTGCGCGCCCGGCCGAGGGTGGCCGTGGGCAGGCCGGCGAGTCGCTCGAGGACGGTCTCGACCCGGTCGTCGAGCTGGCGTGCGGGCACGGCATCGGTGATGAGCCCCATCGTCGCCGCCTCGTCGCCGTCGACGAAGCGCGCGGTGAGGACGAGCTCCTGGGCGTCGCGCAATCCCACGAGGGCGGGCAGGACGAACGTCCCGCCGGCGTCGGGCAACAGCCCCATCCGGGCGAAGGCCGCGCTAAAGCGCGCCTCCCGGCTGGCGTAGGCCAGGTCGCACAGCGCGACGATGGCGAGGCCAGCGCCGACCGCGTCGCCGTTGACGCGCGCGACCGTCGGGACGTCGGCCGCGATCATCGCCCGGGCGAGCCGCCCGAAGGTGGCCTCGATGCGGTCCTCGAACTCGTCGTCGGCCCAGTCGCGGGCCGCCATCGCCTCGATGTCGCCCCCCGCACAGAAGGCGGGGTCCTCGCCGGTGATCACCACGGCGTCGTGGCTCGCCGGCTCGACCGCCTTGACGGCTGCGGCCATCGCGGCCGCGTCGTCGGCTCCGATGGCGTTGCGCCGGTTCGGGTCGTCGAGGGTGATCCGTCTGACCCCCGCCTCGTCGGTCACGTCCATGGCTGGCGCGAGGCGGTCCCGTGGCATTAATGGCCGCCTTCGACGCACGGGGTACATGGACATCGACGCCTTCTTCGAGTCGATGCCGTTCGCCGACCTGCTCGGCATCGAGATCCTCGAGGTTGACGACGGCCACGCCCGCGGCCGCCTCCCCATGCGCGACGAACTCTCCTGGAACCCCGACGAGCGCATGGCCCACGGCGGGGTGACGTTCACGCTCGCGGACACGGTCGCCGGGGCGGCGCTGGTCTCGATCGTCGACCAGCCCGTGCCGACGATCGACATGCGCATCGACTACCTCGAGGCCGGCCGCGGCGACCTCGAGGCCGAGGCCGAGGTGGTCCGCGTCGGCGGCGATGTCGGCGTCTCGGACGCGGACGTCTATGCGGCCGACGGCACACTCATCGCCACCGCACGCGGCGTCTACAAGACGGGCTAGGCGCCCATCGTCTGCTCGAGCAACCGTTGCTGGCCGCGCCTGAGCCGCTCGAGGAAGGCGGACTTGCTGATGTCGAGCGTGCTCGCCACCTCGCTGGCGGTGGCCGCTCGCGGCACCGAGAAGTACCCCGCCGCGAGGGCCGCCCGGAGGGCGGCCTCCTGCGCGGGCGTGACCGCCCAGCCGGTCGCCACCTCGTCGTCGACCTCCGGGCCGAGGGGGTGCATGCGCTCGAGGGTGACGCCAACGCGGTCGCCCGCCGCCTCGAGCACGCCCTGAAGCACGTCCGTCCCGACGACGCTGCCGGCGAGGGTCTCCTCGCCCGCCTCGTACCGGACGGACTCGACGAGCAACCCGACGTCGGCGAGTTCGTGCACGACGCAGGGGTCCAGGGACAGACACCGGTACGTCGCCCGGTCGCCGTCGTCGACGCGGTGCAGATACCGGATGCGGTCGTCGGCGTCGAGCACGTCGGTGAGACGGGCGGCGTCCGCTGGCGCCGAAAAGCGCAACAGGGCGTTGCCGTCTCGGCGCAACAGCGGCGGATGCGCCTCGACGCGCGACGCGGTCGCGGCGGTCGCATCCGCCAGCGGACAGCCGTCGCCGGTAATGTGGAACTCGACGACGAGGCACTCGTCGATCATCGTCGGTGGCTTGGCCGCCCATAGTACTTAAACCCCGTCTATGGACGGGTCAATTCGTATGGGTCGTCAGCCCGAATCGTCCGGTACCATGGACATCGAGACGGTCACCGACCGCGCCGGGCCCCGCGAGTTCTCCCCGGCGGACGACCTGCCCCGGAAGTACCGCGAGGCGGCCACCCGGATGATCCAGTTCCACGCCAACTCCGAGATCATGGGAGGCTACCTCGAACGGCCCTTCATCCGACAGGCACCGAGCCTCGAGCGCAAGCTCGCCTTCTCGGCGAAGGTCCAAGACGAGATCGGCCACGGCCAGTTGCTCTATCGCGCCGCCGAGAGCCTCGGCATCAAGACGCGCCAGGAGATGCTCGACGAGCTCGCCGCGGGCGAGGGCAAGTTCCTCAACTGCTTCCACTATCCGCTTGACTCCTGGGTCGACACGCCGATGATCGCCTTCTTCGTCGACGGCGCGGCGATGCGCCGCCAGGCCAC
>CAZCYF010000039.1:0-13953 GCA_964502835.1 uncultured Halobacteriales archaeon | reverse complement strand
GCGGACCACGTGGTGGCGATCGAGCGCGACGCGCGGCTCGTGGCGTTCCTTCGCGAGGAGTTCGCCGAGGCGGTGGCTGCTGGTCAGCTGGCGGTCCGCCACGGCGACGCCCTCGAGGTGGACCTGCCGACCTTCGATGGCGTCGCCGCGAACCTGCCCTATGGGGTCGCCAGCGAGATCCTCTTTCGGCTGCTCCCTCGTCGCGTGCCGATGGTCGTGATGGTCCAACGCGAGTTCGCCGATCGGCTCTGTGCCGAGGCGAACACCCCAGCGTACGGCCGACTGACGGTCACCGTGGGGTACTATGCACGCGCGAGCATCACCGAAACGGTTCCGCCCACCGCGTTCGATCCAACACCACCCGTCGAGAGTGCCGTCGTCGTGCTCACCCCGAGGGATCCCGCGCTCGACGGGGACGCCGAGGCGCGCTTTATGGACCTCGTTCGAGCGGTCTTCACGCAGCGCCGCAAGACGCTGCGCAACGCCATTCGCAACACGACCCATCTGTCGGGGATCGATGACCCCCAGGCGGTCATCGAGGCGCTCCCCGAGGGGTGGGCCGACCGCCGCCCCGGCGAGCTCGACAGTGACGACTACATCGAGCTCGTGGCGATCACCACCGCGACCGACGGTAGGCGGTGACCGTTCGTCCATGACCGACTACCGCGATGACCCCCGCCTCGATCGCGACGTCTATCAGCCTGCGGAGGACTCGGCGCTCCTGTTGGCGGCGGCGAGCGATCGGATCCCGCGCGGGGCGGTCGTTCTCGAGGTGGGCGTGGGCAGCGGGTTCGTCGCCAGCCGGCTCGCGGTCGGCCCGGCGGGGGTGGTGGTCGGGTCGGACGTCAACCCGCACGCGTGCGCCCGGTCCCGGGAGGCTGGCGTCCCGGCCGTTCGCGGGTCGCTTCTCTCCTTCGTCGCCGCCGACAGCCTCGACGTGGTGTTGTTCAACCCGCCGTATCTGCCGGACGCTCCCGCCCTCGAGACGGACTGGCTGGAACGGGCCGTGGCAGGCGGGCCGACGGGCGCCGACCTCGTCGTGGACTGGCTGGCCGACCTCCCACGGGTGCTTCGCCCGGGTGGGTTCGGCCTCGTCGTCATCAGCAGCCTGACCGAGCGCGACCCGATCGATGCGGCCGCTGCGGCGCACGACCTCGGCCTCGATGTCGTCGCGAGCCGAGCCCTCCCCTTCGAGACGTTGCTGGCCCTCCGCGTCGCACCGCTCACCGACCCGTGAGGCGCTCGAGGCGATCCAGGTAGCCCTCGCGGGGGAGCTGATACAGCCCCCGGACGTCGACGCCACCGCCGTCGAAATCCGTCGCCACGTCGGTCGCCCGCTCGACCGCCGCCGCCCAGGTGTCGTAGCTGCCGAAGGAGGCCGACACCTCGGGTTCGAGAAAGAGCGTGACCGTCCAGGAGCCGGCCGTTGCCGGGGTGGGGCGCTCGCCGGCGCGGCGCAGGTCCTGTTCGCCCTCGCGCACATACAGCGTGGGCAGGCACGCCGGCGGGAACTCCGAGCCGTCGAAGACGTCCGGCCGGTAGGCGAGGATGAGGCGGTCTCCCTCGACGTGGTTCCAGACCGTCCACGACTCGGGCAGCCCCTCGAGTGCCATCGACGGGCGCTTGTCGCTCCCGACACATATCACTCGCGACCCGCACCGTTGATGGCTGCCCTCGACGCAGTCGGTGGCATGCCCGATACCACCATCCAGACGGATGCGGACACGGCCGTCCACGACGTCACCGACGCCGTCGACTCGTTAGTCCCCGCGGGCCACGACGGGGCCTGCCTCGTCGACGTGCCCCATACCACGGCGGCCATCACCGTCAACGAGGCCGAACCCAACCTGGTGGCCGATCTCCGCGACATGCTGACCGCGATCGTCCCCGAGGAAGGCCACGCCCACGATCGGATCGACGATAACGCGAGCGCGCACCTGCGCGCCAGCCTGCTCGGGGCGAGCACGATCTGTCCCGTCGAACGCGGCACCGTGTCGCTCGGCACCTGGCAGGCGGTCTTGCTCGTCGAGTGCGACGGCCCGCGCCGGCGAACCCTCCGCGTCCACCCGCTGGCGGGTTCGCCGGCGTGAGGACACGTCGGAGCATAGAAGCCCCGCCCGCACCATCTCACGGGTGAGCACCACCATGTCGGGGGCCGTGGTCGAGCGATATCGAGACGTCGAGGACCAGTGGCGCTGGCGACTGCTCGGCGAGGACGGACACGTGCTCGCCGACGGCGCCACCACCCATGCGAGTGCGGCGGCGATGGCCGACTGGCTCGATGACCTTCGCGGGACCGTTGGCGATGCCGCGGTGGTCGTCGCCGACGAGCCGGTGATCGTCGTCGAGCCCCAGTGGGTCGCGCTGATCGTCGATGCCGAGGGGACGGTCGTCGCCAGATCGCCACCGATGGCCGACCGCGACGCGGCCATCGACACCGCCGAGGGTGCCCTCGCGACGGCTGGCGTTCCCGCTAGGTGGACCAACGTCGATGGTCCGGCGGACCGTGACGTGCACTGGGACGAACCGGTCGTCTTCGACCCGACGGGGGTGATCTGTCATCACGGTCACGATGGCGAGTGGCGCTGGCAGTTGCGCCATCGCGGCGAGCACGTCGCCGACAGCGGTGAGGGCTACGCCGACGCCGAGACGGCCGCCACCCACGCGATGGACGCGGTATCGGTCCTCCCCGCGGCCGAGGCGCGCACCTGGGGGTAGGCGTGGCAGAACGCTTAACCGGTCGCTGTGTGTCTCCCCCGTGAATGGCCGAACGTGCGGTGATCGCCGGATGACTGCGGAGGACGATCCGCTCGACGAGCTCGAGGCGCTGCGCGAGCGCGCCCGCAAGGGCGGGGGCGACGCCCGGATCGACCGCCAGCACGAACGGGGCAAGCTCACCGCGCGCGAACGGATCGACTACTTCCTCGACGACGACTCCTTCACGGAGTTCGACCAGCTGCGCACCCATCGCTCACAGAACTTCGACCTGCCCGAGCGGCGCATCCCCGGCGACGGCGTCGTCACCGGCTACGGTGAGGTCGACGGCCGCACCGTGTTCGTCTTCGCGCACGACTTCACCGTCTTCGGCGGCTCCCTCGGCAAGGTCTTCGCCGAGAAGGTCTGCAAGATCATGGACCGGGCGATGGAGGTCGGCGCGCCGGTGATCGGCCTCAACGACTCCGCCGGCGCGCGCATCCAGGAGGGCGTCGACAGCCTGGCCGGCTATGCGGAGATCTTCCATCGCAACCAGCAAGCGAGCGGCGTCATCCCGCAGCTGTCGGCGATCATGGGCCCGTGTGCGGGCGGCGCGGTGTATTCACCCTCGATCACCGACTTCATCTTCATGGTCGAGGGGACGAGTTACATGTACATCACCGGCCCCGGTGTCACCGAGACGGTCACCGGCGAGTCGGTGGGCCACGAGGACCTCGGCGGCGCCCTCGTCCACCGCAGCGAGACGGGCATCGCCCAGTTCGCCGGCGATTCCGACGAGGCCGTCCTCGACTCCATCCGCGAGGTGCTGTCGTACCTGCCACAGAACAACCTCGAGGACCCGCCGCGGCGCTCCCCGCCGAACGACGCTCCCGACCGCCGCCCCGAGGCGCTGGACGCGATCGTCCCGGACAGCCCGCAAAAGCCCTACGACGTGACCGCCGTGATCGACGAGGTCGTCGATGCCGACAGCTTCTATGAGGTGGGCGACGTGTTCGCCCAGAACGTCGTCGTCGGCTTCGCCCGGCTTGACGGCCGCCCCGTGGGCGTCGTCGCGAACCAGCCCCGGGTCAACGCCGGGACGCTCACCGTCAACGCCAGCCTGAAAGCCGCCCGCTTCGTCCGGTTTTGCGACGCGTTCAACCTGCCGCTGGTGACGTTCGTCGACGTCCCGGGCTACATGCCCGGCACGGACCAGGAACACCGCGGCATCATCCGCCACGGGGCGAAGCTCCTGTACGCCTACTCCGAGGCGACCGTGCCGCTGGTCACCGTCGTCTTGCGCAAGGCCTACGGCGGCGCCTACTGCGTGATGGCGTCGAAACACATCGGCGGCGACGTCAACTACGCCTGGCCCACCGCCGAGATCGCCGTCATGGGGCCGCGCAGCGCGGTGAACATCCTCTATGACGACGAACTCGACGCGGCCGACGACCCCGACGCCCTGCGCGATGAGCTCATCGCCGAGTACCGCGAGGAGTTCGCCAACCCGTACGTGGCGACCGACCGCGGCTACCTCGATGACGTCATCGAGCCGGCGGCGACGCGGGTGCGCCTGATCGAGGACCTCGACATGCTGGAGCGAAAGCGTCAGTCCGCGCCGGAGAAGAAACATGGCAACATTCCGCTTTGAGGACCACCGCGTGCACCTGCCCGATGCGGCGAGCGACCGAGAGGCGGCCGCCATCGTCGCCGCCGTCGAGGCCGCCATCGACGCGGCGATGGACCGTCCGGTGGACGCGTCGACGCGTGACCCGTGGCGGCTGGCGGCGCGCCTCGAGGCGGTCGGGCGCCACCCCCGACGGCCACCCGACGCCCTCCCGCGCGATCCCTGGCGGGCCGCCGGGCGGCTCCGCTAACCGCGCCGGCGCTCGTCTTCGCAAACCGATACAATCAGTTAGCCCCTGCGTATAGACCCCTACAGGAATGTTCGAGAAGGTCCTCGTCGCAAACCGCGGCGAGATCGCCGTGCGGGTCATGCGGGCCTGTGAGGAGCTCGGCATCGACACGGTCGCCATCTACAGCGAGAGCGACCGGCACTCCGGACACGTGCGCTACGCCGACGAGGCCTACAACGTCGGTCCGGCCGCCGCCAGCGAGTCCTACCTCGACCAGGCGGCGATCATCGACGCGGCCGAGCGCGCGGAGGCCGAGGCGATCCACCCGGGCTACGGGTTCTTGGCGGAAAACGCGTCCTTCGCGCGCCGCGTGGAGGAGACGGCGGGGCTCACCTGGGTCGGCCCCTCGAGCGAGTCGATGGAGCGCCTCGGCGAGAAGCCCTCCGCGCGCCGGACCATGCGCGACGCCGACGTCCCGATCGTTCCCGGTGACACCGAGGCCGTCGAGGACGCCGACGCGGTGCGCGCCTTCGCGGACGAGCACGGCTACCCCGTGGCCATCAAGGCCGCCGGGGGTGGTGGCGGGCGCGGCATGAAGATCGTTCGCGAACCGGACGAGATCGACGAGCAGCTCGCGAGCGCCAAACGTGAGGGGGAGGCCTACTTCGACAACGCCGCCGTCTACCTCGAACGCTACCTGGAACACCCCCGCCACGTGGAGGTCCAGATCCTCGCCGACCACCACGGCAACGTGCGCCACCTCGGCGAGCGCGACTGCTCGTTGCAGCGGCGCCACCAGAAGGTCATCGAGGAGGGCCCCTCGCCGGCGCTGTCGGACGAACTGCGCGCAACCATCGGCGAGGCCGCCAGGGCGGGCGCCGCGGCCGCCGGGTATCGCAACGCCGGCACGTTCGAGTTCCTCGTCGAGGAGGACCCCGACCGCGATCCCGAGACGCCCCTGGGACCCGAGACGGACTTCTACTTCCTCGAGGTGAACACGCGGATCCAGGTCGAACACACCGTCACCGAGATGCTGACCGGGCTCGACATCGTCAAGTGGCAACTCCGGGTCGCCGCCGGCGAGGCGCTCTCGTTCGACCAGGACGACGTCGCCCTCGATGGCCACGCGATCGAGTTTCGGATCAACGCCGAAAACGCCGCCGAGGACTTCGCGCCGGCGACGGGTGGCGAGCTCGCCACGTACGACCCGCCGGGCGGGATCGGCGTTCGCGTCGACGATAGCCTCCGACAGGGGGACGCGCTCGTCACCGACTACGACTCGATGGTCGCGAAGCTGATCGTCCACGCCGGCGACCGCGAGGAGTGCATCGCGCGAAGCCGGCGAGCCCTCCGGGAGTACGACGTCGAGGGGGTCGAGACGATCATCCCGTTTCACCGGCTGATGCTCGAGGACGAATCCTTCCTGGCCGGGACCCACACGACGAAGTACCTCGATCACCACCTGGATGCGGACCGCCTCCGGGAGGCCCAGGCGCGCTGGGGGTCCGACGCCGTTGCACCCGCGGACGACGAGACGACCACCCGCGAGTTCACGGTCGAGGTCAACGGCAAGCGCTTCGAGGTCGCCCTCGAGGACCACGGCGGCCCCCCGCCGACGGAGCGCCAGCGCGAGCCACGCTCTCGCGACGGTGCCGCCCAGGATGCGTCCGCCGAGGACGACGGCAGCGCCGAAGCGGTCCAGGGCGAGGAGATTACCGCCGACATGCAGGGGACGATCCTCGAGGTGAACGTGGCCGAGGGCGACGAGGTGGCCGCCGGCGACGTCGTGTGTGTCCTCGAGGCGATGAAGATGGAAAACGACGTCACCGCCGACCGCGGTGGGACCGTCACCCGCGTTGAGGTGGCCCCCGGCGAGCAGGTCGACATGGGCGATCGCCTGATCGTCATCGAGTAACGCCGCGGACCGTGGCGTATTTGCGTGCCGACCGACATCGCCAGCCATGGTCCTCGATCTCGTCGTGATCGCGGTCCTCGGGACCGTGGCCATCTGGATCGGGGCGAACTGGCTCGAACCGGCCGCCGAGCAGATCGCCACCGCCTACGGGCTGCCGTCGCTCGTGCAGGGGGCGATCCTCGTCGCGGCCGCCTCGAGCTTTCCGGAGCTGTCGAGCGTCGTGCTCTCGGCGATACGCCACGGCGAGTTCGAGCTCGGGGTGGCGTCGATCGTCGGCTCGGCCATCTTCAACGTGCTCGTGATTCCCGGCCTGTCGGTCCTCCTCGCGAATGAGTCACTCGAAACCAACCGGGAGCTGATCTACAAGGACGCCCAGTTCTACCTGCTCGCGGTCGTCACGACGTTCATGACCTTCGCGGTCGCCGTGGTCTACCTGCCCGTCGACGCCGCCTTGAGCACCGGGCGCGTGTCGTGGTGGCTCGCGCTGGTCCCCCTCGGCCTGTACGTCATCTACCTCGGGATCCACTGGATGGAGGCCGCGGAGGGCTCGCCGAGGGCGGACGACGCCCACCGCACGGCCGCCCGCGCGGCCGTTGGCTTCGTCGGCGGCATGGCCCTCATCCTCGTCGGCGTCGAGGGCCTCCTGCACGCCTCCATCGAGTTCGGCGACCTGTTCGACACGCCGTCGTACCTCTGGGGGCTGACCGTGGTCGCGATCGGGACGAGCCTGCCCGACATGCTGATCAGCATCAAGGCGGCCCGGTCGGGCAAGGCCAACGTGAGCCTCTCGAACGTCTTCGGCTCGAACACGTTCGATTTGCTCGTCGCGATCCCGGCCGGCGCGTTGATCGCCGGCGGCGTGATCGTCCACCTCGACCGCGCCGTACCGATGTTTGCGTTCCTCGTCGTCGCGACGATCATCGTCATGGCGGCCTTGCGCACCGCGTTCGTCGTCTCCAAGCGGGAGGCGGTCGGGCTGTTGGTGGCCTACGCCGTCTTCGTCGGCTGGATGGCGCTCGAGTCAGTCGCCATCCTCGACGTCCTCCAGTGACCGGCCCATGACGGCCGTCGCGCCGAAGGCACCGGCCAGCGCGCCGAGCAGTGGCGCCGGGGGCGCACCCACCTGCCAGCTAACCACGAGGGAGGCGAGCCCGACGAGGCCGAGGCCGAGCGCGACCACGACGGCGAGTGGCCGATTGCGGCCGCGATAGGCGGTATAGCCGGCAGTCGGCAGCGCGATCGTACCCGCCAGGATGCCCGTCACCGTCGCGATCATGGGTCTCAGTCACACCAGTCACACCCGAGGGTGGCGCCGGTGGCCGCCATCACGGCACCGACACACGAGATGCACGTGATCTTGCTGGGATCGGAGATGCACGCGGCACACGCACCGATGGAGCCGGCCCAGGCGCCGGCGACCGAGAGGACGCAGGCCCAGTTGACGTCCCAACAGAACCATCCAAAGAACGCCGGCGAGACCTCGGCCGTCGAGGTCGTCGCGGTCGCCCCGTCGACCTGCGTCGCGTGCATGCGCACCCGGTCGTCGTCCTCGCGGACGAAGCGCCGGGCTTGCACCGGATACGGCCCGTCGTCCGTCCAGAGGATGACGGCCTCGGCATCGTCACGCTCGTGCTCGAAGGGGATCGCGACCGTCCGATAGTCGGGGCCCTCCTCGGGGCTGGAGCGATGGACGATCGCGTCACCGATCCGGGGTCGGTAGCCGTCCGCGACCAGCTCGCGTCGCAGCCGGCGCACCGTGTCGGACCGCAATGCCTCGCGGGTATCGAGGCCGCGACGGAACCTGGAGGGCGTCGTGACGTCACCGCCGGCTGGCGTCCCACGGGCGGACCCGATCACGCCGGGGCCAAGGGCGAGCAACCCGGCTCCGGCACCGGCGAGCACGCGCCGGCGGCTCACGGTCGGAACGTCGAACTCGTCTGGGGTCGATGCTGTCGGGGACATGGCACCGACGTTGGTGCCGTCTTTCGATTTAAATCGTCACGGGCGGTCACTGAAACACCGCGTTGAGCAAATCGCGAACCGTCTCCGTGGGCTCGTCGCCGGCGTCGAACGCCCCGCTGAGGCCATACAGCGGGGCGGTCGCCTCGTCGTCCGTCTCGGTCCGTGCCGCCTCGACGGCCGCGTCCAGGTCGCCCAGGAACTCGTCGATGACCGCCCGGTGGCCGGCCATGACGGACAGGTGCACGCTCTCCGGGCGTTGCTGGCGTTCGAGCTCCCACCCGCGGTCGGCCAGCTCGCGCTGGACGGTCCACGCGTGCACGGCGGGGTCGGCCGAGGCGAGCCCGAGCAGGCACAGGTCGGGATCACCCACGACCCGCAGGGCGTCGTGTGCCTCGACGTGCTCGACGATGCGGTCCGTGGCGGCCATCGCGTCCGCGACGAGGTCGCGATACCCGTCGCGACCGAGGTACTGCATGACCGCCCAGGCGGCGGCGATCGGACCGGCCGGCCGGGTTCCCTGGACGTTCGGCGAGGCGTAGATGCCACCCGGCCAGTCGTCGAAGGCGTAGTACTGGTGGCGCCGGTGGTCGGCCCCCCGATAGAGGACCGTCGAGACGCCCTTGGCGGTGTATCCGTACTTGTGCGGGTCGATCGAGATCGAGGTGACGCCGTCGACGGTGAAGTCCCACGCGGGGACGTCGAAGCCGAGGTCGTCCAGAAACGGCAGGACGAAGCCGCCGATGCAGGCGTCGACGTGACACCACGCGTCGTGCTCCGCGGCGACGGCGGCCACCTCGGGGACGGGATCGACCACGCCGTGGGGATACGACGGCGCCGACGCGACGACGAGGGCGGTGGCGTCCGACGCCGCTGCGGCCATCGCCGCCGGATCGGCCCGCCAGTCCTCACGGGCCGGCGTCCGGATCGCCTCGAGGCCGAGGTAGTGGGCGGCCTTGTCCCACGCGGGATGTGCCGTCTCGGGGAGGAGCAACTCGGGGTCGTCGATACCGTGGGCCGCTCGCGCCCGCTCGCGCGCGGCGTACACGGCACAGAGGATGCTCTCGGTACCGCCCGAGGTGACGTTGCCGACGGCGTCATCGGCGCCGGCCAGGCTCGCCACCATGTCGACCACCTCGGTCTCGAAGCCGAGGATGCTCGGAAAGGCCAGCGGGTTCAACGCGTTCTCGGAGGCGAACGCGAGGTAGGCGTCGTCACGAACCTCGCGGGTCGCCTCGCCGGGGTCGTACACGAGACTCCAGGTGCGAGCGTCCTCCCAGTCCGCGTCACCGTCGCGTCGCGCCGCCATCTCCTCGAGGATGGCCGCGCGATCGCGTCCCGTCGCCGGTAACGACATGGCACACACTCCCCCCAGCGGGCGCTTAAAGGATGCCGGTCGCGGCCCCCGACGGCATCGTCCGGGTTTATGCCGCGGTGTGGCGTATGCCCGGGCCGATGGGCGAGGGTTCCACGGCCGGACGCATCGGGCTGGCCGAGGCGGTCGCCATCCAGGTCGGCGTCGTCATCGGTGCGGGCCTGTTCTCCGTCACCGGCGTGGCCATCGGCGAGGCCGGCCCCGGCGTGGCCCTCGCCTTCGTCATCGCCATCGCCGCCGTCTCCCTGTCGCTCGTCCCGACGGCGGTCCTCGGGGCGACCTTCCCGACGACTGCCGGCAACTACCGCTATCCGAGCCGGCTCTGGTCGCCGCGAGTCGCGTACGTCGCCGTCTGGGGCATGGCCGTGAGCATCCTCGCCGGCGGCTTGCCGCTGTACGGGCTCAGCTTCGGGCAGTACCTCGACGGCGTCATCGCGGTCGATCCCCGCCTGGCCGGCGTGGTCGTCCTGACCGCGCTGTTTCTCATCAACCTCATCGGCCTCGAACCGGCCGCCGTGGTGCAACAGCTCCTGCTCGTGACGCTGTTGGTGAGCCTGGGCGTGTTCATCGTCGGGGGCATCCCGAGCGTGGAGGCGGCCCATCTCGATCCACCGTTTCCCACCGGCCTGTCTGGCGTGCTCGTCGGTGCCGCCTTGCTGTATTTCGTCTGCATGGGGGCGAACTTCATCGTCGACATCGGCGGCGAGCTCCGGGAGGCCACCCTCACGATCCCCCGGTCGTTCCTGATTAGCGTCCCGCTCATCCTCGTCGTGTACGTGGCGACCAGCCTCGTGGCCGTGGGCGTCGTCGAGTGGGACGCCCTCGCGGGCGAGCCGCTGTCGGTCGCGGCCGATGCGGCGCTCTCGCCGGCGCTTGCGGACGTCTTTGCCGTCGGCGGCGGACTCTTCGCCATCGCCACGACGATCAACGCCGTCTACATCATCGCCCCGAAATACCTGCTCGCCCTCGCGAACGACGGCATCTTCCCGGCCGCCCTGGCGGAGGTAAACGACCGGTTCGACACGCCCCACTGGGGGCTCTCGCTGATCTACGTCGTCTCGATCGCCTTTCTCATCAGCCCCCTGACCCTCGAGGGCTTCAGCACGATGATGGCGTTTGGCAGCATCGCGCTGATCGTGCCCGTCATGGTGGCCGCGATCGCCTTGGTCCGGCGTCGGCCGGCGGCGTACGCCAACGCGCCGATCGACATTGCCCCGCGGTGGCTGACGGCGATCGCCGTCGCGGCGCTCCTCGCGAACGTCGTGTTGTTCGCGGTGTTGGCTCTCGAGGAGACCGCGACCTTCCTCGTCTGGTTGCCCCTGACGGGAGCGGGCATCGGATACTATCTCGTCCGGTCGTGGTATCTGTCTCGACGCGGCGTCGACCTCCGCGAGCGCATCGGTGGCGACCTGGCCGGTGAGGAGCGAACCAACTGACTGTGCAATGGAACGGTCACCCGGGCCATCTCTTTACTGAGAATTGGATTGACTCCCTCGAAAGGAGCTACCGCAGGATACCGCCGCGAGCGGGGCGGTCCTACTCGAGGCCGAGGTCGGCCAGCGAGTGGGTGTGCTGCCAGGCGCCGGTGACGTCCTCGATGTTGAAGCTGAGGACGCCGTCCGTCAGTTGGAGCCGGACGGTTTCCTCGCCGATGTCGGTGTCGTGCAGGTGGAGCTCGAGGGGCTGGTCGAACTCCGCGACCTGCACCATCAGTTCGCCGTTCTCATCGAGCATCGCCTGAAGATCACTTGCGTCCATAGTTCGAGTAACTGTAGTGTCGGACAGATGATAAGGATGTCCCTTCGGCCCACCCGACGAGACCGTCCGGCGCCCGGATTTTTCGGTAAGCCTAAATCGATGGCTCACCTTGGCTCAACCAACGGCCCCCGACGCGGGGGCGGTGCACCCAGCGCATCCATGCACGTGGAACCCTACCAACGCTGTCAGGACTGCGAGCAGCCCCTCGAGAACACCACCATGTACCGACGCCACGCCTACTGTCCGGACTGTGGCGGCCTCCACGCCACGTAGTCGGATCGGTGTCGGCCGACCCGCTCGATGTCGGGTGGGCCTCCTCGTGAGGCGGCCATTGGATTGTGTGCATCCGTTCGACGGTGCCATTCCACCCACCCCCCACGTCTCCAGTATCCCGCCCACGGCCGTGGGCCAGCCTCGTTCGATCCGTCTCCACCGCATACGCCTCCCACCCACGCCGTCCGCCGCTTTTCGTCGCCACCGAACGCCGCACGAGCTACCACTCGATGACCGACCGGTCCTCCCAGAACAGCCCACCCGGCGCCCCCGGCGCGAAGCGGGCGAGCCAGGCCGGCGTGTCGGCCCCCTCCGCGGGCGTCTGGGGCGCCTCGGGACCGCCGAGGTCCGTCTGGACCCACCCCGGTGACGCCGCGTTCGCGATGAGGCCGTCGTCGCCGTAGGCCGCATCGAGCTGGACGGTGAGGCCGTTCACGCCGGACTTCGACAGCGAGTAGACGCCACGCCACCGGTCGGCGTCACCGGACAGCTGACCGCCGGTGCTCGAGACGTTCACCACCCGCCCGCCGTCGCGCTCGAGCAGCAACTCGAGGCCGTGTTTGGCGAGCAGAATCGGCCCGCGCAGGTTGGTGTCGAGGACGCGGTCGATCCCGCCCGTCGTGGACTCGCCGATGGGCCCCGCCGGGCCACCGATCCCGGCGTTGTTGACGAGGATGTCGAGCCGGTCGGCCTCGTACCGGAGGCGGTCCATGGCACGACCGATATCGGCTTCGTCGGTCACGTCCAGCCGGATGCCGTGGTGGTCGTCACTGACGTCGGCGGGGTCGCGGGCGCCACCGTAGACCGTGGCCCCGCGTCGAGCGAGCTCGTCCGCGATCGCCGCACCGATACCCCTCGAGGCACCGGTTACGAGGGCGACCTGTCCGTCGAGGGTGTCGTGGAGGGGGACGTCCATGGGCTGCCTTCACGAGACGACGTAAAAACGCCGCCCATCCGGCGAGGGTTGCAGGGTTCGGATTGCGACTGGATGGACCTCGGGTGGACCGACGCGGCTGGCTCAATCGGCCCCATCGGTCGAGGATCTCGCCGTCGGGAGTTCGTGGAAGGCCTCGATCGATCGTCACCGTTGGGAACGGGCTATCTGCAATTACACTCGGGACGTGAACCGGCGTCCGCCACCACGGTAGCTGGGATTGTGCCAGAGATAGCCAATCGTTGAACGCGAAGAACGAGACAGATTGTGTTATTCACCAAAATCAGCGGGTGGACACTCGAGACTTGGGAACTACTGGAAATACTCCGAGAGGATTCGACTTCGAGTCTTACGGGCAATCGTTACGATTGCCACAATATGGGACCTTGGACTTGGTCACGGGCACTCCCCAATCTGCCTCACTTGAACATACAACGTTTCCTCCGTCGTGCTTTGTGTATTGAGTAGCTCCAGCGTTCGAAAATGACACTTGATCCACCTCCGATTATTCGGAGAGACACGCCATGCTGATGGTTATATCCCTCCGAAACGTTGTCGAATTGGGTTGAAAGAGCCCAACATGGCAAATATTTACTCGCCATTCAATTTGCCAAATACGTATTTAAGGCTTTCAAATACAGTGGGGGTCATCGCCATGCGTATTGCGTCACTTCAATGCCGACCGTCTACGCGGGAAAATCAGGTCACACAATCAGATCAATTACTAGAACGCTGGCCGGGCGATGGTGGTAATATCAACCGACCCACGTTCGCCGAACCGATCTCGAATCGCTTCGTACAGCTCGACCCACTCCCCCATGCTTCAATATCCGATATATGAGGGTACGCCGGACGGTGACCGCGTCGACGGTGTTATCAGTCATCCTATCGATATCCAGCACCCGATGTGGGTCGCCCTCGCGGCTCGTGTGATCCTTGACCGCTATGAATCGACTGAGGAAGCGGTGGATTTCCTTGAGGAAATACCCCATGCGAGGAACACGAACTTTCTCATCGCCGATGCAACGGGCACGATTGCGATCGTTGAGGCTAGCCCCCATCAAGTCAGATCGCACTTTCCCAAAGAGGGCTACGGGGCAATCACAAATCATTTCTTATCAACAGAAATGAAGGAATTTGAGGGTTCACCCGATCCTAGTTCAACGAGTAACGTCCGGCATGACAATTT
>CAZCYF010000038.1:0-14452 GCA_964502835.1 uncultured Halobacteriales archaeon | reverse complement strand
CGTTGTCGCCGTTGGTGGCGACGACCTCGTAGACGCCGCCGCCGAGGTCGAGGATCGAGACGTCGAACGTCCCGCCCCCGAGGTCGTAGACGAGGACGGTCTGGTCGGACTCGTCGTCGAGGCCGTAGGCCATCGCGGCCGCGGTCGGCTCGTTGACGATGCGCTCGACCTCGAAGCCGGCGATCTCGCCGGCGTCCTTCGTCGCCTGCCGCTGGCGGTCGTTGAAGTACGCCGGCACCGTGATGACGGCCTTCTCGACCTCGTCGCCGAGGTAGTCCTCGGCGTCGCGCTTGATCTTCTGGAGGATCATCGCCGAGATCTGCTCGGGCGTGTACTCCTCGCCCTCGATCTCGACGGTGTAGTCCTCCTCGCCCATGTGGCGCTTGATCGATGCGATCGTCCGGTCGGGATTCTGGATCGCCTGGTTCTTCGCCGGCTTGCCGACCAGGCGCTCGCCGTCGTCGGTGAAGGCGACCACCGAGGGGGTCGTCCGGTCCCCCTCGGCGTTCACGATGATCTCGGGGTCGCTACCCTCCATCACGGCGAACGCACTGTTCGTCGTCCCCAGATCGATCCCGAGGATCTTCTCGCTCGTCATCGGGCGAGGAATAACCACTTCCGCCGTTTAAACCTGTTTAGATGGCCGCAGCTGCCTACTCCTCGGCCGTCTCGTCGGGGGGGCCGTCGCTGACGGTCACCTTCGCCGGGCGCAACACCTTGCCCCCCTGTTCGTAGCCGGGTTCGAACACCTCGGCGATCGTCTCGGCGGGCTGGTCGGCCTCGGTGCGCATCATCACCTCGTGGCGGTGGGGGTCCGGTTCGTCGCCCGGGTCGGGGGCGATCTCCTCGACCCCCTCGGCGTCGAGGATGCGATCGAGCTCGCGAAGGGTCAACTCGATGCCCTCACGAAGGTCCGCGGCCGACTGGTCGTCCTCCTCGACGGCACGCTGGAGGTCGTCGCGGACCGACAGCAGCCGCTCGACGAGCTGCTCGGTCGCCCGCTCGCGGAGCTCGTCCTCGCGGCGCTCGACGCGCTTTTTGTAGTTCTCGAAGTCGGCGTGGGCCCGCTTGAGCCGGCTCGTGAGGTCGTCCACCTCGGCCTCGGCCGACTCGAGCGCGGCGGCGAGGTCGGCCGACCGGGTCTCGAGCGCGTCGACCGCGTCGGCCAACTCCTCGTCGTGGGCGGCCACCCGCGCCACGAGGTCGTCGGGGATCGACGCCGTCTCGGCCTCGGGCGACTCGGAGACCTCCTGGTCGCTCATCGGCGCATGGTTCGGGTACGGCCGTTCAAAAACCTACACATCCGCGGCCGACCCCACCAGCTCCCGACGACGCTGGGTGGGGACGTTGGAGACGAGCGTCCCGTCGAGGTGCTGGCCCACGCCGAGCGTGGCCGCGCGGCCAGCCACGGCGGTGCGGACGAGGACGTACCCCCGGGGGCCGCCCCAGTCGACGGATTGGTCCTCGCCGGCGACAAATCTGGCGGCGTCGGTCCGATCGAGCGTGATGACGCGCGCGGTCGCATGGTCCCCGAAGCGCTGGGCGGCGTCGGTCGTCGGCTTCCAGTCGGCCCCGCGGGTGCGCAGACAGAACAGACCGAGGGCCTCGACGTCGGCCGGATCGGGGACGTCCGCCGTGGTGCACCAGAGCTTGCCCCGGCCGCGTTCCCAGAACGTGTAGGAATCAAAGACGCCCGGGTCGATGCCGAAGGTCTCGTCCCACCACGCCAGGATGGTGCGCCGATCGGGCGGCTCACCGTCCGTTGGTGTCGCCGGGACGCGGTCGAACCGGGTCGAGACGTCGGTCATGCGGCCACCCGGAGGGCGGCGATGAAGAAGCCGCCGGTGTCGCTCAGGTGGGGATACACCCGGTGTGCCTTCGCCACGCTCGGGTCGTAGGTCTCGCCTGCCCATGCCGTCACGCCGGGGGCAGTCTCGACGGGCAGGTCGATCGCCGCCATCGTGCAGTCGTGGCGGTTCAGAACCGCATCGAGCACCGCCTCGTTCTCCTCGGGAGCAAACGTGCAGGTGGCATACACGACGCGGCCGCCGGGTGCGGTCGCCGTCACCGCCCGCGACAGGACGTCGCGCTGGAGGCCGTGGAGCGAACGAACCCACTCGAGCGACCAGTCGTCGAGCACGTCCGGTCGGTCGCGCACGGTGCCCTCACAGGAACAGGGGGCATCCACGAGCACGCCGTCGAAGCCGTCGATCCCGATGGGATCGAAGCTGACGTGGCGTGCGTCGGCGCGGTCGGCCACGACGCAGGTCGCACCCAGGCGCTCGGTGTTGAACCGCAGCGAGGACAGCCGCCCCAGGTTCACATCGGTCGCGTAGACCAGCCCCGAATCGTCCATCAGATCGACCAGGTGGCCGGTTTTCCCGCCAGGGGCCGCGCAGGCGTCCCAGACGCGGTCGCCGGGGGCCGGATCGAGCACGGGAGCCGGCAGACACGAGGCCGCTTCCATCCCCTGACTCCACCCCAGGAAGTCGGGGAGGGTCCGACCGGGCGTCGCCGTGTCGAGTTCGAGGACGTCATCGGCCCACGACAGCGGCCGGGCCGTGACACCGGCCTCCTCGAGGGCATCGACGACCTCGTCGACGGCGGCGGCCTCGCGGTGGACGCGGATCGTCGTTGGCAGCGGTCGCGCACACGCGCGTCGAAACGCATCGAAGTCGTCGATGAGCTCCCGATACCGCTCGAGGGGCGCCATGGCCACCATCTCGGTGTGGGGGGCCATGGGGGTTGCGCTCGGGTGCGTTTCCACATGTACTAATACGGCCGCGGCGTCGTTCCGCCATGGTCGATTTCGCCCGTCGAACCGACCGGGTCAGCCTCAGCGGCATCCGCGAGGTGTTCGAGGCGGCCGGGCCGGACGCGATCAATCTCGGCCTCGGCCAGCCCGATTTTTCCGCCCCGGACCACGTCCACGCGGCGGCCGTCGAGGCGATCGAGGCCGGCCGCGTCGATGCGTATACCGCCAACCGCGGCACCGACGAGCTGCGCGCGGCCATCCGGTCGAAGCACCGACGGGACAACGACCTCGACCCCGAACCGGGGTCGGTCCTCGTCACCGCCGGGGGGTCGGAGGCGCTTCACCTGGCCATCCAGGCCCACGTCGACCCCGGCGACGAGGTGATCATCCCCGATCCCGGCTTCGTCTCCTATGCGGCACTCACCCACGTCGCCGGCGGCACGCCGGTGCGCGTCGGACTCACCGACGACCTCACCCTCGACCCGGCGGCGGTCGAGGCGGCGATCACCGAGGACACGGCGGCGTTCGTCATCAACAGCCCGGCGAATCCAACCGGTGGCGTCCAGACGCCCGCGGAGATGCGCGCCTTCGCGGCGATCGCGGACGACCACGACGTGCTTTGCATCTCCGATGAGGTCTACGAACACATCCTCTATGAGGGCCGTCACGTCAGCCCGATGGCTCACGCCGAGACGGACAACGTGGTCGTCGTCAACTCCTGTTCGAAGGCCTACGCGATGACCGGCTGGCGGCTGGGCTGGGTGCTCGCCAGCCCCGAGCGCTCCGAGCGGATGCTCAAGATCCACCAGTACATTCAGGCGTGCGCCGGCGCGCCCGCACAGGTGGCCGCGACGGCCGCCTTGCAGGGTCCGCAGGACCCGGTCGAGCGGATGGTCGACACGTTCGAACGGCGCCGCGACCGCCTGCTCGAGGGGCTGGCGTCGGCCGGCCTCGAGGCGCCGACGCCAAACGGCGCGTTTTACGCCATGCCGACGGTGCCCGAAGGATGGGCCGACGCGGTCCTCGACCGCGGTGTCATCGTCGTACCCGGCGGTGCCTTCGGCCCCGGTGGCGAGGGCCAGGTGCGCATCTCGTATGCGGCCGCCGAGGAGGAGATCGAGCGGGCGATCGACGTCTTCGCCGAGGTCGCCGGGACGATCAATCAACGGTAGCCCTCCCCCCTGACTCGGTGCCGGTCGGGGCAAACCGGTCCCCGATCGCATCGCGTGGTGCCTGGCACTGCCGGGCGCGCGACGGGCGGCAGGTGACCGACAACCGCCACCCGACAGATGAGGCTCCGGGTTTATGGCCAGTGGTACCGAATGACATACCATGGCGCTGGCCCGATCCGGACGCGGTCCATACGCGGTCGGTCGCGCCTACCTTCGCAAGGTCCACCCGGTGTTCATGCTCCCGCCGGTGGCCGCGGCCGCGTTCGGGGCCATCCTGGCCGGGGCGTTGGCGCCACTGGCCGCCCTCCTCCACGTGGCCACCATCTTCTGTTCCGTCTACGTCGCGCACCTGCGCGACGGCTACGTCGATTACTACCGCCGCGGTGAGGACGACGACACCCCGTTGACCCCGCGCGGATTCCGCCTCGGGATTCACGCCACCACGCTCGCGGCCGGTGCCAGCCTGTTCGGGCTGTTCGTGCTCGTCGACGCCTGGGCCGTGGCGCTGACGCTACCGGGATGGCTGATCGGGTATCTGCATGCACCGTATCTCGACCGCCATCCGGTGACGACGTCGATGGGCTATCCCGTCGGCATCGGCCTGGCCATCCTGGGCGGCCACTACGTCCAGGTTCAAGTTCTCTCCGCCGAGGCGGTCGGCCTCGCGGTCGTGTTCGTCGTCCTCCTCACGGGCGTGAAGATCGTCGACGACCTGCAGGACCACGACTGGGACCGCGAGCATGCCAAACGCTCCGTCGGCGTCGTGCTGGGGATCGAATCGGCCCATCGCCTCGCCCTCGGGTTGATGGGCCTCGCGATGGTCGGCGTCAGTGGCCTCGCGGTCGTCGGCGTGGTCGAACCGGCGTCGCTCCTGGCCGTCGCGGCGTTCTCGCCGGTCGCCTACGTCGCGAGCCGGCACGGACCCCGGGTGCAGACGATGCTGTTGATTCGAGGGTCGTACCTCTTTCTGGCCGCGTTGATCGCCGTGGCGTGGTTCGAGGTCCCGTAGACGCCGACGTCACGCGAACTGGTCGATCGCGACGAAGATGCCGATCAAAACGAGGAAGAACACGACGAACAGGACGAGTTTCGTGCGGAGGGACCGGTCCGTCGACTGGCGATCGAAGCCGTAGCCGAGGGCGTCAAGGAGGACTTCGAGGGCGTCGTCGAGCATACGCGGATGGTCCTCGACGAGCAACAAAAACCCTCTCGATCGGGCTCACGTCGCCGTCGAGACCACCTTGATGACGTCGCCCTCCGCGAGCTCGTAGTCCTCGCTCACGTCGCGGCCAGAGCGGGCGTCGACCGCGTGCAGGTAGCCATCGCCGATGTCGGAATGCACCGCGTACGCCAGGTCACGCGGCGTCGAGCCCCGTGGAAGAAGGTGGGCGTCCGGAAGGACGGTCCCGCTCGCGTCGACCCAGTTGCTGGCATCCTGGACCGGAAAGGCGGTGATTCGATCGAGGACGTCGTACACGGCCGTATCAATCGTTGCTTGCACGCCCGTCCCCGCATGGTCGGCCATCGTGTCGCGAAGCGCCTCGAGGGCCCGGTGTTGCTCGTCGCTGATCTCCCCGACCACCTCGAAGGTCGCGTCGCCGGGATCATAGTCGACGAGGTCGGCACGCGCTGCCCGCCGGAGCGCCAGCTCGCCCTCGGCGGTCGTCGGGACGACGGGCAGGTCGAGGTCGAGCAGGGCCTCGACGTGCTCCGCGGGGGCGACGTCGACCTTGTTCGCCGCGATGACCACGGGTTTGGTCTGGCGGCGGATGGCCACCCCGAGGGCCTCGAACTGCTCGCGCTCCCACGTCAGAGGATCGTCCGGATAGGCCAGCTCGCGAAGGACGCTCACGACGTCGGCCTCGGTGGCGCCGACCCCCGTCAGGACGTCTGTGAGGGCGGCCTCGAGGTCGAACTCCGGCGATCGCGACTGCCGGGCGACGCCCTCCCAGTTGCGCTCGAGGATGTCAGCGAACCAGTGGTCGAGCTCCTCGACGACGAAGTCGACCTCCTCGAGGGGGTCGTGGGTGCCGATCGCGACCGGTTCGCCCTCGGCGTTCGTCGCCCCAGCGGCATCGATCACGTTGACGATGGCGTCTGCCTCGGTGAGGGCGTCGAGGAACTGGTTGCCGAGACCCCGCCCCTCGTGGGCACCCGGGACGAGCCCGGCCACGTCGACCAGCTCGACCGGTACGTACCGCTTGCCCGCTCGACAGGTATCGTTGCCACATCGCCCGTCGAGGTCGAGACAGGGGCAGTCGGTCCGGGCGTGGGTGATGCCGCGATTGGGGTCGATCGTCGTAAAGGGATAGTTGCCCGTATCGACGTCGGCCATCGTCGCGGCCGCGAAGAAGGTGGACTTGCCCGTGTTAGGCTTGCCCGCCAACGCGAGCGTCGTCATCGGGTGACCGTTGACGCGTGTGTTGCAACTGTGTTTCGAAACTGGGTACGCAACGCCGACGGGACGTCCCGGCCGGAACGAACGGCCCGAACGGGGTCCGAAATGCGATAGTTGCTTACTCGCCCATCTCCACGGTGCCACGAGCGCGGATGTCACCCTCGACGGTCGCCGAGGGGTCGAGGGTCAGGTCGTGACAGCGGACGTCACCCTTGACGGTCACCCCCGGGCCCATATCGACGATGCCGTGGCGCGCCCGGACGTCACCGTGGACGACCGTCTCCTCGCCGACCATGACGTCCTCGCGGGCCCGGAGGCTGCCATAGATTTCCGCAGATTCGTCGACACGAATGCGCTGTGCGCGGAGGTTGCCGTGAACCCGACACGTGGCACCCACGTGCGCGGGCGTCGACACCTCCCACTGGTCATCCGTAATCGTCGAACCGCGGGGCACCAGCATGGCCGGCGCACCGTCGGCGGCGGTCGGGATCTCCTCGGCCGCCTCGTCAGCGGCCTCCTGGAGCGCCTCGAGGGTCTCCTCGTCGCCGGTGCGCAACACGTGCGCGAGATATGCCAGGAAGAAGAGCACCAACGGCATGGGATTGCGAATGACGATCCACCCGTTGGCCTCAAACCCGTCGGCGATATCGACGTCGTCGCCGATGTCCAGGTCGCGCCCGACGACGAGCTGGCCGTCGACGCTGGCGCGCTCGCCGAGATAGGCGTCGCGTTCGACGACGACCGAGCCATCGACGGAGGTCCACATGCCGAGGCGACAGTCGCCGGCAGCCTCAATGTCGCCGCCGACCTCGACGCCCTCGCCGACCATCACGCTCTCGCCACGAACCGCGAAGTCGAGCGTGGTGCGTCCCCCGACGAGGACGTCCGCCTCGGTGACGATCGCTCGTTCCTCGATCTCGGTCCCGGCGGGCAGGACCAGTTCATCCAGTGCTGGACGTTCGGCCGACACGACCGAATCCACGAGTCCATCGGTATTAAACGCCAGCGACGTGTCTGACGCCCGTCTGCCGGATGGCCTATATCCGTCGAGTGGTTACCCCTCGCCGAGCATGACCTCGCTGTCGTTCGACGAGCACGGCGTCGATGTCGAGTACGAGGGCATCGACTTTCGCCTCGACAAGGAGCTGCTCGAGGAGGCGTTGCAAAAGCCCTACCCCGAGGTGACCGACCACGAGGTGTTTCGCCTCGTCGAGCGTGACCCCGCCCTCGGCGGCCAGGCACGACAGGTCAAGGACATCATCGAGTGACGTGACTCACTCCTCGCGACGGTCGGCGGCCGACTGGAACGTCTCGGTTGCTTCCCGCCGGCGGCGCCTGGCGAACACCTCGAGGGCCGCGGGATCTGGGTCGACGTCGTCGTCCAAGCTGGCCCGGCCGGCGTGGACCTTGGCGTGACACCATCGACACAGCACGACGGTCACCTCGCCGCCGTCCGCGTCGCCGTAGCTCACGTGGTGTTCCTCGAGGAGTGGCCGCGCGTCCGGATCGTGGGCGACGGGACGCGACGCCAGCCCACAGCGGGCACACCGCCGGCCCGACGCCCGCGACCGGAAGTGCGCGCACTCGGTCCATGTGCCATCCCCCTCCACGTACGGACACCGGTAGTCTTCGGCGCGCCGGTCGGCGGCGAACGCCGGGTCGCGATCGGCGCGCTCGATGGCGAACCGACACCGGCCCTCCTGCGTGACCCAGTCACACCGGTCGACCACATCGAGGGGATCGTTGACGCCGACGGGCGTCCCGCCCGGCGTGCGCTTCATCGATGGATGGCGCTGTGCCACCAAGGGCTATAGGGATTCGGGTCACCCAACGGACCATGAAGGTCGTCCACCGCCCAGACACGGGCGGCCCCGCAGCGACCATCGCCAGCGACGTCGACGTGGCCAGCACCCGGTGGCAGCGAGCGCGGGGGCTCATGTTCACGCGTGGCCTGCCCGAGGGTGGTGCGTTGGTCTTTCCCTTCGACGCGACGGGGCGTCGCAGCGTGCATATGGTCGGCGTGGTCGCGGCCTTGGACGTCATCTGGACGGTCGACGACCGCGTGACCCACGTCAAGCGGCTGCGGCCGATGATCGGCCTCGGCGTCGGCCGCGCCGACCGGATCATCGAATGTCCCGCGGGTGCCGCCGCCGACGTCGAGGTGGGTGACCGTGTGGCCGTCGTCGATGACTGAGCGCCGACTCTGGCGGTGACGAGTACTCGAAACCCAAGCGCCGAGGGTGAGATTTGAACTCACGAGTCCTTGCGGACAGTTGCTCTCGAGGCAACCGCCTTGGCCGGGCTAGGCTACCTCGGCACGCACCGTCGGTACGCCCGGGGGCGCTGTTATGGATTTCGGTCGGACGGGACCGCCACACTCAAACCGGCTAGCCGCAATCGCCACACATGGACGTCTCAGACGCCCATGAGACGATCTCGGCCGTCCTGGACGAGGTCAACGAGGCGATCATCGCCGATCGCACCTTCCTCGATACGGTGGCCGTGGGGCTCCTGGCCCGCGGCCACGTCCTCCTCGAGGACGTCCCCGGCACCGGCAAGACCCTCACCGCCCGCTCGATCGCTCGCGCCCTCGGGTTGTCGTTCAGCCGCATCCAGTTCACTCCCGACCTGCTCCCGGCTGACGTGACGGGAACGCACGTCTACGATGAACGCACCGGCGCGTTCGAGTTCGCCGAGGGGCCCATCTTCGGCAACGTCGTGCTGGCCGACGAGATCAATCGCGCGCCCCCGAAGACGCAGGCGGCCCTCCTCGAGGCGATGGAGGAGGCACAGGTGACCACCGGCGGCGAGACCTTCCAGCTGCCCTCGCCGTTTTTCGTCATCGCCACCCAGAATCCCGTCGAGCAGGAGGGAACGTTCACCCTGCCCGAGGCCCAGCTCGACCGGTTCACGGTGAAAACGAGCGTTGGCTATCCCGATCTCGACGAGGAGGTGACCCTTCTCGAGCGACGCGCCGCCCGCACGACGCAGACCCCGACGGTCGATCCGGTCGACGCCGACCTCGACGTGGCGGCCCTCCGGCAGGCGCCAGAGTCCGTCCACGTCGACGCGGACCTCCTCGAGTATATGGCCACCATCACCCATGCCACGCGCGAGCTCAACCCCGTTCGCGTCGGCGTCTCTCCGCGTGGAACCCAGCGGCTGTTCGAGGCGAGTCGGGCGCACGCGGTCGTCGCCAACCGCGACTTCGTCACGCCGGATGACGTCGCCGCCGTGGCCCAACCCGTGTTGGCGCATCGGCTCATCCTGACACCGGATGCGCGTGTCGAGGGGATCGAGCCGGCCGATCTCGTCGATCGCGTCCTCGACGAGGTCGCCGTGCCGACGGTTCCCCACCAGTAGGTCAGCCTTCGAGCCAGACCAGCAACAACGCGGCTCCAAGGAACACGAGCCCGATGGCCGTGAGCGGCCAGCCACCGGGGACGGCAATGAAGGCGCCGATGGCCGCACCGGCCGCGATCGTCCCGCCGATGAGGGTGCCCCCGGTGTGGGCGAGCTCGGCCCGGATGGTCGTGGCACGTCGGCCGACCTGCTGGCCCAACGAGCGCGCATTGGCCTGGGCGTCCCAGGCGACGACCACGAGGACCGTCGCGGCGAGCACGAACGTCGGCGAGGCACCACCCAGTCCGGCGGCGAGGACGCCACCGAGGACCACGGCAACCCCCGCACGGCCGATATCGCGGGGGCCCCCCAACGCGGTGAAGCCGATGGCGGCCGTCCCGATCCCCGCGAGGATCGCGCCGAGGAGGAATGCCGAGGCGAGCAACATGGTCGCCGCGATCGCGGCGACCAGGGCGATCATCGATCCCACCGTGGACGGCCTCGGGTCGACCGCGACCGGGTCGCTCACCATCGGCGCTGCCCTCCTTCGATGGCCGCCATGAGCGAGCGATCGTCGTCCCACTCGATGACGCGGATGCCCCGCTCGCGGAGACGGGCGACGCGCAAATGTCGCTCCAACGCGGCGAGCAACTGGCCGTCGGTCGCGGACCCGCTCGGATCCGGACTGAGGATGGTCACCGGATGGCCGCGTGATTCGAGGCCGACCGCGAACCGTTCCGCGCTCCCGTCGGCGAGCGGGCTGAGGAACACCACCTGGGCTTCCGCGGGCAACCGCCGCAGGAGCGACCGTCGCGCCCGGTTCGCCGGGACGCGATCGGTCGGGGGGGCCGGCCCGAACGCCGGGTGACTCCCGAACAGCAACCGCGCCATGGCGCGGTGGTCCGAGCCCAGCCGGGGCGGGATCCACACGGGATCGGGGCCGAGGGTGGCCACCCCGACACGGTCGCCCGCATCGAGCAACGCGAAGAAGACGGAGACCGCCGCATCGAGGCCCGCGTTGGCCGCCGGCGGCGCCCGGTTCGGCATGGCCACGAAGGCCTCCGGCCGGACGTCGACGATGACCACCACCGTCGCGGCGCGCTCCTGGCGGTACTCGACGGTGGTGAGTTCGCCCGTGCGCGCCATGCGGTTCCAGTCGATCTGGCTGCGCGGGTCGCCCGCGCGGTACTCGCGAGTGGAGTGGAACTCGACGCCCTCGCCGCCGTGGCGCGTCTCCACCCGGCCGGTGACCATGCGCGTGAGTTCGCGCAAGGGCAGCGGTGGCATCGGATCGGGATCGGGCTGGACGTGCACCTCCGAGGGGACCTCCGCGGCATAGACGTGCTCGTTGGCCCCGGCCAGGTCCCGGAGGATGACCGTCGCCTCGTCGAACCCGTGGTAGCCCCGTCGTGCCTCGATGACGTACGAGAACTGATCCTGGGCGCCAGGTGCCAGAGCGGTCGCGTGGCGCGGCGTGCCCTCGACCACCGTCAAGGTATCCGGCACGCCGTCGGCGACCCGGACATCGGGGAGGGCCCGATCGCCCACGTTCTCGAGCTGGACCGTGACGCGGAGGTGATCACCGGGAGATCCCGTGGGGTCGTCGATCTCGCGGGTGAGTTGGACGGTCGCCTCGGGTTGGCGAACCAACCGGCCGTACAGGGCGTACCAGGCACCCATGGCCGCAAGCAGGACGACCGCCGGCTGGGTCGTGACGATGCCGATGCCCGCGATGGCGAGAGCGAGGGCGCCGATGCCGAACCACCGATTCGTCGGATAGCCGTCGATCTCCCAGATACGCTCCTGGTCGACGGTCGCGGGCGGCTCCGTGTGGCTCAGCTCCGGGGCAGCCGAGCGGTGATCGACCTGGCCCGCTCGTGCCAGGGTGCTCACTCGTCGTCACCCCCCGTGTCGAGATGGACCAGTTCAGCGAGCGCTTCGAGCGCCCGGGTGCGTTGGATCGCCGTCGCATCGGCCAGCCACTCCTGGGCGCGTTCGGCGCTGAGCTCGCGCTCCGGGAGGCCATCGGCGGTGAAATACGCTGCCGCAGTGGCGTCGTCCGTCCAGGTTCCCGCCTCCAACATCCGGCGGGCCTCGGCATCGGAGCACCCCTCCGTTCGGGTGAGAATCTGGATGGCGATCGTCTCGAATCGGAAGTCGTCCCAGGCGGTATCGAGTCCCTCGCCAAGGGGGTCCACGTCACCGAGGCTCTCGGGCTCGTCGGGCTCGAACGCCTGTCGATGGCGATGGCGGCCGCGATACGCCCGGATGAACCCGAGGAGAATCATCCCGAAGCCGAGGAGGTACACGAACACGTCATCGACGCTGAATTCGGCAACCAGGGCCGGATCGGCAATCACGATCACCGCGCTCGCGAGCGCGACCAATGCCGCGCCGACGAGGCCGGATCGCCTCATCCGTCGCCCTCCCCGTACTGGCGCTCGATGCGCCGAAGCGTCTCGATTGCTGCCTCCTCGCGGGCTGGCGTGGCCGGCCGCTCGCCATACCGGACCTCCTCGAAAAGCGTGGTCAGTGCGTGGACGTCGTCGGGGTCGAGGCCGGCATCGATGGCCGCGGCCGCGAACTCACCCGGCGTCGAGGTCGCCGGGGCGTCGACGTCGAGATGTGCGGTCATCTGCCGCCACGCCCGGTAGACCTCGTTCTCGAGGGCACCGTCCGCCGTGTCCGTTTCGGCGAGGCGGTCGGCGGTCGATCCGGCGATCCTGGCCAGTTCGGTGGCCTCCACCGACGACGTGGCCGGCGTCGGCTCCTCGGGCCCGACGGCATCAGAATCGCTGTCGAGGCCGCGCATCGCCACCGTCGCCACGAGGACGCCGATCACGGCCAGCCCCACGAGGACGACCAGCGGATCGGTTGAGAGCTCGAGGATCTGCCTGGCCGCCTCACCGCCCTCGTCCTCGAGGGGCGGACTCGTGTTCCGACCCGGGATTCCCGCCTCCGACTCGTTGTCTGGGGCGATCTCATAACACCCCAGCGTGAGGAAGGCGTAGATCATGACCATGATCGGGGCGATCCCGAGGACGGACGCGACGGCGGCGAGTCGGGAGATGCGGACCCAGATCAGGGCCGCGATGAGCGCGGTCAACACCACGACGACGGAAAGACCGACCTCGAAGTCGACCGAGATCACACAGAGTTCGCCGGTCGCCGCGGCAAATGGCGAGTTGTTTTCATCCATCGGTGCATCGACCCCGGGCTGGTTGGGCGTGGTCGGAGCCTGACTGTTATCCGACCCTGAGCCGTCGCTCCCGTCACCGATCGCGGCCGGATCCGAGAGGCTGGCTGCACCAGCGGCCAGGGCAAAGAGGGCAATGGCGGCGATGACCACCACCACGAGGCGGTCGCGGGGCACGAACGGTGCTTCGTATCATGGCCGGTGAGTTAGGGCTTGCGAGACTCCACCGCCCGATCGCGGGGTATCACGCACCTGACCGGCCAGGTGGCCCTGCGGAGAATCCACCACCGATTCCGGAAGGGAATCGTTAAATACACGTTAGACATTCACCCGCACGGATCCCTCCACTTGGTCCCCACCCAGTGATCCACCGTGAGTCTCGCACGCCTCGTCGCCCAACGCGTGGCCATGGGTTTCGTCGCCGTGTTCGTCGTGTTTACCGCCGTGTTCGCGCTGTTCAACTTGACGCCCGATTACTATCTGGATCAGCTCATCGCCGGCGAGCTATGGATGGACTTCCGGGAGAATCCCCAGGAGTACATCCAGGAGATTCGACAGGAGTACCTCGCAGAGCGCGGTCTGGACAAGCCCGCGTGGGAGCTGTACGTCGACTGGATGGTGAACATGTTCACCCTCGACTGGGGGGAGTCGTTCCGAACCGGTGAGGCGGTCTTCCCCACGGTCATGTCGGCGGTCACCACCTCGGGCACCTACGTCGTGCCGGCGGTCGTCATCGCGTCCGTCCTCGGCACCGGAGCTGGCCTTGGCCTCGCGATGTGGCGCCAACTGAACCGCGAGACCCTCGCCCGGGTCGCGGTGTACCTCGGCTTCGGACTGCCGACGTTCTGGCTCGGTGCGACGCTCTTGACCCTCTTTGCCCCCCTCGGCTTCTCATTCCAGTTCCGTTCGACGTTCCTCAACCCGATGGAACGCCCACTGTTTTACCGGACGGTCCTCCCGGCGGTGATTACGGCACTCCCCCTGCTCGGGGCGATCGCGAGTTACAGCCGGGCGTACTCGCTGGAGGTGTTGACCAGCCCCGCGATCAAGCTCGTCCGCTCAAAGGGGGGCGGGTCGATCGCCGTGGCGAGACACGTGCTCAAGAACGTCGCGATCCCGCTCTGTTCGGTGATCTTCACCGAGATGTTGACGCTGTTGGCGATCTCGGTCGTCGTGATCGAGGCGGTCTTTCGGATCGATGGTATCGGATTGCTCATCTACAACGGGATCTGGAATCGGGACTTGCCGATTCTGTTGGGCGTGACGCTGACGATTGCCGTCATCGCCGTCGCCACCAACATCCTCCAGGATGTCTCGTACTCCTGGTTGGACCCTCGCGTGGATACCGGAACACGATTTTGATCCCGGCGGTGAACAAATCCTGAACAGCGTATCGGACCGATATCGATCGAGATCAGCCAGATCGATTGAGACGGGTGGTGTAACACGCTTCGATGCTCGTGGGTTGAATACGCGAAGCCCCACGCCCACTGTGGTACACCGGTCGGCCGGATGTATTCGATCAGGGTGTGAGCGAGCTGTAACCCAACTCGGAGTCCGCCCTCCCCGATTTGAACGGGGGACAAGTC
>CAZCYF010000037.1:0-14528 GCA_964502835.1 uncultured Halobacteriales archaeon | reverse complement strand
GCCGAGGCCGATCATCGCGACGATGATCTCCATCGCCCCGCGGGCGTTGAGCCCGGCGCCCATCGTGATGCGCTCCCACGGCGTGAGGCCGACCGCGTAGGCTCCGATATAGGCGCCGGCGAACTTGCCGACGACGGCGATGCCAAGCGCGGCCACACCCACGACCAACACCTCGGGGTCGGCCATCGTCGATAGATCGACGCGCAAGCCGGCAATCGCGAAGAAGATGGGTGCGAACACGCCGAGGGTGACCATCTCGAAGGTGTGTTCGGTCTCGTAGTCGAACCGTTTGACCTGGCCGACGAGGATGCCGACGACGAACGCCCCGAGGACGGCCTCGAGGTGGAGATAATGGGTGATCGAGCCGACCCCGAGGGCGAGCACCATCAGCGTCGTGATCTTTGCAACTTGGCCGCCGATGAAGTTGTCCACGAGCCGGAACAGCTCGCGAGTAACCCGCTGGCCGAGGGTGAAGCCCACGCCGAGGAAGATGAGGAGGTACAACACGGTCAGCCCCGTGGAGGTGAGCTCGACCTCACCGGTGCGGGCGAGGCCGGCGACGAGCGCCAGCATGATCCAGCCGAGGGTGTCGTTGATCATGCCGGCGGCGAGCTTGATCTGGCTGAAATCTCGGCGAATGACCTCCATGTCCATCAGGATCTTGGCGATGACGGGGATCGCCGAGATGGACAGGGCCGTCCCCAAAAAGAGGCTGAACACGAGCCGCCCACCCTCCTCGGCGATGAACGCCTCGGGAATGACCCACCCGAAGCCGAACCCGAACGCGAAGGGCACCACGATGCTCGCCAGCGCGATGACCGTCGCGTCGACCCCCCGGCTGATGATCAGATCGAGATCCGTCTCGAGACCCGTCAACACGATCAGCATCACCAGCCCGATCCAGGAGACGACCTCGAGCAGGTGGAACTGGGGATCGAGAGCGGTCCCCGCCGGAAAGACCGCGTCGAATACCCGCTGCGTGGCGTTGAGCAACGACGGGCCAAGGACGATGCCGGCTGAGAGCTCGCCCACGACCGCGGGCAGGTTGAACCGCTTGGCGAGTTCACCGAGCGTTCGCGCGGTCACGAGCAACAACGTGAGCATGATGAAGACCCACAGCAGCTGCTCGTGGGGGATCGGTTCGATCACGGCCGGGTCATCGGCCGACTGCAGGACGACGGTGGGGAGATCTCCGGGCTGAAGCCCACCGAATGAGCGCGCACACATGGTTGGCGACGGTCGCCCGAATGAGCGACGATCGCCGCGTCGGTTCGCGGCGTGTCACTCACCGGTCACTATGCCAACCTGATTGGGTCGGTCGTATAAACGTTCGTGTGCCCGCCAACGCACCAGACGGCCGCCCCGGCCTCACTCCCGTGGGTCCGGTGGCTCCAATTCGGCGAGAGGGTGGTCGTCAGTCCTGCTCGCGGCGGCGCAGCGACCGGAGTCGCTCCTCCAGCTCATCGACGGCTTCACGCGTCTCCCTCGCCGCCCGCCCGCCGGCGCTCTTGCTTCCCTCGATCGCCTCATTGAGCTCTGATCGAACTCGGTCGATGGCGTCGTCGACCGCTGAGAAGCGGTCGGGGTCGTTGTCAGACATGGCAATCGGGTTTCATGTCTGGACGGGTTTCAATGCTGTGGAGACGACCCGTCACCTACCCCTCGTGCCTGGGCTCGTCGCCGAGTGAGCCGATGACGTCGTTGATGTCCTGGCCCTTGCTTTCGCCGGGCAGGATGTCGCCGAGGCTCGCACCCAGGGCGGCCGCGGTCCAGACGACGCTGACGCGGGCCAACGCCTCTACAGGCGACGGATCGCCGGTGTGCAGTCGCCCCCACATGAGCATCAACCCGGTGGCGACCAGGAACGAGCTCACCAGGAGCCCTACCAGTCGACGGGGGATGATGCCGAGGATGGGGTTGCGAATCGTGATCTCGCGCACGTCGGTGACATACAACAGTCCCGCCACGATGGTCGTGATGAACACGGCGTTCAGGGTGAGATACAGCGGTGCCGGCCCGATGGCGGCGTCCATGAACCATTCGGCGATGACGAACACGCCGTCCTCGACGAGCAACGGCAGGGCGAAGATGATCGCACCCACGATCCCCTCGGCGATGTCCCTGGAGGTGTACTTCGACACCCGGTCACGGACCGCCGCGCTCCCGGGGAGCCGGTTGACGAGGGTGATCGCCTCCGCGACGGTCCGACGCTCGTGGGGATCGTCCACCGTCTCGTGGAGCACTTCAAGGTGGTCCATCAGGTCGTCGTAATCCGGATCGCTCGGGACGGCCGTCGACGGTGGTTCCTCGTCGGTCCGCGAGCCGCCATCGGTTCGGATGCCCGCTCGAGGGGGGTCAGCCGGAGCCATATCCGACCTTGGTGGCCGCGAGCGTCTTAAGCGAGCGCGTCCGATCGGTGGGAAATCCGAGGGATTGACGGCCTCTCGGCGGATCTGCACGGACGAATCGTCGATGACGCTCGCCTCGATCCCGCGGTACGACCCGGAGGGCGTCACCCAACGGTCAGGCCGTGCCGTCGTCATCGGAGCCAGCGTGGCGGGGCTGTTCGCAGCGCGTGTGCTCACGGACGCCTACGAATCGGTGGTGGTCGTCGAACGGGATCGCCTGCCCGATGAGGCAGCCCATCGCCGGGGCGTCCCCCAGGGGCTCCAGCCGCATTTCCTGCTCGAGGCCGGGCGAGCCACCGCCATGGACCTCGTCCCGGACCTCGGTGAGCGGCTCCTGGGAGCGGGTGGGTTGGTCCTCGACTGGTCGAACGACCTCACCTTCTTCGACAAGGGGGGTGCCCTGGCCCCGACGTCGCACCGGTTGCACATCTATGCCGCCAGCCGGCCCCTCCTTGAACGGTCGATCCGCGAGGGTGTGCTGGACCGGGAGTCGATCGCTGTGAGTGACGGGGTGCAGTTCGTGGAGTACACCTGGTCAGATTCGGGCGACCGGGTGACTGGCGTCAGGGTGCGAACGGACGGCGAGGAGTCAGCGATTCAAGCCGACTGCGTCGTCGATGCAACCGGGCGGACGAGCCGGACCCCGTCTCTCCTCGAGGAGCGAGGCTTCCCACCACCGCGCGTCGAGACCGTGACGGTCGACATGGCCTACGCGACGGTGGTCGTCGATCGACCACCCGAGGATCGTCGGCTCTTGCTCTCCCTGCCCAGTCCGCCCACCCCGCGCGGCGGGGGCGTCTTCCCGGTCGAGGACGGCCGCTGGCTCGTCACCTTACAGGGCCTCCACGGGGACCATCCCTCGACCGATCGCGACGACTACCTCGAGTTCGCGACCAGCCTCCCCGGTCCGCCCATCGCGTCGATCGCCGCCGAGCGAGATTGGCTGACCGACGTCAATCTCCATCCGTTTCCGTCGGCCGTCCGCCGACGGTACGGCGACCTCGAGCGGTTCCCCGATGGCCTCCTCGTGATTGGCGATGCGATCGCCAGCTTCAACCCCATCTATGGGCAGGGGATGTCCGTCGCCGCCCTCGAGGCCCTCGCGCTCCATCACCTCCTCGCCGAGTGTCAACAGACACCCCACCCCGACCGGTATTTCGAGGCGGTCGCCGATATCGTCGACACGGCCTGGTTGTTGTCCGTCGGCCGTGACTTCGCGTTCGAGGCCACGTCGGGGCCGAAACCCCGAGGAACCGAGATCATCAACCGCTACCTCGATCGCGTCATCAGCGCCGGCCACGAGAACGGCCGCGTCGCCGAGCGCCTCGGCCGGGTCCTCATGCTCGACCGGCGGCCGCGATCGCTCGTCACGCCCCGGATGCTCTGGCACGCAGTGCGCGGTCGGTAGGTGCCAGCCGATGTCCGCCGGGTGGCTGACGTCTGGCAGACGGGCGTCGTCCGGCGGTCGCCTGCGCCTAAGGGTTTAAATGGTTGCACCTGTATCACCACACACTTGCATGGATAGTCGGGCGGAGTCCGTACCTGCGGGGCTCTCATCGCCCTCGCCAGTGACGGTCGGCGAGGAGGTCACCCAGCAGGCGCGGACGCTGTCGAAGCACGTCATCCGCGGCTTTCAGGCCCACGATGCGGGTGACTACGAGCGTGCCGTGGAGGCCTTCGCGATCGTTGATCGACGCCAGTTTCGCCAGTTGGACGACGAGGATGCCGAAATGGCCGCCCGGGCGTACGTGGATGCGCTCTTCGAGAAGGACGAGGTGGAGTTCGACCATCTGGCGGATGGTGGGATCGACGCCGCAGCCCTCGACGCCGCCGACTGGAGCCCGGTCCGGCGCCACTTTCGCATCCGGGCGGGCATCGTCGGGATGGACGCTGAGTATGCCATCGCCACCACCGAGGCCTGGAAGCGACACAAGGCCGGCGGCGACTACTGGACGCCGATCATGCGGGCCCAGATGCACGAGCTTCGCGCTGCGTTGCGCGATCCGACCTATCCGCACAAACCCAAACACGGCCAAACCGGCTACGGTCCGGAGCCCGTCCGCTATGCCCTAGCCATCGAACTGCACGACATGCACGAGGCAGAGTACGCGAACCAGGCGATCGACGTGATGACCCCTTACTTCGAGCGAATCCTCGCGACCCACACCCATGACGACACTTGAGGCCACGGCCGAACAGGTCGAACAGGACCGCGGTCAGGAGATCGTCGACCGCGAACTCGAGGCGGACCCGATCGACGTCCTCGCGGTCGACGATGACCCGGATCTGGTCGATCTCACGGCGACGTTCCTCGAACGAGAGAAGTCTGGCTTTCGCGTGGACACGGCGACCTCGGTCGACGAGGCGATCGACCGGCTTCAGGCCGACGACTTCGACGCCGTGGTGAGCGACTACGACATGCCCGAGCAAAACGGGCTTGAGTTCCTCAAACACGTCCGTGCGGAGGAAGATGAGCTGCCATTCATCCTCTTCACCGGGAAGGGGAGCGAGGAGATCGCCAGCAAAGCGATCAAGGAGGGGGTCACCGACTACCTCCAAAAGGACACCAAGTCCTCGCAGTACTCGGTGCTCGCCAACCGCCTCCAAAACGCGGTCGAGCAGTACCGAACGAAGATCGCCCTCCGCCAGTCCGAGAAGAAGTTCAGCAAGCTCGTCGAGCACTCGACCGACGTCATCAGCATCATCAACGAGAGCGCTCGGTTCGAGTACCTTTCCCCCTCGGCGAAGCACATCCTCGGGTACGAACCGGCCGAGCTCATCGGCGAGAACGTCTTCGATTACGCCCATCCCGACGATCGTGCGAAGGCGATGGAGGAGTTTTACGACATCATCGAGAACCCGGATAAGATGCCCGCCGTCGAGTTCCGGTTCAAGGATCCGGATCGGAACTGGCCGGTGCTCGAATCCCGGTCGAAGAACCTCCTCGACGACGAGGTCATCCAGGGGTTCGTCGTGAATACCCGGGACATCTCGGAGGCCAAAGCGCGCGAAAACGAGCTCAAGCGCCAGAAGAACCAGCTGGAGAACATGAAAAAGAGCATCACGCACGACCTGCGTGGGCCGCTCAACGTGGCCTTCGGCGCGTTCGACCTCTACCAGGAGACCGGCGACGGTGAGCAGTTGGAGAAGCTCGAGCGCGCGCTCCATCGGGCCGACCAGATCATCGACCAGATGGTCAATCTCTCCAGCCAGGGGGAGGAGATCACCGATACCGAGCTCGTCCGTCTCGACGAGATCGCCAAGCGGGCCTGGGACATGGTCGAAAGCGCGAACGCGACCTTACAGATCGAGGATTCGAAGCAGTTCCAGGCTGACCCCGATCGGCTCCAACGGGTGTTCGAGAACCTGTTTCGCAACGCGGTCGAGCACGGTGGCCCCGACGTGACCGTATCGGTTCGCACCGGCGAGTCGAGCATCGTCGTCGCCGATGACGGCGCCCCGATCCCCGAGTCCGACCGTGAGAACGTCTTCGACCCCGGCTTTTCGACCAACGGCAGCCTCGGCTACGGGCTCGCGATCGTCAAACAGATCGCCCTCGGCCACGGCTGGGACGTCGCCGTCGACGAGAGCGACCGCGGTGGCGCCCGCGTCGCGCTGACTGACGTCACGTTCGAGCCGAAGGTCTACAACTAGACGGTTCAGTCAGGATCCGGCGTTGGATCCGCGATGCGTGTGCGGACGTCCGCCTCGAGTGATGCCAGCGTTGACCGATCGAACGGCCGCGAGGGCAGTCGAAGGGGCGAGACGCTCACGGCGTCGGCGGCGATCGCCCCGCGATCGGTCCGCTCGCCGTCGTCGACCTCGCCAGTATACAACATCTCGAACTGGCGGTCCCGAAAGACCACCCGGTCGTCGTCCATTTCGGCCTCCGTGTGATAGCCGTCGGCAGGTGCGGTCATTCGGATCGGAGCCTCCTCGACGTCGTCGGACATGGGGACGTTCACGTTGAGGTAGTCGGCCTCCTCGAACAGCTCCGACTCGAGGACGCCCTCGGCCAGCTGGCGGGACACGCCTGCCGCGAGGTCGAACTGGCTCGGATGGGCCTGGTAATCCCAGAAATCGCCCTCGATCCGTTCGAACGGAATGTACGTCGACACCGCGATGGCGGGCACGCCCAGATAGGCCGCCTCGATCGCCGCCGAGACCGTCCCGGAGCGTGTGAGGACCGATCGGCCGAGGTTCGCGCCCTTGTTGATACCCGAGACGATCAGATCCGGCTCCAAGCCGAGGGCCGAGGTGGCCGCGAGGACGCACGCCGCGGGCGTCCCGTCCATGGCGTAGCCGAGGGGATGCTCTTCGATCGGCGTCGCGAGGTCGATCGATCGGCCGACGGCGCTGTGATCGCTACTGGGGGCCACGGCGACCACCTCGCCGACCGGCGAGAGCGCCCGGTGCAGACGGCGGAACCCGGCGCTGTCGATGCCGTCGTCGTTCGTGACGACGATCGTCGCCTCACCCATACGACGCGAGAGGCGCCACTCGCGAATAAGGACACCGCTAGGCGGCGACGACGTCGACGGCCGTCTCGTCGTCGACGACCACGTGGTAGGCGGCCTCGTCGTCGTTCCAGAGGACCAAGCCGCGCGCGATCGACAGGACCGCCCCGTGAGGCGCCGCGGACAGGGCCCGGTTTAATGCCGTGTCGACCACCTGGCTGGCGAACCACGGGTGGTGTTGGCTGCCGTCGCCGACCCGAAAGAGCCGGTTGTCGCCATCGGCGATGTCGCCGCTCAGCTTCACCACGAGGAGCGTGGGCCGGGAACCGACCGCATCTGCGGCCTCCTCGAGCGGGACCTGTTCGTCGCGATCGCCCCGGATGGCGACGCGGCGTCGGCCGTCGCGTCGGAGGACGGTGTAGCTGAAGCGCACGTCCGCGTTCACGTACCGCTCGCGCTCCTCCTCCGGGACGGAGGCCACCAGTCGACGCTGGAACGGGGGAGTCTCAAGCGGTGGCGCCTCCACGAACGACCAGTGCTCGTCGGTCGGCTCACGGTCGGCCCACAATCGAAGGGTGGGGGCGAACACCGTCGCCGGGGGGACCAGTTCGCGCTCGACGCCAGCCAGCTGGCGACTCGTGCGGGGATCGGCCGGGGCGATGGCGATCCAGGCCCCGTCGGCGGCGAGGCGATCGAGGGTCGATCGGGCCACCGATACCGGCGCATCGAGCTCCGAGAGCACGTTCCCGAGGACGATTAGGTCATACGGCCCCTCAAGCTGGAGGGTCTCGATGGGTTGACGATGCCGGGTGACGTGGACGTTGGGGCCCACGTACGCGTCCGCGAGGTGTACGAGAACCGACCCAAGCGCGGCAGGCTCGACCGCGTCATACCGCACCAGTGCCGTCGGCGGCGTGGCGTCTGCGATGCTGGCGAGGTGTGCGCCCACCCCCGCGCCCACGTCGAGCACCCGAAGGTCGTGCCCGAGCAGCGCTCGGTCGATCAGCGTCCCGAGCACGTATCCGGTGGCCGCGTAGGACCGCGAGAAGTGATAGACCAGATAGGCAGCGGTATCGATGTCGTCATCGTACGACGCCGTCTCCGAGCGGAGGTACTGCGCCTTCATGGACGCGATGCGGTCTCGGATGGCCCCACCGGTTCGCCCATCGGCCCAGTCGGCGCCGAGGGTCGATTCGAGCCACGCAATCAGCGTCGCGTTCAACGAGGACGGCAGTGCCTCGATGGGCCGGGGATCCGCCTCGATGGGCGCGTCAGGGGGCGGTTCGAAGGAGCCAGTGGGTGTTTCGACGAGCCCGAGGTCGGCCGCGTGGGTCCGGAGGATGGCGCGAACCCGCTCCGGCGACGGTCCTGCCGACACATACTCGGTGAGTTCGGCCGGATCGATCGCCCTGACCGAACGGAGGTACCGGGCCGCATCGAGGACCTGCCGGGTCGTCTGATCCATGCGCGCGACGTCTCACTCGACCTGGAGGTGCTTGGGGTACTCCGTGAGATTGTGGTAGCCGTCCGACGTCACGACGACGAGGTCCTCGATGCGCACCCCACCGACCGATGGGTCGTACAGACCGGGCTCGACGGTGACCACGTGGTTGGCTTCGAGCTCGTCGCCGACCTGGGAGAGGCTGGGTTCCTCGTGGATGTCCAGCCCCACGCCGTGACCGGTGGTGTGGATGAACCCGGTCTCGGTCGACGGATCCGACCGCAGCGTCGCGTGGCCGCGTTCCTCGAAGACGTCACACGTTGCGTCGTGGACGCTCGCGCCGGTCACACCCGCCTCGATGGCCTCGAGGGCCGCCTCCTGGGCGGCGAGGGTGTCCTTATACCACTGTTCGTGGGTGGCCGTTGGCTCACCCTTGACGAACGTCCGGGTCAGATCACCGAAGTAGCGGTGCTCCTTGTTCGAGGGGAAAATGTCGATGATGATCGTCTCGCCGGCGGCGAACGGCCCGGAGCCGCTGTCGTGGGGGTCCGCTGCATCAGCGCCGCAGGCGACGATCACGTCCTCCAACGCGCACCGATCGTCGAGAAGGCGGTGTTCGATCGCCGTCTTCAACCGATCGCTCGTCAAGACATCATCGTCGTAATACAACGTGCCGTCGTCGCCGATGGTCGCGTCGGCGAGGATCGTCTCCGCACGCTCCATCGCCCGCTCCGCGGCCGCCTGCGACGCCGCGATCGCCTCGAGCTCGTCCTCGGTCTTGATCGCCCTGACCTGCTCGATGACCCCCTCGTGGTCGACGGTCACGTCGAGGCCGTTCGTTTCCACGCCACGGGCGACGCTCAGGGGAAAGCGAGGCGGGGTCGAGACGGCCTCGACGTCGTGGTCCGAGCAGAAATCGGCGATCATCGCCGCCCAGGCCTCGTGCGGGTCGGCCTCGGCGAGTCGCTCGCGAAAGTCGTACTCTGCGATACTGGCGACCGTCTCCGCCGCGGCATCGGCTTTCGCCCGGCCGTACTCGAGGCTCGAGACGAGACAGTGGACCGCACGGCCGGTATAGAGGGTGACGAACGGATCTGGTGCCCAGAACCCGCTCAGATAGTACTGGTCCGCGACGTCGCCTGCGGCCTCGATCAGGTAGCCGTCGGCGCCCGTCGTCTCGAGGTGGTCATCCAGCGGGTCGAGGTTGCTTGGCATATGCCATAGGGCGATGGCGCCCACCTAAAGTACTCCCCATCGCCCCTCGCCAACCTCATTGGGACCGACCGCGTGACCGTGGCCATGGAGGTCGTCGTGGCGCCCGGTGACGTCGCCGGGACCGTCCGGGTCCCACCCTCGAAGAGCGCGACGCATCGGGCGCTCGTCGGGGCGGCGATCGGTGGTGGCGGTCGCATCGACCGGCCGCTCATCGCCGATGACACGATCGCCACCGTGGAGCTGCTCCGTGAGTTCGGCGCGAGCGTCGACGTCAGCCCGCAACAGCTGGCCGTCACCGGCTGGCCCGGGGGTCGACCGACGACACCCGCCTCACCGATCGATTGCGCCAACAGCGGCACGACGCTCCGCCTCGGTCTTGGCCTCGCCGCCCTCACCCAGGGCCCGGTCACGCTCACGGGCGATGCGTCACTCCGGCGACGCCCGAACGGCCCGCTGCTGTCGGCTCTCAGGGGACTGGGGGCCGACATCCAGGCACGGGACGACACCGCACCCATCACGGTTCGGGGACCCGTCCACGGTGGGACGGTCCGCATCGACGGCTCGCTCTCCTCGCAGTTCGTCTCGAGCCTCCTCGTCGTCGGAGTGCTCGCACCCGAGGGGATCTCGGTCGCGATCGACGGACCCGTCGTTTCACGGCCGTATCTGACGTTGACCGTGACGATGCTGGAACACCTCGGTGTCGAGATTCACGAGACCGCCGAGGGGTATCGCGTGGATCCCCATGCCAGCCTCCGCGCGCCTCCCCCTGGCTGGGTCGTTGGGGGCGACCCAACCGCCGCGGCGACCTGGTTGGCGGCCGGCGCCCTCGCCGGATCGCCGGCGGTCACCGTGTCGGGGCTCGATCCCGGCTTTCACCGGCCAGTGCGGTTCGTCGACGTGTTGGCGGCCATGGATGTCACCGTCCACAACCACGATGGCGAGCTCACGATCGAACGAGACGACCCCCAGGGCAGTCAGATCGATCTGCAGGCGACCCCGGACCTCCTGCCGACGGCGGGCGTCGTGGCGGCCGTCGCGGACGGGACGACCCGAATCGACAACTGTTCGCATGCCCGGGCGAAGGAAACCGATCGCATCCGCACGACGGCGGACATGCTGCGAGCGCTGTCGGTCGACGTCACCGAACGCGAGGACGGCCTCGAGGTGGTGGGTCGACCAGCGGGAGTGGCTGGTGGAACCGTCGACGCCCGTGGTGACCATCGCCTCGTCATGGCGGCGAGCGTCGCCGCCCTCGCCGCCGACGGGCCCGTGACAATCCGCGACGCGGAGGCGGCCGAGGTGTCCTACCCCGCGTTCTTCGAGACGCTCGAGGCGCTCGGAGCGACCGTGCGGCGACCGGGCTGATCCCGGCCACGCTTAATAGGCCTGCGTCGCCGAGGCAGAGCATGAACGGCAACCGGTTCGGGCGACTGTTCCAGGTCGTCACCTGGGGGGAGAGCCACGGGCCGGCCATCGGCGGGACCGTCTCCGGGTGCCCGGCCGGATTGCCCCTCCACGAGCGCGACCTCCAGGCCGAGTTGGACCGTCGACGCCCCGGTCGGTCAGCCCTGACCTCCAGTCGCCAGGAGGCCGACCTGGTGTCGATCGAAAGCGGGCTCGAGTCGGGGTATACGACCGGCACGCCGATCGCCTTCCGGATGGCCAACGACGATGCGCGATCCGATCGGTACGAACCGTTCATCACCACGCCCAGACCCGGCCATGCCGATTACACGTTCTCGGCGAAGTTCGGGACGCGCAGCTGGGCCGGTGGTGGGCGTGCCTCCGGTCGCGAGACGGCGAACTGGGTGGCCGCGGGAGCGATCGCGAAGAAGCTCCTGGATCGTATCGGCATCCGCGTGGCGGCCCAGGTCCAGCAGATCGATGACGTCCGCGCCAGGCCACCCGCGTTCGACACCGTCCAGACCGAGGTCGAGCGCTCCCCGGTGCGGTGTGTCGATCAGGAGGCGGCCGAGGCGATGCGCGACCGGATCGAATCCTATCAGGCCGAGGGCGATAGCATCGGCGGAAGCGTCTACTTCGAGGCACAAGGTGTGCCACGGGGGCTTGGTGCGCCGCGCTTCGATGCGGTCGATGCTCGCCTGGCCGGCGCCATGATGGCGATCCCGGCGACCACCGCCGTCGAATACGGCCCCGGCGTCGAGGCGCGGACCCTCGCCGGCTCCGAGCGCAACGATCCCTTCGAGGTGCGCGAGGGAGAGGTCGTACCGGCGTCGAACACCCACGGCGGCATCCAAGGTGGCATCACGACGGGCACGCCGATCACGGGGGAGGTGACGTTTCATGCCCCCGCCTCGATTCCAACGCCTCAGCAATCAGCCGACTGGGCGACGAACGAAGACACCGAGATCCAGGTCCTCGGCCGCCACGATCCCGCGTTGCCACCCCGAGCCGTCCCCGTCGTCGAGGCGGTCCTCGCGCTCGTACTCGTCGATTTCGCGATTCTCGGCGGCCATCTCAACCCCGATCGACTCGATGACCGCCCCGGCAGGTACGCCACCGACTATCATCCCGGGCGGGATGACGATCGATAAATACCAACAATTAGAGATGAATTCACCGGCATACTGACGTGTCGAATTCACCGATCGAGCCGGTCGAACCGGGCGATACGGCGCCATCGGGAATCCATCATGAACAATGTATGTCAACAGATGGCAAAGCCTTTTGGTCCTTAAATACCTACTTGAGGATTGGAAACCCAACGGTGGGACACGACTGATTCAATCATGACCCAAAGCGAACTGATCTGGCGGATTGCGGGTGGGTCCGGTGACGGCGTGGACTCGACGAGTCATAACTTCGCGATGGCGTTGATGCGATCGGGGCTGGACGTGTACACCCATCGCCACTACCCATCGCGGATTCGCGGCGGCCATACGTACGTCGAGATTCGTGCCGGACCGGAGCCGGTAAAAAGCCGAGGCGATGGCTACAACTTCCTGCTCGCACTCGGCGACTCGTTCGCCCGAAACCCGCAGGACGAGGCCTACTACGGCGACGAAGCGGTCAAACCCCTCGCGGAAAACCTCGACGACCTCCGGGAGGACGGCGTCATCGTCTATGACTCCGGGTTGATCGACGAAGACGACGCCGCCGAACTCGACCTGGACCGTCGAGCCGAGCGCAACGGCTGGCACGTCTATCCGGTCGACCTCCGATCGATGGCACGCGAACACGGCCGTGAGGTGATGCGCAACACGGCGGGTGTCGGCGTCACTGCCGGCTTACTTGGCATGGACCTCGAGCCGATTGAGGATCTCATGACCGACGCCATGAGCGGTGAGGTCCTCGAGCAGAACCTGACGATCATCACCGAGGCACACCAGCTCGCCACCGAGGACCTCGAGATCACCCATGACTGGCGCATCCCCGAGGGTGACCACGACGAGCCACAGGCGTTCATCAACGGTTCACAGGGGATCGCCTACGGGGCGATCGACGCCGGCTGTCGCTTCATCTCGGGCTACCCGATGACGCCGTGGTCTGAGGTGTTTCACATCCTCTCGAAGGAGCTCCCGGCGATCGGGGGCATCGCCGAGCAGGTCGAGGACGAGATCGCAGCCGCCTCCCTCGCCATCGGGGCGAGCCACGCGGGCGCGAAGGCGCTCTCGGGATCCTCTGGGGGTGGATTCGCGCTGATGTCGGAACCCCTCGGCCTCGCGGAGATGACCGAGACGCCACTGGTCCTCGTCGAAGCGATGCGGGCCGGCCCGTCGACGGGCATGCCAACCAAGCCCGAACAGGGCGACCTCGAACACGTGTTGTACACCAGCCAGGGCGACTCCAGCCGGGTGGTGTTCGCGCCCGGAACGCCAGCGGAGTCCTACGAACAGACGCGTGATGCGTTCGAGCTGGCCTACGACTACCAGCTGCCGGCAATCGTCATGACCGACCAGACCCTGGTCGGCATGAACGTCAACGTGGACGCGTCGTTCTTCGACCGCGAGCCGGATCCCTCCCTCGGATCGACGCTGAGCGAGGAGGAGATCGCGGAGGCTGGCGAGACCATCGCGGGCAAGTTCAAGCGCTTCCGGTTCGACGGTGAGGACGGCGTCAGCCCGCGATCGCTACCCGGCCAACGCGGCGGCCACTTCCTCGCCACCGGTAACGAGCACAACGAGGCCGGCCACATCTCCGAGGACCCCCACGTCCGGGTCCGCCAGGTGGAGCGTCGCCTCGGCAAGCTCGAGGCGATCCGGGAGGACCTCGACGCCCGCGACTCGAGCCACCAGACGCTGCATGGGGTCGACGATGCCGAATACGGCCTGCTCTGTTGGGGCTCCGTGCAGGGGGTCGTCGAGGAGGCGACCGACCGGCTCAACGAGGATGACCGTGCGGTCAAGGCCCTGTCGGTGAGCGACCTGGCTCCGTACCCGGTCGAGGAGGTCTCCGCGTTTATCGACAGCGTCGACGAGGTGCTCGTCGTCGAGATGAACGCCTCCGGTCAGTTCCGCGGGCTGACCCAGCGCGAGCTCGGCGACTACGGCGACCGACTGACGAGCCTGCTCAAGTACGACGGCAATCCGTTCGAACCCGCCGAGATCGTCGAGGGGTTCGAGACGCACATCGCCGGCGAAACGGAAACGGCCACCGCGACCACCCGGATCGAACCGGCCACGGGAGACTAACCATGAGTGCATTCAGCGCCATCGACACGGACGATGCATCGAGCAGTGAAGCGTTCACACCCCGACTCGAACCCCAGCCGACGTGGTGTCCCGGATGTGGGGACTTTGGCGTCCTCAAGGCCCTCAAGAAGGCGATGGCCGAACTCGGGCGCGATCCCGAGGAGGTCTTGCTGGTCACGGGGATCGGCTGTTCGGGCAAGCTCTCGAGTTACTTCGACAGCTACGGCTTTCACTCCATCCACGGCCGGGCGCTGCCGGTGGCCCGGGCGGCCAAGCTCGTCAATCCCGGCCTCGAGGTGGTCGCCGCCGGCGGCGACGGCGACGGCTACGGCATCGGCGGGAACCACTTCATGCA
>CAZCYF010000036.1:0-15135 GCA_964502835.1 uncultured Halobacteriales archaeon | reverse complement strand
TGCCGTCGGCGACGTCCTGGAGGCGGTCGATGTCCAGCCCGGAGTCGATCTCGTCCAACACGGCGATCTCCGGCTCGAGGATCGCCGCCTGCAGCACCTCGTTTTGCTTCTTCTCGCCGCCGGAGAAGCCGGCGTTGAGATAGCGCTCGGCGAAGCGCTCGTCGATGTCCAACAGCGCCATCTTGGCGGCCATGCGCTCTTGGAAGTCGGCGACGGTGATCTGCCCGTCGTCGGCGGGGCCGGCCATCGGGCTCGTCTCGTAGCCGGCGTCGTCCTCGTCGGCCTCCGCGTCGCCCTCGCCGAGGAGCTCCTCGCGCTCATCGAGCTTGGCGTTGAGCGCCTGGCGCAGGAAGTTGACCATCGTCACGCCCTCGATCTCGGCGGGATACTGAAAGCCGAGGAAGATGCCGAGCGCGGCGCGCTCGTTCGGCTCGAGGTCGAGCAGGTCCCACTCGCGCTGGTCGGGACCGAGCTCGATGTCGTCGAACTCGTCGCCGTCGAGCTCGAGGCGCACCGCCCCGTCGGTCACCCGGTAGGCCGGATGCCCGGCGATGACCTTCGCGAGCGTGGACTTGCCGCTCCCGTTGGGGCCCATCAGGGCGTGGATCTCGCCCGAGGCCACCTCGAGGTCGACGCCACGTAGGATCTGCTCCGTTTCGTCGTCCGCGACCTCCGCGTGGAGGTCCTCGATGTACAACCGTGCCATGGTTTGATGTAGCCGGAAAATGGGGCGAACGACCCATAATGCTTTCGTATGACGGGTGTTCCAGTTTGAGAATCCGTAACAAAAGTTTGTCAATCAGAAACCCCTAGTCGAACTGCCCGAGCCCGGTCTGGGTCTGGCCCGCCTTGACCTCCGCCCAGGTCAAATCGAGCGCCGACAGGATGCGCTCGATCGGGCCGCGCAGCGTCTTGTCGAGCATCTTCGACCAGTCGATGGCGAACTCCTCGGGCAGCTGGTCGGCGTACTCGAAGCAGATGACGTCCGGATCCGCCTTGAACGCGCCGTAGACGGAATCGCCGTTCGGGTCGAGGCCGCGTTCGGCCTCGACGCGCGCGAAGAAATCCGGGTGCACCTTGCGCAGATAGAGCCGTTTGGGTTTGGCCCCCCGGTCGAAGTTCGTGCCCAACACCACGTTGGCATACTTGGCGCCGCGCACGTGGGCCGTGTCGGTCTCGTAGTTGTCGAGGCGCTTGCCGATGCCGCCGGGGATCGCCACCTCCTCGGGGGCGTACTCGCCGTTTTCGAAGGCCGTGATGATCTCGTGGAGGTACTCCTTGACCCCCTCGACGTTGCCCTCGCGGACGATGCGCTCGAGCACCTCGTGTTGCACCTCCTTCGTGATCGGTGCGATGTCCGAGCGCTGGTACTCGAAGCCGGTGATGTCGATGTCGTCGACCGCCTTGCCCTCCGACCACACGATGTGGCCGGCATAGCGCTTTTTCTTGCCCGCCTGGAAGAAGCGCCGGTACAGCTTCTCGAACTCGATCTCGAAGTAGTGCTCCTCGGCGTTGAGCTCCTCGAGCGCGAAGTCGTCGTAGGAGGCGTTGATTTGTGATTCAAGGTCGAAGGAGAGATCGATGGCGTTCTCTTGAGTAATGTCATCCCCTAAGGTAATCATAGTGGAGTCAGTGTCCCCGTATATCACTTTTTTGTCAAATCCTTCGACGACAGCCTTGGAATGTTCGATTACCTTCCGGCCCGTGGCGGTCACGGCGGCACCCATGTCCTTGTCGTAGAGGCGAAACCGCGTCCACCCAAGGACGCCGTATAGCGAATTAGTCAATACCTTTACACTTTCTTGTTGTCTATTAAATCGTTCATACTCGGATGAATCCGGTTCAAACTGGTCACGTCGTTCTTTCTTTGCCGCCCGCTCGTCGATCAGCTCTTGGGCCATCGAACGGATGATCCCATCCGGGTCCTTGCGGAAGTGGATCCCGTTCGGGGCGCGATACGTCTCGCCATCGTACTCGTCGGGGTCCACCTTCGACTCGGGCGAGGCGTTGATCGTCCGCATGCAATTGGGATAGAGGCTGGCGAGATCGAACACCCCGACGTTCTCTCGAATCCCCGTGATCGGCTCGAAGACGGCACCACCCTCGTACTCCTCCCCCTCGTGGCGCCCCCGGGAGGGCAGGACAAATTCGCCGTGGACCTTATGCAGGATGTACATGTCGACGGTGTCGCCCGGCGTGGGCGCGTCGGCCAGCTGACAGCCGACGAACCGGCGGACCTCGTCCCAGAAGGCGATGACCTCCTGCTTGCGGTCGAGCTCGACGCACAACTCGACGTCGCGCAGGTTGTACTCGAGGAGGCGCTCGGGGTCGTCCTCCCAGAGATCGCCGATGGCCCCGGGGTAGCGCTCCTTGCCGACGCCGAGTTCGACCTCGGCGACGTCGTCCAGCCGGTAGGAATCCAACTCGGTGAACTGCGTGCGCCGGTAGGCATACAGCAGGTCGAAGACGACGCGGCCCTTGATGTCCGGGCCGCCGAAGTTTGAGCGCCAGACCTCGCCGACGCGGGACAGCCGCTCGATCGACAGGTCGTGGTCGGTCTCGTCCTGGAGCACCTCGAGGCGATCGAGCAGGTAGGGGGCGTCGAAGTCTTCGAAATTCCACCCCGAGAGGAGATCAACCCCGGTGGATTCGACGTACTCGAGAAAGTCCGCGAGCATCGCCGCCTCCTCGGCGAAGGTGCGAAATTCGACGTCGACGGCCTCGTCGAGGGTCTCGAAGCTCTCGAGGTCGGTCGGGATGGCGCCGTCGCCAGCAGGCGCCTCGTACAACCAGGAGCAGTAGCGGTCCTCGCCGCTGTCGTGGGCGGCGATGGAGATGATCGGCTCCTCGCCGTCTTCCGGAAAGCCGCGGCGGTCGTCCACCTCGATGTCGAAGAACACCACCCGCGGGTCGACGGCGAGATCGACCGGTTCGACCTCCTCGGGGGTGACCTCGAGGGTGCCGTCCTCGCGGCGGCGCTCGGGCACGGACAGCCCCGAGGAGATGCCGGCGTCGATCAGAAACCGGTTCGGGAACAACACGTCCGCCTCGTAGTGGGTCGTCCCCTCGCGAATGTCGCCCACGTCTCGAGGCGTGCGGCCGTACACGCGCGTCAGCGAGACGTCGTCGATGCCGGTATAGCCCGGCTCGGTCCCCGTGACGCGGTCGTCCTCGGCGAGGTCGGCCGCCTCGTCATCGGGCACGTAGAAGTACGGGCGGAACCCGACGACGCGGATGTGTTCGGCCGCACCCGTTTCGGTCCGCCCGAACACGTGAATGACGGGCGTCTCGGTGCCCGCATCGTCGCGCTCGATCGTGTAATCGACCGCCTGGAGGCAACAGGCGATGCGGTCGTCGGACGCCGTGTCGGTCGCGCTCGTCGTCGCCGCCGCGTCGCCGACGACTGCGGCGGCCTCGGCGGCGGGGCGGTCCGGGGTCTGGCCGAAGTCCTCGATGGCAGCTTGCCCCTCCGACGGCATACTGAGCGCGAGTGTCCCGGCCCGGATAAATGGTCCGACCCGGGGCGCGAACCGACACCGACAAGCACCCCACGGCGGTGGGTACGCCCGATGGCCACCGAGCCGGACGGTGACGTCCCCGAGGGGGCGCCGACGGCGTTTTGGGCGCTCGTGTTGGTGTTCAACCTTGCCCTGCTGTCGTCGTCGATCGGCGTGATGTTGCTGGTCTTCGAGCAGGCGTGGGGCTGGGGCGGCCTCGCGCTCGTCGTCGGGGCGGTGGGGTGGGCCGTCGGCTTCGCGGGCTACTTCTGGTCGCGTGAGCACCTGATCGATGAGGCGTGAGCGGACCTGGTGGCCTATCGTCGCAGCCAGGTGATCCCGTCGAGGTCGTCGAGCCTGACGGCGCCGGCCTCGAGGGCCGCCTCGACCGCCTCCTGTGCGTTCAACAAAAACAGCGTGTAGTGCTCGGTGCGGCGGCGATCGACCGCGTGGCGAAACAGGACGCGCGGGTGGTCGCGAAAGCGCCGATGCGCGACCACGAAGGGTGTCGGGTCCTCGACGACGACCGGCTCGTACTCGTACTCCCGGAGGAGGTCGGCGATGCGCTCAAAGCGGTCGGCGGGCACCTCGAAGCGGTACTGCTCGTCGTCGTAAAACGGCCGGAGGGTGGCGAACAGGCCGGGCTCGTCGAAGTAGGCACGAAAGCGGTAGGCCTCGCCCGCGGGGAAGACGTTCAAGCGGGTCCGGTCGGCCCGGTGGAACTCGGCCATCTCAGGGCGGCTCGGGGGCCACCTCCGGGTGGACGCTCGAGCGGTTCGTCGTCGGGTGCTTCTCGACGGCGACGCGCTGGTCGGCCGCGTCGAGCAGCGTCTCGTGATGGCTCACGACGAGCGTCTGGGCGACGCCCGCCTCGCGAACCGCCTCGAACAGCCGGAGCAGGCGACGGACGTGGCCGTCATCCAGGAACACGGTCGGCTCGTCCAGCATGAGCGGCGGCATCGACGCGCCGCCGTCGACGCCGGTCGCCAACAGCCGGTAGATGGCCCATCGAAGGCTGAGATTGAACAGCGCGCGCTCGCCCCCGGAGAGGTCGTCCGGTCGCAACGCGGTGCCATCGTGTTGGACGATGTCGACGGTGTAGTCCGGTGCGAGGTCGATGCGGTCGTACGCCTCGTTGCGATACAGGCGGCCGAAGGTGTCGTTCAGCGAGCGCTCCAGCGCGGTCACGTTGCGCTCGCGCAACTCGGCGCGCACCGACTCGTACAGCTCGCCAAGCTCGCTCGCCTCACGGCGAAGCGCATCGAGCGCGTCGTGGCGCTGCTCGATCGTCTCGCGGCGCTCCTCGAGGGTCTCGAGCTGGTCGAGGTCGGTTCGGACGCTGCCGATGCGTTCGTTGAGCTCGTCGCGGCGCTCCTCGAGGTCGGCGATGCGTTCATCGAGGTCGGTGAGGTCGTCGGCGAGTTCCTCACGACGCTCCTCGAGGGTCGCGATGCGGTCGGCATCGACCGCCTCGGTGAGCTCGGCCAGGCGCTCGTCGACGTCCCCCAGGCGGTCGTGGCGCGCATCGATGAGCTCCGCGAGGTGGTCGCGTCGGTCCGCGAGCCGCTCGCGCTCGTCATCGATGTCATCACGGCGATCGAGGAGGTCCTCGAGGGCGTCGAGGTCCTCCTCGCGCTCGCGGAGGTCGGCCAGCCGGTCGTTGATCTCGCCGACGCGCGCACGCGCTGACTCGACCGTCTCCGTCGCCGACTCGCGCGCGGCCGTCGCCTCCTGCAGCGTCGATTGAAGCTCCTCGATCGCCGCCTCCAGGGCGGTTTCGCGCTCGCGGCGCTCCTCGAGGGTGGCCTCGCGCTGATCGATGAGCGCCTCGAGGCTCTCCAGGCGCTCACGCCGGCTCGCGATCGCCTCGAGGCGTTCGAGGCGGTCCTCTCGCGCCTCGAGCTCGTCGGTCAGCTCGTCGACCTCCTCGCGCAATTCGTCGAGCTCCTCGCGGTCCTCCTCGAGGCGTTCGACGTGGGGCGCCTCTGCCACCGGCTGGCCACAGGTCGGACAGCGATCGGCCGCGGCGAGCTCCTCGGCGCGTTCGACGAGGTCCTCGAGGGCGGCGATGCGCTCGCGCGTCTCCTGGAGTGTCGCCTCGAGCTCGTCGCGATCCTCGGTGACCGACGCCCTGGCAGAGTCGAGGGCCTCCTCGTCGAGTGGCCAGTCGTCGATCGCCTCGCCGAGCTCGTCGATCTCCGTCTGGACCGCCTCGCGGCGGTCGTGGTGGTCGGCCAGCGCGTCCTCGTCTTCCTCGATCGCGGTGCGGACCTCGGCCAGCTCGTCGCGACGCTCGGCGAGTTGTGCCTCGAGCGAGTCGATGCGCTCGCCGGCCTCCGCCTGGCTGGCCGTGGCCGACTCGATCGTGTCACGGAGCTCCTCGAGCTCGGCCTCGAGGTCGTCGCGATCCGACTCGAGTGCCGACCGAGCTGAGCCGAGGCTGTCGATTCCATCGATGCCGAGGTCGTCAATCTGCTCGTCGATGGTGGCCTCGAGGTCGGCTCGCGACTCGCGCAGCGCCTCGCGGCGCTCGCGCAGCGACTGGCGCTCGGCCTCGGCCTCCTCGATGGCCTCGGCGATCTCGGCGCGACGCTCCTCGAGTTCGGCGCGCTCTGCCCGGCGCTCCTCGAGCGTCTCGAGCTCGTCCTCGATCGCGTCACGTTCGGACCGTCGCTCGTGGCGGCGGTCGGTCAGCTCCTCCAGCTCGGCTCGTACCTGCTCGCGCTCGGTTTCGAGCTCGTTCAGGCGGTCGTGCAGGTCGCGTTCGCGCAGTGGCTCGAGCTGGGCGGCCAGCTCGTCGAGGCGCTCCTCGCGCTCGCGGGCGAGCGACCGCACCGCGAGGCGGGCCTCGTCGGCCCGATCGTGATAGGTCTCGAGGACGCCCAGGCGCAACAGGTCATCGAGCATCGACTGGCGCTCGGCGGGCGTGGCATGCAGGAAGCGGTCGATCTCGCCCTGTTTCACGTACGCCGAGTTGACGAACGCCTGCGCATCGAGGCGCAGGCGATCGACGAGGAACGACGACACGGCCCGGGCGCCCTCGATGGGCTCGTCGTCGCCCCGGTCGAGGACGCACCGCCGCGTCGCGGCGCGTTCGTCGCGGACGACCACCTCCCGCTCGAGGTGGAACCGTTCGTCGCCGTGGTCGAACTCCATGGTCACGCTGGCCGCCTCGGCGCCGCGCGTGACGACGTCCTCGAGGGTTGCCTCCGCGAGCCCGCCCGACCCGTACAGGGCGAAGAGGATCGCCTCGAACAGCGTCGTCTTGCCGGATCCGTTCGGCCCGTAGATGACGGTCACACCGGGGTCGAGGGCGAGGGTGGCCGTCTCGAAGCAGCGGTAGTTCTCGAGGCTCAGCTCGCGGATCCTCACAGGTAGTCCTCCATCGAGGCCTGTCCCGCACCGTCGCCGGGACTCGCGCTCGCTGGCTGGCGCTCCTCGGCGGTCGGCTCGTCGTCCGTCGGGTAGTCGGTGGCCCCGTCGGCTGGCGTCGCCGACTCGGTCGCCTCGCCCGGCTCGGTCGATTCCCCCTCGGCGTCCGCCGCCGCGGGCGGCTCCGGTGGCGCCACGTCGGCGGGCGTCTCGAGCGCGGCGGGATCCGCCTCGAGCAGGGCCGACACGCGCTCGCGAGCGCGTTCGCGCACGTTCGAGTCCGCCACCCCGAGGTCCCTGATCAGGTCATCCAGCTCGGCGGCGGCCTGGCTCACCTGGGTATCAGCCAGGGCCGCCCGCACCGCGCGATCCGGGTCGGCGAACTCGACGCCGGTCGCCTCGGCCGTCTCCGGGTCGTCACGGCGGTCGCGCACCCGCACGACCAGCGCCCCGTCGTCGGTCGCGGCCGCCTCGATCGCCGCCGGCGTGACGGACTCGTCGGCGGCCTCGACGGTGACGATGACGACCGCGTCGGTCAGGTCGTACTCCGCCAGGCGGTCGCGGACCCGGTCCATGCCGCCGTCGACGTCCAGGTCGACGTACACGAAGGGTCGACGGTGCTGGAGGGTGCGGTGGGCGACCGACACGGACCCCGCCTCGATGGTCACGAGGTTGTACCCCCGGGGGTCGGTTTCGTCGGCACTCGTGCGTTCGGTCGAACCGGGATAGGTGACGACGACGCCGTCGCGGCGCTCGAGGACGCGCTCGTGGTAGTCGCCGAGCAACACGCCGTCGAAGTCGACATCGCTTGCGGCCAGGGTTTCCTCGAGGTCCCAGTCGCCGTGGGGGAGCCCCTCGAGGATGCCGTGGCCGACCAGCAGGGTGGCCGTCGCGTCATCCGGGGGGTCGTCGAAGCTGACGGACGTGCGCTCGCGCTGGTGTGGCGTGGCGTAATCGAGGCCGTACAGGGCCACGTCGTCGACGGTCGTCGTCGCCGTCGACAGCCGTGTCGCCAGGCCGAGGTCTGCAAAGAGGTCGAGCCACTGGCCGTCGCGTTTGCGCTCGTGGTTGCCGACGACGCCGAGGAAGGGAATGTCGTGGCGGCGAAGGTCGGCCAGCACGGCGATGACCCCCTGGAGGTCGCGCAGGTTCGGACGCTTGTCGTGAAACAGGTCGCCGGCGTGGACCACGGCATCCACGTCGTCCTCGATCGCGTCGGCGATCACCTGCTCGAACGCCTCGAGGAAGTCCTGGCGGCGCTCCTCGGCGTGGTACTGCCGATAGCCGATGTGGGTGTCCGCGGTGTGGAGCACCCGCGTCATTACCGGAGGGTAGACGCGGCCGGCTATAGGGATGTTCGGTTCGGAGTGAAAGTGGGTCGTCGCGGCGATCGGGCGGCCATCGAGGTACCCGGTTCCAGCGAGGGACGCAGTCCGCGACGCGTTGCACCGACCCGGACCGAGGGTCATGTCGTCGACCCCCGGCTGTCGATGTCACCGTGGGTCGACCGACGACACGCCCGAACCTCCCGTGGGAGGGGGCTGGCGAGGCGGTTCACGCACGGCTCGACACGGGTGTCGTCCCCCTCGGACCGGTCCCACCAGAAGTCATTTACCGCCGCTTTGCCTACCCCGCGTTGATGTCTGACACCGTGGAGGATGTCGACCTCCCCTTCGAGGAGGACATGACGACCCAGGACAAGGTCGCGTCGTTGCGCGAGCGCGTCGACATCCTCCAGCGCGAGAACGAGCAGATGCGCGACAAGCTGCTCGATGCGAACGCGGAGAACAACAAGTACCAACAAAAGCTCGAACGACTCGCCCACGAGAACGAGAAGCTCAAGCAGTCCCCGCTGTTCGTCGCGACGGTCCAGGAGATCACGGACGACGGCGTCGTGATCAAACAACACGGCAACAACCAGGAGGCCGTCACGACCATCCAGGACGAACTGCGCGAGGACTTACAGCCCAAGGACCGGGTGGCCGTGAACAACTCGCTGTCGATCGTCAAGCGCCTCGACGACGAGACCGACGTCCGTGCGCGGGTGATGGAGGTCGAAACCAGTCCATCTGTCACCTATAGCGACATCGGCGGCCTCGAGGAGCAGTTGCGCGACGTCCGCGAGACGGTCGAGTTGCCCATGCGCCAGCCCGAGCTCTTCGACGAGGTGGGCATCACGCCCCCCTCGGGGATTCTCCTGCACGGACCGCCCGGCACCGGCAAGACGATGCTCGCCAAGGCCGTCGCCAACCAGACCGACGCGACGTTCATCAAGATGGCCGGCAGCGAGCTCGTCCACAAGTTCATCGGCGAGGGCGCGAAGCTCGTCCGCGACCTCTTCCAGGTCGCCCGCGACCACGAGCCCGCCGTGATCTTCATCGACGAGATCGACGCGATCGCCGCCAAGCGCACCGAGTCCAAGACCTCGGGCGACGCCGAGGTCCAGCGGACGATGATGCAGCTCCTGTCGGAGATGGACGGCTTCGAGTCACGCGGCGAGATCCGCATCATGGCCGCGACGAACCGCTTCGACATGCTCGATCCGGCCATCCTCCGCCCCGGCCGGTTCGACCGTCTCATCGAGGTGCCCAAACCCGACGCCGCGGGTCGTCGCGCCATCTTCGAGATCCACACCCGCGACATGACCGTCAGCGGCGAGTTGGATTACGACGACCTGGCCGCCCGCGCCGAGGGGGCCAGTGGCGCCGAGATCGCCGCCATCTGCACGGAGGCCGGGATGTACGCCATCCGGGATGCCCGCGACGAGGTCACCCCCGAGGACCTCGAGCAGGCGATCGACAAAGTGCTCGCCGGGGACGACGACGAGGACGACGTCTCGAAGACCTTCGCCTGAGGGACCGCACGTTCGACGGTCGCCGATCAGCCGAACAGCCAAAACGCCAGCCAGCCGCCGCCGAATAACGCGGCGGTCATGATCGCGAGGATGACCGCATACCCGAGGACGGTCGCGATGCCGGTCACGCCCGCCGGATGTCCCAACGTGTCGAGGACCCCGTTGCCCATGGGGTGTTCTGTCGGGCGTGGCCCATAGCTGTAGGGGTCGACCGGGAGCCTTTTCTTGGGTTTCACCCTACTGGACGCCATCGATGGTTCGCATCGACGTGGTGGACAACGGCGGCCAGTTCACCCACCTGGAGCAACGCGCCCTGTCGGCACTCGGCGTCGAGTCCCAGCTCCTCGACAACGACACCCCGCCGGCCGCAATCGAGGCCGACGGGCTCGTCCTCTCCGGCGGTCCGCACAGCGCCGACCCGTCCCGGGGCGGGCGCTATCTCGACCTCGACGTGCCGGTCTTGGGGATCTGTCTGGGCATGCAGGACATGGCCGCCGCGCTGGGCGGCGAGGTCGGCCCCGGCGAGTACGGCGGCTACGCCGATGTCACCGTCGAGATCCTCGACCGTGACGACCCGCTGGTGGGCTCGCTCTATCCGGAAACCGATACCTGGGCCAGCCACGCCGACGAGGTGAAGACCGCCCCCGAGGGGTTCACCGTGACCGCCCGGTCGCCGATCTGTGCCGTCGAGGCGATGAGCAACGTCGACCGCGAGCGCTATGGCGTGCAGTGGCACCCCGAGGTGGCCCACACCGCCGAGGGTGATGCGGTGTTCGAGGCGTTCATCGCGCGGTGTCGGTAACGAATCGACTCAGGTTCAGGCCGACTTCGCCCCGGTGGGCGGATCGATCGCGGTCCACGCGAGGACGAATCGCCCGGCGAAGTACGTTCCTCCACCGAGGAAGACGCCCGTGACGACGGCCGTCGTGGTGGGATCGCCGAGTAGGTTGACCACGCCGATGCCGAGGGCGATGACGATGAGGACCAACACGACACCGACGCGGATGGGGAGGGAGCCGCCTGCAGACCGCTCGTCGACGCCGCTGACGTGTTCGACCCACCCGAGACCGATGCCGATCACCACCGCGCCAATCGCCGCCGCACCGACCAGCATCGCCGCACCCTGCCCATTGACGATCCCGGGCAGTCTGCTGACGGTGACCGTGAGCAACGTCCCGGCCAGGATGGCATCGGTGGGCAGCGGGCCATCCGACGGGACGGTTGCGGAGACGATATCGGCGAACGGGCTCATCGACTGGCGGCTATTGCCTCGGTACGCATCGAACTATCTCGTCACTGCTGCCACCAAGCGTGGCTGTCGGCCCGCCACAGTGGACGACCTACGCCTCCAGGAGCTCGTCGACCGCGGCCGTCGCACGCTCGATCGCCTCGGTGACCACCTCGGAGGTGTCCTCGTCGGGGACGTTCACGTACGCATCCAGCGTCAACTCGCCGTCGTCGAACCGGGCGGTGACGTCCAGGTCCTCGATCTCGTCGGGGTCGTACCGTGCGAGAATCGTCTCGACCATCACCTCGTGGGCGACCGCGGCTGGGTCGTCCGTGTCGCTCACGCGCCCGTCAGGTCCCCGCCACCGCCGAGGCCGCCGGCGCCGCCAAGGAGCTGTTGGAGCTCGCTTTGGAGCGACTCGAACTGGGTCTCGATGCGCTCCTCCTGGCGTTCGAGCGCCTCGACCTGGCGCTCGAGGTTGGCCTGGCGCTCCTCGAGCTCGGACTGGGCGTCGTCGTACTCGGTCTCGATGAGCAACTCGCCCACCTCCTGGTACATCTCCGTGTCGGGGTCGATCGACTCGAGCTGCTCGAGGGCCTGCTCGGTCTCTTGCAGCTTCCCCTCGGCGGTCGACTTCTGGATGGCCAGCTCCTGGGCCGTCCCCTGCAGCTCGCGGAGCTCCTCGATCTTCTCTTGTGCCTCCGGGGGCAGGTTGCCTTGCATGGTCTGACCTGTCGCCCGGGCGGGAAAAAGCCCTCCGGTCCGGGCCTACTTGACGTCGATCTCTTTGATGTCGCGGCTGCGCTCCTTGAGAAGCACCCGGTGGCCACAGTAGGGACAGCGCACGCCGCCGTACTCGTCGAGGCGGACGTCGCGCTTGCACCGGGAACACTTGTAGCTCATTCGGAGGTTGACTCCTCGATGGCCTCCTCGATCGACCGGCTCGCCTCCATCCCGGCGGGCGTCTCGGGGACGAACGCGCCGCCGGCGAACTCGTGGTCACAGCTCGAACACTGCCAGATGCCGGTCCCCTGGCGGGTGACCTCCGGCTCGCCACACTCGGGACACTCGTGGTCCCGTCGCATCATCCGCTCGATGTCGCCGACGCGCTTGCGCGAGATGCGCCCGTAGCGCGCGCCAAAACGGCCGGCACTGCCGACCTTCCCCTGCTGATTGGCCATAGTTGGCTGATTCTATCGGTAGGCCGGAAATAAACCCTGCGACCGCCGGCGCGATCAGGTCATCGCGAGCGGATCGCCCTTGCAGTATTCGCGTAGCACGACCGTGGCGTACGCCCCTGGCGGGAGATCGAACCGGAACGTGGGCGGCTCGTGGTCGATCGCCATGTCCGTCGTGACCCCGAGCGCACGTCGATCACCCGCGGCGTCGAACGGTTCCTCGCCGTCGAACGCCGCGGGGTCGACGTCGAGCCCCGCGAGGACGGCCCGCTCGATGGCACCGGGTTCACCCTCCGCAAGCGTCGTCTCGGGGCCGACCAGCGGCCCCGTCACGGCGGCCCGACCGCGGTCGCAGTGGCGACGGGCCGCCTCGAGGCGGGCCGCGGTGACTGGCTGGGGTCGATCCGTGTCGAGGTCGCCACCGCGGCGCATGCAGATGACGTCGCCGACGACGGGACGGTCGATCGGCAGCCCGCGTCGCAGGCGTTCGGCGACGATCTCGTTGAACGCATGGGACTGGACGGCGTGGACGAACAGCCGGGCGAGCGACCAGCCGAGCGCCTCGATGGCCCCGCGGGCAGCGGCCGCGTCGTCACCGCGCTGGGCGAGCACCTCGAGCAGGCGCCGCTCGTGGTCGAGGTAGCCGGGGACGCGCTCGAGGGCCCGTTCCCAGTCGTCGGTCGGGATGGCCTCCTCGGCCACGAAGGTCCGGAACGTGCGGGTGCGCTCGGGCTCGTGGGGTGATGAGTCGGCGAGGTACCGCTCGACGGCCTCGCGAAACCGCCCCTGGACGATCGATCGGCCGACGCGGTGGGTGATCGCGCGTCGGGTGCCAAAGCGCTGATGACCGAAGTAGTTCGGCACGAGCACCGTCTCGTCCTCGACCGCGAGGTCGGCCGTCACGGCGTCGATGCGGTCGCCATTGCGGGCGTCCCTGACGACGATCTCGAAGCGGTTGCCGGCATGGTCGCCGAACTCCAGCTGGCGACCCAGGCGGCCGACGGCCGCGATATCGGCACCTGACACCGAGGGGAGCGCGGCCGGATCCACGCCGCGCAGGCTGAACCACTGGGTGGTGACGGCGTTGGCGTCCTTGGTGCCCGACCACGCGATCCGGTCCGGGTGGATCGAGAGGCGGGCAGCGAGACGATTGACGAAGCCGTGGGTGTCCCAGTCCTCGAGGGTGGCCTCGACGACGAGATGGGGGTAATCGCCCGTCGGCGCGTCGACCGGTTCGAGGTCGAGGCCGGGTCGTTCGCGCACCCGAAAGTCGGCTGGTTCGCGTCGAAGGCGGCCGCCGATGCCGGGCGCGTCCGACCGATAATAGCGCATGCCGATCGGCCGTTCACGCACGTGTCCCGGGCGCATCCTGCGTCGTACGCCGCGCGGTGGCGGCGAAGGCCTTTCGAAACGGTTCCTTTATTGGTCCGACAGGGATACCGACCTACAAGACCATGCCCGACTCACACGGCCCCAGCACGGGGACCCGAAAGAAGCTCGCGAATCACCCCCGCGAGCGTGGCATCTCGCCCCCACAACGGGCGGTTGCCACGTTCGAGCCGGGTGATCGCGTCCATCTCGCCATCGACCCGAGCGTCCCCGACGGCCGGTTTCACCACCGCTTCAACGGCCAGACGGGGACCGTTTCCGGCACCCAGGGGGCGGCCTACACGGTCTCGATCACGGACGGCGGCAAGGACAAGACCATCGTGGCCCACGCGGCCCACCTGAAGCCGGTCGCCGATACGGAATGACGATCTTCAAAGAGGTTCTCGAGGAGGAGCACCTCACGATCGCGGAGACGAAGGAACTCCTCGCGGAGATCGAGGCCGAGCGGGTCGAGCAGGACCGCGACATGCGCTATGAGCTAGCGCGGGCCATCGAGCACGTCAACCGCCTCGCCACCCTCGACCCCGAGGAGGCCCAGGCGCTCGTCGACGACCTGCGAGAACTCGACGTGGTTGACGAGGCGATCGCCTACAAGATCGCGGACCTGTTGCCGCGCGATCGCACCGAGTTGCGCGCGATCTACGCCCAGGAGCGGTATTCCCTCGACGGCGACCAGCTCGACGAGATCCTGGCCGTCGTCGACCAACATCGGTAGCGGCGGGCGATTCTTTAAGTGATACCTCGACCTATCAGCACGAAACGATGAGTGACGAGCGTACCGGTGAGGCCATCGTGTTGGACGTGCTCGCTCATGGTCGGTCCGACGATGACCGCCCCCGGTACCGACGGGAACCGGTTGCGTACGTGCTTGGCGTCGATGACTTCCAGCTCTATGAGCTGGCCTTCGACGACGCACCGCCGTACTCGATCGGCGAGCGCGTTCCGCTCGACCCCGACGACGCCGATGTGGCACCGGCGAGGCACAATCGCGTGGATTTCGAGGGCCTCTCACAGGGCGCGCGCTCGGAGGTGGACTACGCCGTCGAGGAGGTCGTCGACGAGGACGAGGCACGCTTTGTGACGTTCTTCAACGAGTCTCAGCCCATCTCGCTTCGCCTGCACCAGCTGAACCTGCTGCCGGGCATCGGCGACAAGCTGCGCGAGGCCATCATCGACGAGCGCCGGCGCCGTCCCTTCGAAAGCCTGGCCGACATGGAGACCCGCGTCGACGGGCTGCACGATCCCCGCTCGATCCTCATCGAGCGCCTCCTCGAGGAGCTGCGCGAGAACGACCTGAAGTACTACCTCTTCGTCGGCACCGACGCCGTCTGGGTCCGCGGCGAGCTCGAATAACCGTGTCTCGCCGCGGCCGACGCGACCCGGATGCCCTGCAACGCCGCGCCGGCGTGCGCGGCGATCCCGACCGCGACCAGCACTTTCTCGTCGATGATCGCGTCCTCGACCGCCTCGTTGAGACGGTCGTCGACGCCGGGGCGGCCGACGGCACCGTCCTTGAGGTCGGCGCGGGCATCGGCAATCTGACCGACCGGCTGCTGGTGCGTGCGGACCACGTGGTGGCGATCGAGCGCGACGCGCGGCTCGTGGCGTTCCTTCGCG
>CAZCYF010000035.1:0-15608 GCA_964502835.1 uncultured Halobacteriales archaeon | reverse complement strand
GCGACGTTCTCGCTCTTTTTTCGCTCCCTGCCAGCGGACTGGGGCTACGTCATCGCCGCCGGCCTCGAGCAGGCCATCGCCGCCTTGCAGGAGGTCTCTTTCGGGGAGCGAGCCCTGACCCACCTCGCCGAGGAGGGCTTTCCCGAGGCGTATCTCGACTACCTCTCAGAGTTCGAATTTACCGGCGACGTGCGGGCGCTTCCCGAGGGGACGCCCGTCTTCCCGAACGAACCGATCCTCGAGGTGACGGCGCCGATCGACCAGGCCCAGCTGTTCGAGACGCTTTTGTTGAATCAGGTCGGGTTCCAGAGTCTGATCGCCACGAAGGCCGCACGCATGCGCGAAGCCGTCGAACGCCATGGTGACGACCAGACGCTCGTCGATTTCGGATCCCGACGGGCGCATGGCACCGATGCGGGGATCAAGGCCGCTCGCGCGGCGTACATCGGCGGCGTCGACGGCACGTCGAACGAGGCCGCCGGCGAGCTCTTCGACATTCCGGTGTTCGGGACGATGGCGCACTCGTGGATCCAGAGCTTTCCGGACGAGCGAGCGGCCTTCGAGGCCTTCGCCGCGACCTACGGCGGGGATTCGGTCTTCCTGATCGACACGTACGACACCCTCGGTGGGGCCGACACGGCGCTCGAGGTGGCCGAGGCGCACGACATCGACGTCCGTGGGGTTCGCCTGGACTCGGGCAACCTCGCCGAGCTATCGGCCGCGGTGCGCGAACGCCTGCCCGCGTCGATGGACGTCCTCGTCTCCTCGGGGGTCGATGAGCACTTCATCCGGTCGTTCTTTGCAGACGGTGGTGTCGCCGACGGGTTCGGGCCCGGCACGGCGCTGACGACGAGCAAGGACGCCCCGACGCTCAACGCGGTGTACAAGCTCGTGGCCGTCGATGACGACGGCGAAATGCAACCGACGATGAAGCTCTCGACGGGCAAGGTGACCTATCCGTGCGCGAAGCGAGTCCACCGGGTCGGCGAGGGCGACGACCGCCGTGACCTCCTGGGCCGGCGGGACGAGAACTTGCCAGGCGAGGACTTGCTCGTCGACGTGATGGCCGACGGCGAGGTGACCGACGAGCAGCCGACCCTGGACTCGATCCGCGACCGCGCCACGCAGGCGAGACACGACCTCCCCGAGGCGGTGCGGGCCAACCGCGATCCCGCACGCTATCCGGTCAACGTGAGCGACGGACTCGCGGACACCGTCGAGCGGGTACAAGCCGAGCTCCAGGCCGCCTACGACACCTGAAGTGGCCTCGCCCAGGGGGGCGGTGCTCCGTGCAACGCGCTTGCGCCACGGTCGGTGGTGTCGTTCCCGAGGGATGGGAACCGTCCCGGCGTGCTTTGGCCGGTCCGCGTCAACCGTCAGCCATGAACTTTGATGAGTTCACCGGCACCGTCCAGCATCGCCTCGAGCTGTCCGGAACCGGCGAGAGCGTCCGGGCCATCCGAGCGACGTTGCTGACCCTCGGGCGGCGCATCCCGGCGGGCAACGCGGAGGACCTCGCCGCCTCGTTACCAATGGAGATCAAATGGTATCTGACCGGTGCGATTCCCGAGGAGGACCACGGCGAGCGGTTCGACTGGGCCGCGTTCGTCGATCGGGTGGCCGACATCGAGGGGATCGACCCGTCCGAGGCGGCGTTTCATGCCCGGGTGATCGTGGACCTCGTGGCATCGTGCGTCCCGGAATCGGACGTCCGGGAGCTTCGTGCGCAGCTGCTCGAGGCGGATGAGAACTGGGACCAGTTGTTCGAGCTGGTCGACGAGGGCGGGTGGGACGAACTCCACGAGGCACCCTCGAGCGGTGGCCCCCAGACGCGGTAACCGCCGCAGCGAACGCGATCCGGCCGGGGTGGAGCGCCCATCCGCTCACTCGTCTCGCCACGACGATACGCTTTAACCACCCCCGCCGAGTGGACCAGCGCACGGAGCAGCCCCGCCATGTCCACACACGTGATCGACCTCGTCGTCGACGGGAGCCACGAGACGCTCACCGTCGACGCCCGGACCCTCCTCATCCACGCGTTGCGCGACCACCTCGACGTCACGGCCCCGAAAATCGGCTGCGACACCGGCGTCTGTGGCACCTGTACCGTCCTGTTGGACGGGCAGGCGGTGAAGGCGTGTACCGTGCTGGCCGTCCAGGCCGACGGCCGCTCGATCACCACTGCCGCCGGTCTCGCGGACGACGGTCTGCATCCCATCCAATCGGCCATCGGCGAGGCCCATGGCCTCCAATGTGGCTACTGCACCCCCGGCGTGGTCGCCACCGCGTACGACCTCATTACGGATGACGCGATTGCAACGACCCAGGACGTCCGCGAGGGGCTGAAGGGCAACCTCTGTCGGTGCACCGGCTACCACAACCTCGTCGAGGGTGTCCTGACGGCCGCTCACCAGCGTGGAGAGGGCGAATGATCCCGGCACCGGTCGACTATGTCCGCCCGGACAGCATCGCCGACGCGATCGACCAGCTTGCTGCCGCGGAGGACACCGCCGTGCTCGCCGGCGGGCAGGGCCTCGTCAATCGGCTGAAGGCACGCGAGGAACGTCCCGACCGCCTCGTCGACATCGGTCGGCTCGAGGCGCTCACGGGGATCGAGGATGACGAGGACGGATCGGTCGCGATCGGAGCGCTGGTCACCCACCGACGCGCGGCCGAGTCGGCCCTCGTCGCCGAGCGCCTGCCCGGGCTGGCCGACGCGACATCCCAGCTTGGCGACCGGCAGGTGCGCAATCGAGGGACCGTGGTTGGTAACCTCGTCGAACGTGACGCCGGTGCGGACCCGCCTGCCGTCGCCCTCGCTCACCGGGCCGAGCTCGATGTCCGGGGGCAAGACGGGCGCCGTCGGGTGTCGGTCGAGGACTTGGTCGGTGGGGACGTCCGCATCGCTGCGGACGAACTGGTCACGGCGGTCCGGTTCCCCGATACGTTCACCACCGGGGCGTACACCCGTCGGACCCACCCGGCCACCGGCTATGCGATGGTCGGGGTCGCGACCGCGATCGCTCGTGAGGATGAGACCATCACGGACATCTCGGTGACCGCCACCGGCGTGACCGACCTGCCGACGCGGTTGGGCCCGGCCGAGGCCGTCCTCCGGGGCGAACCGCTGGCTGAATCGGCGATCGCGGCTGCCGCGGACGTGGCCCCCGAGGGGATCGACCCTGACGCGACCGTGGGTGACCACCATGCCTCGGGGCCCTATCGGCGGTCCCTCCTCGCTCCGCAGGTTCGAACCACCCTCAGGTCGTGTCTCGACCGCCTCGATGCGGAGGGCCGACGATGAGTTCACAGCCCGCCGCTCGCGAGGACCAGCCGGCAAGGTCCGCGCCAGACGGCGAGCACGCGACCGCACGGCGAGAAGATGCGGCGCTGCTCTCCGGGCGGGGGACCTTCACCGACGACGACCTGCCGGAGGGCACCGTCCACCTGGCGATCGTCCGCTCACCGGTCGTCCACGCCGACATCGACGCCATCGAGCTCCGTCAGGCGCGGGCCATGCCGGGCGTGCACGCGGTCTATACCTGGTCGGACGTGGCGGCATCGCCCAGCCCCGGCCGGATTCCGGTCGCCCGTGACCGTCTCGACGCGGACCTGCCCGGGCACCCGATCCTCGCCGACGGACGCGTTCGCTACCATGGACAGCCGATCGCCGCGGTGGTCGCCGAGGGACGGGGGCAGGCCCGCGACGCCGCCGAAGTCGTCCGACTGTCGGCGTCCGATCGGCCGGTGGTGACCGACCCCGCCGTGGCCGCGAAGGACGATGCGCCGGCGATCGTCGATGCCCTCGGCACGAACGTGGTCCTCGAAACCGACCTCGGCAACCGCGACGCGGCGACGGCCGCCATTGAGCGCGCCGACCGATCCGTCACAATCGACCTCGAGAACAACCGCGTGGCGCCGACAGCGATGGAGCCCCGTGCCGCCGTCGCGACGGTCGACGGGGAGCAACTCGAGGTGACCATGACCTCGCAGGCGCCACACAGTCACCGCCGGAAGCTGGCGAGCACCCTCGGCCTCGCCCACAAGGACGTGCGCGTGATCGCCCCGTCGGTCGGGGGCGGATTCGGCCACAAGGGCCACCACCATCCCGGCGAGGCGCTCGCGGCGTGGGCCGCCATCCAGCTGGATCGCCCGGTCGCGTGGCGGGCGACCCGACGCGGCAACTACCTGGCCGGCGCCCACGGCCGCGACCACCGCACCCACGCGACCCTCGGGGTGGACAACGACGGGAGCCTCCGGGGGCTGTGCGTCGAGACGGACGCCGCCATCGGCGCGTACGGTCTCGGGGTCGCGCCGCTGCTTCCCGGAAACTACGGCCGCCTCCTGGCCGGGCAGTACGCGATCGATGCGATCGGCTGCCGGACGCGGTGTGTCCTGACGACGACCGCTCCCGTGCACTCCTATCGGGGTGCGGGCCGGCCGGAGGCGATCTACGTGATCGAGCGACTGCTCGCGGTGGCGGCCCGGACACTCGGGCGCGACCCGGTCGCACTCCGGCGACACAACCAGCTCGCCCCCGACGCGTTCCCTCACGAGACGCCCGTCGGTGCCACCTACGACAGCGGTGACTACACGCCGGCGATGGATCGGGCCTGCGAGCTCATCGACTACGATACCCATGCAGCCCGGACCCGGGATGACCGCGGGTGGTACGTCGGTGTCGGACTCGCCAACTACGTCGAGTCGACGGGGTTCGGGATCGAAAGCGCGACCGTACGGGTCCATCCGGACGGCACGGTCACGGCGTACGTCGGCACCCACGACCATGGCCAGGGTCATGCGACCACGTATGCGGGCCTGGTCGCGAGTCGCCTCCCCGTCGAGGCGACCGATGTCGCCATCGTCGAGGGTGATACGGAGCGCATTCCGCGGGGAACGGGCACCTTCGGGAGTCGGAGCACGGTGACCGGCGGCAACGCCGTCGTGGACGCGACCCAGCGCCTTCGGGCCCGGATGACGCGGATCGCCGCCCATCACCTCGGCGTGGCTACCGACGCCGTCACCACCACGGACGAGGGCTTCGCCGGCGGCGGCGAGACGGTGCCCGTCGAGGCGATCGCCGAGGCCGCCTATGGGGGCAGCCGACCGGCGGACCTCACACCGGGACTCGACGAGACGGCCTTCTACGAGGCCCCGGGGACGGCCTACACGTTCGGTACGCACGCCGCACTCGTGACCGTCGACCCCGAGACGGGTCACCTCGAGATCGAGCGCTACGTCGCGGTCGACGACTGCGGGGAGCGACTGGAGCCGACGATCGTGGAGGGGCAGATCCACGGTGGCGTCGCCCAGGGGATCGGCCAGGCCCGCCACGAACAGGTTGTCTACGACGACACCGGTCGGCTCGCCTCCGACGCCATCCCGCGCTATGGCGTTCCCCGGGCCACCCAGGTGCCCCCCATCGAGACCGATGCCACGGTCACGCCGAGCCCGCTGAACGACCTCGGCGTCAAGGGGGTCGGCGAGGCCGGCACGATCGCCGCCCCACCGGCGATCGTCAACGCCACCGTTGACGCGCTCGCCCCGCTCGGCGTCGACCGTCTCGACATGCCGCTCACCGACGAGACGATCTGGCGAGCCATCCAGGCGGCCGAGGCGGCGGGCGGTGATCGACCATGAGGATCGTGGAGAACACCCTGCCGGTGTCGTTGGAGGCGTTCCTCCGGCGACCGCTGTTTTGTCACCTGGGCACGCTCGCCGAGGGTGGACCGCGGGTCTCACCGCTTTGGTTTCGCTGGGAGGATGAGGCCGTCTGGATCATCGCCGATACGGAGACGAAGACGTACCCGGATCGCGTCCGCCGGGACGCCCGGGTGGCCGCCGCGATCGTCGATTTCGACCCGGCGACGGGCCTCGTCCAGCACGTCGGAATCCGCGGCCGGGCCGGCCTCGAACCCTTCGATGTCGACCGGGCCAACCGCCTGCTGGCGGAGTACCTCGGGTCCGATCGCGAGGCGTGGGACGACAGATTCACCGGCCCGTGGGAGGACCAGTGGCGCCTCTTGCGGATCGACCCCGACACCGTCGTCGCGCGGGACCAGTCATACGCGGTGTCGGCCACCACCCCCTGAGCCCGCGACCCCAACGCCCGAGACGTCTCGGTCGGAACGCAGGGACATGGTCGACGTCGTTCGCGATGCGTCCGACCGCCTCGAATCGTATGACGGTGTCGAGGGGACCTTTCGTCGGGCACGCCTCGGCGACGACGCCGGCGGTCAGTTGGGGTGCAGCCTCTATGAGGTGCCGCCCGACGGCCAGCCATGGTCCTACCATTATCATCAAGCCAACGCCGAGGCGATGTTCGTCCTCGAGGGGGAGGCCACCGTCGAGGTTGACGGCGAGACCCGTCGTCTTGGCGCCGGGGCGTATCTCTCGTTCCCGGCCGGCCCGGAGGGGGTCCACGCGATCCGCAACGAGGGCGACGAGTCGCTGCGGTATCTGGTCATGTCGACGACTGCGACTCCCGACGTCACCGTGTTACCCCGCCGTGAGGTGTTCGGGATCGTGCCGGACATCTCCGACGGCCACGAGACAGCGGCCGTCGAGGGGTTCTATCCGTTCGATGCCGAGGTGGAGTCGTAACTGCTGCGAGTCGCAAGCCCCTTGATTGCCCCGCTCGCCATCGCACCCATGGAGGATCAACGCGTCCTCGTCACCGGCGGTGCTGGATTCGTCGGGTCGAACCTCGCCAACCACCTCGTCGCAGAGAACGAGGTGGTCGTCGTCGACGATTGTTTCCTCGGCGACCCCGCCAACCTCGTCGACGCGGTCGAGTTTCACGAGCGGTCGGTCGTCGAAGACGACCTCCCGACCGACGTCGACGTGGTGTTCCACCTGGCGGCCCTCTCGTCGTATCCGATGCACGAGGAGGAACCCGCCAGGGGCGCCCGGGTCAACGTCGAGGGGTTCGCGAACACCGTCCATCAGGCGATCGAGGACGGCTGTGAAACCGTCGTATACGCCTCAACGTCGTCGATCTACGGCAGTCGGACCGAACCCACCGCTGAGGACGTTGCGGTCGAGGCCAACACCGGGTACGAGGCGTCCAAGCTCGCTCGCGAGCGGTACGCCGAGTACCTGCACAACCACTACGGGCTGACCCTCGCCGGGTTGCGCCTGTTCTCGATCTACCAGGGCTACGGTGGCGCAGAGGGCCACAAGGGCGAGTTCGCGAACGTGATCGCACAGTTCGCGGACGACATCGCCAACGGCCGCCGGCCGGTGCTGTACGGCGACGGAACCCAGACCCGCGACTTCACCCACGTGAATGACGTCGTCCGCGGCTTCGAGCTGGCCGCCGACCACGAGCTCGACGGGATTTTCAACCTCGGCACCGGCGAGCGCCACGATTTCAACACGGTCGTCGCTCGACTCAACGACCACCTCGGCACCGACGTCGAGCCGGAGTACGTCGAGAATCCAATCCCCGAGGACGTCTACGTCCACCACACGTGTGCGGACCCCTCGAAGTTCGAGGCCGCCACCGGCTGGTCGCCGACGGTGGACTTCGAGGAGGGACTGGCGCGCGTGTGTTCGTACTACCGATAGGAGTCGGCGTTACTCCGCGTCGGCCGGCGTGTCGAAGTCGTGGAAGTGCTCGCCCTTTTCCTTGCTGAGGATGTTCAACGCGGCAGCCGCACCATCGCCGGCGGAGATGATCGCCTGCCACTCCTCCTTGCGAACCATCGCCCCCGTCGCGTAGGCGTCCTCGACGGACGTCTCCATGGTCACGTCGACATCGACCACGTCCTCGTCGGTGAAGTCACACCCAAGCGTCTCGGCGAGATCGCGATTCGCCCCGGTCGCCAGCACCAGATACTCACCCGCGTAGTCGCCCGAGTCGGCCTCGACCGTGAAGCGGTCGCCGGTGGCCGCGACGGCGGTGACCTTATCGTCGAGGTTCAACGTGGCGCCGAACTCGCGGACCTGGTCGCGGCCGGTCTCGAGGTACGCCGTGCCGTCCATCGACTCGATGCCGAGATAGTTGAACAGGTGGGCCTTGTGGAGCCACGTCTTGTCGGTATCAAAGACGGTCGTCTCGAGGCCGTTCTTCGCGGTGAACAACGCAGCGCTCAAGCCGGCGGCACCCCCGCCGACGACGAGTACGTGAGCCATATGCACGACCACCATCGCAGGTCGGATGAACCTTTTCACCCAGGGGGTGGCCGTCGTCACGGTGGCCGAGCTGTGAAACGAGTCGCGAGCATCCACCGGGGTCGGTCGTGAACCGACATCGGCTCAACCGCGAGGGGGACGACCATCGGTTCGCTCCGAAATCGACTTGGTCCAATGGCCACCAGGTGGGCTATGGTCACCCTCGACGTCGAACTGGCCCTGGCCTACCTGGCGGTGGCCGCACTCGCCTACTTCCTCGCCGATCTCGTTCCCCGGGTGGACGCCCTTGAGCGAAGTTACCGGAAGTTCCTCGCCCTCTCGGGGCTCGGGATCGCCGAGCTCGTCGTGCTGGGGCTGTTGCTGACGGTGCTCGCCGAGTCCGGTGATGCCGGCTCGGTCGAGCTGGTCATCGCCGTCGCGGTCACGGCGTTCGTGCTGTTCACCGTCACCCTCCTCGGAGACGTGGCGGACGACTGGCTCCGACTGTTCGCAGATCCCGAGTACAACACCTGGGTCGAGCTCTCGATGATCGTCGCGCTGATCGTGTTGCTGTTCGTCGCCTTCTGGGCGACCACGCCCTAATTCGTCCGACATCCTGCGGGTTTATGTGCACTCGAGGCCCACCTCCGCCACCATGAGCGTACCCGATTCCGTCGAGGACGTCGACCGGGAGTTCCTGTGGCGCGCCGCCGGCATCACGTTCATCTGGCTGCTCGTCATCATCGCGGCCGGCGTGTTGTTGCTCACCTTCCAGGATACCGTCGGCGACCTCTTCTTCTGAACCGGCCAACCGCCTCCGGTCCGGGGCTCCACGCATCGAGATTCGCCGTCACCGGGGTGCTGACTCCCGCCATCACGGCCGAGGGGCGCCCCACCGGATTCGACCTCAGCGACGTGGACCGGTGATCGCCACCGCATGGCCGCGAGAACGCTGACCAGTGCCCCCGGATCGGGTCGTGGGTGTCGACGCCGAGACGGTGGCCGGAGTGGCTTCACGGATCCCCCCAGCCGCGCGGACCACCGTCGATGAGGTCGTGACCGACGAGGTCGGACCGTTGCAACGACGGCTTACGCCAGGTCGAGGAGCCGGTCGACGTCCGCGTGTCGGCGCAACATCTCCTCCATGATGGCGACCGTTTCAGCATCGCGCGTGCGCCCCCGCCGCACCACCCCCTCCGCCCGCTCGACGGCCGTCCGGGTATCCGCGCCGACCAGCAACACCGGTACGCCCGCCGTCGCCGCCCGGCCGATGATCGCCTCCGAGGGGCGATGTCCCCCAGTGAGTACCAGACACCGCACGCCCGGTGCCTCGATGGCGGCCGATTGAATGTCCGCGCGGTCGCCGCCCGTGATGACGGCGGCGGATCGGGTGCGGCGGAAATGCCCGACCGCCCCGTCGCGGCCCATCGCCCCGATCAGGAACCGCTCCACCAGCTCATCGAGCCCCTCCCCTGCCAGGACCTCCGCGCCGAGCTCCTCGGCCAGGCGTTCCACGGGGACGCCCGCCAGCTCACGCCGGCGGGGCACCACCCCGAGCGTGTCCACTCCCCGGTCGCGGAGATGCGGGACCACGTCGGCCTCGAGCGCATCAAGCGACCCATCCTCGATGCCGTTGAAGATGACCCCCTCGAGGGTGTCGCCGAACCGGTCGGCCGCGGCGATCGTCGTGTCGATCTCCTCGGGGCGACGGTGGTTCGCCACCAGCACGGCACGGCCATCGATGAGGTCGACCAGCTGGGGGTCGGTCAGGTCGATCACGGCGCCGGTGTCCAGATGGCCGCCACCCTCCACGACCAGAAAATCGGTCCCCGCTTGCAGTTCATCACAGCGGTTCGCGACCGTCTCGCGCAAGGCCGCGGGGTCGTCGTGTCCCCGAAGGATCCCCTGCACGAACGTCGATGAGTACACGATCGGTTCGAGCACCTCGATGTCGACGTCGAGGTCCAGCAATTCGGCGGCAAAGACGGGGTCCCTGTCGAAGGTCTTGCCGAGGTTGCTCTGCAGGCGCGTCCCCTTTGGCTTCATGTAGCCGACCGTGGCGTCGCGCTCGCGTGCAAGTCGGGCGAGTGCCAGGGCGATGGCCGTCTTGCCGATGCCGTCTTCCGTCGTGGTGAGTACGAGGGGGGTCATGGTTATGGGGTGTCGATGGTCAGGCGCACGTCCGCGGCGAGGGTGCCATCGGGCGTGGCGACGAGGGGGTTGATGTCCAACTCGAGGATACGCGGATGCTCCGCCATCAGCTGCGAGACGCCCAGGAGTGCGTCGGCGATCCCCTCGCGATCGACGGCGGGTCGGCCCCGGGCACCGCGCAACACGCCCGCCGCCTGCACGTCGTCGAGCATCCCCCGGGCGGTGGGCTCGTCGATCGGGGCCACCCGGAGGGTGACGTCCTCGAGCAGCTCGACGAAGATGCCGCCGAGGCCGAACATGACCACCGGGCCGAACTGTGGGTCGCGATTCGCACCGACGATCACTTCGACCGCCTCGTCGAGATCGAGGTGTTCCTGGACGTAGACGCCGAGGAGGCGTGCTCCTTCCCGATAGTTGTGGACGCGGGTGACGAGGTCCTCGTAGGCGGTGGCGACCTCGTCGACGGGGACGCCGATGCGGACGCCCCCGATGTCGGTCTTGTGGGAGATGTCCGGACTGACGATCTTCAGGACGACCACGTCGCCGGGGATCGAGGCGGCGAGCTCGTGGGCCTCGTCTGGATCGCGAGCCAGGCCGCCGGCCGGCGTCTCGATCCCGTAGGCCTCGAGGAGGCCGAGCGACTCCAGGCCGAGGGTCGGAGTGTCGCGGTCGATCGCGTCATCGAGGATCGACTCGACGCGGCTCGTGTCGGCAGGACGAGCTGGCGGATCGGCGGCTGAGGCGGTCCGACCACGTCGGTAGGTCTCGAGGGCGTCGAGCGCACCGATCGCCCGCGCCGGATCGACGAAGTTGGGGATGGAGCGCCGCTTGAGCGCCGAACGAGCGGCCCCAGTCTGGTCTTGGCCGCCCATCAAACAGGCCACCATCGGCAGGGTCGTCTCCGCATTCACCGCGGCGACCGCCGCGGCCAGCTCGCCGTAATCGAGCAGCGCGAGCGGAGCCGACATCACCAAGATGAGATCCACCCCGGAATCCGCGGAAACGACCTCAAGGGTCCGGCGAAAGCGGTCGACGTCGGCGTCGCCGAGGATGTCGACGGGGTTGTACGGGTCGGCGGCCGCCGGCAACAGGTCGCTCAATCGCGAGAGGGTGTCGTCGTCGAAATCGACCAGCTCCAGTCCCGTCTCACCCGTGGCGTCGGCCGCCAGCACGGCCGGCCCGCCGGCGTTGGAGACGATGGCGACGCCGGGGCCCGCGGGCACTGGTTGACCGGACAGCGCCTGCGCAGCATCGAACAGATCGGACGCCGTGTGGGCCCGGACGACGCCGGTTTGGGCCATGGCCGCATCGACGACCGCGTCACTGCCCGCCATTGCCCCGGTGTGTGACGCGGCGGCCTGCGCACCAGCGTCGGTCCGCCCCGCTTTGACCAGGACGACCGGCGTCTCGGGTGTCACTCGCCGTGCCGTCTTCATGAACTGCCGGCCGCGTTCGATACTCTCGACATAGCCGATGATCGCCTCGGTCCCGGGGTCGTCGTTCCACACCTCCAGCAGGCTCGCCTCGTCCACATCGAGCTTGTTCCCGAGTGAGACCACGTGGCGAAAGCCGATGCCCTGATCGCCCGCCCAGTCGAGCACGGCCGTCACGAACGCGCCAGACTGGCTCATGAACGAGACGGCCCCCGGCTCGGGCATCCGTTGGGCGAAGCTGGCGTTCAACCCCGTCGGGGTGCTCATCACCCCGAGGGAGTTCGGGCCGATCAGGGTCATGTCGTACCGGTCGGCGACGGCCTCGAGGCGGCGCGATCGCTCGGCGCCGTCGGCGCCAGCCTCCTCGAAGCCAGCGGTGATGACCACGAGGACCTCCACGCCGGCCGCACCGGCCTCGTCGGCGACGTCGACGGCGACCTCGGCGGGAACGACGACTACGGCGACGTCGATGCGACCAGCGTCGGCGATGGACGGGACGCACACCTTGCCGAGGACCCGATCGTAGTTGGGATTGACCGGAACGACCTCGCCCTCGAACCGGTCGAGCAGGTTCTCGACGATCGCACGGCCGACCGCACCCCGGCGCTCGGTCGCCCCGATCACGGCGACCCGTTCGGGGCGAAACAGGCGCTCCAATCCCGCCATCGACCGGGCCATCGCGGGACGAACGCAAAAAGGGGCCGGCCGAGGCTCACTCGACGGCAGCGACCCCTGGGGAGACCCATAAACATCCAAGGATTACCAGCACACTTACCGTTAAGTGCGAAGGGACCGAACCAACCGAGACGGACGGCTCCCACCGGTTGAGAAGCTGGTCGGGCCTTCATGGTCCGACTGGTCGAACATCAGCCGTGACGAGGTGACCACGCATGAGCCAACGACCCGCCGAACGAACGCTCGAGGCACAGCTTCTAGGAAGACGGGTTACGTTCGATTACTCCGAGACGTGGGTGGCCTGGTCGGTGCTCGGCCTCCGCGTCGTCATGGCCTGGATCTTCCTCCAGGCCGGCCTGGATAAGCTCACCAGCGACGATTGGTCCGCCGGCGGGTACATCGACCCGGACAGCGGATTCGGTGTCACACCGGACAACCCCTTCGCCGATCTCTTCGCGTCGATGGCCGATAGCGTGAGCATGGTCGATCCACTGGTCATGTACGGCCAGATCCTGATCGGGATCGCGTTGTTGTTGGGCATCTTCGTCCGGTGGAGCGCCTTCTGGGGCTTCGTGATGATGGTGCTGTTCTGGATGGCTGCGCTCCAGGGAGGACTGACCGAGGGGCTCCCGGTCGAACACGGCTGGGTGGTCAACGCCGACATCGTCTACATGTTGCTCCTGTTCGGCTTGGGCGCCGTGGGAGCCGGCCGGGTCCTCGGCATCGATGCCTACCTGGAAGAGACGGCCTTCGTCGAGAACAACCCCTGGCTGCGGTACTTGCTCGGCTGAGAGTGCCTATCACCCGACCACACCCGACCACGGGCTGACGAGAAGCTGTCTGCCCGACGGATGACAATGCGCGTGATACCAGGCAGTTTTTTGCCCTTCGACGCGGTAGCGACGCCAACGTATGGCGGTTGGCACCTATCTCGTCGGCTCCGGGTTGATGCTCGCACTCCTGGTCGTCGTGGCCCTCGGGATCAACCGCCGTCGGGATCACGTGGCTGGGGACCTCCTTGGGGACGTCATGGGCGTGGAACCCGAGGAGGACGCGCTCAGCGGGCTGTTCTCGATCGTGACTGGCCCCGCTGGCTGGTTCGTTGCCTTCCTCGCCTTGATCCTCGGCGGCGTGGGCGCGGTCGCCCTGGTGCTCGACGGTGCAGACCTGACACTCGTCGGCGCGATCCTCGCCTTCGGGCTCGTCGGGTACCTCGCGCTCGGGAGCTACTCCATGGCGCGCAATCGGGGCAATTCCAGCGCGATGAGCTTCTTCGTGAGCACGGTCATATTGGGGCTGCTCGCGATAGCGGCCGCCATGGGCCACCTCATCTTCATCACGTGAGCCGACCCCGTCAGGCTTAAGAAGGCCAGTCGCTTCCGGGGCGGTATGGTCGCGAAGACGCGTGAGTGTGTTCCGCGTCGGTAGAAGTGTCGTCCCCTTCTCGGAAGGTGATAGCCAATGAGCGCTCGCACCGAGGCGTTAGCGACGGCCGGGTTCGACGCGGTCGCCATCAAGCCGACCGAGCGCGATCCCCAGACCGTCGCCGATCGCTTTGCGGGCTGTGTGACGATCGACTACGAGGGCCGGGACCACCTGCCCGAGCCGGCGGTCCTCGAGTCCCTCGGGGCCGAACGGGACGTGATCGTGACGATCCCCGTTCGGGCCGACGGGTTCGATCCCCTCGGCGACGATCACCTGTTGCGGTCGTACGCGTCGGTTGGCCGTCCGGCGTTCGTCGCCGGCAACGGTGCGTACCTTGCGTCCCACGAGCGTCGCCGAGCCGTGGCGCCGCGGTTCAACGAGGCGCTCACGCGATATCCGTCCGGGTGGGTGGGTACCGAGGGTATCGAGCGCGTGGCGATGGCGACGGGTGCCACCCAGTATGAACTCCTCTCGGCAACCACGGAGCGGGAGGTCAGGGCCATGCGTGCGGCGGGCTTCGATGGCGCAATCGCGGTGTATGCACCAACGGTTATCACCGACAGCGATGACGTCGCCCTCGACGCCCTCGGCGACTACGTGGCCCGACGACGACCGGTTGCCGCCCGCCTGCCGGACGAGGCGAACACGGACGCCACGGCGAGCGGTCGGACCCGGAGCGTGCTCCTCGGGGCGATCGATGACTACGCCGTCGTCGGCCCGCCAAGGTCGGTGTCTGAGCGCATCGAAGCCCTCCGTGGGGCCGGTGTGACGACGCTCGTCGGGTATCCTGCCAGTGATTGATCGGGCCGGTCAGGAATCGATGACGGTAATTTCGTCGATCGGCCACTGACTGAGCACCTCGACGCCGTCATCTCGGACGACCACCATCTCCTCGACCCGAACGCCCTGGCGCTCGGCCGGCCGTTGCGTCTCGACGGCCAGGGTCATCCCGGCCTCGAGCTCGATGGGATGCTCCGGGGAGAGGCCGCGCCAGACCAACGGGACCTCATAGAGCTGCAAGCCGAGGCCGTGGCCCCAGTGGTTGGTGGTCATCTGCCAGTGCTCGTCGGCGCCGTACCAGTCCATGTGCTCGCCCTCGGCGTCGGGGAAGGCCGCGGCAACCTCGTCGGTCGTCACCCCGGGTTCGATCCGATCGAGGACCGCATAGAGGTCAGCCACCGCTTGGCGATGGGCCTCGCGTTGTGCCGCGGTCGGCTCGCCCAGCGAAAACGTACGGTAGTAACACGAGCGGTAGCCGAGGAAGCCAATGTTGTAGAAATCGGCATAGACGAGATCGCCCGGGCGCATGAGCCGGTCGGTCGTGTTGGCTTGGTGTTTCGGCCAGGTGTTCGGCCCCGAGGTGAGATAGCCCCCCTGGACCATGGCGCCGTGACTCCAGAGCTCGTCGACGGCCGCCCCCCAGACCTCGGCCTCCGTCTGGCCGGGGGCGGCCGTCTCGCGGATACGCTGGAAACCCGCCTCACAAATGGCGGCCACCTGTCTGAGGCACTCGATCTCGTCGCGAGTCTTGACCCGCCGGGCGGCCTCCATCGCCGACTGACAGGCGTCGACATCGATCGTGTACCCGCGGTCCTCGAGTGTTGAGACGAGTCGGGCGTTGCCGACGTCCACGCCGAGTCGACCGCCTTCGAACCCGTAATCGTCGAGGGCCGCCTCGACCGTGTCGACCATCGTCTCGATGAGGAACCGTCGAGCCGATGGGCTGCCCGCGGCGCGCGGGACGTTCCCCAGCCCGGGACAGGCGTACCGGATGTCGTCCAACCACGGGCAGTTGAACCGCTGGTTGCT
>CAZCYF010000034.1:0-15757 GCA_964502835.1 uncultured Halobacteriales archaeon | reverse complement strand
TTCGGGGTTCAAACCGACGCCGTCATGATGTCAGCGTGAACCGCGACCACAGGACCCGACAGTGGTGGATGGGCGCTGCAGGATTTGAACCCGCGACAACCTGGTCCGAAGCCAGGCACTCTGTCCAGACTGAGCTAAGCGCCCTCACCCGTGGATACGTCCGCCGGGGCCCATAAACGCACCCGATGCCAGTCGCCCGAACCGGGGCGACTTAAATGGCCGGAGCCCGCGCTCACGGCCATGAGTCGCCGGCGACGCGGTATCGGGCTCGTGCAGCTGACGCGTCCGGGCAACGTCGCCGGATCGGCCGTCTTGGCGGGGGTTGGCGTCTATGTGGCTGCGGCGTTCGACCAACCCGTCGCGCTGGTCGTCGCCGCGGTGGCCACGGCACTGGGCACCGCGGCCGGCAACGCCATCAACGACTACTTCGATCGAGAGATCGACGCCATCAACCGGCCCGAGCGTCCGATCCCCTCCGGCCGGGTCGCTCCACGCGATGCGCTGCTTCTCGCCGGTGGCGCCCTTGGAATCGCGTTCCTGATGACGATCGCGTTGTTGCCAATCGAGGCCATCGCCATCGCCGTCGTCGTCCTCGTCTTGCTCGTGACCTACACCCAGGTGTTCAAGAGCACGCCGGGTGGTGGCAACGCGGTCGTCGCCGTCCTCGTCGCCAGCGCCCTCTGGTTCGGCGGGGCGGCCGCCGGTGATGTCGCCGCCGTGGGCATCCTCGGTTCGCTCGCCGGGGTGGCCACCTTCAGCCGGGAGGTCGTCAAGGACATCGAGGATCGCCCCGGCGACGAGGCCGAGGGGCTTCGCACCCTGCCGATCGTGATCGGTGTCAGGCGAGCGTGGTGGGTCGCCGGGCTCGCGTTGCTCGTCGGCGCCCTGCTCAGTCCCATCCCCTATCTCCGCGATACGTTCGAGCTGGTGTATCTCGTCGGCGTGGTACCCGCCATCGCCGTGATGGGTGCCGGCTGGGTGCTCAGCCGGGGGTCGCCATCCCGCGGGCAACGGCTGCTCAAAGTCGGGATGTACCTCGCGCTCGCGGCATTCGTCATTGGCCGTCTCGGCGCGTGAGCGACCCGTCAAGTGGGGATGGGACCGCCGGACGCGCCGGGGTCGCACACAGTACTTTTTTATACCGACACCGGGAACCACGGCCATGACGAGCGGGGAGGTGGGACCGCACCTCGAGCCCGCTTCCGGGCGAGACACAATGTACACCCTGGCCGGATCACTCTCCGATGTCGATGTCGACGCCGGGAGCAACATCCTGCTTCTCGGTCCGGCAATGTCGGGCCGATCGGAGCTAGCCATGGAGATTCTGGCCGACGGGTCCCTCGCTGATGAGGCGGCAATCATCGTCTCGACGACTGACGGTAGCGACCGGATTTTACAGCAGTACGGCAAGATTCTCGACGCCGACCCCGAGGAGGTACCGTTGGGCATCGTCGACTGCGTCTCCAAACAGCAGGGCATGGAGGACCTCGAGGACACCGAGCGCATCAAGTACCCGTCATCCCCGGTCGACATGACCGGCATCGGCATCAGCCTCTCCGAGCTCTTAGAGACGTTCCACGAGGACCAGGGGGTCGAGCGCAGTCGCGTCATGCTCGACTCCATCTCGACGCTCTTGATGTACTCCGATTTGCAGACGATTTTCCGGTTCCTCCACGTGTTCACCGGGCGCATCCAGAACGTTGGCGGGCTCGGCATCTACCTCATGGACCCGACCGCCCACGACGCCCAGACGCTGAACACGATCAAGGGGCTATTCGACGGCGTCATCGAGCGGCCGGAGGACGACGCCGACTTCGAATTCTCCGGGGCGACCGCCTGAGTCAGCCCTCCCAGTCCTCGAACGCGTCGTAGATGCCCTTCGAGAGGTAGCGCTCGCTCGAATCAGGGAACATCGTGACGATCGTGGGATACGGAAGGTCGAGATCGCCGCTGGCGACGCGGTCGGCCACACGACGCGCGGCGAGGCTGTTCGCACCCGCACTCGAGCCGACCAGGTGGCCCTCCTCGGCGGCCAGGCGCTTGAGTTCGGCCTGCGCCTCCCGATCGTCGACGGCGACGAGCTCGTCGACGAGGTCCGGTTCGTACAGCTTGTTGAGGTCGGGATCGTGGGTGCCGATGCCCTCCGTCTTGTACTCGTCCTCCTCGGGATCGCCGCCGTGAAACGCGCCGTACAACGAGCCGGTCGGTTCGACCGCAACGACGTGGGGTGGCCGGGATCGGTCGCGACCGTACCGGGCGAGTCCCATCAACGTGCCCGCGGTGCCACACCCGGCGACGAGCGCACCCACCCGGCCATCGAGGGCATCGAAAATCTCCGGGGCGGTCGTCTCGTAGTGGGCCTCGACGTTCAGCGGGTTCGCGAACTGCTGGGCCACCACCGCGTTCGGACGGTCCGCTGCGAGGTCGTGGGCCACCTCGACGGCGTGGGCCATGCCCTCGTCGGTCGGCGTGTTGACGATCTCGGCGCCCAGGGCGGCCATGAGCCGTTGTTTTTCTTCGCTGAACCGCTCGGGAACAACGAAGATCGACTCGAGGTCGAGCTGGCCGGCGGCGATGGCCAGCCCGATTCCCGTGTTCCCCGCGGTGGGCTCGATGACCGTCCCGCCAGGTTCGAGGCGGCCAGACTCGAGCATCCGCTCGAGCATGTAGCGACCGATGCGGTCCTTGACGCTCGCCCCCGGATTGAACGACTCGAGCTTGGCGTAGACGTCGACCGACGGCGGGCTCGACTGGAGCGCCACCATCGGCGTCTCGCCCACCGTCTCGAGGACGGACCCCACCGGTTCGTCACCTGCAGTCATGTCACCCTCTGCGCCGGTGGCAGGTTTATGACTTCGCGTCCGTCTCCGACGCCGTCGGCGGCTCCGGGGCCTCCCCCTCCGTCGCCACGGACTCGTCGAGTTTGTACTCGGTCGGATCGAGGCCGTTCGCCTCGGCCAGCGCCTCCAGCAGGCGTTCCTGGCGGTCGAGGCGGGTCTCGATGGCGGTCACGTGCTCGTTCGTTTCCTCGATCGACCCTTCAATCCCGCGCACCCGGTCGAGCACCTCCGAGAGCTTACCGTAAAGCTCCTCGGCGGTATCTCCGAGCTGTTGGAGGCGGCGGGCCGTCGAGCCAAGTCCCATCGTTGCTACCGGCCTCTTTCGGCTCCACCCTTGTGGCTCTATCGACCGAAAGCCACTTTCACGGCGGTCGGGAACCTCGACCCATTGACCGTGACGCCGTCAAGGTGGGACCCGCCGCCGCTGGTCGGCGTAATCGCAGCCGTGAGCGTCGTCATCGCCAGCTTCGCGCCGGCCATCGCGAACCCGAACGTCGACACCATTGCGCTGACGACGTACCTCGGGTTCGGCATCGGCGGGGTGTGGATCGTCACGGCGATTGCGGTAGTCGTGCTCGTCGTGCTCGTCGCCGGGGCGACCGGTCGGACCGATCCAGCGCTCGCCGCCGGTGTTGGCCTCGGTGGCGGGTTCGTGATGGTGATCGCCGCGACGATCTGGGCGCTGAGCGTCGAGGAGAGCGTGGCGGTCGAACTGGTCGCCGATGATTGGATTCGCTGGCACCGCTTCGCCGTTGTCGCGATTGCCGCCGTGGTCCCCGCCGCCAGCGTCTGGTGGTCCTGGCGGCTCGGCCTGCTCGGGTCCCCGAAGCCGTAAGGCCCATTACCACAACCCAGATAGACCCTTCGTGGACTAGGCCGGGCGGCTAGGCCCCGCCTCCACCCGCACGATGGTCTTCAGCGGGGGCCGAGAACGCCGGCAGCGGCCGTCCGACCGTGGCGGGCCCCGTGCGCGAACGATGAAACCTCGTCCGTCGGGGACGGCGGTCCACGGTGGCCGTCCGAAGGGGCGGTGCGCCGTGGTTAACCGGTGGCAATCCGTCAGGCGCGGGAGCGAGCAGCGGACCACCGGACATCTGTCGCTCGACGGGTCGCGGGGTGGAGAACGCAAGCGGACTACCCCACCACGGAACGGCGGTCCATGCCGGCCGTCCACGCTTTCTCCTGAACCGACGCGTTAGCCGGTCGTCTCCGCGAGGGTGGCGAGTTCGCCCGAGAGCTCCCGTTGCGGATACGGGATGTCGATCCCGGCCGCATCGAAGCGGTCCTTGACGGCCGTCACGTACTCCCCCCGGATCGCGACGTAATCCGACCTGGAGGGGTTGTCGAACCAGACGCGCGCTTGGAGAACGACCGCGGAGTCGCCCAGTTCCGTGAGTCGGACCGACGGGGCGGGATCGTCGAGGATGCCCTCGCTGGCTTCGGCCTCCTCGAGGATGATCTCCGTCGCTGCGGCGATGTCGTCGTCGTAGCCGATGCCGAACGGCACTTGCAGCCGGAGCGTGTCCTTGGCAACCGGATTCTTGACGACCGATTCCGTTAACGTGGAGTTCGGCACGGTGAGCAGTTCGTTGTTGAAGGTGCGCACGCGGGTGACCCGAAAGCTGATGTCCTCGACAATGCCCGAGTGATCCTCCCACTCGATCCAATCCCCGATACGAAACGGTTTATCGGTGAAGATGAAGATGCCCGACACGAAGTTGCTGATCACGTTTTGCATGGCAAAACCGATCGCCAGCGTACCCGCAGCGGCGATGGTCGCCAATGAGAGGAGAATGTTCGAGAAGCCGGCCACGCCGAAGGCGGCAAAGAACCCACCGACGTAAATTACCACGGCCGCCACTTTGAGCAAGGGCCGTCTGGCGTGGTCCTCGAGGTTGCGCATCCGGAGAGCGCGATCCAGTAACGGGACCAAGATCGCCTTGCCGACGATGTACACGACCACGATCGTGGTCAAAAACAGGACGATCGACTCGATGGACCCGGCCACGCCCGGGGAGAGGCCGAATGCGTCGACCAGGAACTCCTGGATGGCGCTCACGTGCCGAACACCGCCGTGTGTCCCCGCGTCTCGATGACGTCAGCGCCGGCCCGATCGGCCAGTTCGACGGCAATTTCTTCGGTGGTATCGCTGACCCGTGCCGAGCGCAGAAACTTGACCTTCACGTACTCGTGATGGTCCAGCTGTTCGGTCAGCTCGTCCACCACCGGGTCGATCCCCCGTTTCCCCACCCAGAGGCTCGTATCGAGGTCGTGGATACGACCAGCAATATCGTCCGCAGTCATGACGGATGAGCGAACACGGGGCGGGCTGATTAACGTTTGTTTCGGCGACGGTCGCCCTGACCGGCATCGGTAGCAGAATCAAGCCTTCGGGCAACCCCTTCTGACAGGAACGGGGACACCGTTCGAGAGGATGGGCAGCAAGATGGCACCGATGACGACACGGTTTTGCCCCGGGATTCGAATAGCGTAGCCGTGCGCGTCCTCAGCCACGTGGATCTCGCCGGCCCACTCGAGCGATCGGGGATTGCCACGGCCGTCGACCAACACCGGAAAGCCCTCGAGGATCAGCCGGTGGAGGTCGTGACCGACGGTGTCACCGGCGGGCGGCTGTCTGACATCGTCACGGGAGGGTCAACTGACCTTGAGTTGATTCACACCCATCTGTTCGGGCCGGGGTCGCTCGCGCTGCGGGCCTTGGCGCGGCGCACCGACACACCGCTGGTGTGTCACGCCCACGTCACGCGTGAGGACTTCCGTGACAGCTTTCGCGGGTCGAACACCCTCGCGATCCCGCTTGGGTGGTATCTCCGCTGGTGGTATTCCGGGGCTGACCTCGTACTGACGCCGAGTGAGTACACTCGGCACCGACTCGAGGGCTATCCCGTAACCGCACCCATCGAGTCGATTACCAACGGAATCGACCTGGAGTCGATGGCAGGATACGAACGATTCCGGGATCGGTACCGCGATCGATACGATCTGTCCGGGACAGTGGTCTTCGCGGTAGGCAACGTGTTTGAGCGCAAGGGGCTCTCGACATTCTGTCGCGTGGCCGAACGATGTCCGGACTACGAGTTCGTCTGGTTCGGCGAGTACGACACCGGGCCTCTCGCCAGCAAGGCCGTGCGGAGGTGGGTGCGCGATCCCCCGGCCAACGTCACCTTCACCGGCTGGATCGAGGACAAGCGCGGCGCCTTCGCCGCCGGTGACATCTTCTTCTTTCCGACGTTCGAGGAAAATCAAGGGTTGGTCGTCCTCGAGGCCATGGCGACGGAGACACCGGTCGTCCTGCGTGATATCCCGGTCTTTCGGGAGTACACGACCGCGGGCGAGGACTGTCTCCGCGCCGAGGACGAGGCGGGCTTCATCGATGCCATCGACCGACTGGTTGACGACCCGGCGGTGGCCGATCGACTCGGACGTCGAGGCCGCGAAACCGCGGAGGAGCACCAGCTCGCCCACGTGGGCGAGCGCCTGATGGAGATCTACACCCGACTCATCGACGGCGAAACCGCCGCCCTTTAACGGATTGGCGGTCTCCGGGAGGACGATGGGACCCCGCGTCTGTGCGTTCACAGATACGTATCTCCCCACGATCAACGGGGTCACCTACACCGTCAAGACGTGGCGAGAGGCCTGGCGCAACGAGGGCGATCGAATGGACGTGGTCTATCCAAGCGCGGGGGGCTACGAGCCCGACGCCGGCGAACATCCCGTCCCCAGCCTTCCGTTTCCGTTCTATGAAGGGTACCGGCTGGGGACACCGTTGCTCCCACAGTCGCTCGACGGCGTCGATATCGTCCACGCGCATACGCCGTTCTCCCTTGGGATTGCGGCCATCCAGCTCGTCGGCCAAACCGGTCGGCCGTTCGTCACCTCCTATCACACCCCGACACAGGACTATACGCCATATCTCGCCAACGTTGACCCGCTTGCGAACGCACTGGCGTCCGTCTCCCGGGCGTACCAGCGATGGTTTTTCGACCACGCCGATGTGGTCATCGCTCCCAGCGAGACGGCCGCGACCGACCTGCGGTCCGACGTGGGGATCGAGAAACCGGTCGAAATCGTCTCGAACGGGGTGGATGTCGAGACGTTCCAGCCCCGAGACACCCGGGCGTTTCGCCAACGCCACGACCTTCCCGAGGGGCCGATTATCGGCTACACCGGACGCCACGGCCATGAAAAACAGCTGCCCGACCTGCTCAAGGCGACCGCCGCCGGATCGGACGAGTGGACGGTGGTCCTTGGCGGGTCCGGCCCGGCCACGCCCGAGCTGATGTCCCTTGCCGAGTCGCTCGGCGTCGATGGTCGGTTTCTCGGCTTCCTCGGCCGCGAGGAGCTGCCGGCGTTCTATTCGACCATCGACGTCTTTGCCTTTCCGAGTCCCGTTGAGACGCAGGGGCTGGTCGCGCTGGAGGCGATGGCCTGCGGGACGCCAGTCGTCGGCGTGGACGCCGGCGCGCTGAGTGAGACCATCGATACCGACGAAACCGGGTACCTGTATCCACCCGGCGACATCGAGGGATTCGCCCGCCAACTCGAACGGGCGCTTGCCGAGAACGAACGCCTACGGGAGCACTGTCTCGACCGTCGCGAGCGCCTGAGCATTACCAACTCGGTCGACGCACTCCGAGACATCTACGCACGCGTCACCTGACGGATCTCGGGGGGTGTCGTCTCAGTCTTCCTCAAGCGCGTCCGCGACGCGCCCGACCTCTTCGGTGAGTTCCGCGAGCTGTTCACGGACCTGGGTGAGTTCGCGGGAGACGGCACTGTCTCTGGCCTCCTCTTGCATTTGACCCCCCAGACCGCCACCGCCACCCATCATGCCGCCCATCATCTGGGCGAACGGATTGCCCCCCATGCCACCGCCACCTGGCGGGCCGCCACCCTCCAGCGGATTGTCGGGTCGTTCGTCTGCTTCCTCGCGGGCCTCCTCAAGGCGCTCGCGAAAGGATGGCTCCTCCGTCGAATCGTCACCGTTCTCCTCGTCGTCGGACATGGACGGTCGTTTCCCGTCCAGCCCGAAAAGGATGTTCATCTGGAGGATTTAAACCGCCCGAGTACACTGCGAACGGGTGACCGACCGCTCGTGCAACGGTCCCGTCCAGGTCACCGAATTTGGGACAGGATCTTGCCACTGAACGTGATCTTCGCGTACTTTGGCTTGCCCTCGACCCACGTCTCGACCAGCCCTCGTTCCTCCAGCTGTTGGAGATGTCGAGTGACCGTCGACTTCGCGATGTCGAGATCCTCGGACAGCTCAGAGATGGAGACCTTCGCGTTTCTGGAGTCGATCTGACGCAGTGTGTCAAGCGCAGCCACGGGAACGTCAACGGTCAGGTTGGGCAGTTCGACCTCACGGACGTTGCCATCGATATCGCTGAAAGTCAAGACGGTGTTGATGCGGTCGACGTGGACGACCGCTGCGATACACAAGGTGGCAAAGATGTCTCGAGCCCCACCGCTGAGATTGACAACCAGTTCGCCCGAATTGTCCTCCATGATGTCCGAGATTCGTAACACGGCTTGGTGAAAATCGTCATGGGGAATCTCCTCCAGGGCGATATCGATATCTGGTTCGATCTGACTCGTCATTTGCTTGACGTCCCGGACGGCCTGACTCGCCCGATTGTCGTCCATCTCCAGCGAAGGCCGAAGTAACACGATCCGGTCGTCGGTGTCGAGTCCGTGACTAATGAGCGGCCGTGTCACACGGGCGCTATCGTAGCCAATCGGCGAGATATACGACCGCATGGAAATAACCACCAACCACTTCCACAATAACGTTGTTGTTACTCGATTGCAAAATTTTTGGGTTGGAATTGCAACGGTCAGCAACGGAAAGGACCGTGAACCGGTCGTTCGGTGATCCGTTCGAGACGTCGACCGTCTCACACGCGGGATGATCGCGGTCGTGTTCGTGGATCGGTGCCCGGTGCCGTCGCTGGCATCGGTGACCGGAAAGCACACCGTACCGACGGTCGAAGGGGCACTCGTGCCGGTCTCACCAGCTCCGATCGACGTCACGGTGATCCGCCTCGGCCATCGGCCGGGTCGGGACGACCGGATGACCACCCACGTGGGTCTGACGGCACGGGCGCTTGGTGCCCGGACGGTCGTTCTCCCAAGCAACGCCAATCACGCGATCGAGACCGTACGAGACGTGACCGATCGGTTCGGCGGACCGTTCGAAGCCATCGGCGTCGCGGACCCCCGCCAGTGGCTGTCCGATTGGGATGGCCCGATCGCCCACCTCACGATGTATGGCCTGCCGGTTACCGATGAGATCGGTGCGATTCGGTCGACTACCGCGGAGGAGCTCGCGGTAGTCGTGGGGGGTGGGAAGGTCGGCGGCGACGTATTCGAGCTGGCCACCTGGAACGTGGCGATCACCAACCAACCCCATTCGGAGGTCGGCTCGCTGGCGGTTTTCCTTGACCGACTCCTTGATGGCGCCGGTACCGGACACGACTGGAAGGGGGCTCAAGCCCGGGTCGTCCCGCAATCAGTCGGGAAACGGATCGAGCGACACGACGGCGAATGACGGCCCATCACCGGTCACAAAAGTCTTATTGACGGGTCGAATCTACCCCACACCAATGGCTTTTGAGGAGCTGCTCGAAGATCCCGTCATCCAAAAGTACCTCCACGAGCTCGTCGGCCCCCAGGGAATGCCCGTCGCGGCGGCCCCCCATGACGGCGAGGTCACGGACGAGGAGCTGGCAGAGCAGCTGGACCTCGAGTTGAACACCGTTCGCCGGGCACTGTTCATCCTGTACGAGAACGACCTCGCGAGTTACCGACGTGTGCGAGACGAGGACTCCGGGTGGCTCACCTACCTCTGGACGTTCGAATACGAATCCATTCCGGACAATTTGGAGGATGAGATGCGACGGTTACAGGACGCCCTGGAGAAACGCAAGGAATTCGAACGGACGCACGAATTTTATTTGTGCTCGAACTGTTCCATCCGTTTCGAATTTGGCGAAGCGATGGAGTTTGATTTCGAGTGTCCGGAATGTGGTTCGCAGATGGAATCTCTCGACAACACCCGGTTGATCGAGGCGATGGACTGGCGGATCGATCAGCTCGATGGAGAACTACCACCGCGACCGGAAGAGCTGGTCTGATGGTCGTCCTGGCGACCAAGGTCTATGGTGAGAATCAACCCGCAGCTCGCTCCAGCCTCGGCCAGATCATCGATAACGCGATCGGTGAGCTCGAAGTCGACTACGAGGTGGGCGTTCGCCACGATGGCTTCCCGAGTGTCACCATCGACGGTCCCGATGCCGTGGCGGCCCGCAACGTCTTGATCGAGGAGTGGGGCGAGATCAAACCCCACCTCGAGGCCGGGGAACGCTGTCGGGGGACGGTCGATGGCTGGTCCGCGGCTGGCTGGCACGTCGACGTCGGAACGACCGTGACGATCGGGGCGGACGGATTGGACCTCGGGCCGGGCGACCCCGACCAGGTCGCCACCCGGTTCGGGCTCGTTTCGAACATGCCGATCGACGTCGTCTACGGCGATCCCCCACGGCTGGCCGACGCCGGGCGTGACCGGCTGTACGGCTGGCAACAAGGGTCAGGGCGGGTCAACGCAAACGGCGTCACCCGCTCGCAGTTGCGCGCGACGATCAATCGAGCCGGTCACGCCGATGACATCGAGCGGATCGAGCGCCTCGGCCTGCTCGAGCAGAGCGCGGTCTGTCGGGACGGCACCGATCCACCTGGACTGCTCGCAAGTATCGGTCCGTACGTCCCTGGCGAGCTGGCGTGTGTGATCTGATCCCCGGGATGGTTTTTGTCGGGTCGGACTCTAGCCACGGGCATGCGCGTCGAGTTGGTGTCCGTTGGCGACGAACTGCTGCGCGGTGAGACGGTCAACACCAACGCCGCCTGGCTCGGCCGCGAGCTGGAAGCCCGCGGCGTCGACGTGACCCGGGTGACCACCATCCCGGACGACGTTTCGACGATCGCGAGCGTGATCGAGTCGGCTCGCGAGCGTGTGGACGCCGTCGTTACCACGGGGGGTCTCGGGCCGACGCATGACGACCTGACGATGGAGGGCGTCGCCGCTGCCTTCGACCGCACACTTGACGCCCATCCCGACGCCATCGCCTGGATCGAAGCCGAGACGGACCGGTCGGTCGAAAGCCTGGCTCCGGGGACCATCGAGCTTCCCGCGGGTTCGCGGATGCTCCCGAACGACGTCGGGGTGGCTCCCGGCTGTGCCATCGATGCGGTGTACGTGCTCCCGGGCGTCCCGGAGGAGATGAAACGCATGTTTCGACGGATTGAGACCGAATTCGAGGGGGAGCCGCGCCACACGATCGAGCTCGCGGTCGGTCAACCGGAGCGCGAAATCGCCGACGATCTCGATCAGCTCAGAAACCGGTTCGACGTTCGCGTCGGGAGCTATCCCGGACGGACGGTACGGGTGCGGGTGAGCGGAATCGACCGCGACGAGGTCGAAGCGGCCGAGCGGTGGCTGCGAGACCGGGTCGAGGTCCGCTAGCGAAAGAACAAGTAGAGCCAGACGGCCGTGAGCAGGACCGACACCACGAGGACGGCGGCGGCCGACGCCTCGATGGGTACCGAGGTGGCAAGCGCGGACACGTGGGTCACCTGGCGGGCGTTCGCGAGGGCGCCTCAAAGCCCTATCGGCTTTCGAAACCAAATCGGAGGATAAGTGAGTGGGTGGCCCCACATCGGAGTCGTGCCACCAGCGGACGATTCCGGCGATGGTCGTCGGATCGGGCTGATCGTCAACCCGATCGCCGGGATGGGCGGGCGCGTCGGCCTGAAGGGAACTGACGGCAAGGTCGACCGGGCCCGCGAGCTCGGGGCGACGCCACGGGCACCCGACCGGGGGCGTCGAGCGCTCGAGGCGATGTGGTCAACCGCACCGACCACGACCGTGTTTGCGGCCGGCGAGCCGATGGGCGCCGCGATCGCCACGGAGGCGGGGTTCGACCCGCGAATCGTCACCCGTCCCGACGAACCGACGACGGCGGCTGATACCAGACGCGCCGTCGATGCGTTCGTCGATCGACAGGTGGATCTCATCGTGTTCGTCGGGGGTGATGGAACCGCGGCTGACATCGCCGACGCCCTCGACGCCCATGGATCGACCATCCCGATCCTCGGCGTACCCGCTGGCGTGAAGATGTTCTCGTCGGTCTTCGCCGCCACCCCCGAGGATGCGGGACGGCTCGCTGTCACGTTCGAGGATGTCGAGGGGCGGGAGGTGATGGACATCGACGAGACCGCCTATCGGTCGGGGACGGTCTCCGCGGAGCTGTTGGCCGTCGTCGACGTGCCGCGCGGACCGGCCCTGCAAGGGGGCAAACAACTCGCTCGTGGCGACGTCGAGTCGCTAGCGGCCGGCTTCGTCGACGACGTCCAACCGGGGAGGATCTACGTCCTCGGGGCCGGCAGTACCGCCGGTGCCATCAAACGGGCGCTCGGATTCCAGGGGAGCCCACTCGGCATCGACGTCTGGCGTGACGGCGAGGTCCTCGCGTCGGATGCCGACGAGGCGACGCTCCTCGAGGTGATCGAGGCACCGGCCACGGTCGTCGTCTCGCCGATCGGGGGTCAAGGGTTCATCCTCGGGCGAGGCACGCAACAGCTGTCACCGGCGGTGCTCAGCCGGTGTGATCTCGAAGTGGTCGCCTCCAGGTCGAAGCTCGACCAGCTCGACCTCTTGCGGGTGGACACCGACGATCCGACACTCAACGAGGCGCTCCGCGGGTGGATCAAGGTGCGAATCGGCCGGCACGAACGCCGGATGATGAAGGTCGTGTAGCCGGCCGGGGTCCGGCCGAGGGACTCGATGCGTGGCCGTCCATCCTGGTGGCCGAGGATCATGCCCAGGGTCACAATCCAGGGCGAGCCACCGAAGGGAGAGCGCTTTTGAGCCACCCAGACGAACGACCGCCAATGACCAGGGAATGGCGGGCAGGGAGCGATACCGGATTGGGAGTGGCCCTCGGGGCGGTGATCCTCGCCGCCGTGGGTGCGGGAGCCATGGCCGTCGGGGCTGCTGCGTCGCTCGCCGGGTGGGGCTTTGCGATCGCGATGGTCGCCGGGGCGATCGGCATCTGGGCAGTCCACGCCTTTCCTCGATAGGGGAACGCACAGCCTTAAGCCCGTCCCGGCCGTTCGTTCGTGCAGGAATGAGCGAGCTGACAGAGGATGACCGTCGAATCATCCGCCACCTACGGACGTTGGTCACCAACGGAGAGGTCTACGTCCGCTCGCGTCAGATCGCCGATGCCGTCGGACTCACGGCAAACCAAGTCGGGACGCGGCTCGGCCGGCTTGCAAACACCGTCGACGACTTCGAAATCGAGAAATGGAGTCGATCGCGGTCGACCACCTGGCGTGTACGACCGGCCTGAGCACCGAGCCGGCCCATGACGACGAAGACGACGCGGACCACGACCATCCAGGCGCCCATCGAGTCCGTCTGGGAGTTCATTGCCGACCCGGCCGAACGCGCGAACGCGATCAGCGTCGTCGACCGGTTCGAGCGGTCATCGGCCGCGTCTGACGTGGTCACCTGGCACGTGCGCTTGCCCATCCCGTTCGTCTCCTCGACGATCGCGGTCGAAACCAGAGACCTGGAGCGCGATCCACCACGGTATGTCCGGTTTCGCGGTCGATCCAAGGTGTTCACCGTGGAAGGCGAACACGAGCTGGAATCGGCCGAAGACGGGACGACGCGGCTGATCTCCAGGTTCACCGTCGACGGCAAGGTGCCCGGAGTCGAGACCTTCTTTCGGCGAAACCTGGACGATGAGCTCGATAACCTCGAACGGGCGCTCGACGCCCATATCGGCCGATGAACCTCGCCATCGTCCAGCTCGCACCCCGGTCCGGTGCGCCCGAGGCCAATCGCGAGCAAGCCGTCGAGGCGATCGGTCGCGCCGCCAAAGCGGGGGCTGACCTAGTCGTCCTGCCGGAACTGTTCACGGTCGGTTACTTCGCGTTCGATGCCTATGCAGCCGCGGCAGAGCCCCTTCACGGACCGACGGTCGAGCGCCTGGGGGCCGTCGCCCGCGAGCACGATGTCGGCGTGCTCGCCGGATCGTTCATCGAGGATCTCGCCCGAACCGTCGCGGCTGAGACGCCAGCCGAGACTGGCCTGGCGAACACGAGCGTGTTGCTCGACGCCGAGGGGACGATCGCCGCGACGTATCGCAAATGGCACCTGTTCGGCTACGAATCTGAGGAATCGTCCAGACTCGTCGCCGGTCGAACCCTGGGGACGGCCACGTTCGCTGGCTGGCCTATCGGTATCGCGACGTGTTACGACCTCAGGTTCCCCGAGCTGTTCCGACGATATGTCGAGGAGGGCGTGGAGTTACTGCTGGTTCCCTCGGCGTGGCCGAGCGACCGGCCGGGCCACTGGACGACGCTCGCCAGGGCCCGGGCGATCGAGAATCAATGGTACCTTGCGGCCGCCAACGGCGCCGGCACAATCTCGGACACGGAGCTGCTCGGCCGATCGGCCGTGTACGACCCCTGGGGTGAGACCGTCGTCGACCTCGATCGCACGCCCGACGTGGCCCTGGCCGAGCTGGATCGAGCTCGGGTCGACGCCATTCGCACCGAGTTTCCGGTCCTCGCAGACCGACGCCTCGACGAAACCTGATGCGGCTAATCCTCGGTCGTGATTTCCGCGGAGAGGCCTTGCGCCATCTTGATGTCCTTGCTGTTGTTCACCGTGAAGGCCGTCCGTTCGGTGACTGATTCGATTACCTCGCGGGCCGTCGGCGACCCCTTGCCGGACTTCTTGACGCCGCCGAAGGGCAGTTGAACCTCTGCTCCAATACTCGGTAGGTTGGCGTAGGAGAGGCCGATCTCGGCGTAATCGCGGAAGTAGTTGATCTCCCGGTAGTCGTCGCTAATGATCGATCCCGCCAACCCGTAGGGGACGTCATTGTGAATCTCGACTGCCCGGTCGATGTCACCCTCGTATTCGATGAGTGCAACGTGTGGCCCGAAGACCTCCTCCTTGAGACACCTGAGCTCGGGATCGTAATCGATCTCGTACACGAACGGCCCGACCCAGTGCCCGTCCTCCATGCCGTCGGGGATCTCCGAGTCGGCGAGCTCCTCACGGTCGACGAGGACGTTCGCCCCCTCGGTTCGAGCGAGCTCGTTGTACCGGCCGAACTTCTCGACCTGTTGGTCGTCGACGACCGGCCCCATGAACGTGTTCGGATCGAGCGGGTCACCGACCGCAACGTCCTCGGCGAGGTCGACAAATCGCTCCTTGAACTCGTCGTAGACGTCGGTATGGACGATCAGGCGTTCGCTCGAGACACAGCGCTGCCCGGTCGTCTTGAAACTCGACATGATCGCGCTGTGGACGGCAATGTCCATGTCAGCGTTTTCGGTGATGACGACCGCGTTCTTGCCGCCCATCTCGATGCTCGTCTCCCGACCGGGCTGGCCACCGAGCGTGTCGGCAATCCCGTGGCCGACCTCGGCCGAGCCGGTAAAGAGGATCGTGCTCACGCGATCGTCGTCGACCAGGGCGGCCCCGGCGTCGCCGTAGCCCTGGACCATGTTGAACACGCCATCGGGGATGCCGGTCTCTTCGAACATCTCGGCGATGATCTCACCACACCAGGGCGTCTGTTCCGCCGGCTTCCAGACGACGGTATTGCCCTCGACGAGGGTCACCGCCATGTGCCAAAACGGAATCGCGACCGGGAAGTTCCAGGGCGTGATGCACCCGACAACGCCACGGGGCGAGCGTCGCATGTAGGAGTCCTTGTCGGCAATCTCGCTCGGGACGACGTCACCATGGGGGTGGCGTGCGTTGCCCGCCGCCCACTCGACCATGTGCCAGGCCTCCGTTACGTCGGCCTTGC
>CAZCYF010000033.1:0-16114 GCA_964502835.1 uncultured Halobacteriales archaeon | reverse complement strand
GCGACATCGTGCCGGTGATGTCGTCGACGAACCACCCGTTCATGCGCTCGCCCGGGCAGGCGATCCCGTTGATCGCCGTCGATACCGAACCCGAGGGCGTCGTGATCGTCACCGAAGACACCGAGTTATCGCTTCGCGAGGAACCGATCTCGGGCTTCGAAAAGCCCGGCAGCGGCATCACGTACGAGGACATCGGCGGGCTCCAAAGCGAGATCCAGCGCGTCCGGGAGATGGTCGAGTTGCCGATGAAGCATCCGCAGATCTTCAAGAAGCTGGGCATCGAGCCGCCCCAGGGGGTGTTGCTCCATGGTCCGCCAGGGACGGGCAAGACCCTGCTGGCCAAGGCGGTTGCGAACGAGACCTCGGCCAGCTTCTTCTCCATCGCCGGTCCGGAGATCATCTCGAAGTACTACGGCGAGAGCGAACAGCAACTCCGTGAGATCTTCGAGGACGCGACCGAGGAGGCACCGAGCATCATCTTCATCGACGAGCTCGATTCGATCGCGCCGAAACGCGAGGACGTCACCGGCGAGGTGGAACGCCGCGTGGTCGCCCAGCTGCTGACGATGATGGACGGCCTCGAGACGCGGGGGCAGGTCATCGTCATCGGCGCGACGAACCGCCTCGACTCGGTCGACCCGGCGCTGCGTCGCCCCGGTCGGTTCGACCGCGAGATCGAACTCGGCGTCCCCGACGAGTCGGGCCGCAACGAAATCCTCCGCATCCACACCCGGGGCATGCCGCTCGCGGACGACGTCGACCTCGAGTCGTTGGCCGAGAGCACCCACGGCTTCGTCGGCGCCGACATCGAGAGTCTGACCAAGGAGGCGGCGATGAAGGCCTTGCGTCGGTACCTGCCGGAGATCGACCTGGACGAGGAGGACATCCCCGCCGCCCTCCTCGACCGGATGATCGTCAAGCGGGCGGACTTCCGAGCCGCCCTCAACGAGGTCGAACCGTCGGCGATGCGCGAGGTGCTCGTCGAGCTGCCGAAGGTCTCGTGGGACGATGTTGGTGGCCTCGAGAAACCCATCCAACACGTCAAAGAGAGCGTCGAGTGGCCGCTATCCGACCCCGAGCGCTTCGAGCGCATGGGCGTGACGCCCCCGAAGGGCGTCCTCCTGTTCGGTCCTCCCGGGACGGGCAAGACGCTCATGGCGAAGGCGGTCGCCAGCGAGTCCAACGCCAACTTCATCAGCGTCCGTGGCCCCCAGCTGCTGTCCAAGTGGGTTGGCGAGAGCGAGAAGGCGATCCGCCAGACGTTTCGCAAGGCCCGGCAGGTCTCGCCCGCGATCATCTTCTTCGACGAGCTCGACAGCCTGGCACCCGGCCGGACGCAAGATTCCGGCTCGCAGGTCAGCGAGCGGGTCGTCAATCAGCTCCTGACCGAGCTGGACGGGCTCGAGGAGATGGAGGACGTGATCGTCATTGGCGCCACCAACCGCCCCGACATGATCGACCCCGCGTTGTTGCGCTCGGGACGGTTCGACCGTCTCGTGTACATCGACGAACCCGGCATCGACGACCGCGAGCAGATTCTCAAGATCCATACCGAACCGTCGCCACTGGGCGCGGACGTCAGCCTCCGCGAACTGGCCGAACGCACGGAGGGCTACGTCGGCAGCGACCTCGCCAACATCGCCCGCGAGGCGGCCATGGAATCGCTGCGGGAGGATACCGAGGCGGACGTGATCGAGATGCGCCATTTCCGCGAGGCGATGGAACAGGTCCGGCCGACGATGACGCAGGACTTGTCTGAGTATTTCGACCGGATGCGCGAGGAGTTCCGTGGGGGCGCCCCTGACGGCGCCATCGGTCGCGAGCCCGGCCGGATCGGCTTCCAGTAGCCACATCTCCTTCTGGCCGTCGGTCACCCCGGCAATCCACGATGAGGGCGCACAAATTGCGCTGAATTGCCGTAAACTGGAGTGAACGGTCTCGACGGTATATGGTGGTCCGGCCGTTGGCATTGGATCGAGGAGGTACGACCCCCGATGGCCACCACGTCGACGAACGACCCGGCGACACATCCGATCGATGCCGACGAGTCGCTTCGCTCGATCGGCGTGGCGCATCTGCGATCGGGCGTCGACGCCGCGTCGCTGTGGGCCACCGTTGCGCTCCCGTTTTTGTACCTGCCGCTGGCGATGAACGGGATGGCGACCTATGCGGAGCTGTTCGCGTTCGTGTGCCTTCTTGGGTGCAATCTAGGTACGTTGGGGTACGTGTACCGGGTGCGATCGAGCCGGCGGGAGTGACCCCGCTCGGGGCGACGGATTCCGACTGATGGCTCGGGGGAATCCTCGGCGCATCGCACCACGAAGACACGCATTTCAGGTTCCAATATCTATTTATGCGTAGCTCCTTCCTTAGGGTACGTAATGCCCGAAAGACGTGTCATTGACGTCGACCGCCGCACCCTCTTGCGAGCGGGTGGCGGCAGTCTGGTGGGTGGAATCGCAGCCCTGGCCGGCTGTTTGGGCGACGACGGTGATGATGGCGATGGCGACGAGACGCCGACGGAGACGCCCCAGGAAACCCCCACCGAGATTACCGACATCACGATCACCCTGTCACAGTTCCCTGACACGATCGACCCGCTCGATCACATCACGGGTGACTACTTCAACATCTTCGACCACATCTACGAACCCATGTTCGACTTCGAACCTGGGGAGGGGATTTTCCCCCGAGTGGTCGAGGATTGGGAGGCCCAGGGTGACGGAACCACCCACGCCACCATCCAGGAGGGTGTGGTCTTTCACAACGGCGACGACCTCACCGCCGAGGACGTCGCCTGGACGATCAATCGGACGGTCGATCCTGACATCGGCGTCCAAAGCCCGATCGGGACCTACGGCCTCGGCTCGATCACCGGCGCCGAGGCGGTCGATGACACGACCGTGGCGATCAACTACAGTGCCGCACCCGGCCTCGCGGAGTTCGAGTTCGGCAACTATGCCCGGGCGATCAATCGTGATTGGGCCATCGACAACCACGACGCGGAGAACTCGGCCATTTCCGGGGCCAGTCCCGGCGACTTCAATGGCACGGGCCCGCTGACGGTCACCGAGTACACCTCCGGCGAACAGGTCGTCACCGAGATGTTCGACGATTACTGGGGTGACGATCTCCCGTTCGAGACGGTCACCTTCAACGCGAACAACCAATCCAGTGGTCGGGCGAACGCCCTCCAGGCCGGCGAGACGGACCTGACCATCAACATCCTCCCGGCAGACGTCGGGACCATTCAGGACGCCTCGGGCGTGGATATCCGCCGGGTGACGAGCTTCCGGAACATCTTCCTGCCGATGAAGAACACCGTCGAGCCGTTCGACAGCCAGGAGTTCAGGCAGGCGATGAACTACGCGGTCGACAACCAGGAGATCGTCGACTCCGTCCTCAGCGGCTTCGGCGAACCCCGCGGCCAGCCGGTTGCCCCGGGCATCAACGGGTTCAATTCCGACCTTGAACCCTACGAACAGGACGTCGGCATGGCCGAGAGCCTCGTCGAGGAAAGCGGCTACGGTGGGGCCGAACTCGAACTGTACGTGCCGGAAGGTCGCTACCTCAACGACGTCGAGGTCGGCGAGACCTGCGCGGACATGATCGACAGCCTGAGCAACGTCAGTTGCGAGGCGAACGTCGTCGAGTTCGGCGTCGTCTCCGACGCGAACCAGGCGGGCGTCGATCCCGAGGAGTACGGTAACACCTGGGAGATCCCCTTCTACCTGATCGGTTGGGGGACGATTACCGGTGACACCGACTACGGCGTGCAGGGCTTTTTCACCATCCCGGACAACCCCTCCCGGACCTTCGACGACGAGGAGCTCAGCCAGGCCATCCTCGACAGCCAGCAGATCACCGACCCCGAGGAGCGCACGCAGGCCCTTGAGGAGGTCAACGCGCTGGCTCGCGAGAAGGCGCCGTTCGTCTTCTTGCACACCCAGGAGAGCATCTACGGAGCCAATTCAGCGATTTCCTGGGAGCCACGCGAGGACGAGACGGTCTACATCTGGGAGATGTCGACGTAGGCGTGCCCAATAGCCGCCATCACCCTGCCGGGATGGCGGCGTTCACCGCCAGATAGCTCGTATGTCCCTCGTTAGATTCCTCGTCCGCCGGCTATCCCAGGGCCTGTTCGTCATGTGGGGGGTCGTGACCGTGCTGTTCGGTCTTCGTGCGGTCTCCCCGGGCGACCCAGCGACGCTCATGCTTGGCCAAGGGGCTACGCAAGATCTGATCGAGCAGGTGCGCGAGGAGGAAGGTCTGGACGAGCCGATCTACATCCAGTATCTCGATTACGTCCAGGGGCTCCTCGTCGGCGACCTCGGCTACTCGTGGCGGTCAGAACGGGAGATCGCCGCCATGGTGATCGAGCGCATTCCCGCGACGATCGAGCTGACCGTCGCCGCCACGCTCGTCGCGATCGCGATCGCCATCCCCCTCGGGGTGATCTCGGCCACGCGGCGCAACCAGCTGTCGGATTACGGGGCCACCCTGTTTTCCCTGCTGGGCATCAGCACGCCGAACTTCTGGCTCGGCCTGATGCTGATCCTGGTGTTCGCCCTGTACGTACCGATTCCCTACCCGACGGTCGACCTGGCCACGATCGCCATCAGTGGCATCGACGTGCCGTATCCGGCCGTCGGTCTCGACTCCTTTACCTTCCCGACCGGCCGACGGGGCACCGGATTCATCGAGGGGATGAGCACGCTCATCAACGACGTCTCCTTCGATGGCCTGCACGACTGGCTCTATTACATCACGCTCCCGGCGATCACCCTCGGGACGTACTTCACGGCGCTCATCACGCGGTTGACCCGAAGCGGCATGGTCGACGAACTCGGCAAACCCTACGTGACGGCGACGCGAGCGAAGGGCCTCCCGGAGGTGCTCGTCCGCTACAAACACGTCCTGCGCAACACGATGATCCCCATCATCACCGTCCTCGGCCTCCAGATCGGCACGCTGCTCGGCGGGGCGGTCATCACCGAGACGGTGTTCAACTGGCCCGGTCTCGGACTCCGGTTCATCAACGCGCTCGGCAGGCGTGACTGGCCGCTCATGCAGGGGATCATCATCTTCGTGGCCATCTCGTTTGTCATCATCAACATCGCCGTGGATGCCCTGTACGGGTACCTCGACCCGAAGGTGGATCTCGAATGATATCGGATCGCGTCAAGTCGAACCTGTGGCAAACGTTCAGGCGGTCGATGCTGCCCAAGCTGGGGCTGGTCCTCCTGGTGGCCATCTTCTTGATGGCCGTCTTCGCGCCGATCCTCGCCACCCACAACCCGACGACCACCGGGTACTTCCACGAGAGCGGGGCGCCGTACCCACCACTTGGCTACGAGTATGAGGCCACGGTGGCCGTCGAGGGTGAGATCACGGAGGTGGCGGTTACGCCGTCCTCGGAGCACATCCTCGGGACCAACAACGTCGGCATGGACGTCTACTCGCGCTTCGTCTATGGGGCTCGGGTCTCCCTCGTGGTCGGCATCGTCGCCACACTGATCGCGCTCGCGATCGGGGTGCCGTTTGGCCTCGTTGCCGGGTACTTCGGTGGCCGGGTCGACGACGTCATGATGCGCATCGCCGACACCATGCTGGCGTTCCCCGCGCTGGTATTGGCCCTGGCCATGATCGGCATCTTCGAAGAGACCGCCGTCCAGATCCCCGATCCCATCGTCGCGGCTGGCTTCGCCCCGGGGATGCCCGAAACGATACCGATCCCCGGGAGCGTGACCATCGTGGCCGCCCTCGTCATCTGGGTGTGGTTCGCCCGCGTCGCCCGCGGCGAGGCGCTGTCGCTTCGTACGCAGGAGTACGTCAAGGCGAGTCGAAGCTTCGGGATGAGCCACATGCGGATCCTCTTCAGACACATCTTCCCCAACAGCTTCACGCCTATCATCGTGCTCGCGACGATTCAACTCGCCGTGATCATCCTCCTGGAAGCCTCGCTGGCCTACCTCGGCTTTTCGGGGACGACCCTCTCATGGGGCTTTGAGATCGAGCGTGGGCAGGACCTGCTTCGGACCCGTCCGTGGGTATCGCTCGTCCCCGGCATCGGGATCATGCTCGCGATCATCAGCGTCAACCTCCTCGGCGACTGGATGCGTGACGCGTTAGACCCCAACATCGAAGGGGCCGAACGGGGGGCCTGAGATGGGCGAGGAACTCCTCCGGATCGAGAACCTCTCGACGCGGTTTTTCACCCGCGAGGGCCAGGTCAACGCGGTGTCAGGCCTCGATCTCTCGATCGAACGAGGTGAGGTCTACGGCATCGTTGGCGAGAGCGGCAGCGGCAAGAGTGTCACCGCACGGTCGGTGATCGACCTCATCGAGAATCCCGGCGAGATCACCGAGGGGGCCATCTATTACCGAAACGAGTCCCTGGCCGATGCGCTTCGCGATGACGTCGATGGGGCCGTCGACGGCGACGTCGTCGACCTCAGGGCCGTCCCCGAGCGCGTGCGCCGTCGGCTTCGGGGGTTTGCGTTCAGCATGATCTTCCAGGATCCCGAGAGCAGCTTCAACCCCAGCCTGACCGTCGGCGAACAGATCGCCGAGGCCGTCGAGGTGCAACGTCGCGCGAGCGCCACGCCGCGGCTGGATCGCTCGACGGCCAGGGGCGACGACTACCGCTTTCGCAACCTGTTGTTGTCGCCCATTTTGGAGTCACAGAAGTTCATCAGCACCGAGAGTCGGTCACGGGCGGTCGAACTCCTCGAGATGGTCGGGATTCCCGATCCGGTCGAACGGGCGGAGGAGTATCCGCACGAGTACTCGGGAGGGATGTTGCAACGGGCGATGATCGCCCAGGCCGTCGCGGGCGAACCAGACGTCCTGATCGCCGACGAGCCAACGACCGCGCTGGACGTGACCATCCAGGCACAGATCCTCGACCTCCTCGACGACCTCCAAACCGAGACGGGAATGACGATCCTCCTTATCACCCACAACCTCGGCGTCATCGCCCGGATGTGCGATCACGTCGGTGTGATGTACGCGGGCGAGATCGTCGAACGCGGCACGCTCGAGGACGTCTTCGACCGGCCCGTTCATCCCTACACACAGGGGCTGCTGGGGAGCGTCCCCGATTTCGAGCGAGCCGGTGGCGAGCTTCGACCCATTCCCGGAAACGTTCCCAGTCTGCTCGATCACGAGATGGGCGACCGGTGTTACTTCGCGGACCGGTGCCCGAAAGCGATGAACGTCTGCCTCGAAAAGCCACCCGAATTCGAGGTCGAGGGGAGCGACCGCCACCGGACCATGTGCTATCTCGCGGAGATGAGCTACGCGGAAGGGAACCCGCTGCCGGAGGGGTACTTCGAGGACGCCTCGGCGACCGGCGATGCGGACACCACCGCGCCAGATCGCCAGGAGCCCGAGCCGACCGCATCGCGGGGGCCTGGAGGTGATGTGGAATGACCGCCGCCACCGAGCCGGACGAGACGCTGGTTCGGGTCGACGGGCTCACCAAGCACTTCTTCGAGGCCGATGCACTGGTCGATCGACTCCTCGGACGATCGCCCGTAGCGGTCAGAGCCGTCGATGACATCAGCTTCTCCATCAAGGAGGGCGAGACCCTCGGCCTGGTTGGCGAATCGGGCTGTGGCAAGTCGACGGCCGGCGAGACGATGCTCAACCTCCAGCGCCCGACGTCGGGGTCGGTCACGTTCCGTGGTCGTGACGTCTTCGAAATTGAGGAGTATGTCGCCGGGGAGGGGCCGGTACCGGTCCATGCCAAGATTGCGCTCGGCCTCCTCGCCATCGGCGGCCTGGCATCCGCCATCGTCGGTGGCGACATGCTGGCCGGGCTGTTTCTGGATGCGTCCCTTCTCGGCATCGTTGCCGGATTCTGGGCGGGCATCCTCGGCATCATCTACCTGGTCGGTGGCGTCGCGGTCCTCGCCGGAGCGTACCTCATGGGCGTTCGCCAGCCCGTTGGTTGGCGCATCGGCATGTGGACGGTTGGCGTCCTCTCGGCGGTCACGCTCGTGTCGGGGTTGATGTTCGGCTGGGCCGTCGTGGCCATCGTCACGGTGGGCGTGGTCGGCCTGGCCTACTTCAACCGCGTCAGGTCGCTGTTTATCCGGCCCTCGTTGTTCCGCCGTGAGTCTGCGATCCTGTTTCAGGACCCCTTCTCGAGCCTGGATCCACGCATCTCCATCGGCGAGACGGTCAAACAGCCCCTGGCCGTCCACGACTGGCCATGGAGCGACCCCGAGGTCACCACGGAGGCCACCCTCACCACCGATGGGGTCGACCGGGCCGAGGTGCGGGTCACGGTGGCAGATGACATTGACAAGGTGGTCGATCCGGTCGACGGCGTCGCCACCGCCACCGTCAGCGTTGTGCACGTGGATGAGGACGCAACTGCCGGTGACGACCGCTCGGTCGACACGGACGGCGAGGTCCGAGCCACGGTCGAGGAGGACCTCGCCGTCTCCGTTTCCGAGGGCGAATCAGGCATTGACGTCTCGGTCACGGTTGGGCGTTCGAATGACCAGCTCCGGCGAGAGCGGGTGGAGTTCCTCCTCGACCGCGTCGGTCTCTCCGCGGATCAGTTCGACCGGTATCCCCACGAGTTCTCCGGCGGCCAGCGCCAGCGGATCGGCATCGCGCGATCACTCGCGCTTAATCCGGACTTCGTGGTGCTGGACGAGCCGACGAGCGCGCTTGACGTCTCCGTCCAGGCACAGGTGTTGAACCTGCTGGACGAGCTCCAGGACGATCTCGACCTCACGTATCTGTTGATCAGCCACGACTTATCCGTCATTAGACACGTTTGTGACCGGGTGGCGGTGATGTACCTCGGTGAACTCGTCGAGATCGGACCGGTCGAGGATATCTTCACCGATCCGCGCCACCCCTACACGACCGCCCTCCTCGAGAGCGTCCCCCGAGCGGACACCAGCGAGCGCCACCGTGATCGCGAGACCATTTCCGGGGACGTGCCGTCACCTCGCGATCCTCCCAGTGGCTGTCGGTTTCGGACCCGATGTCCTCGCGTGATTCCCCCGCCGGAGCTCCAGGTCGACCAGCGGGCGTACCGGTCGATCATGGACCTGCGCGAGCGCATCGCTCGCCGAGAGATCAGCACCGAGGTTCGCGCCCGCGAGGAGGCCGAATTCGGCGATGATCTGGTGGCGGCGATCCGGTCACGCTTTTTCGATGACGGCCCCCCGACCAGCCACGAAGAGCGCATCGACGAGGCGATCACGGCGGTCACGAACGATGACTGGGAGCACGCGCAGGCCCTCCTTGCCGACCGGTTCGCGAGCGTCTGTGAGCAAACGAACCCGGTCCTCGAGGGGACGCCCCATCCGGTCGCGTGTCATCTTCACAACGAGCCCGCGGACGGGCCTCGCGGGGAGCCAACCGCCCCCGCGGACGACTGATCCGCCCCGCGACGGTGACTTTATTTCTCGGCCGACGTACGCTTCCATATGGCCGTCCCCGGACGTCCGGCCCTGCGTGATCTCTTCGACGACGCGGCGACCCCGTTGATCGGGCACCCGCCCCGGACCCATCAGCTCGAATACTACGTCGCCACGGATGGGTCCTTTCGTGATACCCGCGGGGGTCTCGGGGCCGTCATCGAGACGCGCGACGGCACGCGGGTGGAACGCCTCTCCCGCGTCGATGCCAGCCCGGACAACAACGTGGCCGAGTATCGGGCGTTACACCTCGGCCTCGACATTCTGGCAGACCGCATCCCGGCGTCATCAAGCGTGGGCATCCTCGTCGACCACGAGGAGTTGGCCAGAAACGTCAATGCGGTGACGTTGGGCCAGGCCGACCCCGAGGGCCGACGGCCGATCCCGGTCGACGTGCCCCCCGGGGTGGCCCACCACTGGCGGGGCATTCGCGCACGCCTCGCGACCATCGATGAGGTCCGGGCGGCCCGGATCGACGGTCGAGCCAATCCAGCCCATCCCCTCGCCAACGACCCGACGGCCTATGACCACCTCCGCAATCGCGCCGATCGGTGCGTGATCTCGCGGCCGCCGTGGCGGGCATCGACCGATGGCGTCCCGCCGCCGTCGCGAACGGGGCGCTCTCCCTCCGACTGAGCCGGTGGTGCGAGTTAGACGTACTCGTCGAGCGATTCCGGCCGGTGCTGTTGGGCGTCCACGACGGCGACCGCCGTCATGTTCACGATGTCCTTGACCTCGTCGTTGCGTTGGAGGACGTGGACGGGTTTGTCCATGCCGACCAACATCGGGCCGATCGCGGTCGCACCACCGAGTCGTTGCAGGAGTTTGTAGGTGATGTTGCCGGCTTCGAGGTTGGGGAAGATCAACACGTTCGCCGGCGCGTCGAGGGCGGAGAACTCGTAGGTCCCCTGCAGAAACTCCTCGACGACGGCCGTGTCCGCTTGCATCTCGCCGTCGACGGGAAAATCGATTGTCGCATCCTCACGAAGCTGCCGAGCGGCCTCGCGGACCTTCGCCGTCCCCTCGTTCATGACACTCCCGAAGTTCGAGTACGACAACAGCGCCGCGCGCGGCTCGACGTTGAACCGTCTCGCCAGGTCGGCCGTATGGCGGGTGATCTCGGCGAGCACCTCCTCGTCCGGGTCTTGGTTGACCGTCGCATCCGCACAGAACACGACCCGGTTCTTGAACGTTAGGAGGTACACGCCGGCGGCGTACTCCGCATCGGGAGCGGTGCCGATGACCTGCAACGGCGGGCGCAATGCCGAGGGGTAGTGGTGGGTCAGGCCGGTCAGCATCGCGTCGGCGTCCCCTCGATCGACCATCACGCTGGCGTAGTAGTTCGGGTCGGTGACGAGGTCGCTCGCCTCCCGGCGGGTGACCCCCTTTCGCCGGCGTCGGTCATAGAGGTAGCTCGCATAGGTTTCGCGACGATCAACCGTCGGATCCACGACCGTCGGCTCGACGGTGAGGCCGAGCTCGTCGATTCGGTCCTCGATAGTCGTCGGGTCACCGACCAGGATGGGCTCGGCGATGCCGTCATCGATGAGCTGGTGTGCCGCCCGGATCATCTTCGGGCTGTCGCCCTCGGCGAGGGCCACCCGACGGGGATCCGACCGCGCCTTGTTGTAGATGACGCGCATCATCTCGCGGCTCTTGCCGAGGCGTGCCTCGAGGCGCTCGACGTAGGCGTCGAGGTCGATCTCGCGCCGGGTTGCCCCGCTGTCGATCGCGGCCTGTGCAACCGCTGGCGCGAGCTCGAAGAGCACGCGGGGATCCAGCGGCTTCGGGATGATGTACTCCGGACCGAACCGGAGGTGCTCCTCGCCGTAGGCGCTGACCACCTCGTCGGGAACGTCCTCGCGGGCGAGGTCGGCGAGCGCACGCGCCGCCGCCACCTTCATCGCCTCGTTGATCTCCGTCGCGCGGACGTCCAGCGCTCCCCGGAAGATGTAGGGAAACCCGAGGACGTTGTTGACCTGATTGGGATAGTCGGACCGGCCGGTGGCCATGATGACGGTGTCATCTCGCGCATCTCGTGCGGCGTCGTAGCTGATCTCCGGGTCCGGGTTGGCCATCGCGAAGATGACCGGGTCGGGCGCCATCGATCGCACCATCGCCTGGTCCACGATGCCCCCCACCGACAGGCCCACGAAGACGTCGGCATCGACCATCGCGTCAGCCAAGTCGCCACCCGGGCCATCGATGGCGAATGCCTCCTTGTACTCGTTGACCTCACCGGCCTCGGCGCGATCGGTCGTGATGACTCCGCCAGAGTCACACATGGTGATGCGGTCGGGGTCGACCCCGAGGGAAACGTAAAACCGGGCCGAGGCGATCGCACTGGCGCCCGCCCCCGAAAAGACGACGTCGACGTCGCCGAGGGGTTTGTCGACGAGATCCAGCGCGTTCAACAACGCCGCACCGCTGATGATGGCCGTCCCGTGCTGGTCGTCGTGGAAGACCGGGATGTCCAGTCGATCGCGAAGCCGTCGTTCGACCTCGAAACACGTGGGGGCGGCGATGTCCTCGAGGTTGATGCCGCCGAAGGTCGGTGCCATCGCGCTGACGACCGATACCATCTCGTCCGCATCGTCGGTGTCGACCTCGATGTCGAACACGTCGATGTCGGCGAACCGCTTGAACAAGACCCCCTTTCCCTCCATGACGGGCTTGGACGCCTGTCCGCCGATGTCGCCGAGGCCGAGCACGGCCGAGCCGTCACTGACGACGCCCACGAGGTTACCCTTCGCGGTGTATCGGTAGGCCTGTTCCGGGTCGGACTGGATCGCCCGGCAAGGTGCGGCTACGCCAGGCGAGTACGCCAGGCTGAGGTCACGCTGGGTGCTCGTGGGTTTGGTGGTGGCAATTTCGATCTTGCCGGGTGGATCCTCGGCATGGTAGGCGAGCGCGTCCTCATCGAGTTCCATAGCCCGATGGATTGCGAGCAATGCTATAAAAAGACGCGGACGACTGAATCGACGATTGTCGACGACGGTGGTGGACCGTCATCCTCAAATGGACACTCTGGCAAGCCAGTACCGGATGGCGGGCATAAACAGTCAACCCATCGGACGACGGTATGCCGCCCCGCTCGCGATCGTCACCACGATCGCGACGTTCTTCTTGATCCTCCTGGGGGTCTATACCGGCGCGACCGGCTCCGGGCTTGGCTGCTCGGCCCAGTGGCCGCTGTGTGACGGTGGCCTACTCCCCCAGTCGTTGCCGAGTCTCATCGAGTGGCTCCATCGGTTCGTCGCCATGGTGACCGGCCTGTTGATTCTCGGGCTCACGTACGTCGGGTGGCGCCATTTTGAGGATCCACGCATCCGGGGATCGATGGGGGTGGCGGTGGTGGCGTTGCCGATTCAGATCCTCCTCGGCGGGGCCACCGTCATCGAGTACACGCCGATCGTTCAGACCGCCCACCATGGCGCCGCGTTGCTCATCTTTGCTGCCGTCCTCGCGGCGACGCTGTGGATCCGAGAGCAGGGCAGACGGTAGACGTGCTTTCGGTCCGTCCGGGTAGCACCCAGGCACGAACGATGAATCCGGTTACCTAAATCGGCCACCGCTGTGCGTTCACTCGATGACCGATTCCTCCAACCTGGACCCTCGGACGTTCTACGACCGCTACGGTTCGAAGGAATGGGAACGGCTCGATCGCGATTTCTTCCATCGCCTCGAATGGGAGGGCACCGTCGACCAGTTGCGGACGGCCCTACCAACGCCGTCGGCCGACGCGACCGTTCGTGTGCTGGACGTGGGCGCCGGCGCCGGGCGCTACAGCGTGTGGCTGGCCGAACGGGGTTATGACGTCGTGGCCGTGGAACCAAGCGAAACGCAACGAGCCCTCGCCCGTGAGCAGCTCCTCGAGCGCGGGCTGACAGACCGCGTCACGATCGCCGCCGGCGACGTACGGTCGCTGTCGCTGGCGCCCGACGCCGTGGATGCGTGTTGTTGTTTGGGCGGACCGCTCTCGCACGTGCTCGATGACGACCACCGTCGAACCGCTGTGCAGGAGCTCGCGCGGGTCACCAAGCCGGGCGGCCCGGTGTTCGTCTCCGTGATGGGACTGCTCGGGATGGCGCTCATTACCGTGCAGTATGCGGGCCGGGGCGACGATGACGATGGCCTCGCGCTCCTGCCTGAGCTGGTCGTCACCCAGGAGTACACGGCTCAACTCGTTCGTGACCACGGCGCGACCCCGTTCATGGCCGAGACCCACTTTTTTCGCCGGGCGGAGCTGGCGCAGCTGCTCGTCTCCGGCGGGCTGGAGGTCGAGGAGGTCCTGGCTCTTGAGGGGGTCGCGGCGTGTCGTCGATCCCACTTCGACGCGCTCGACGAGACTGCACGGGAGCGGATACGGTCGGTCAATGACACCCTCAGAACCGATCCCACGATCGCGGACATCTCGCCGCACATGCTGGCCGTCTGTCGGGCGTAGCACCCCCGTCGGTACTCAGTCGATCTCGCGAAACTCGATGTCGAAGTCGCCGTCCGCACCCGTGGCGACGGCGTACGCACCGTCCATCACCGCACCAGGGTTGACGACCGTCGTCCCGCCGACGGTGGCCGTCCCTCGTGCTTCGTGGATGTGGCCGGTGACGCCGAGGGCAAACTCGAGCTCCTCGAACAGGCGGCGGACGGCCGGCTCGCCCACGTGAACCCCTCCGCTGATGCGATCAAGGGCGCAATCGGCCGGGGGCTGGTGGACGACGGCGACGCGGACGGGGGCGCTCAGCTCGGCGTATCGGGTTCGGATGTGGGCCGCCACCGTGGCGCCGTCCGGATCGAACGGCTGCTCGGTGCGGCCGACCGCCCCGCCGTATCCGACCAGCTCGACCGCGTCGATGCGACGCGTTGCATCGTGGAGGTTCATTCCGCGAGCGCGCAGTGCCTTCACACACGGGATCTCGGGGTCCGTGTTGCCGGGAATCGCGACGACGGGGGCCGGCGTGTCTTCGAGGAGGGTCAAGACCGCACGGAGATGTCGCCCGTAGTCGTCGTAGATGACCGAATCGCTCAGGTCACCGGCACAGACGATGGCGTCGGCCGGCTCGGTCTCGAGGATGGATCGGAGGGCGTCCACCCGACCGTGAATGTCCGCAAGCAACAACATCCGCATCGACATCCGTCCGTCGCGTGCCACCAGCGGTGCAAACGCCTTTCGATACCAACGGTCACCACCGGTTGGGCCCGGCGTGGTACGTTCCCGATACCTTCGTGTCGCTGCGGTGGTCGGTCACCACCGCTGGACTGACCCTCCGAGAGTGAGCCGACATGTTCCCCGTGGAAAGTTGAAAGACTGCTTTCAGGCTGCGTGAGCTTTTTTGTACCGTCCGATGTGGGTCAACCATGCAGCGACGGGACTTTCTCGTGGGCGCGTCGACCGGGATTGCCGTGAGCCTGTCCGGGTGTCTGTTCGGCGACGGTGGTGGCCCGGCCGGCCGTGAGGAACTCTCCGAGTACGTCACCTTCGAGCACACCTTCGAATCGGCGACGACCGGCATGGACCTCCGCATTTCCTTCGAAAACCAGACCGACCGGTCCATCGCCGCCTTGGCGGTTCCCGACATCTACGTCGACGAGGAGGAAATCACCACCGACAGTCGAAGCGCCAACCTCGAGCCGGGCGGGACCGGCGAGGTCGTGATTCCGATCCTCATCGACGAGGACGAGCAAGACGACGTCACGCGATACGTGCTGGCGATCACGGTGTTCGACGGTCCGGAGACGCTCGTGGAGTACGAGGAGGAGTTCGAGGACTTCCAGTCGCGCGTGGAATCGTAGCGTTCGCCATCCCTCCACGGTCGCGATCGTTTCGCTCGCCCGACGCTTGGCACCTCAGAACGCATCGAGCGTGACCGCCCGATCGCCCCGAAGGTACGTCTCGATGCGGTCGCGGTCCCATCCGAGCGGCGAAACGACGCTCTCACAGGCGCGGATGAGCCGGTCGCGATAGAACCCCACGTCGTAGTCGGCCGTCAGCGTCTCGAAGTGGAGCTTGACCCGATCGTGTGCGTCCGGGTCGTCGTCGCGAACGAGATAGCGCACGTCCTGGCCGGGGTGGCGCTCGACGCCGAGGGCCGTCGACCGGGCCATCGCCGCCGCCGGCAACGTCCGGTGGCGGTAGGCGTCCACGGGCTTGCTGAGCCGACTGCAGATCAACAGCTCCGCTGGGGGCACCTCGCGCCGGTCGAGGCGGGTGAGATCGCGTGCCAACCGGTCGCAGACGGGGGCCGGAGCCCGGTGGCGATCCAGTGCCTCGATGTAGCCCTCCTGGGCCGCCTCGACGAACGGCGTCGTCGATCGCTGGCGGGCCTCGATGCCGCGCAGCTTGTAGCCCTCGCCGTCGGTCCGTTTGCCGAAGTACTTCGTCAACGCCCCGGCCGTCCGCCCCCGGCGCGGCACGAAACAAACCCACTCGTAGCCGGCCTCGCGATCGAGGCTGATGCCGACGGCGTCGGTCACGTCGGCCGTGATCGTCGCGAGGGCCTCGGGGTCGTCGGCGACCGGCTCGACCCAGAGGCTGTCGACGATCCCGTGGACCACCCGCCAGCCGCCGGCCTCGAAGCGCTCTTTCGCCTGCAAGAGGATGTCACGGGCGTACGCGTTGATCGCCTCGTGGCACTCGATGCGGCCGAACTTGGCGTTGCGATAGCCCT
>CAZCYF010000032.1:0-16814 GCA_964502835.1 uncultured Halobacteriales archaeon | reverse complement strand
ATCCAGTATGGCCCACAGAGCGGTCCACTCGACGACGATATCGAGATCTCCAGGGAAGGGGGATCAGTTGATATCGCCGGATGGAGTTTAGCGTATAGGCTTTGTGGGGGATAGCGGGCAGATTCTTGGCCATCGAGGTGCTTGACACGAACGATGGTCGAGAACGTCGCGCCACTCGTCGCCGAGCTCGAGCCGGCCGACATCCATCTGCTGTCGGGGATCGAGCACGGGATGCGATTTGGCGAGTGGGTCGACCGTCGACAGCTACCGTCGCTGGCCAACCTCACCGGTGAGGACGTCGACTATCGCCTGGAGCGGATGCTCAAACGCAAGCTCATCGAGAAGCGCACCCTCCAGTATGAGGGCTACAAGCTCACCTTTGCCGGGTATGACGTGTTAGCGCTGTGGACGTTCGCTCGACGCGACGCCGTCGACGGCGTCGGTGCCCAGCTCGGCGTCGGCAAGGAGAGCGACGTCTACGAGGTCAGCTCCTACCGACCGATGGTGCTCAAGTTTCACCGGGAGGGAATCGGGAACTTCCGCAACCTCGATCGCGAGCGCGAGTATACGGCCGATCGCCAACACACCTCCGACATCTATACCGCACGGATCGCGGCCGAGCGAGAATACGAGGTGCTCGAGGCCCTCTATCCCGACGTCGCCGTACCGCGCCCGGTCGATCAGAACCGACATGCGATCGTGATGGCGAAGATCGACGGCGTCGAGCTCTCCCGGGCCTCGTTGGATTCGGACGAGGTCGTCCCGGTCTTCAGGCGCCTCCTCCGCGAGGTAGCTCGTGCCTACGACCGGGGGTTCGTCCACGGTGACCTCAGCGAGTACAACGCCTTCGTGACGCCCGAAACGGTGGTCCTCTTCGACTGGCCGCAGGCCGTCGAGACCGATCATCCGAACGCGGACCAGCTCCTCGAGCGTGACCTCAAAACCACGCTCGCCTACTTCAACCGGAAGTTCCCGGGCCAGCTCCCCGGCGACCTCGAGCCACCAACGCTCACGACGGCCGTCACGGAAGGTACCCTCGAGGCAGCCCTCGACGCCGCGTTCGTGGAAACGGGGTGATTCGAAGGCCTTAACCCCGCCAGGTCGGTACTCCGGGCCGAACGGCGCCGGGTCCGGGCTCCGGCGGCACCCGTCTGGTCGACGGGTCGGGATGTGACCTCACGGTGGACCCCTCAACGCCCCGGATACGAACCATGGCACGAAGCTACTACTCACACGTTCGAGAGGCGTGGAACGACCCCGACGAGGGACGCGTCGGCCGGCTACAGTGGCAGCGCATGCAGCGCTGGCGAACGGAGGGGGCGCTCGAGCGCATCGAGCGACCGACGCGACCGGATCGCGCGCGATCCCTCGGCTACAAGGCGAAACAGGGGATCGTCGTCGTCCGCGCTCGGGTGCGCAAGGGAACCGCACGGAAGTCCCGATTCACGGCCGGGCGACGGTCGACTCGCCAGGGCGTGCGACGGCTCGGCCGGCGCAAGAACACCCAACGAATCGCCGAGGAACGCACCAGTCGGAAGCATCCAAACCTCGAGGTGCTCAACTCCTACTGGGTCGGGGAAGACGGCCAGCGCCGCTGGTTCGAGGTGATCCTCGTTGATCCCCACCACCCAGCCATCGAGGCCGACGACGACCTCAACTGGATCTGCGAATCCCAGCACCGCAACCGGGTCATGCGGGGTTTGACCGCCGCCGGCCGTCGGGCCCGGGGGCTCCGCCACCGGGGAAAGGGGGCGGAGAAGGTCCGACCGAATCGCGACGCGCGACACGAGTAGCCGTCGTGGTGTTCGCCACGAGCGTGCCGGCGGTGTGACCACGTCTATATACGATCGCTCGGTAGCGCCGTCCATGGTAGCCACGTGGCCGGAGATTCAAGCTAGCGACCGGGGGCGATCACCATGAGACGAGCCGCACCCGTCGACCGGCCGGTCGTCCTCACGATCGCCGGGAGCGACTCGGGCGGTGGTGCGGGGATTCAGGCCGACATCAAGACGATCGAGGCCCACGGCTGTTTCGCCACGAGTGCCCTCACCGCGGTCACCGCCCAGCATACCGCAGGGGTCGAACGCATCGACGAGCTCGAGCCGGCCGCCGTGGCGGCCCAGATCGACGCCGTTCGGTCCGACCTCGCCCCCACGGCCATCAAGACCGGCATGCTGGCGAACGCCCCCATCATCGAGACGGTGACCGAAGCGATCGCCGACTTCGAGGGACCGGTCGTCGTCGACCCGGTGATGGTGGCCGCATCCGGGGATCGCCTGCTCGACCGAGCCGGCGAGACGGCCTACGAGGCGCTGTTCGAGCACGCGACCCTCGTGACGCCGAACGCCGACGAGGCCGAAGTGCTCACCGACGTCGCCGTGGCCGACGTGGATACCGCGGCCACCGCCGGGCGGCGCATCGTGGAGACCGGACCGCAGGCGTGTCTCATCAAGGGCGGCCACTGGGGTGGTGACCGTATCACTGACGTCCTCGTCCATCCCGACGGCACCGATGAGTTCGTCCATGCACGGATCGACACCGATGCGACCCACGGCTCGGGGTGTACCCTGGCGAGTGCGATCGCCGCCCGACTGGCGAACGGGCGGTCGCTGCAGGGGGCCGTCGGCGGGGCGATCGGCTTCATGGGCAGGGCCGTGCGGTACCACCACGACGTGGGTGCGGGTCCCGGGGCCGTACACCACCTGGCCGAGATGCACAACGAGGCTGCCGTCCGCCCGACGCTCGACGCGGTACGGTCGCTCGTGGCTGACGTGACGGACGAGTCGGCGCTTGCCGCAATCGTCCCCGAAGTCGGGATGAACGTCGTCGGAGCGCTCCCCTACGCCGAATCGGTCGATGAAACGGTCGCGGTCGACGGCCGCATCGTCAACACGGTCGACGGTGCCGTGGCCGTCGGTGGCGTCCGGTTAGGTGCCTCCGGTCACGTCGCGCGCCTGCTCCTCGCCGCCCGGGAGCACCAACCCACCCTGCGCTTCGCGGCGAACTGTCGCAGCGATGAGGCGGTTGCCGAGGGGATCGATCACCTCGGCTGGCCGGCCGTCCACGTCGACAGAACGGCCGAGCCCGCCACCGTCGCCGCCGAAGAGGGGCGGACGATGCCATGGGTCGCCGAGACGGCCTTCAAGGACGCGCCGAGCCTCCCCGTTGCGGTGTACGATGACGGTGACGTCGGCAAGGAACCCATGACACGGCTGTTCGCCCCAACCGCGGACGAACTGGCCGACCGGCTGCTCGAGCTGGCGCGAAAGGTTGCCGATCGATAAGGTTCACGCTGGTTTCCATATCGTTTTACCAGTCGCGGGTCTCCCACCGTGCCATGGGAGCGGCCGAGGGGATCGTCGCCGAGTACGAGGCCCTCCGACGTGAGACGGACGCCGAGTTGCTGGCGATGCAGGTCGGCGACTTCTACGAGTTCTTCAACTCGTGTGCCCACCGCGTCAACGAGGAGCTGGGGCTCAAGCTCTCCGAGAAGCGCTCCGGTGGGGATCGTCATCCGATGGCGGGCGTCCCCGTCGACGAGATCGACCGGTACGCCAACGCCCTCGTCGAACGCGGCCTGCGCGTGGCCATCGCCGACCAACACGAGACGGACGACGGCCACGCTCGTGCCATCGAGCGTGTGGTAACACCGGGGACGAGCCTCGAGGAGGCGGCCGAGGGGATGTTGATCGCGGTCGCGAACGGCGAGTCACACTGCGGCCTGGCCGCGATCGATCTCGCCGGCGGTCGGGCGTACGTGGAGGACCCCCTCGAGGACGCATCGACGGCCGATCTGATCGACCGCCTCGCCGGCTGGCCCATCGCCGAGCTCGTCCTCGGCCCCGAGGTGGCGGGAGCGAACGCCCTGGAGGAGGCGATCGATGCTCCGGTGGTCCGTCCGGACCCTGCCGGCTTTCACCGCCGACGGGGGGCAGAACGCGTCAACGATCACTTTGGTGATGAGATCATCGCGACGCTTGGCCTCGCCGACGTGACCGTGAAGGCCCTCGGTGGGGCGCTGGCCTACCTCGACGAGACCGATCCGGCGTTGTCGGACGCGCTCAGCCGGCTTCAGCCCGCCTCCGACGGCGACCATGTCACGCTCGACGACACGACCCAACGCAACCTCGAGCTGACGGCGACCTTTCGCGGCGACGCCGAGGGGTCCCTGTTCGACACGATCGATCACACCGTCTCAACGCCGGGTCGGCGGACCCTCAAGCGGTGGCTCCGGCGGCCGACTCGCGACCAGGCGACACTCGAGGATCGCCTCGACGGAGTGGCGGCGTTGACCGGGGTGCCAATGGAGCGCGAGGTCCTGCGTGATGCCCTCGCCGAGACATCCGATATCGCCCGCATCGCGGCGCGGGCGGCCCACGGGAGCGCCTCGCCGGCGGACCTCGGTCGGGCCCGCGACACGCTCCTCGCGATGCCCCAACTGTGGGACCGGATCGCGGACCATCCCGACCTCGCCGACTCCGCCATCGCCGAGTTGCTGGAACCGACGCGATCGGAGCCAGTGACGGCGCTCGCCGACCACCTCGACGAGGCGCTTGTCGACGAGCCGCCCCCGACGCTTGATGACGGTCACGTCATCCGCCACGGCTTCGACGCGGAGCTCGACACGGTCATCGACCGCCACGAGTCGCTCAAGGACTGGTTCGCCAGCCTTCCCCAGCGCGAGCGCGACCGCCACGGCTTCGAGACGGTCGACGTGGACCACACCCAGACGGCTGGATATTACCTCCAAATCCCGGAAGCTGAGGTTGAGTCGGTCCCAGAGAGCTATCGTCAGGTCCAGACGGTGGCGGCAGGCGTGCGGTTTCGGACGGACGAGCTCGCCGAACGCGAGCGCGCACTCGCCGAGGTCGCCCAGCGCCGGCGCGAGATGGAGGTCGAGCGCTTCGAGCGGCTCCGGTCGGCACTGGCCGAGGCGATTGACGACGTCACGCGAGCGGGTGAGGCGCTCGCGGCGCTCGACGTGCGCCTCGCACTGGCCGAACATGCCGCGAGCAACGACTGGGTCCGACCGAGCTTTCGCGAGGACGGCACCATCGCGATCGACCAGGGGCGCCATCCGGTCGTCGAGCAGACCACCCGGTTCGTGCCCAACGACGTCCGGTTCGACGACGACCACGAGATCCAGCTGGTCACAGGACCGAACATGAGCGGCAAGTCGACGTACCTTCGGCAGGTGGCACTCATCGTCCTCTTGGCACAGATCGGTTCGTTCGTCCCGGCCGACCGGGCGGCGATCACTCCCGTCGACGGCATCTTCACGCGTGTGGGCGCGCTTGACGAGCTGGCGGAGGGCCGGTCGACGTTCATGGTCGAGATGCAAGAGCTCGCGCGCATCCTGCATCGGGCTTCGGATGAGTCGCTCGTCATTTTGGACGAGGTCGGGCGGGGGACGGCCACCTACGACGGCCTGTCGCTCGCCTGGGCGGCGACGGAGTACCTCCACAACGTGGTCGGGGCGCGGGCCCTGTTCGCGACGCATTACCACGAATTGACCAGCCTCGCCGACCATCTTCAGGGGGTCACGAACCGCCACGTCGCGGTCGAGGAGACCGACGACGGCGTGGTCTTCCTGCGAACGGTCGAACCCGGGCCGACCGACCGCAGCTATGGGATCCACGTGGCCGATATGGCCGGCGTTCCCGATCCCGTCGTCGACCGCGCCGACGTCGTGCTCGACCGGCTGCGCGAGGAGCGGGCCGTCGAGGCGCGTGGCCGGCGGGGGGAGACGACCCAGGTGGTGTTCGACCTGTACGACGGTGAGACCCGCGAACGCGACGCATCCGGCGTCGAACCGGCCGTGTCGACGGTCCTCGAGGCCATCGAAACCATCGACCTCGATCGGGAGCCACCCATCGAGGTGGTCCGCCGGGTGCGCGATTGGCAGGCCACCCTCGATGACGACGAGGCGTAACCAAACGGGTATGTTTCACCCGGGTGTAAGCCAGATTGCATGGCTGATGAGGAGGCCTCGACGGGGACGGGCCGTGCCATCCACCAGCTCGACGAGCGGACCGTCCAACGGATCGCGGCCGGCGAGGTCGTCGAACGCCCGGCATCCGTGGTGAAGGAGCTCGTCGAAAACAGCCTCGACGCGAACGCCACGCGGGTGGACGTCTCCGCGTCCGGCGATCGGGCCACCGACCGGATCGAGGTGGTCGACGACGGCGAGGGGATCCCGCGATCCATGCTCGACCTGGCCGTCGGTCACCATACCACGAGCAAGATCACCTCCGAGACCGACATCCAGGAGGGCGTCTCGACTCTCGGCTTCCGGGGGGAGGCGCTCCACGCGATCGGGCAGGTGAGCCGCCTGACGATCGCCTCGCGACCGCCGGATGCCGACGGTGGCGCCGAGATCACCGTCGATGGCGGGGTCGTCGGCGAGGTCCAACCCGCCGGCGTCCCCACCGGCACGCGCGTGGTCGTCGAGGGTCTGTTCGAGCCCGTTCCCGCCCGCCGAAAGTTCCTCGATCAGCCCCAGACGGAGCGACGACGGGTCCGACGCGAGGTCGAACGACTCGCCCTTGCACACCCGGACGTTGCACTGTCGCTCACGATCGACGGCCGCCAGCGGTTCGAGACGCCCGGAGACGGCGACCGACGGGCCGCCCTCGCGTCAATCTATGGGCGCGACGTCGCCGAGTCGGCGACCGCGTTCGACGCGGAGGACGACCTCCCGACAGGCGTTGACGCCATCGATGGCCTCGTGACCGACCCAGAGACGACGCGGACCGATCCGCAGGTGATCACGACGGTCGTCAACGGACGACCGGTGGACGACGGTGGGCTTCGCCGTGCCGTCGTCGCCGGCTTCGGTGACCGGCTCGCACCGGATCGGTACCCCTTCGCCATGGTGGGAGTCGCCATCGATCCCCATCGCGTGGACGTCAACGTCCACCCGCGAAAACGCACCATCCACTTCGACGATCGTGACGTCCTCGAAGCGGCGGTGGAAGCGACCGTCGCCGACCGCGTCTCGGCGTCGGCGCCCGTGCCCTCCGGTCCGCCGCGGGCGGGCGGCGCCGACGTACGGACCGGTCCGCGCCCGGCGATCGACCTCGGTGCCATCTCGACGAGCGGCACCCAGGCGACGTTGCCGGGAACGGCCGACGCGACCGACGACCGCACCTACGATCGCCTGCCCAACCTGCGGATACTCGGACAGGCCCATGACGCGTACGTCCTGGCCGAATCGGCGGACGGCATCGTTTTGATCGACCAGCACGCGGCCGACGAGCGGATCCAGTATGAGCGGCTGCAAGCCGCGCTTCGATCCGAGGCACAGCGCCAGCAGCTGGCAAATCCGGTGTCGGTCGCGCTCACCCCCGAAGAGGTCGACGTGCTCGAAACCACCCGCGAGCCCATCGAGGAGATGGGGTTTCGGCTGACGGTCGTCGACGAGCGGACCGTGCGAGTCAACGCCGTCCCGGCCGTGCTCGGGTCGGCCCTTGAGCCCGATGATCTCATCGAAGCGGTCCGGCTGTTGCTCCGGGGCGGCCTCGACCGGGACGACCGTGACGGCGTCATCGCCATGGCCGACCCGATGCTCTCTGACCTGGCGTGTCACCCGGCGATCACCGCGAGCGAATCACTCTCGGAGGGCACGATCTCGGCCCTGTTGTCCGACCTCGATGCGTGCGATTCCCCCTGGACGTGTCCCCACGGTCGTCCGACGATGATCGAGGTCACCGGTGAGGAGCTCGACGAACGTTTCGAGCGGGACTATCCCGGGGCACGACCCTGTCGCGACTGGGACGCGATGTGACGGGTCGGTGACGTGCAGAGGGGCGGACACCGCGGTTCCCTCCCGGTAACCGAACACCCAAACGCCGCCCGTCCGAACCGCCAGCAATGGTACACGTGGCGGTCATCGGCGCGTACGGAAGCGCGGGCGTCTCGGCAGCGGAGACCCTCCTCGAAGCGGCCGATCGCGGGCGTATCGACGACCTGCGTCTGTCGCTGATCGACCCGGGCGAGCCCGGCGGGTTGTGCATCTTGCGGGGCTGCATGCCCTCGAAGGACGTTCTGACTGCCGGCGCCCACCTGGATCAGGTGGACCACGACGACCGGCTCGACGGCAACCTCGAGGTCGATCCTGACGCGGTCGTCGCCAGGAAGGACGCCAATGTGGCCGGCTTTGCGAGCCATCGCGAGGCGGCCATCGCGTCGATGCGCGAACGGCCGAACGTGGCGTTTCATGCCGACCCGGCGACCTTCGAGGAGTCCCACCGCCTCGCCGTGGGCGGCGAGACGCTCGACGTCGACCACACGATCGTGGCGACCGGATCGACGCCACGCATTCCGTCGATCCCGGGCATCGAGACGGTCGACTCACCCACCAGCGACGACCTCCTCGATCAGACGCGCTTTCCGGAGCGCGCGGTCGTCATCGGCTTTGGCGCGGTCGGCATCGAACTCGCCCCCTATCTCGCCACCGTCGGCAACGCCGAGGTGGTCGTTCTCGACCGCAACGACCGACCCCTCTCGGAGGCGGATTCGGCGTTCGGTGCGGCGCTTGTCGAGCTCTATCGGGACCGGTTCGACGTGCAGATCGAAACGGGGGCTGACGTGACTCGCGTGGGGAACACGGCAGCCGGCGAGGTCGCCGTGTCGTACGACGTCGGTGGAGATGACCGACGGACGGTCGGCGACCAGCTGTACGCCTTCACCGGTCGCCGCCCCAACCTCGACGGGCTCGGGTTGGATCGAGTCGGCCTCGAGATGAGGTCGGGATGGATTGATGCGTCGATGCGGGCCGTCGATGCCGAGGGGATCTACGTCGTCGGAGATGCCAACGGCCGTGAGCCGCTCTTGCACGTGGCCAAGGAAGAGGCGATCACCGCCGCCCGGACGATCACAGCCCTCGAGCGAGACGAGACTCCACCCACGTACGACCCGACCATCCATCGGGTGGTCTTCGCGGGGCTTGGCCGCTGGCCGTACGCCCGCGTCGGCCAGACCGAGTCCGCCGCTCGTGACGCCGGGCACGCGGTCGTCTCCGCCACCCGGTCGGCGGACGATGACGGCATCTTCGGACTGAAGGGTGCGCCCGAGGGGATGGCCCGACTCGTCGCCGACGCGAAGACCGGGCGTGTGCTCGGCTACCAGGGGTTGCACCTCCACGCCGACGTGTTCGCCAAGACGATGCAGATCGTCATCGAGAACGATCTCACCGTCGAGGCGCTTCCTGATCGGGCGTTCCATCCCACCACACCGGAGCTGCTCGACGGGCTCATCCGCTCGCTGGCGGACGCGATGACCGACGCGTCGTGATCGACCCCGGCAGGCGATCGCGTGCGGGGGATGTGCCCGGCTCGAACGTGACGAGCGCTGGCGGCAAGGTTGCGCCGTCGCCCCATCGCGACAGCTTGAAGCCGCACGACTGAGCACCTCCGTCCATGTCGCTCGTCAATGCCGCCATGATCGCCATCCATCTCGTTTTCGGCGCGATCTGGATCGGCTCGGTCGTGTTCGTCACCCTCGGGGTATTGCCACTGGCGCGCGATGGAAACCTCGATCGCACCCCGTTGCGCGCGGTGCTCGGCCGACTGCTGTGGATCGTACGTCTCGGGGCGCTCGCGATGCTCGTCAGTGGCAGCTACATGATGACCCACCAGAACAACTACTTCGACACGGACGTGTTGCTCTCGACGGGCACCGGCCACGCTGTCGTGGCGATGATCGTCCTGTGGCTGACCCTGATCGTCCTCCTCGAGGTGTCGATCCGACGGATCCGATCCGGCCTCGACGCCAACCTCGTGCGCGAGCCGGCGCGAGACGGACAGCGGTGGTTCTACCTGGCTTCGCTGGTCGGGGTGGCCCTCTTCATCGACGGGGCGCTCATCGCGGCGGGGACCGTCCTCTAGCGACCCGGATAGACCAACACGGTCGTGGCGTCCGTCTCGAGAATCTCGACGGGTTCGCCATCGCCCGCCCGTAGTTCCTGGCGCACGTCGAGGGCGTCGCCATCGACGGTGAGGACCTCGCCGTCGGCGTCGACCTCGACCGCCCCACTGGAGAGGAGCTCGGCCTGCACCTCGGCGGGGTCGGCCGTCTCGAGCGCCTCGACGACGGCACCAGCTTGCTCCCGGAAGGTCGGGCCGATCTCCTGGTGGTCTATCTCCACGGCGACGGGAACGCGCTCGACGCTCGGCTCGCCCTCCCGGACGTACACCGGCGCGTTGATGGTATCGCTGAGATCGTAGGTGTCGATCGGTGCGTCGATCTCGCCGGCGTGGTACACCTCGACCTTCTCGAGGGGGGCATTGAGCGCCATGCCCTGGTCGGACTTCCAGGCGCGGACCCGGCTGGCCACCTCGACGGCGAGCGACCCGGCCGCGGCCGACCCCGAGGCCGGCTCCGGCACGGCCGGCCACGTGGCCGCATGGACGCTCCCCGCGGCATCGGGGAGCTTCTCGTAGAGCTCCTCGGCGATGAACGGGGCGAACGGGGCGAGCATGCGAATGCTGGCGCTGAGGACGTGATGGAGGGAGTGGCGGGCGGCGTCGCGCTCACCCGGTCGGCCCCCGTAGAGGCGCCCCTTGCACAGTTCGAGGTACTCGTCGGCAAGGTCTTCCCAGGCGAACTCCCGCACCCGCCGCAGGGCACGATCGAAGCGATACTCACGCATGTCGGCCTCGACCGCCTCGGCGGTTTCGCGCGCCCGTTCGAGGATCCACGCGTCCACGTCCCGGTGCGCCGGCCCCTCGAGCTCGGCGACGCCCGCCTCGAGGTGATCGAGCGCGAACCGCGTCATGTTCCAGAGCTTCGTCTGAAAGCGCGCCGCGCTTTTGGCCTCCTTCCACTGGAACTGCACGTCCGTCCCGGGGCGGCCGGCAAGCGCCATCGCCTGCCGGAACGCGTCGGCGCCGTACTCCTCGACGACCTCCTCGGGTTGGACGAAGTTATCGCGGGATTTCGACATTTTGTGGCCGTCGGCACCCAGGACGATCCCGTTGATGAGCGCCTCCTCCCAGGGGATGTCGTCCTCAAGGGCGGCGGTGCGCAACACGGTGTAAAACGCCCAGGTCCGGATGATGTCGTGGCCCTGTTCGCGAAGCTGCACCGGTTCGAACTCGGCCTCGGGCCAGCCGGCGACGTACATGGCCGAGATGGACGAGTCCATCCAGGTGTCCATCACGTCCGACTCGCCGGTCCAGGCCGTGGCGCCACACTCCGGACACCCATCGATGGCGGGATCGGCGTCAGTGGGCTCGACGGGCACCTCCTCGCTGTCGGCGATATGGACGTAGCTGCAGTCGTCACACTCCCAGGCCGGAATCGGCGTCGCGAACTCTCGTTGTCGGGAGATGACCCAGTCCCAGTCCATCCCCAGCGTCCAGTCCTCGAACCGTCGAAACATGTGATCCGGGATCCACTGAACGGACTCGCCGTAGTCGATGATCTCCTCCTTGTCGACCTCGACGAACCATTGCTCGGTGCTCAGAATCTCGATCGGCGTATCACACCGCCAACAGACGCCGACGGACTGCTCGAGCGCCTCGGTCTCGACCAGGAACCCATCCGCCTCGAGCGCGCGGGCGATCGCCTCCTTGGCCTCCTCCACGGAGTGCCCCTCGAACTCGTCGGCCAGCTGGTTCAGCCGGCCGTCCTCGGTCACGGCCTCCCGCAGGGGCAGGTCGTACTCGGCCCACCATTCGACGTCCTGCTTGTCGCCGAACGTGCAGATCATGACGGCACCCGTGCCGAAGTCCGTGTCGACGGCTGCGTCCTCGATCAGGGCCACCTCCTGGCCGAACAGCGGCACCTGGAAGGTGTCCCCGGCGCGCCCCGCATAGCGGTCGTCATCCGGGTCGACCGCGACGGCGACACACGCCGGCAGGAGCTCCGGGCGGGTGGTGGCGATCTCGATGTCACCGTTGTCGCGGCCGGGGAATCGAATCGTGTTGAGTCGGCCGCTGCGGTCCTCGGCCTCGACCTCGGCGTCGGCGATCGCCGTCTGACAGCGGGGACACCAGTTGACGGGATGTTCGTCACGGTAGACGTACTCCCGGTCGGCCATCTCGATGAACGAGCGCTGGGTCAACCCCCAGTACTCGGGGTCCATCGTCCGGAATTCGGCCGTCCAGTCCTGGGAGAACCCGAGGTTGCGCATCGTGTCACGCATCGCCTCGATCTGTTCCTCCGTGTGTTCGATGCACAGCTGGCGGAACTCATCGCGAGGGATCTCGGTGCGGTGGATACCATGGATTTCCTCGACCTTGACCTCGGTCGGGAGGCCGTGGCAGTCCCACCCCTGAGGGAAGAGGACGTCGTCGCCGATCATCCGATGGAACCGGGCGGCGTAGTCCATGTAACACCAGCCCAGCGCGTTACCGATGTGGAAGTCCCCGGTCGGGTACGGGGGCGGCGTGTCGATTACGTAGTCCGTCGCCCCGGTATCCTCGTAGACGTAGAGGTCGCGGTCCGTCCATTCGTCGCGCCAGCGTCGCTCGATCGTCTCCGCATCGTAGGTCTCCGGAATTTCGGACATAGTTCTGGATGGGAAGCGCGCGATCCACCGGGGTCGGCGGATCCGGTCGGTGTATGGGAATGGACCGGCATGACCCGCTTAAAGGTTTTCCGACGACCTGACGGGGCTCAATGCGTGATATTCACAGACAAACCAAAAGGCTCACTTTAGCGTTCGGACGCCTTTTCCAGCCGGTCTGATAAGGACGGTCCATGCACAGACGAGCCCTGATCGCGACCGCGACCGTCGGCGCCATGGGGGCGATCGCGGGCTGTCTCGGCGACGACAATGGTGGTTCCACGCCAACCGCAACGCCCGACGACGAGGTCCATGATGACGTGGCGATCGAGGAGCTCATCCTTCCACGAGAGGCGCTCGCGGGTGACGGCTGGACCCAGGACGGGCAGCCCGTCGACGGACCCGTCGAGTACCACCACGAGGGGTTCAACCTCACCGTCTGGACCACGGCGATGGTCTACCAGTCGGTCGACGACGCCGTGTCCCAGTTCGAAACCAAACGCGACCAGGCCGACGTCGTCGACGAACTCGACATTGGTGACCGATGTGTCACGGCCGACCCGCCGGGCAACATCGCCGAGGGACTCCTCCAGCAAGACAACCTCCTCGGCGAGATCCTGATCTACCACCTCGACGCGGACCAGGAGGCACAAACGGAACAGATCGACGTCGCGTCGCTCCTCGACGCGATGCACGACGGGTGGCCGAGCTGACCGCGATCACCGCGGGGGGTCCCATCATCCAGTGACCCGAGCGACACCCGGCGCTGGTCCGATATACTCATACGACCTCGGCGGCGGCCGTTCGACCATGGCGGAAGGACCACACGAATCGTCCCCGGCGTGGCCGACGTGTGCCGACGAGCAGGTCGGGGTGATGCTGTGTGGGAGCGTGCACCTGGACAATCCCGGCCTCGATGCGGTCAACGTCGACGCCGACGACCCGATCGATCCCGAGCGACAGCGGCAACTTGAGACGCTCGTCGACCGCTTCGCCGGCTGGGCGCCCGACCTGGTGGCCGTCGAGCGCCCCTATCACTGTCGTGATGCCGTCGCCGCCATTTACGAGAGCTACCGGTCCGGCGAGCGACGCTTCGACGCGGAGGAGGAGATCGACCCGCCCCAGCCCTACCGGGATGATCGGACCTCCGAGTGTCGCAGTGAGGTCGTACAGATCGGCTTTCGCCTCGCCGACCGCCTCGATCACGACCAGATCGCGCCGATCGACCACCCGATGGACTTGTCCAACGACGACGTGGAGGCCCTCGAGGAGCAAGGTTTCGACCCCGCGGTGAAGGTGCCCGGGGTCCTCCCCGACCTCCAGGGAGAAGAAGCCGCAATGACCGAACGGCTCCGTGACTCGACCCTGCTCGAGTATTTTCGCTGGATGAACCGCGAGGATCGCCAGCGAATGAACCACACGAGCATGTTCGGGCGCTTCATCCGATTGGGTGTCGACGACAACTACGGCGGACCTCGCGTCCTGGCGCGGTGGTACGACCGAAACCTGCGGATGGTCCACCACCTCTGGCGCTCGCTCGAGTCAACTGACGAGCGCGCGTTCGTGCTGGTCGGGAACGGACACGTCCGCATCCTGCGGCACCTGCTCGAGGAGACGCCCCAGTTTTGCCCACGCCCGGTTGCGCCACTCCTGGACGGGTAGGCCACTCGATCTCGTGGCGGACCCCCTGTGCGACGGGACGGCTGGGTGCCCGGGTCGAAACCTACTCGGCGGCGGCCGCTGCAGAGGCCCACATGCACGTCGCCGTGATCGGTCTGGGGCGGATGGGGCGCATCGTCGCCGAGCGATTGGTCGACGCGGGCCACGAGGTGGACGGGTTCGACGTGGACGAACGGACCCGGGAGGCGGTGGCCGCCGAGACCGACGTCGAGGTTTTTGACACATTGGTCGACCTCGCCGAGGCCCAGCCCGAACCCGCACGGTACTGGCTCATGGTCCCCGCCGGCGACCCCGTCGACGAGGCACTCGTCGGGCTCGACCCCCATCTCGCGGAGGACGACGTCGTCCTCGATGGCGGCAACTCGCATTTCGCCATGAGCGTCTCTCGGGGTAAATCCGTCCCCTGTGGCTACCTCGACTGCGGCACGAGTGGGGGTGTCGCGGGACGCGACATCGGGTTGGCGCTCATGGTCGGCGGTCCCGACTGGGCAGTCGAGGCGATGGCTCCCGGCTTGACCGCGGTGGCCGGCGGTCGTGACGCGTGGGCCCACCTCGGGCGAAGCGGCGCCGGGCATTACGTCAAGATGGTCCACAATGGCATCGAGTACGCCCTCATGCAGGCCTACGGCGAGGGTTTCGAGCTGTTGCACGCCGGCCGGTACGACCTCGACCTCGAGGCGGTGGCGCGAGTCTGGTCGGAGAAGGCCGTGATTCGGTCGTGGCTGGTCGAGCTCTGTGAGGAGGCCTTCGCCGCCGAGGGTGACGACCTCGGTGACGTGGCCGATTTCGTCGCCGGGGGATCGACGGGTCGGTGGACCGTCGAGGAGGCCCTCGCCCAGGAGGTGCCCCTCCCGTTGATTCACCAGGCGCTGGCAGAGCGGTTCGCCAGTCGTGACGAACGATTCTCGCGACGGCTGGCGAACCGCCTCCGCCACGGCTTTGGCGGCCACCCCATCGCCCGACGCGACGGGTAAGCGCAACCTCTTTAGCCCGGGCTCGAAAACCCTCGGGCGATGGTTGCGACGTTGACGGCGATCGTGGGGGCGATCGTCGTGACCGCCGTCCTCGTGGCGGCTCACCTCTCCCCGGGTGTCGCCTGGCGGGCCCGGGAGGATCTCGCGGACGACATCCTCGAGCATCGCGCGTCGACCTTCGTCGAACCGGACTATCCCACGCCGATGAGTCGCGCGCCCGGCGCTGGCGGTCCGACGGCGGCGGGCGTACCGGCCGGCGAGTCCGAGGGCGAACTTGACGAGGGAGCTGCCGATGAGGCGGCCGAGGAGGGCCCGTGGACCGTGGCCGATGATGACGCCGAGGTCTACGAGATCGAGTACGCCAAGGAGGGTGAGACGATCGCGGTGCCGGAGAACCAGACCCTGCTTGAGGCCGGCGAGGAACAGGGGTGGGACCTCCCATACGCCTGTCGTGAGGGTCAGTGTCTGTCCTGTGGCGGCCACGTGGTCAACGGGCCAGCAGCGGACTTCGTCACGCACAACAACCAACAGATGCTCGAAGCGCCCGAGCTCGATGACGGCTACGTGTTGACCTGTTGTGCGTATCCGCAGGGCGAGTTCACCTTGGAGACGGGCGAGACGCCCTGAATCGATTGGCTCGCCGACCAGCGCGGTGGACGTCGGTCGTTCTTAGTGGGCGGACATGTCCGAGACGACGTTGAGGACGTAGACGCCGGCGAGAATGAGCCCGATCGCCCCGATGCCTGCCACATCGACCGACTCGTCGAACGCCACGACACCGATGATGGCGACCCCCACGATGCCCACTGCGGCCCAGGTCGCATAGACGGCCCCGACGGGCAACTCCTCGAGGGTCAACCCCAGCAGATAAAACGCCAGTCCGTACCCCGCGAGCACGGCCACGGTCGGCACCGGTCGTGAGAATCCCGCCGATAGCTTGAGTGCCGACGTGCCCAGCAGTTCGGACGCGATCGCACCTGCAAGGAGCAGATAGGGATGCATGCGCTGGTGGGCGGACGGCGGCTATTTCATTGTGTATCCTTCGCGAAGGGTCGATGCCGCGGACCGCGTCCGGTGGCCGGACCTGTGTGCGATCGGCGGTCGGCGGCGTCCTCGACCGTTCACAACCGTTATGGGCCGCTGCTGGCAACCGGGTGTCGAGGGCCCGTAGCTCAGTGGATAGAGTGCTTGGTTCCGGACCAAGATGTCGCGGGTTCAAATCCCGTCGGGTCCGTTTCACCGGACCGGGTACCTGACGGTAGCGACGCGGTCATCCGCCGCACCCGCGTGGTTCAGCGCCGATTCAGCCGGTCGGATGCGCTCGAATGCTCCACCGTACAGCGCCCGGCGACACGCCGGAACTGGTGGTGAGGGATTGCGAGGCTGGTCGTCCGACGCCATCGGTTCGAATCACCGGGTGCCGTCATCGCGTGATCCGTGTTCGATACCGAACACGTTGTCAGGCTGGGGACAGGGGTCCCCGTATGGAGGCGACCGCGCCCGAACCGGTGGCACGAGCCTTCCTCACGCGGTTCTGTGACGGCGAATTCGAGGCGGCGAACGACTTGATTCACGACCACGGACCCCTCAAGGCGCCGGTGACCTCGCCATGCTCTCCTCGTTGTTGTTCACGGAGTTGCTCGCCACCC
>CAZCYF010000031.1:0-17096 GCA_964502835.1 uncultured Halobacteriales archaeon | reverse complement strand
GCCTTCTCGCCCTTGAACGGCCCGGCGATCAGTTCGACGATGTCGCCCTCGGCGATCCCCTCGACGTCCGGCGTCGGTGAGAGGAAGTGCTCGACCTCGCCGATGTCCGAGGCACCGGGAACGACGCTGCGACCGTGGGGGATCTCCTCGAGGACGCGCTCGATGGGGGCGACGTCCTCGGCCTCGACGAGGACGTAACTCGTCAGCGAGTCCGGTGCCAGTGCGGCATGGATGTCGGGCTCCTCGCGGTTGATGATCATGTCCGCCACCGTCCGCTCCTGGCTGGCCGTCGTCTTGACGGCGTAGATCGCCATGGCGTCAGACCCCCACGCTCGAGGGGAGGTAACTCATCGCGACGTACAGGACGAACCCGATCATGCCGACCAGGATGATGCCCAGGCCGGCGACCTTGGCGACCTGCATGAACTCCTCGCGCGTCGGCGTGGAGGCCATCTTGAGCACACGCACGTAGGAGGTCAGGTCACGCGGGACTCTCATACCGGGCGTATCAACGGGCGGCACCTATTACGTTGTTGCTCTCCGGGAGGTCACTCGATGAGGTCGACCTCTTCGCGTTCGGAATCGGTCGGCGGCTGGGCCGGGTCGCCGTCGCGCCCGTAGATCTGGGGCGAGTCCACGCCGGTGACGACGATCATGGTCCGGATCGTGCCCTTGAGCTCCTCGTTGACGGACGTGCCCCAGATGATCCGGGCGTCCGGGTCGATCCGCTCGTAGATCTCCTCGACGACCCCCTCGGCCTCCTCGATGCTCATGTCTGGACCGCCGGTGACGTTGACCAGCGCCGAGTTGGCACCACCGATGTCGACGTCGAGCAGCGGCGCGCGAAGCGCCTTGATGACCGATTCTTGGGCCTTGCGTTCGGAGGTGCTCTCACCGAGGCCGATCATCGCGACTCCGCCACGTTCCATGACGGTGCGCACGTCGGCGAAGTCGAGGTTGACCAGCCCGGGCATGGTGATCAGCTCGGTGATCCCTTTGACGCTGCGCATCAACACCTCGTCGGCCACCTTGAACGCCTCCCGAACCGAGAGCGTGCCGGCGGCGTCCAGCAGGCGGTCGTTCGGCACGACGATGACGGTATCGGCCACCTCGCGGAGCCGTTCGAGGCCGGCTTCGGCGTTCGTCCGGCGGACCTCGCCCTCGGCCGTGAACGGCGTCGTGACCACAGCGATGGTCAACGCGTCGGCATCCTTGGCCGCCTGGGCGACGACGGGGGCGGCGCCCGTCCCCGTGCCACCGCCGAGGCCCGCCGCCACGAAGACCATGTCCGACCCGGTGACGACCTGCTGGATCTCCTCCTGGCTCTCGAGGGCGGCTTCCTCGCCGACCTGCGGGACCGACCCAGCCCCGCGACCGCCGGTGCGTTGCTCGCCGATGAGCAGCTTGCGGTCGGCCCGGGTCTGCATCAGGTGCTGTGCGTCCGTATTGGCCGCCACCAGGGTCGCGCCGTGGATGCCCTCGTCGTACATCCGGTCGACGGTGTTGCTGCCGGCACCGCCACAGCCGACCACCGTGATGGAGGTCTCCAAATCGTCTAGTATTTCCATCAGTTCTTCGTCGGTGACCTCCGCGTTCGGCCCAGGATCCTGCGCGAACGATCCGTCGAATTCACCGGACTCGCCTGCCTCTGATTCCGCTTGCTCGATTGCGTCTGAGACGATGGAATCCATCCCTACCGTTGCTTCAAGTGGGTGAGTAATTAGCGTTCCCCCGCGTCGTCAGACATCCGTCTGACGGTGATGTCGAGCCGGCGAGTTTCGGTGCGTTCGACCGCCGCTGGTTCGACGGTTCGGCCGTCGATCTCGACGGACGCTCCGGCCGCAAGCTGACCGAACAACGGGCCCTCCGGCACCCCGAGGTCGCGAGCCCGGTCCGGGTCAAACACCTGCCGCTCGACGACGAGCGCGTCCGCGGTGCGATCGCGCACCGTGAAGTGCTCCTCGACGACATCGATGAGTCCCTCGATGACACGCGACGGCGAGACCGACGCCGGCAGGGCGATGCGACGGTCGGGGTGGGCCCCGTCGTCGGCCGTGGCGTAGGCCACGCTCAGCCGATCGATCACCGTCGTCGTCGCCGCCGGGTCGAGGTTCGTACAGGTTTCCAAGAGTGACGCTGGGAGCTCGATGACGTCGACGCGCCCGCCACTGCGGCTCCCCCGGCGCAAGCCGTCGGCCACGGGCTGGACGGTCCGTTCGAGGCGGTCGACGACGGCACGGTCGAGGCCGTCCGCCACCCGAAGCCACCGCTCGCCGACGTGGCGGTAGCCGAGGTCCTCGACGATCGAGGCGATCTCGGGATGGTCGCCGACGATCAACGCGAGGTCGGTCGAACTGCGTTCGAAGACGGCCGACACAACCCGACGCCGATGGTCGTTGTCGAGGGCCGCAAGCGACCAGTCGGCAGCGATGTGGCCGACGGTCCACTCCGTCTCAGCGAGGAGTCGATGGAGGCGGGGGGCGTAATGGCCGCCGCCGAGGCCCACGACGGTCCGTTCGCCCGTCGGCTCCACGTCACGGACCTGCCAAACGGTCGCGGCAACCGCCGCAGCTGCCGCTGGGTCGGTCCATTGCGCCTCGTCGCTGCCGATCTCGACGAACATGATCGGACGATCGACATCGGTCGGCCCGTGGTGGGTGCATTCGATGCCGACGTCATAGGCCGCGGGAGCGTGGTCCTCGAGGGCCGCGACGGTGGGTGCCAACGCGGCGGGCGCCGCCGGCGGCAGCCGCCGGGGCTGACCACCGAAGTCCGCGTCGGCCACGTTGCCCGGGAAGTGGGCGGTCAACAACGCCCCGGTGTCGCCGCTGTGTCGCGAGACCACCGCGATCCACGACGGGTGCGTCTCGAAGCGGTCATCGACCGCGGACAGCTCGATGTGCAGCGTGTCGACGACGACCAGTTCGGCCCCCGCCAACCGATAGCGATCGGCGAGGTCGTCCCGGGGTTCGATCCCGGTCGCCCGCTCGACGAGCGCCCTGGCGATGGCGACGGAGGCGGCGTCGGCGCGACTGGCGATGATGCCCAGCACGCCCTCGGCGAGTTCGCTCCGGTGCATAAAGCCATCGGGTCCGCACCACAATCGTGTTGAGTCGGGTGCGTGATGGTGAGCCCATGGACGTCTACGGTCTCATCGGCGATCCCGTCGAGGGCTCGCTCTCGCCGGTGCTGTTCAACGCCGCCTTCGAGGCCGCTGCTGACGCGGCCGTCTACGGGACGTTCCCGGTCGGACGGGACCACCTCACGGCGGCCGTCGAGGGTGCTCACGCCCTCGGGATCGCCGGGATCAACGTGACCGCACCCCACAAGCAGGCGGTTGCGGAGCTCGTCGATGTGGACCCGAGGGCCGACCGCATCGGTGCCGTCAACCTCGTCGACCTGACGACCGACCCGCCGACGGGCGCGAACACGGACGCGGTCGCGATGGACCGCGTCCTCGAGACGACGGGCGAGGCTCCAGGCGAAGCACTCGTGCTGGGTGCTGGCGGCGCGGCCGCGGCGTACGTCGACGCCCTCGTCGACGCTCGCTGGCACGTCACGGTCGCGAACCGGACGTCAGAACGGGCCACCCGCCTCGCGGAGGGCGCTGCCGACGTCGAGGGGATCGGCCTCGACCGCGCACCCGACCGGCTTGGGCAGGTCGACCTCGTCGTCAACGCCACGCCGGTCGGTCAGGACGAGCCGGGCGCATCTCCGATCCCGACTGACGGGATCGAGCCGCGTCACGTCGTGATCGACGCGGTGTATCGGCCCGTGTGGACCCACCTGCTGCGAGGCGCGAGAGCTCGCGGTGCGACGGTCGTTCCTGGCACCCGACTGTTGCTCGAACAGGCGCTCGCTGGGTACCGACGATGGCTCGAGCGGCCACCACCGGCCGACGCCATGCGCATCGCGCTCGACGTCGCGACGGGATCGACGTGGTCGTTTAAGTACTCCGGCGGCCAACCATCGCGCCGATGAGCGTACTGGACCGTCTCAAACGACTGCTCGGGCTCGGGGACACGCCCCCGGAGACGGCCGGGGAGGACGTCACCGTCCACCTCGAACATCCCGGGATGGAGGGCGACGACGGCGAGGCGGCGACGGCCGACCTGAAGGACATCAAAGGGATTGGGCCGACCTACGCCACCAGACTGCGCGACGCAGGCATCGACGACGTTGCAGACCTTGCCGAGGCCGATCCGGCGGCCCTTGCCGAGCGGACGGACATCTCCGAGACGCGACTGGCCACGTGGATCGAGCGAGCCCGGGCCCATCTGGAAGGGCCGTGACCGAACCGGCCGACTCGATTCGACAGTCCGAGCTGGAATGGACGGTCCCTCGCGAGGGCTTCCTCGAGCTCGCCCGGTCGGCCACCGCGGCCGACCGGGTCGTCCTCGAGGCGACGGCGACCGTGACTGACCCCTGGCTCGCGTTTCGTCGCGCCCGTTCGGGGACGTGGAACGTGTGTTTTGAGACCCGCGGCCCCCACGGCGGCTGGAACGGATTCGGCGTGAACCCGACCGACACGCTGGTCATCGGACCGGACGACCGATCGACGCCGTCGAGTCTTGCCGGCTTGGCCGACGTCGTCACGCTCGATGGCGCGGTCCACGGCGACGCCGAGGGGGCGATCCCCGGGGGCTGGTTCGGCTGGATCAGCTACGACATCGCCCGGGAGTTTGAATCGATCCCCGAGACCACCGAACGTGACCGTGCGCTCCCCCACCTCGAGTTCGCCAGGTTCGACGTCATCACCAGCTGGGAGACGCCGATCGAGGCGCGTCCCGTCGAGATCCGCTTCACCACGGCACCACGAATCGGTGACGACCCCGAGGGGGCCCTCGAGCGCGGGCGAGCCCGGATCGACGCGCTGGTTGAGCGGATCGATACGGGGTCGCCGGACGCCCCGTGGGGCGACCCGAACGCACCGGTTCGGTTCGATCCCGGATGCTCGCGAGCCACCTATCGCGACCGGGTGCGCCAGGTCAAACGGTACGTCCGCGAGGGCGACACCTTCCAGGTGAACCTGTCCCAGCGATTCGACGCCGACGCCGAGCGTCATCCCCTCGACGCCTACGACGCCCTCCGCGACGCGAATCCGGCCCCCTATTGTGGCTACCTGGAGACGCCATCGCTCGCCCTCGCCTCGACCAGCCCGGAACTGTTGGTGGAGCAAACGGGGAATCAGGTGCGGACCGAACCGATCGCCGGCACCCGTCCACGCGGTGAGACGCCCGCCGAGGACGAGGCCATGGCCGCCGAGCTGGCCGCCGACGAGAAGGAGCGTGCGGAACACGCGATGCTCGTCGACCTCGAGCGAAACGATCTCGGCAAGGTGTGTGCCCCGGGCTCCGTCGAGGTCGCCGAGTACCGCCGGGTCGATCGCTACGCGTCGGTCTGGCACCTGGTCTCCGACGTCCGTGGCCGACTGGACGACGGCGTCACCCTCGCGGCGGTGTTCGAGGCGATGTTGCCCGGTGGCACCGTGACGGGCGCGCCCAAACCCCGCACGATGGCGATCATCGACGAGCTCGAGGAACGCCGCCGGGGGCCGTATACGGGCACGATGGCCGTCATCGGCTTCGACGGGCAGGTCCGGGCGAACATGGTCATCCGCACCCTCGAACATCATGACGGCCGCTACCGACTGCGCGTCGGGGGTGGCGTCGTTCACGACTCCGACCCGGACGCCGAATACGAGGAGACGCTGGCGAAGGCACGCGCCATGCGCGACCGCCTCGAGGAGGGAGCACCCCGGTGATCCTCGTTATCGACAACTACGACTCGTTCGTGTACAACCTCGTCCAGTACGTCCGCGAGTACGCCGACTGTACGGTCCGGCGCAACGATGCCCTCACGATCGACGAGATCGAGGCGCTCGATCCGGACGGGATCGTCATTTCGCCCGGGCCGGGGCATCCGACCGACGCGGGCGTCATCGTGGAGTGCTTTCGCCACCTGGATCTGCCGATCCTCGGCGTCTGCCTCGGGCATCAGGCGCTGTGTGCGGCCAACGGCGGCGCCGTCACGCACGCGCCCGAGGTCGTCCACGGCAAACCATCGATCATCGAACACGACGGCCGCGGGCTCTTTCGCGACCAGCCCAATCGCCTGCAGGTCGGCCGGTACCACTCCCTGGCGGTCGAGCGTCCGAACCTCCCCGATGACCTCGTGGAGACCGCCTGGACCGTCGACGAGGAGCGCTCGATCGTGATGGCCGTCCGACATCGTCACCGTCCCCACGTCGGCGTCCAGTTTCACCCGGAGAGCATCCTGACCGGTCGAATCGAGGAGGGGAGCGATCCCCGCTCGTTGGCCGTCGGCCGTCAGTTGATCGAACGCTTTTGCGACCGGGCCGAGGGGACCCGGGCATGAGCACCCACGCCGTCATCGATGGGACGACCCACCCCATCGACGAGGCGACCGTCAACGTCCGGGACCGGGGGTTCCGGTACGGTGACGCCGCCTTCGAGACGATGCGGGTCTACGCCGGCCAGCTGTTCGCCTGGCCACCCCACGCCGACCGGCTGAACGCCACCTGCGAGGCTCTGTCGCTCGACCACGGCCTGGAGCGCTCGACGTTGCGCGACTGGATCGAGCAGGCCATATCGGCGAACGACCTCGAGGAGGGGGCCGTCCGTCTCTCGATCACCCGCGGCATCCAGCCGGGCACCATCGAACCCCAGTCGACGGTCGACCCGACCGTGGTCGTGACCGTGCGACCGCTCGAGCGTGGCGGGCGCGTCGGTCCGGGCACCTGGGACGGTCCCGCGGTGGTCGAGCCGGTCGACACCCGGCGGGTGCCGGACGCGTCGATTCCGTCACACGCCAAGACGCACAACTACCTCAACGGCATCCTCGCCAGGGCCGAGCTGTCACCGGACGCCGATGAGGCGCTGGTGCGCGACGGCGAGGGTCACGTCGTCGAGGGGACGACGAGCAACCTCTTCGTCGTGAACGACGGCGTGCTCGTCACCCCACCACGGTCCGATCCCGTCCTTCCGGGAGTCACGAGGGCGGGCGTCATCGCGCTGGCCGAGGGGCTCGACGTACCGGTCGAACGGCGCTCTCTTGATCTCCGGTCGGTTCGCGAGGCGGACGAAGCGTTTCTCACGAACACGACCTGGGAGGTCCGCCCCATCGGCCGCGTCGGGTCGGTGTCCGTCGGCAGCGGCCCCGTGACCGAACGGCTCAAACGCGCGTTCGACGGCGTGATCGAGGCGACCTTTTACGCATGAGTCGCTGGCGGTCGGCGGACTCCGACGGATCCATCGAGCCGAGCACATGGAAACGCACTTACCTCCGACACCGGTCTGGCGGACCATGGAGGCCGTGGTCCTCGCCGGCGGCTATGCCACCCGCCTGTGGCCGATCACTCGCCACCGTCCCAAGATGTTGTTACCCCTGGCGACGGGCACGGTGATCGACCGCATTCTCGACACGTTGGAGGCGGAGTCGCGGGTTGATCGCGTCTACGTGAGCACGAACCGCCGGTTCAAATCGGCGTTCGAGACCTTCCTCGATGAGCGTGACTACGGGAAGGCAACCCTCTCCGTCGAGGAGACGATCGCGGAGGGCGAGAAAATGGGTGTCATCGGGGCACTGGCCCAGCTGATCGACCGCGAGGGCATCGACGACGACCTGTTCGTCGTCGGCGGGGACAACCTCTTCAGTTTCGAACTCGGGGACTTCTTCGACTTCTTCGAGGGGCACGACGGCCCCTGTCTGGCCGCCTACGACGTCGGATCGCGTGAGGCTGCCACGGCGTATGGTCTCGTGACCGTCGACGGCGATCGTGTGGTCGACTTCCAGGAGAAACCCGACGAGCCGGCCTCGACGCTCGTCTCGATCGCCTGTTACGCGTTCCCCCGGGCGGTCCTCTCCGAGATCGACGCCTACCTGGCCGGGGACAACAACCCGGATGAGCCGGGCTGGTTCATCCAGTGGCTGTACCGCCAGCAGCCGGTCTACGCGTTCGACTTCGACGGCACCTGGTTCGACATTGGGACGCCCGAATCCTATCTCGACGCGGTCGCCTGGGCGCTCGACGACGGCCCCGCGGTCGACCCGACGGCGACGGTCGCGGGGAGCGACCTCGGGGAGTCCGTCCTCGTGCGCCCCGGCGCGACGGTCGAGGACTGCCGGCTGGAGCGGACGATCGTCTTCGAGGACGCCCACCTTGCGGGGGCCGATCTCTCGGATTCCATTATCGACGAACACGCCCACGTGAGCGACCTCACGCTCGCGCAGGCCCGAATCGGGGCCCACTCGCAGGTGACCGGGCAGAACGGACCGCGCGACGATTAATCCTCGGCCTGGGCCGTGGCGTCGGCCCGCCACACGTCGGTGAGCTCGAGGTGGCCGTGTGTTCCCTCCCAGACGGGCGTCGCGCGGTATCGGATCGGAACCGCAAAGGCCGGAGCGTCGACCACGAGCGTCTCGAACTCGCCCCCCTCGCCGGCGGGATGGAGGCCGTGGCGCTCGGCCACCACCTCGAGTTCGTCGATCGCCGCCCCGTCGAGGCGCCGGCCGAGCCAGTCACGATCGAGCCCCTCAGCCGCCACACCGACGACGTCAACGGCCAGCGGCCGCTCCCGGATTTGCTCGAGGATCCACGCCGGGGAGCGGTCCCACAACGGCGTCACGAGGTCGAGGCCGACGTCGTCACACAGCGACGCCAGCAGGTCGTACTGGTACCGGCTGGCAACCACCCCGCTGACCAGGGCCGACGGCTGCGCCGGCGTCCCCACGATCCCCTCGAGCCAGTCCGCCAGCGGGCGAACCTCCGACCGCGCGGCCGCCGCGCTCGACTCGGCCGCCACCGCGTCGAGGGTGAGGGGTACGTGCTCGCGGTCCATCGCCTCGGCCACCACCGCCGTTGCGGCCGTGGTCGGGACGTGATACAGGTACGACCCGGGTGGGGCGTCGACCGTGACGAGCCGGTCGACGGCGTAGCCCGACCGTTCGGCCTCGGCCACGGCCAGATAGGAGTCCTTTCCGCCGGAATACAGGGCCACCGCGTCGGTGCTCATGTCGAGCCCGTCTCCCCCTCGGAGAGGTCATCCTCCCAGGGGACGCGCTTGTTGAGCCTGGCCGCGATGCGAGCGCCGAGGATGCTGATCGCGATCGCCCCGAGAACGAACAACACGAGGCCCTCGCCGGGTTCGAGCGTGACGCCGTCGAGACTGAGAACGCCGTAGTGGAGATCCGGCGTGCGGATGGGGTCGATGTGTCCGGAGCTCCGCAGCAAATAGCCGGTAAACCCACGGAGGACGAGGCCGACGCTCAGGATGATGAAGGGGACGTTGAGATAGACGGTTCGGGTGCGCTTCTCCTGGATGATGAGATCGAGCAGCCGACCCGTGCTGGCGATGAGGCCGGCGCCAACCGCCCACAACACGGTGTCGAAGAGAAAGCCCATCGCGAGCATGAGCCAACCCGCGTCGTTCGGCATGTCCGAGACGCTGAGCCCGCCCGCGACCAGCCCCACGAGGACGAGCCCACCGGCGACCGCGTAGGTGACGATTGACACCTGTCCGGAGTACAGCGATCGCCGCACCCACTCGCCAAAACGCGAGAGCAGCGATTCGATGCCGAGCCCCTTGTACAAAAGGAACAGGCCGATCACGGCCGTGATCGTCGCCAGGGCGGTTGCCGTCCCCGCGAGGAACGAGAGGGCAGGAAACACGAGCAGGGTAATCCCGACGGGGACCATGACCGTCTGGCGGAGCTCCTCGTCGGCGAGGAACTGTTTGAGCAAGTAATAGGTCGATTCCAGGTCACGGGCCTGGCGAACGACGACGCGGTCGACCGAATCGACGCGAAGGCGGCTCTCGACGATCGGCACCACGCGTTCGTCCTGGGCACTGTCGAGGACGACGATCGCCGAGTCCGGATCGTGCGCCACGAGCAACTCGTCGAGTTGCGTGGCGATGTTGCGGTCGGCGATGACGGCCGACTCCGACGAACCGGACACGACCACTGGCACCGGATCGTCGCCTTCGGCGGTGAGCTCCTCGGACAGCCGCAAGGTCTCGAGGAGGGCGTTGACCCCGGAATGTTCGGGGTCGGCGACCCCGAGGTCGAGCACGAGCTCGCGGACGTCGTCGACGCCGGTCACGGGGGTCTCGCGACCGGTCTTCCGACCGAGTTCGTCGGTCCTGTCGATGCAGATGACGAGCGTGCTCACGTCGGTCGTAGCCACTTCCCGACGCTACAAAAACCCTCCTGGGACGTCCGGCCGTCCCACTGGCGGAGCGGTCGACCCTACAGCAGCCCCGTCTTTTGCAGCTTCATCAGGTCCTCGGTGTCCAACGTCTCGCCCTCCTTGAACTTCTGGTAGATCTCCTCGGCCTCGGCGCGGGCCTGTTCGCGTTCTTCGTCCCGTTCGGCCTGGCGCTCGCGTTCCTCCTCCTGGTCGAGTTCGCGCAGGCGCTTTTGCACGCGGACGAACTCCTCGTGGTGGTGATCGGCCGCCTCCTGCGCCTCGACGAACTTTTCGTGCATCTCGTCGGCCTCGTCACGGATGTCGTCGGCCTCGCGGTAGGCCTCGATCATCTGGTTGTGGTGGGCCTGCGCCTTGTCGGCCAGCGTCGTGACCTTGCGGTGGTGCTTGCTGGCCTCGTCGCGGACCTGCTCGGCGCGCTCGGTGTACTCGTCGATCTCGTCGGTCTCTTCGAGCTTGCGCTTTCGCTCGCGGTACTCCTCGCGCTTGGCCTCGATCTTCTCGATCAGTTCGCGCTCGTCTTCGGAGCTTAACACCGAGGTTTGCTGTTTGAATTCGAGGTCCTCGATGTCGTCGCTGAGGGATTCAAGGTCGGCGCCATCGTCGAGTTCGAGCTCCGACTTCATCTCCTCGACGCGGTCGTAGAGCTCGTTGGCCTTCTCGTTCAGCTTGTTGCGTTGCTCCTTGTGTGCCTGGACCAGCGTATTGAGTTCGTCGCGTCGCTCGCGGTGGTGCTGGGCTTGGTCGACGTGCTCGCGGGTGGCGTCATTGAGCTCGTCGCGCGAGCTGGCGCGCTCGGAGGCCAATTGGTTGAGTTCGTTCCGTCGATCGCGCAACCGGCCGGCCAGTTTAATGAGTTCGCCTTTGTCTTTGTCGTGCAGTTCGTCGTCGGAAACCGTGATGTAGTCGGTTGTGTCTACCATACGTGAAGGATCGGTCGGTGCCAGTGGAACGCGGAATTCGCCGGACTAACCGCTAGTCGGTCGTCGTCACCTCGAGGATGTCGTCTGACAATCATATTGATCGACGTGCGATACCTCCGATCGAACCCGCGTCAGTATGGCGTCATTGCGCGAGTGCGCTCTTAAACCTACCGACTATCCCCGCTCGAAAATGCCGAAATCGGCCGTTTCATCGCCATTACGTCGGGGCGAGAGGGGCACATCATGCGACGGTTGCACATGCCTTATGAGCATCTGGCGGGGAGGGCACGTATGCGCGAGGTGGTGCACGCGGAGGGCCATCCCAACGTCTCGGCCCGCCACCCGTCGACGCTCGAGGTGACCTGCGATCCGTCGTTGACGCCGGCCGGGGATTGTATCATCGGTGTGGGCGCCGATCGAGGACCCGCGGCGTTCGATCCGGCGTTCATGGACGCCTGTCGGACCACGTCGGCCGTCATCGAGGCGACTCTGTCGGTCGAGGACCGTCACGTCACGATCCGTGGACACGGCCATCCGGACCTGACCTTTGCGAGCGACCGGAGTGCCGTCATCCGGACGAGTTCCTACGTTGATGACCGGACGGTGATGGTTGGGGCCGACGCCGCGGCGGCCGACCTCGAGCGGTCGATCGTCGACCGCCTCCAGTCGACGGCCCCCCTGCGCCTCCGGCTGTCGGTGGACCCTTGAGGATCCGGTTCGTCCCGTCACGCAATGACCGACACGGAGCCGTCTGAGAACCTGGGCGGCGACACGCCCGCCACCGACGGGTTCGCCGAGCCGGCTGGCGAGCCAGCCACCCGGGCCGAGGCGGTCGTCGATGCGCTGGGCGAACGCTACTGGCGCAAGCACTACGGCGGCCAGCCAGCCCTGCGCTGTCTCGTCCGGACCATCCTCAGCCAGAACACGAGCGATGTCGCGAGTCAGCCCGCCTTCGACCGCCTCATCGAGCGGTTTGACTGTGACGGCGATCTGGCGCGATCGCTGGCCGAGGCGGATCGGGCGGACCTCGTGGCGGCGATCGAGTCGGCCGGGCTGTACAACCGAAAATCGCGCGTGATCCAGCGTGTCAGCGAGGCGATCCTCGAGGAGTGGGGCTCGGCCGAGGCGTTCGACGCGTTCGTTCGGGAGGCGTCCTCCGAGACGGTGCGCGACAGGCTCCTGGCGTTCGATGGCGTCGGTCCGAAGACCGCGGACTGCGTGTTGTTGTTCGCGAGCGGGCGCGAGGGGGTCTTCCCCGTCGACACCCACGTCCATCGTATCGCCAGGCGGATGGGACTCGCGCCACCGGATGGCGACCACGAAACCGTTCGCGACCACCTGGAGTCGGCCGTCCCCGACGTGTAATGTGGCTTCTCCCAGTCGGCCATGATACAGTACTGTCGTGATGTCTGTATGTCGTCGTCGCCGGCGTGCCTCGACGGCCCCGAGGCGTGCCCGCTGGCTGGGTTGTGTGACCGTGTCGGGGTCGACCTCGACGCGGGCGTGGTGGTCGACCCGGCCGCCGCGGAGGAGTGAGCGAATCGCCCGGCTCGAGACGAATTCGTGATCCGGTCCCTCGGTGGTCGGGGCGCGCCCCGGCTGCCGCGCCAGCCTGCCCGGCGGTTGACACCTACGCGTCTGCAGCGTCGTCGACGACCGCCACCCCGGTGAACTCGAAGCGCGCCCCGCCCGCGGAGGCGGTGGTGACGGTGATAGTCCACCCGTGTGCCTCGGCGATTTGTTCGACGATGTTCAACCCGAAGCCGGTTCCGTCCTCGGTGGTCGAGTAGCCGGCATCGAAGATCCGGTCCTGGTCCTCCTCGGGCACCCCCGGTCCGTCATCCTCGACCGCGAAGCCGCCGTCGGTCGACTCCACCCGCACCGAGACGTCCGACCCGGCGTGGTCGATGGCGTTGCGAAACAGGTTCTCGAACAGCTGGAGGAGGCGGCCCTCGTCGGCCGTGACGGTTGGCAAGCGTCGCGCGTCGGAGGCGACCGTCGACAGGGTGGCCCCACCGGCTGCGTCGGCCACGGTCGCCCAGGCCTCCTCGGCCGCGCGTTGCAGGTCGACCGGGCCGGTCTCTCCGACGTCGCGGCCCTCCCGGGCGAGCCAGAGCACGTCGTCGATCAGGCGGTGCATCCGATCGAACGTCTCCGCGATGTGGTCGAGGTGTTCACTCGTACAGTCCTCCATGGCGAGCTCCAACCGGCCCTCCGCGACGTTGAGCGGGCTTCGAAGGTCGTGTGACACGACGCTCGCGAACTCGTCCAGCCGTTCGTTTTGCAGCTGGAGTTGGTGCTCGTGCTCGAGGCGATCCAGCGCGGTCTCGACGTGGGTGACCAGGATCTCTGCGAGGGAGACCGTCATCTCGTCGAACACCCCCACCTCGGTCGAGCTGGCAATGAAGACGCCGTGGCTCCGAAGCGGCTGAATGATCTCGCTGCGGACCTCCGGGTCCTCCGTGAGCCGGCCGGGGACCGTCGAGACGTCGTCGTACACGCGGGGGTCGCCCGACTCAAAGACCTGCCAGGCGAGGCCATCCCCGGGGTGCATCGCCGGCGGTGGATCCCCGACGATGTCGACGAGCTCGTCGGTGTAGGCCGTCGGTTCGAGGTGGCGGCCGTCCTCGGCGCTGAGGTGGATGGAACACAGCGAGAGCCCGAGGACCTCCTGGGCGGCCTCGACGGCGAGGTCGGCGATCGCCTCCGGAGAATCGGCCTCGATCAGCGCCCGCGCCGTCTCATGCAGCTGCTCGATCCGTCGTTCGTAGGCCGTTCGTTCGCTGACGTCACGGCCGGCTGCGAGCAACGAGACCACGTCGCCGGCGTCATCGCGGATGGGATGGAGGATGCCGTCGACGGCGGCGCGCTCGCCGTCCGGTGCGTAGTGCTTCGCGTCGAACCTGACGAGTTCACCAGCGGCGGCCCGCTCGATCCACGAGCGCAGATCGGCCTGCAACTCGGCCGAATGTGACCACCACGGCGTCTCCCAAAACGGCGTCCCGCGTACCGACTCGTGCGACCGATCGACGAAGTCCAGCGCAGTATCGTTGACGTCGACGACCGTGCCGTCCGGCTCGAGGAGGGCCATGAACGCAAAGGGATTGTTGAAGACGGCATCGAACCGGCGTTCGGCGGCATCGAGGTCGCGTTCGCGTTCCGCTCGCTTCGAGAGGTCTCTGCCGACGCCGACGAGGCCCATCAGGTCGCCGTTCAGGTCGGTCAGGCGGCTGCCGGTGAACTCGAACGGAACGCGCGAACCGTCGGCCGTTTGGACGTCTGCTTCGAGGACCGAGCGCCCGGTCGCGTACGTCTCCTGGATGGCCTCGGTGACGCGGTCGTGTTCCTCCGGGGGGAAGAACTCGAGCGCTGACATCGCCTCGATCTCGTCGTCAGTGTGGCCCGTGACCTCCGTCACGCGGTCGTTCCACCGGCTCAACGAGCCGTCCGTGTCGACGACGTAAAACAGGTCATCGAGGGTGTCGATGGCCTGTTGGATAAACGCCTGTTCCTCCTTGAGTTCGCGCCGGTAGGCGGCTCGATCGCTGGCGTCACGGACGGTGCACACCAGCGCCCCCTGTTCCGTCGTCGCGAGGACGTGATCCTCGGCAAAGGTCGTCCCGTCGGCCCGCAGGCCGGTCGTCGTGCCGTGCCACTGGCCGGTGTCGCGGACGTGCGGAAGGAGCTCCTCGCGGATCCACGGGACGTCCTCGTCCGGGAAGATCAACCCCCAGTGCTCGCCGAGCAGCTCCGCCGGTTCGTAGCCATACAGGTCCGCGTAAGCCTCGTTCACGTAGACGAACCGGCCGTCCTCGTCGAGGATGCTGATGCCCTCCTGGGCGGTCTCGATGGCGTCGAGATGGCGACGTCGCTCCCGCTTGGCCTGCACGCGCTCGACGGCATTGTCGATCCGGTTGGCCAGGACGGCGTACTGCTCGGTGCCCGATTCCTTTTGGAGGTAATCCGTCACGCCCGCGGAGATGGCCTCGCTGGCGACCTCCTCGCTGCCCCGCCCGGTGAAGAGGATGAACGGGAGCTCGGGGTGGTCCTCGCGGACCCGCTCGAGGAGTTCGATGCCGTTCAGCTCGGGCATCTCGTAGTCGGAGACGATGCAGTCGAACGCGCCGTCGGCGAGCCGGTCGATGCTGGCGGCCGGGTCCGTCTCCGGCGTGACCTCGATGGCGCCGTTCGACCGCTCGAGGTAGGTCGCCGTGAGGTCGACGAAATCGGGATCGTCGTCGACGTGGAGCACGGCGATCGGTTCGCTCATTGGCGCGGTTGCCGGCTTCGGCAAGGAAAACCCTTAGCTTTGATTCCCCCGCTGTGGTCCGAACCATCCCGTGTCCCGCCGGTTCGGCCGGGATCGAAACGCCCCGGCCGGTCGGGAATCCGACGGCAGGGTACACGGCAGTCGGGATCGACCGTGCCCGACTCGGCCTTCCTCACATGAATCGGAAAGTCTCCAGGTTGCGCGGTGCGAAGGTGCGGATGTTGAATTCGTGGTAGAGCCCGGATGACAGCGCTCGCGTGGAGGAGGGGTCGCCGTGGACACACAGAATCTTCTCCGGTCGGGGGCTCATCGTCCGGACGTAGTCCATCAGGCCGCCACGGTCGGCGTGGCCAGAGAAGCCGTCGACGGTGGCGACGTTCATGTCGAGCCGGAGCGTTCGGCTCCGGCCCCGGCCGTCGTTCGACGCCGAGAGAGGGAGCTCCCGGCGGCCGTTGTGGATGCGCCGGCCGAGGGTCCCCTCGGCCTGGTAGCCCACGAAGACGAGGGTGTTGTTCTCGCCGGGTCCCAGGAGGTCGAGCCAGGACATGATCGGGCCGCCGGTCATCATCCCCGACGTCGAGAGGATGATCGCGGGGTCGCCGTCGGCGACCGCCTGTCGCTCGTCATCACCCTCGTCGATGTGGTTGAACTGGTCGGCGAGGAAGGGGTTCTCGTCTTCGTGGAAGATCTGGTCGCGGAGGTCGTCCCGGAGGTACTCCGGGTAGGTGGTGTGGATCGCCGTGGCCTCCCAGATCATGCCGTCCAGATGGACCGGTACCGTCGGGATCGTCCCCTCGCGCATGGCCTCCTCGAGGACGAGCATCAGCTCCTGGGAGCGGCCCACGGCGAAGGAGGGGATCAACACCTTGCCGCCGCGATCGACCGTGCCGCGCACGAGCTCGTAGAGCTTGCGCTCGCTGTCGACGCGGTCGGTCTGGTGGTCGTTTCGCCCCCCGTAGGTGGACTCGAGGACGAGCGTCTCGACGCGGGGGAAGTCGTTGACGGCACCGTTGAACAGCCGCGTCTCGCTGTAGTGAATGTCGCCGCTGAAGGCCACGTTGTACAGGCCGTCGCCGACGTGGAAGTGGGCGATGGCGCTGCCGAGGATGTGACCGGCGTTGTGCAGCGTGAGCTTGACGTCCGGTGCGATGTCGGTGACGTCGCCGTAATCGATCGGGATGGTGTGTTTGATCGTCTCGCGAACCATCGACGAGTCATACGGCGGGCTCCGGCCCTCCTTGGCGGCGACGTCGAGGTAATCGAGCTGGAGGAGGCCCATCAAATCGCGCGTCGGTTCGGTGGTGTAGATGGGGCCGTCGTAGCCGTATTTGAACAAGAGCGGGACGAGCGCGCTGTGGTCGAGGTGGGCGTGGGTGAGGACCACCGCGTCGATGCTGTTGATCGGCGTGGCCTCGGGGACGTGGAGGTAGGGTACCTCGCCCTCCGATCCGGGCTTGTCGCCGCAGTCGATGAGGATGCGCGACTCCGGCGTGGAGAGGATGAACGCGGCCCGGCCCACCTCGCGACAGCAGCCGAGGGTCGAGATGCGCACCCACTGGTCGTCGCTGAGTGATTCCCGATGGATCTGGCGGCCCACCCGTTCCAATATCTCCCGGCGTTCGGCCCGTTCTTGCTTGAGGAAGTCGCGAACGTTGCTCACCGTCGAGGACTCGAT
>CAZCYF010000030.1:0-17216 GCA_964502835.1 uncultured Halobacteriales archaeon | reverse complement strand
TACCCGGGCGTCAGCTCCCCTGACCGTGACTGAACCCATTGGCATGTCGTCGCTCACACTCGTCGGCGCCCATCTGGGTCACGGTGCGGGGCTCGGCCTCATCGAGTATCTGGTCCGGGTGGCGGTGATCCTGCTCGCGATTGGCGGGACGGCGGCACTCGTGGTGGCCGCCCGCCGGGTGGTGGATGCGATCCGCTACGGCTCCTTCTAATCCGGCGCGATTCGCCCGACCCGGTGTACGGGGCACCGTCCGAGCCGGTACGTCGACCGTCTCAGCTGGATGCCGTCGCGGTGGTTTCGACCGCCTCGAGCAACAACTCGGCCACGTCGACCACCTCGATGTCCTCCTCGAAGCCACCGGTCTTGCGGCCGTCTTCGTACATGGTCGTACACTGCGGACAGGCGACGACGAACTTCTCGACGGCCGCTCCGGCCTCGGTGTCCTCAAGCGCCTCGCGGATGCGCTCCTCGCTCGGCTTGGGCTCCTCGTCGAAGTCCATCCAGACGCCCCCGCCACCCCCGCCACAGCAAAACGAGTTCGCCCGGTTGCGCGGCATCTCGTGGAGCTCACACCCCGTCGCCTCGATCAGCCGCCGGGGAGCTTCGTACTCGTCGTTGTACCGCCCGAGGTGACAGGGATCGTGATAGGTCACCACGTAGTCGAGTTCGTGTCCCTCGAGGCCGAGGCGACCCTCGGTGACCAGCCCCTCGACGACCTGCGTCCAGTGGTGGACGGCGACCGCGCCGTCGGCGTTCCAGTCGCCGTCGTACTCGAACGACATCATCGGGTCGTCCGCGAACTCGGCGAAGTCCACCTCCGGGTACTCGTTCTTGATCGTGTTGAACGAGTGGGGATCGGTGGTGACGATCGCGTCGAACTCACACGCCTCGAACGTCTCGACCATGCGACCGGCGAGGTCGACGTAGAGGAACTCCTCGCCGATGCGGCGGATGTCGTTGCCGTCGTACTGTTCGTCATCGAAGAGGATGCCCCAGTCGACCCCGGCCGCCTCGAACAGTTGCGCGAGGGACCGGGCGACCTGCTTGTTGCGGTCGTCGTAGCTCGGGAAGTCGCCGACGTACCAGAGATACTCGACGGGTTCCTCACGTGCGTCGACCGGTTCGAAGCCGAGGTCGTCCGCCCAGTCTCCACGAGCGGCGGGATTCTCACCGAAGGTGTTGCCCCGTTGCATCACGCCCTGCAGGACCTCCTGGACGTTCTGGTCGACCTCGCCCTCGTCGAGCAGCTGGCGTTGCATCCGCGTGAACGAGGTCAAGTGCTCGATCTCGACCGGACAGGCGTCCATGCAGGCCATGCAGGCCATGCATGACTCCATGGTCTCTCGGGCGATGACGCCACCGCCGTCGGCGATGATGGCGCGCTCGTCGCCGCCGGCATCGACCGACTCCCGGTAGGTTTTCAGATCGAGGATCACGTCCCGGGGATCGAGCGGGCGCCCGGAGGCCTTCGCCGGGCAGACCGCCGAACACCGCCCACACTTCGTGCAGGCATCCTGGTCGAGGAGCTCCTTCCAGGTGAAGTCCTCGAGGGAGTCGGCGTTCGTCGCCTCGAGGTCGGCCGGCACGCCCGGGAGGCGACGGCCGGCGTCATCGTCGCGGGTGACCACGTTCGCGAAGGAGGTGAGCATGTGCAGCGGCTTGGCGAAGGGGAGCCACGCGATGAAGGCGAACGCGAGCAGCGCGTGCGACCACCACGTCACCGGGTACACGTCGATGGCGCCGGCCTGGGTCAACCCTCCGGCCTCGAACGCGCGGGCGGTGAACCAGCCGACGAAGCTGACCGCCTCGAACTCGGGGAAGCCGCGACCGAGGATGCCGAGGCCCTCCTGGACGAACCCGCCGATCCCGAGGAGGAACAACAGCCAGATGAAGACGTCGTCCTCCCGGCTCGTGTGGCGGCCCCACAACCGGTGATTACGGACCAGGTACCGCCGGTACATCGCCATTGCGATCCCGACGACGAACAACAGTCCCATGGCATCGAGGATGAACTGAAACGCGAGGTAGAAGTCGCCCACCCAGAAGGACTCCCCGAGCAGCGGCCGGACGATGTCCATGTCGATCGCGAGGATCGTCGTCCCGATGAACAGCGTCAGGAAGCCCCACATGATGAACGCGTGCATCAGGCCGCCGTACAGGTCGCGATCGAACTGCTTCTCGTTGGTAAAGACGATGCGCGCCGCCGAGACGATCCGGGTGCCGAGGCCGTCCAGTCGGTCCTGGGGATCGGTCGACCCGCTCGCGTACCGCCGGATCCGGACGAACAGGCCGACCACCAAGATGGCGATCGTGATCACGGCCAGCCCGTAGAAGACCACCTCACCGAGGTCGCCGATCTGCCAGAAGTTCGGGCGCGTGACCTCGGATTGGGCCGGCACAGCCATGCGAACACCGGACACAGGAGACGGCAAAAAGGTTTGCCACCCCCCGAACGGCTCCACGGCAACCTTAAATAGCCAGGTCGCCAGAGGGTCCGGTCGGGCGACCATGGACGACAAGACCGCGGAGCTCCGGGACCTCTTTTTGGAAGTATCAGACTCCGAGTCCGTCACGGAGCGCCAACGAGACCCCCGTGGCTCACTCGACGAGCACCAGGACGTCGAGGCGCGCCTCCGCCAGACGATCGAGGAGATGCGCGACCGCTACGGCTTCGAGTCCGACCTCACGGACGACGAGCGGATCGAGCTCGTTCACGGGTTTTACGACGGCGAGAGCGATGCGGAACTCGCCCGACGATTCGACCTCGGCCGAACGGCCCTGTTTCGCGCCCGCCTCGAGTTGCACCTGGTTCGCGATCGCGATCGCGACGCGCCGTTCGACCTCGAGGCTGCCGCCTCGGCGCGGGCAGCTGGCGCGACGCTGGCGGAGGTCGCCGCGACCCACGACGTGAGCGAATCGACCCTCCGGCGATACCTCCACGTCCTCGAGATCGACGACCGCTCTCGACTCGCGAACCAGCGGTTCCGTGACGCCTTCGATTCGATCCTCTCGGACGCCGACCTCTCGACCCGGCTCACCGACGACATCCACGAGACGGGGCTCGAGGAGGCGACCGAGGGGCTCGAGACCAACGTCTCCTTTTAGGCCGCCTCCGCCAGCCAGTTGGCCACCTGCTCGGCGTGGCGACCACGACGATGGATCTCGCCGCGGTCGACATCGACGACCGTGCTGGCACCACCCGGCGTCCGCCCGCCGTCGAGGACGACCGCGGCGGCCCGGTCGATGGCATCATCGAGCTCCGCCACCGACCGCGGGGCCGGCTCACCCGACACGTTCGCGCTGGTCGCCGTGATCGGGCCGGTCCGTTCGAGCAGCGCCCGCGCGGTTGGCTGGTCGGGCACCCGCACGCCGACGCGATCGCCACCGGCGACGAGTCGATCCGGGACCGACGCCCCCCGATCGCAGATGACGGTGACCGGACCCGGAAGAAACGCCGCCATGAACCGGCGTGTGCGTTCGGTAAGGCTGACGTGGGCGGCGGCCTGGGAGACGGTCGCCGTTGCAAAGGCCATCGGATTCGACCGGGGGCGGTCCTTGGCCGCGAACACGCGGTCGACCACCTCGGCGTCGAGGGCGTCACCGCCGAGCCCGTAGACCGTCTCGGTGGGGTAGACGACGAGCTCCCCGTCCGAAACGGCCGAGACGGCCTCGTCGAGGGTGCGCATCGGTGTTCGCCACGGCGAGCCGCCCAAAAAACGTCGGGGTCGCGCGTCCGACACCCCGGAAAACGTTAAACCGCCGCCGCGTAAAGCGACCGTGTTCATGGTCGGGATCGTCGCGTTGGCGAGTGTCTCTTACGGCCTCGCCCAGCTCGTACCGGGGTTGGGCCGTCTCGAGACCACGGTCATCGGCGGGGTGGCCATCATCGTCCTGCTCGGGCTCTCCGCGTTCTTCTCGTCGTCGGAGATCGCGATGTTCAACCTGGCCCGCCACCGCCTGGAATCGCTCGTCGAGGCCGGCACCCCCGGGGCCAAACGCGTCCAATCCCTCAAGGAGGATCCCCACCGGCTCCTCGTGACGATTCTGGTCGGCAACAACATCGTCAACGTGGCCATGTCCTCGCTGACGACGGCCCTGCTCGCCATGTGGATCTCGCAGGCGGCGTCGGTGGCCGTGGCGACCTTCGGCGTCACCGCCGTCGTCTTGCTGTTCGGCGAGAGCGCGCCGAAATCCTACGCGGTCGAGCACACCGAGTCGTGGTCGCTGCGCGTCGCCGGGCCGCTCGCGTTATCGGAGAAGCTGATGTATCCGATCGTCCTCCTGTTCGATCGGCTCACCCGTGTGGTCAACCGGCTCACCGGCGGACAGGCGACCCTCGAGGGCTCGTACGTCAGCCGATCGGAGATTCAAGACCTCATTCGCACCGGCGAACGCGAGGGTGTCATCGAGGAGGAGGAGCGCGAGATGTTGCAGCGGATCTTCCGGTTCAACAACACCATCGCCAAGGAGGTGATGACCCCGCGCCTCGACATGACGGCCGTTCCGGCCGATGCGGACCTCCTCGAGGTCCTCGAGGTGGCCGTCCAAAGCGGCCACGCCCGCCTGCCGGTCTATGAGGGTAGCCTCGACAACGTGGTCGGGATCGCCCACATCCGTGACATCGTGCGGGACCACCTCTTCAGCGAGGCCGACCCCGAGGAGCTCGACCTCGACGACATCATCGAACCGACCCTACACGTCCCCGAGAGCAAGAACGTCCACGAGCTCCTCTCGGAAATGCGCGAACGGCGGCTCCACATGGTCATCGTCATCGACGAGTTCGGCACGACGGAGGGGCTCATCACCATGGAGGACATGGTCGAGGAGATCGTGGGGGAGATCCTCGAGGGCGAGGAGGACGTGCCGATCAAACAGGTCGGCGACCACGAGGCGCTCTTTCACGGCGAGGTCAACATCGACGAGGTCAACGAGACCCTCGGGATCGACCTCCCGGAGGGTGAGGAGTTCGAGACCATCGCCGGGTTCATCTTCAACCGGGCCGGCCGGCTCGTCGACGAGGGCGAACGCATCGAGTACGACGGCGTCGAACTCCGCGTCGAGCGCGTCGAGAACACCCGCCTGAAGAAGGTCCGTGTGAGCGTGACCGACCCGTCGGCGATCGACGGCCAGCAGGCGGAGCAACCGGACGTTAGCTGAACGCCTGGATCGCCGCGAACCCGGCGTACCCGACACCGAGGGCCCCGGCCAGGGAGGCGACCCAGGCGAGCGCCGTGTAGCCGAGCTTGCGCGGGCTCACCTCGCCCGCGGCGAGGCCGCTGCCGACGACGCCGCTGATGACGATCTCGTTGAACGAGATGGGGATGCCGAACAGGATCGCCACCTGGGCGATCGCGAACGACGGGATCAACGCGCCGATGGATCGACGCGGTCCGAGGCTCGAGTAGTCCTGGGCGATCGCCTTGATCATCCGGGGGGCGCCCATCCAGGCGCCGGCCAACAGCCCGAGGGCCCCGCCCACCAGGACGGCGAGCAGCGGGATGTCGAACGGCTCGGTCAGGGGCAACAGGGGCCCGATCGCGAGGCCGACCTGGCTGCCCCCCGCCGAGAACGCCACGAGCGCGCCGAGACCGAGCAGGAACCGTCGCTGTCCCCGGGCGGTATCGCGCCCGAGTTCGTGGGCCAGCCAGCCGGCCACGGCCAGGGCACCCACACCCGTCACGGCCGCCAGCAGGACGATCGAGTCCACCCCGAGGGTCGCCAGCACCGTTGCGGCGATCGACGCACCCCCGTCCCCGAGCGCGGCGAACTCGATGTTGACGAGCATGGCACCCACGATCGCCCCGAGGGCCAGCGTGACCCGCGCTTCGGGGACGCGATTCGACCGGAGGGTTCGCACGGTGGCGTACGCCGCAGCTCCGCCGACGATCGGCGTCGCCAGCCAGAGCGTGGCGATCTGTTGGTACTTCGCCCAGGCCGGCGCCCCGCCCATCGCGAGGCCGACGCCGATGACGGCCCCGGTGACGGTGAAGGCCGTGGCGATCGGATAGCCGCGAAAGATGCCGATGCCGACGAGGATCGCCGCCAGGGTGAGCGCGAAGGCCGCCGCCGCGGACGAGAGCGTGACGCCCCCGACGAGCTCACGGCCGACCGCCTCCGTCACGTTGCGCCCCTGGAGGATCGCCCCGGCGACGATGCACACTCCCACGACGAAACCGGCTCGCATGACCGAAATGGCGTTCGCGCCGACCGCCGGTGCGAACGGCGTCGACCCCGAGGAGCCCGCCCCGATGGCCCAGGCCATGAACAGACTCGCGAGCGCGGCGACGCCGAGGGTTGCGACCGCCTCAACGGCGACCATCGCACCACCTCCGTCCGCTCGCGCTCCGGCGGTTCGGATCTGGGGGCACCACAGCGATCAGCTCAGGCGTCCCGTTCCGATCCGTGCTCCTCGGAGAGGTCGACGCCCTCGGCCGCCTCGACGATGTCCGTCCGGGTGGGCGTGTCGACGTGCCAGCGCTCGAAGTCCCGCTCGTACGTTTCGAGGCGGTCCTCGACGGCCGCCTTGATCTCGCCGTCGTTGATGTTGACCTCGAAGACGTACTGCGGTTCGTCGCCGCCGCGCTTGCGGTCGAGGTTCGCGCTGATGAGCTCGTTATCGAAGTAATACGGCGAGACCGTCGTCATGACGCGGCGGTAGACGGCATCCTCGACCCGTCTGAGCGCCTTTCGCCCCGCGGTGTCGGCCGCCCGGGCCACGTAGTCGATCGACTCGCCCCACTTGTCGACCGCCGCGGCGGGTTCGTCGAGGTGTTCGTACGACTCGGACAGCTTCTCGCCCGCCGTCTTGATGTCCTCGTCGGCGCCCTTGCCGGCCTTTTCCCCCTCACCCTCGCCGACGCTCGCCTGATCGGCCGTCTTCTTGGCGACATCGCGACGGATCGATTCATCGGCCTTCGGCCGCCACTCGTCCCACTCGTGGAAGGCGTCGGCCAGGTCCTCGCCGACCTCCTCGGGTCGGTCCACACCGACGTCACGGAGGGCGTAGGTGATCCGGTCGCCGTGTTCGACGATGTCCGACCAGGCCCCGGTGACTTTGAAGCCGGCGATACTCGCTTCCATCCGACTAGTTTGGTCTACTTAACGTGGGGGTATATAGGTCCTACTCCAGATTATCGTCGTTTGAATCGGCCTCGCCCATGCGGGTGAGCCCCGCGTGGGGGTCGCGTTCGAGTGCGGGCGGCACGTCGCGGCTGGCGGCGTAGCCGTCGAACCACCGGATGATCCGCTCGATACGGTCGACCCGATGGCCCGGCTCACCGCTTCTTGAGAGTTCGTGTCCCTCGCGGGGATACCTGACGAGGCGGGTGTCGACGCCCAGCTTGCGCAGCGCGCGGAAGTACATCTCCGCGGTCGCGATCGGCGTTCGGTAGTCCTCGTCGCTGTGGATGAGGAGCGTGGGCGTGTCAACGGCCTCGACGAGCGCCGTCGGCGACCGGTCGTACAGCCCCTCTGGATCGCCCCAGGGCGTGGCGTCGAACTCGGACTCGATCAGGTGATAGACGTCGGTCGTCCCGTAAAAGGCGCCGAGATCGTAGACGCCCCGCTGGGCCACGGCCGCCTCGAACCGGTCGGTTCGGCCAGTCGTCCATGCCGTCTGATAGCCGCCGAAGCTGCCGCCGGTGATGAAACAGTGGTCGGCGTCGATCGCACCATCATCCGCCACCGCCTCGAGCGCGGCCATGAGGTCGGCGTGGGTCACGTCACCCCAGTCGTCGGCGATGGCGGCGGCGTGGGACCGTCCGTAGCCGACCGACCCGCGCGGGTTGGTCCAGATGACGGCATACCCGGCTGCCGCCAGGGACTGGAACTCGTGCCACATGGTCCCGCTCGTCGACCACATCGCGTGGGGACCGCCGTGGACCTCGAGCACCAGCGGATGGGGTGGGTCACCGTCGGCGACCTCCGCAGGCGGCGTTACCACCCAGCCCTGTATCGCGTGGCCGGTCGCCCCCTCGAACCACCGCTCGTCGGGCGTCGCGACGGCGTGGGAGTCGAGGAACGCCTCGTTGACCTGGGTGAGACGCGTGGCCTCGGCCGCCGGCCCGTCGACGACGAAGAGGTCGCCCGGATGGTCCCACTCGCTCATGACGAACGCGATGGTGTCGCCCGTGACGTCGAACGCCGAGACGTGCCCAGCGGGGTCGGTCACCGCGTCGTGAACCTCCCCGGACGTGGCCGTGCGGCGAACGACGACGCCGCCGTGGTCCGGCGTCAGGTACTGGATGGACTCACCGCTTGCGTCGAATCTGATCGGCGGTTGCACCGTCCGGTCGAGGTCCGCCGTGAGCGTACGTTGCGTTCCGGTGGCTCCGTCGATCAGGACGATCTCGAACTGGTTGAGCGTCGGCCGCGGCGTCGGGGCCCGCCCGATCGCGACGTCGCCGGTGCCGTTCGCGTCCATGCCGTTGAGCAACCCCTCGAGCGTCGTGATCGGCTTCCAGTTTCCCGAGTCGACGGCGATCCGGATGAGCTCGTGCTCCTGTGAGTCGTCCGGGTCGTCACCGAGGGTCCGAACGGCGTAGACCTCCGAATCGTCCGCCCACCGCGGGAACCGGTGATCGGAGCCGTCCCAGGTGCTCAGCCGCTCGATGGTACCGTCATCGAGGTCGACCAGGTACAGCTGCTCGCGGCGTCGATTCAGGTAGCGTTGGTCCGCCCGGTACACCGTTCGGTCGATGACGCGCGGGTCCGGGGTCTCGGCCTCATCGACCGCCGAGGCGTCGCGGTCGTGGCCGGCCTCGATCTCCTCGGGGCTCACCGACCGCGTGAACGCGAGGCGCCGGCCATCCGGTGCCCACGCGACCGCCTCGATGCCGCCCACCCCACCGGTGACCCGCCTCGCCTCGCCACCATCGGTGGGTAAGACCCAGAGCTGCTCTCGGTCGTCATCACCCAGCCGATCGCTGACGAACGCCAGCCGGGCTCCATCTGGGCCCCACCGAGGGTGTCGATCGCGCCCCTCCGCGACCGTCAAGCGTCGATCGTCGTCGCCGTCGAGGGTACAGACGTGGATGGCCGAGGCGTAGTGCTCGGGATCGGCCGCCCAGCGACGGACGTACGCCACCCGGTCTCCGTCGGGATGGATGGCCGGCTCGTCCACGAAGGTCAGCTCCGCCACGTCGGCGGCGACGATCGGCTCCATGCGAAGGGCCACCGCCTCGGTGGTCATTCCTGTTGCGGTCGTGGCCACTACCGGAACGTCACCTGCCCGTGGGTCGCCGAGCGGAGCCGCTCGCGGAGGTGTGGTTCGCGGTCCTCCTCGACCGTGACGCGAAACGCCACGGCCTCGGCGTACTCCGCCTCGAAGTCGACCCCCTCGCTCTCGAGGAGGCGTCGGATCGTCCCTGCCGTCTCGTAGTCGGCCTCGAATTCGAGGTGTGCCTGCGGCCGATAGGCGGTGAGCTCGGCCGCCTCGATCGCCGCCGTCGTCGCCCGAGCGTAGGCCCTCACGAGACCACCGTAGCCGAGGTTCGTGCCACCATAATACCGGACAACGACCGCCACGACGTCCACCAACTCGGTGGATCGTAACACGCCGAGGACGGGCGGTCCGGCCGACCCGCCGGGCTCGCCGGCGTCGTCGGACCCCTCGGTGACCGGGTCGGTCGCGAGCCGGTAGGCGCTGACGACGTGGGTGGCGTCAGGGTGGTCGTCGGCGATCGACTCGACGGTCGTCGACACCTCCTCACGACGGTGTACACCACTCACGTGACCGATGAACCGTGAGTTCCGCTCGATGAAGGCCGCCCTCCCGCCTGCCGCAAGCGTTCGGACCCCCGAGTCACCCATGTCGTGCGGGTTCCACCTGCGACCGCATGGACCTATCGCCCGCCTGTAACGACGGTACGGCGGGTTTCACGGGCGACGAGGGACGATACAACAGAAAACAGCAAGGTCTAACAGGGCCCACACCGAACCTTCGGACGATGCCAACCGTAGAATACCTCAACTACGAAGTCCTCGAGGATCTTGGCTGGGACATCGACGATGACGACCTGTTCGAGAAGGCCGCGGGGGAGGACCTCGACGACGAGGATTACGGCACGCTCGAGGTCAATCGGGGCGAGTACATCCTCGAGACGGCCGAGGCACAGGGCTACGACTGGCCGTTTTCCTGCCGGGCCGGCGCCTGCGCCAACTGCGCGGCCATCCTCAAGGAGGGCGAGATCGAGATGGACATGCAACAGATCCTCTCCCAGGAGGAGGTCGAGGAGGATAACGTCCGCCTGACGTGCATCGGCTCGCCGGCCGCGGATGAGGTCAGGATCGTCTACAACGCCAAACACCTGGACTTCCTGCAAAACCGCGTCATTTAGGCCAGCCCCGACGCCGATTGACAGCCGGTTTGCATCTCGTTTTTCGAGCGACATCCGCATAGTGGTGCCGTGGGATTCTCGACGTGTCCACACCCCCGGTGATGACGCTTCGATCCCCGACGTGTCGGTGCGACCGGGTGCGACACAGCCGGCGATTTCGGGCGAACATCCCCGAACCCGGAAGGTCTAACCCGCCGGGGTTCCCGTCGGGTTCGTATGGTGGACGTGGGGCCACTCGGTGCCGAGGTCGCCGATTGGCTCCGGCTGGTCGCCCTTCCGGCATTCCTCTGGGCCGCCTCCCGCGACTGGCAGACCCGCCGGGTGAGCAACCGGCTGTGGCCCCCGTTGGCCGCCCTCGGCGTGCTCGCGTTGGTCGTCGAGGGCTGGTTCGCCTACGACGCCGGCGGGGAGACGTGGCGGGCCTTCTGGGTGCTTTCGGCCGTGAGCGTGGTCCTGATGGTCGGCCTCGGCTACCTGTTTTGGTATCTGGGCGCCTTCGGCGGCGCCGATGCGAAGGCCGTCATGGTCCTCGGGGTGGTCTTTCCGACGGTCCCGACGTACACCCTCGGCGAGTGGACGCTGCCCACCCTCGAGCCGACCGCCGGCCTGTTCGCGCTGGCGATTGTGACCAACGCGGCCATCCTCGCCATGGTCTATCCCGTCGGTCTGGCGCTTCGCAACCTCGTCGGCGGCCACCTCCGACCCGCCATGTTCATCGGCCGACCCGTGCAGGCAGCCCGCGTTGAGGCGTTACCGGGTCGGCTGCTCGAGACACCCGACGGGTTCGACCGGCACGGGCTCGACCTCGACGCCCTGCGCATGTATCTCGCGTGGCGTGGGTGCTCGCTCGACGAGCTGCGCGACGATCCGGAGCGCTACCGTCGTGAGCCACCCAGCGACCCCGGCGACCCTGGCGACGGTGCCATCGCCGACGGCGGCACCACGGACGATCCGTGGGCGGCCGAGGCGTTCGTCGACGCCCTCGGCTATCACCCCTATGGCATGGATCCCGGGACGATCCGCGACGGGCTCGCGGTCGTGACGGCCCGCGAGCAGGTGTGGTACACCCCTGGGATCCCGTTCGTCGTCCTGCTGGCCCTCGGGCTCCTCGTCGCGATCGCCGTCGGCGACCTCTATGCGGGCGTGCTCGGCCTCGTCGGACTGGGGTAGCCCCGACTCACGAGGTTTTTCACCGGGGGGTGGTAACCTACCGCCAACCCGCATGTCGGCTGACGACGACCTTGACGACCTCCTCGAGCACCTCGAGCGCACGCGCGCCGAACGCCGGGACCTGATCGCTGACCTCACGATGGACCTCGATCGGGCCCGGCGCGTCGAAGACCCACTCAGACGGGCGCAGGGACTCCTCGACGGGTACGAAGACGACGCCACGGGGACCGGCGATTTTGGCGCCTACCTCGAGTTCCGCAGCAGCTTCGACGAGCTCGTGAAGGGGCTCGATGCCGACCTCCCCCACCGATCCAGCTTCGAGGCCGCTCAGGACGAACTCGACCACCGTCGGCTGAACGAGGGACACTTCGAGGCGGCCAGAGACGCCCTCGAGCCGGCTCGCGAGACGGCCACCACGCTCGAATCAATCCGCGACCTCGACGACGAACTCGGGCGACTGCGTCGCGCCCTCGAGGACCGCCGTGTCGACCTCGAGGACCGCCGCGACCGCCTCGAGGAGCTCGTCACGCTGGATCCGACCGCCCTCGAGACACCCGTCGATCCCCTCAAAGAGCCCGTTGACCGGTACAACGAGGCGGTCACCGACGCGTTCGACCGCTACCTGGCCGACACCCCCGCCCGGGACGTGCTCAGCCGGCTCTCGCGGATGGAGCCCTTCGCCCTGCTCGACGTGGACGTCCCGCCGTCGGCGCTCGTCGCGTTCCTCGAGGACGATCCTGTCGGCGACGAGTCCGTCCCACAACTCCTCGAGTACCTGGACTTCTCGCGATCGAAGCTCGACCACTACGTCGACGATCCGGGGCGGTTCGTCGCCGAGGTCCGCCCCCACGCCCCCTACCTGGAGGGGCTCTCCGCCGACCCGTTTCGCATCGATTGGCCCCCACCCGCCGCGGACACGATGCGGTGGGTCGCACGCGAGTTGCACCAGGCGGTGGGGCGGTTCGCGGGAGCCGACACGATGGAGACGCTTCGCGAGGTCGAGTCGCTCGTCCGCGAGCCGGACCGATACGACGCGTTGCGCACGGCGGCCGTCGCCCGCGTCGAGCTCGACCCCCCCGAGCGCGAGCTGGTGCGCTCCGGACGGGCCGAGGACGAGCTGGCCAGCGTCGAGGCGGACCTCGACCGGATCGAGTCGGCCCTGTCCGGCTAGCGGTCGCCGGTGATCGCCGCTTTGGCCGTCGCCAGCAACGACTCGGCAGTTGCAGCGTCGGATGCTTCGGCATAGATGCGAAGCAGCGGTTCGGTCCCGCTCGCCCGGATGAGCACCCATCCCTCCTCGCGGTCCAGCCGGTAGCCATCGACCGACGTGACCGATCCGTCGGCCGACGTGGCCCATTCCCGGGCTCGCTCCATGAGGGCGCCACGTTCGTCGGCCGCGTCGTATCGCACCGCCGTCCGCCGGAAGACGAGATCGGAGTACGGTTCGAACGTCGTCGAGGCCGGCTCGTCCACCACGAGGGCGAGCACGCGCCCGGCGGTGTAGGCGCCGTCTCGCGTCAACCGGTGCTCGGGAAAGACGATCCCGCCGTTTTCCTCGCCGGCGATCGCGACTGGCGTCCCGTCGGCCTGCAGCTCGCGCACGCGGGTAATGATGTGCGCCGCGCCGACGCGGGTGAGCTCGAGCCTGGCGCCGGTGCGGTCGGCCACGTCACGCAGCCGGCGCGAGGCCGTGACGCCGGTCACGATCGCCTCACCCGGTTCGACGACGGCCTCGGCCAGCGCCGCGAAGACGGCCCCGCCGTCGATGACCGTCCCGGTCTCGTCCACGAACACCGCGCGATCGGCGTCGCCGTCGTGGGCGACCCCGAGGTCGGCGCCCATCGCCGGCACCACCTCGCGGAGATCCTCGAGGGCGTCCGGGATCGGCTCCGGGCGACGGTTCGGAAACCGACCGTCGAGGTCGGCGTTGATGGTGTCCACCGTACACCCGAGCGACCGAAGCACCCGGGGGGTGGCGAGGCCGCCAGGCCCGTTCGCCGGATCGACCACGACGTGGAGCCCGCCGTCCTCGACGCGTGGAGACCGAAGCGCCGCGCTCAGTGCGGCCGCGTACCGACGGTTGACGCCGTCGACGTGCTCGACCGAACCGAAGTCGTGCCAGTCGACCATCGGCGGCGGCCCCTCGGCCACCCGCGAGCCGATCGACCGGTACTCGTCCATGGGAATCTCGCCGCCACCGGGCCCGGCCAGCTTGATCCCGTTGTCGGTGGGGGGGTTGTGCGAGGCTGTGATGACCATCGCGGGCAGGTCGTTCGCCGCCGCGAAGTGCTGGATGGCCGGCGTAGGTGCGACGCCCAGGCGGACGACGTCGGCCCCGCCCGAGGTGGCTCCGGCGGTAGCCGCCGCCGCCAGGGCCGGCCCGGTGAGGCGGCCGTCTCGGCCGATGGCGACGCGGTCGGCCTCCCACTCGGTGACTGCCGCCCGGGCGATCGCCGTGACCGTCGCGGGAGGCATCTCGCCCTCGACGGGACCGCGCGCGCCGCTGGAGCCAAACAGCGTCATCTCGGATGGTGGTGGGCCGACCCGGGCTATAGGAATTGCGACCGGGAGCGACCGAAAATAGGTTTACCTCGACCCGAGGACTGTGGGTCATGATCCTCGCCGCCTCGGGAAGTCAGCTGCTGGCCGACGCCCTCGGGGAGCACCTCGATGAGGCGGTCGTCCCGCTTTCGTACTCCACCTTCCCCGACGGCGAGTTGCTCGTCAGCGTCGACGACGGGGCGCTCCCGGCGCCGGCCAGCGTGGATGGCGACGGGTTGCACCTCGATGGCCGGGCGGTCGTCGTGGCCTCGACGACCTCGGCCCGGGCGCACATCGAGCTGTTACAGCTCCAGGAGCTGGCCCGGGCGGCCGGGGCGGATCCGGTCGTCACCGTCATTCCCTACCTCGGCTACATGCGCCAGGACGTCGCCCACGAACCCGGCCAGCCGGCCTCGGCCCGGGCCGTCGCGCGCGCACTGAGCCCGGCCACCGATCGGGTGGTCATCGTCGATCCCCACGAATCGCAGGTGGCGGAGTACTTCGACGCCCCCTGTGACGTCGTCTCGGCGGTGGACACGCTGGCGGACCCGCTCACGGTGACCGCCGACGAGCCGCTCGTGCTTGCACCGGATGCGGGCGCCCGCGGGCTGGCACACACCCTGCAGGAGGCGCTCGGCCGTGGGGCGGTCGACCACTTCGAGAAGCGCCGCCACGGGCCGAATGCCGTCGAGATCGAACCCAGCGAAACCGACGTCGACGGTCGGGAAGTGATCATCGTCGACGACATCATCGCCACGGGCTCGACCATCGCGAACGCGACCCGACGCCTGGTCGAGGGCGGGGCGGGGCCCATCCGGGTCGGCTGCGTGCATGCCGTGCTGGTCGGGGGCGCGTACACCCGACTCCGTCGGGCGGGCGTCGATCAGCTCGTCGCGACCGACACCATCGAATCCCCCACCACCGCCACGTCGGCGGCGCGCGCGATCGCCGCGGTGTTGTAGGTCAGGGTGTCGCCTCGGCGACGGGGGCGATCGCGATCTCGACGGTATGTCCCTCGACCTCCCAGGTGCGACGCAGCCCGTCGTCGACCGTGGCGAATCCGGCGGCCCGCACCTCCGTGGCGATGAGGTCGCGTCGGCGATCGATGAGGTCGCGCACGCGGTCGTCGTCGACCTCCAACTCGACGCGGATCTCGGCCTCCAGGTCGAGGTCGAGGTCCTTGCGCATCTCCTGCACGCGCCGGATCACCTCGCGGGCGTATCCCTCACTTTCGAGGTCGTCGGTCAGCGTGGCGTCCACGTAGACCACGCCGCGTTCGTCCGCCCCCACGTCGAAGCTGGCGCCGGTGACCTCCTCGGGCGTCTCCGTGACGAAGGTCACCATCGCGTCCGTGAGCTCGACCGGGCGACCGAGATCTTGGGACACGGCCCGTTCGAGGCGCTCGAGGTTCGGCTCCTCGATCCGGGCCGCATTGAGCGCGCGCATGACCGCCTCGGCGTCCGCGCCGAACGCGGGGCCGAGCTCGGCCATGTCGGCCTCGGCGCTGTAGCGCAGCGCCTCCCAGTCGTCGTCTTCGGTGACGTACTCGATCGACCGGGCGTTGAGCCGGTCGGTGAGGATCGCCTCGTGGCGGCTGACGGCCTCGCGCACGGCCGGATCGGCCGATGCCACGACCACCCGCTGGACGGGCCATCGCAGCTTGCGCTCGGCCTGCTGGCGGGCGTTCGCGCCGGCCTCCTCGACGGCGCGGACGGTCTGGATGTCGTCCTCGAGGCGCTGGTCGACCCACCGGTCGTCGACCGCGGGCCAGTCGCGCATGTGGACGGTCGGCGGGGCGTCCTCACCCGACAGCCGGGTGTGGATGGCCTCCGTCACGAACGGGGCGAAGGGCGCCAGCAGCCGAACGACGGCATCGAGGACGTACGTGAGCGTGGCGTAGGCGGCGAGCTTGTCGGGTCGGCGCTCCTCGGCCCACATGCGCTCGCGCACCGACTGGACGTAAAACCGGGAGACGTCCTCGACGATGAACGACAGGATTCGATCGATGGCGCGGTCCTGTCGATAGTCGTCGACGTCCGCGGTGGCAGCCTCGATGACCGACTGGGTGCGGGCCAGGACCCACCGGTCGACCGGCTGGAGATCGTCCTCGTATTCGGCGACTGAGAGGGCCGCGGGCGAGACGTCGTCGAGGCGCATGTACGGCCGTGGGAACTGAAAGACGTTCCACAGCGTGCGGAGGTTGCCCTCGATGGTCGCCATGTCGTCCCAGGAGACGCGCATGTCCTCACCGTGGGGGTTCAACGAGAGCAAGAACAGCCGCATCACGTCGCGGCCGTGTTCGTCGATGGCGTCGTGTGGCGCGATCTGGATCCCCTTCGATTTGGACATGGAGCGGCCGTCGGGCATGAGCGCGTGCCCGTGCATGAGGACGCGCTCGTACGGGCTCTCGCCGAGCGCCGCCGTTCCCATCCCCAGTTGCGACCAGAACCAGCCGCGGGTCTGGTCGTGTGCCTCGATGATGAGGTCGGCCGGCCAGTAGGTCTCGAAGCCAGCCTCCTCCTCCGGGTAGTCGAGGGTGCCCCACGTCGCGACCGAGGAGTCGAGCCAGACGTCGAACACGTCGGGGACCCGCTCGTAGGTGGTGCCGTGTTCGGTGATCGTCAGGTCGTCGACGGTACCCTTGTGGAGGTCGACCGTCGCGGGATCGATGTTCTGATCGACCCGGTCGGCCAGCTCCTGGCGGTCGCCGATGACGATGGCGTCGTCCATGTCACCATCCCAGTCGGGCGGGAGCCAGATCGGCAAGGGCGTCCCCCAGTAGCGCTGGCGGGAGATGTTCCAGTCGGGGGCCTCCTCGACGAAGTCCCGAAAGCGGTTTTCGCGCGCCCAGGTCGGGTACCACTCGCTGTCCTCGATGTTCGCGAGGAGCTCGTCCTTGATGTCGGTGATCGTGATGAACCACTGGTCGGTCACGATCTGGACGATGCCGGTATCACACCGCCAGCAATGGCCGTAGCTGTGGGTCACGGTCTCGTCGGCGAGGAGCGCCCCCCGTTCCTCGAGGTCGGCGATGATGTCGGCGTCGGCCGTCTTGACGAACGTGCCCGCGTAAGCGCCGGCCGCCGCGGTGAAGATGCCGTCCTCGCCGACGGGACAAAAGATGGGAAGCTCCAGTTCGCGGCCGCGCTCGAAGTCCTCCTCGCCGTG
>CAZCYF010000029.1:0-17615 GCA_964502835.1 uncultured Halobacteriales archaeon | reverse complement strand
GTCCTGTGGTCGCGGTTCACGCTGACATCATGACGGCGTCGGTTTGAACCCCGAAATCACCGTTTCACAATCAGTCTGGGCAAAGTCCTCGCCATCCACTCCGGCGAGGTAGGTCCTGACGTCTGCTTCGAGGGTCGCCATTCGGTCCCCGACCTGATCCGGAGCGCAAAACGACAGTGAGAACAGGTATCCGACGATCTCGTCGGGGGTCCAGGATCGTTCGAGGCGGTGATCGAAGGTCGTGACGTCGACGAACCCGAACTCGTCGAACTTCTCGTCCCACGGATCGTCGTGCTCGACCGGACCCGTCCGATCGGGGACGTCATCGAGATGCTCGGCGACGATGTCGTAGACGCCATCCTGCCAGGGCTGCGTTCCTCGCGTCACCCATTCGGTATTGCCGAGAATCGCGATGCCACCCCCCGGTGGAATGAGCCGCCAGATCTCCTCGAGGGTTCGTTCCTGATCCATCCAATGAAACGATCGACCCATGCAGACGAGGTCGAACGCCTCGTCGAGGGCCGGAAGGTCTGCATCAGATCCCTCCTTGACGGTGATGGTGTCATCCGATCGGTTTGCCGCGCGGCGCTCGACCTCGGTGAGCATGGCCGGCTCGGGGTCCATCGCCACGACCGCACCGACCTGATCCGCGATCGGCACGGCGATCTCGCCGGTACCACACCCGAGATCGAGGACCCGGTCCGATGCGCCGAGGTCGAATCGGTCTCCAAGGTAGGCAAAAATTCGGTCGGAGTACCCCGGTCGATGGGCCGCATAATATCTGGCCGTCGTCGCGAAACGGTCTCCGTCGGGGGTTGAGTTTTGGGGCATGGAGGGCGCTAGCGCGGTCGGTAGTCGCTCTATGAATGTTTTTCGCGTCGGTGTTTGCCTGGATCGAGGGTGCAGGTCGGGCGTGATCGATCCCGATCGGTGGCCGGTACGTCGACGAACGGGCACACCCGACATGTGGGGGTGGTGGCTCGCCCGGACGCGGTCGGACCGATACCGACTTGAAAACCCCGTCGAATGACCGTCCATGGAGCGTCATCTGCGGACTCTGTGGCGGTCTCATCGGCTGTTCCTCCTTGCAGTCGTCGTCACCCTCGGCGTGTTGCTCGTGTGGCTCCCCGTGGACTTCGTCCTTCGCGAACACGACATCGTGACCCCGTTCGGCTTCAACGATTTCAGCGCCTATGCGCAGGCCGCCGACCGGTGGCAGGCGGGGGAGGTCATCTACGTCGAGGATGACGCCGGGGGGTTCCATGGGAGCTTTCTCTATCCGCCGGTGGCATTGTTAGCCTATCTTCCCTTCACCACGTTCGATTTCTACACCGGTGCCATCCTGTTCGGTGCGGTTTCATTCGTCCTGCTCTGGGTTGGGCTCGAGGCGACCGTTCGCGTCCTGGGATACGACCCGAGCATCGGTGAGCGGCTGGTGGCGCTGCCCGCGCTGTTCGCCTTCCAACCGGTGCTTCGAGACTTCAAGTGGGCGCAGACGGCGACGCTGTTGACCGCAGCGCTGTGTTTCGCGTTCTACGCCCACGAGCGCGGCGAACGTGGCCCTGTCAACCGGACGTATCGGGTCTTGAGCGGCATCCTAACCACCCTCGGCAGCGCGTTCAAGCTGTTTTTCGCCACTGCCGGCGCGCACCTGCTTCGCGATCGCGTGCGGTTGGCCGGCGCGCTGGGTACCGCCGCCGTCGTCGGGGTCACCTCCCTCGCGCTCTTTGGCATCGAGAACCACGTGACGTATCTGGAGGTCCTCACGTGGGGCAAGGGATGGGGGGAATCCAGCCATCCGTCCATCTGGGACACCTCTGCAGCGTATCGCCCGCTTCACGTGTTTGGTGGGTGGGGCATGCCGATGCGGGTGGTCGGAGTGCTCGCCATCATCGCCCTCGCGATCGTTGGGCGTCGCCGACACTCCGACGTGGCGCGATGGTCGACGTTCGCCCTCGGTGTGGCCGCCGTGCCGCTTCTCGCCCCGACCGCGGACACGCACGATCTGGCAGTTCTCCTGCTTCCAGCCATCATCCTCGTCGCGGTCGAGTTCGACCATCCATCCGGCCGACCCTGGCTGCCCGTGGTGGCCATCTTGTTGGTCCATCTCCACCGCTACGTGGTCGAACTCCTCGTCAACACGCCTGCATGGATTCCCGCAGGGACCTTCTTCACCGAGAGAGCGGGGTGGTTCCAACCGGCGATGTGGGCCACGTTCATCCTGGTCGGACTCGCCGCATTGCGCCTGCTCGACGAGATCATGGAGTATGACGCGGCGTCCCCAACGTCCGATGGGCTGGAACCGTTCGACGGCTGATGAGTACGTCCATTCCCGCCAGAGCGTGCGGATCGAGACGCTAACCGGGCCGTCCCGATGCGGGTCGAGCGCGAATCCGGCGGTGGGTGTCCCTCGACGTCCGTCGAATGACGCCCCTTCCGGAGACCGTCATGGGCTGGTGCTTCGATTGAGAGACCCCGCGAGAATGCGAGCCATTGACGCCCGTTCGGTGGTGAATCGGCCACCACCGTCCCCTCGGTCGAAGGGGGCGCTCAATCCTCCGTTTCCCACTGTTCGCGTTGGCGGCGGATCTCGTATGCCTCGTGCACGAGCGTCTGGTAGGAGGCCACGATATCGGTTCGCGTGATGATCCCCACGAGGTCGATCCCCGAGACGACGGGGAGGCGTTTGATACCCTCCGTTCGCATGCGTTCGACGGCGGTGCGGACCGTGGCGTCCGGCTCGACCGTCACGAGCGGGTGGTTCACGACGTCTTCGAGTGGAATGTCGTTGAACGAGCCTGCGGTCTCGGCCCCGGCCCGGACCACATCGGAGTCGGTCACGATCCCGAAGGGATCACCGCCCCTGAGCACGATGACGCTGCCGACCTCTTCGGCAACCATGATCTCGGCCGCACGTTGGACCGTTGCTTCGATGGGGCAGGTGACCACGTCCCGGGACATGATCTCCTCAACCTGCATGGGGACGAACCCACGCCGGTGATCGCCGGCCGTGGGGGATCACCGGGCGGTGCCATCTCGCGCATCTTCCAGCGAAGGCCGGTGTGCCCCGCTCGGACCCGATGGGTGCCATACCCGAACTTCGACGCTCAAACCCTTAATTCCTCGCGCAACGAGTTACCGGGATCGAGCTGGTGGGTGGTCGATGCGCTCCGTGCGCCGCCATCCCCGTCCGGGTCCACCTCGTCTTGGCGACCTACTCGATGCCGCCGACGCCGGCGTCGGCCTCGGGCAGGTCGTTCGGAATGACCTCGAGCCCGAGCGATTCGATCGCCGCGCGGAGGTGTTCGTCCTTGGCGTACTCGGCTCCATCGGCCTCCCTGAGCTCTTGGGCCTTTGCGAGGACTGCACCGCGACGATCGTTGGGAATCTCGTATTTGTCCGCCGAGAGCTCGATCACCAGGCCGTTGTTGTCATGGGTATAGATGGAATGGAAGATGCCCCGGTCGAACACGTTATACCCGCGTCCGCGCTCCTCGAGGGCGGCCATGATGTCACGATACTCATCGGCCTCGACGCTGAAACAGAGGTGGTGGACGGCGCCGACACCCCCGCGTTGGGGCCCCTCGTGGGAGGACCGGTCGTCGCTCACGAAGAAGGTGAGGATTCGCCCGTCGCCCGTGTCGAAAAAGAGGTGCGTCTGGGACGGATCGTCCAAATTCGGCTGGCGCAACACCAGGGGCATGCCAAGCACATCGCGGTAGAATGCCACCGTGTCAGCCTCGTTGCTCCCCCAGACGGTGATGTGATCCGTACCGGTCGTGTGAAACGGGCTGTTCGGTCGCTCGTCCGTTATCGGCGTCTCGGGTGGTGCCATCCCTAGCCAATTCGCCCGGACGAGGATATACCTGTGGACGGCGACTTATCGAACGAGGTACGGGTCGTCCGACGGCGAGAACCGGGTGAGATCGGCCGTTTGCCGATAGTCGGAGTCGAGCAGCTCACGCAGCGTGGACGCCACGTTGACCTCGTCCGCTGGTTGCCAGTCGTCGGGGTGGCGAAGGGGGACGATGAGGAACCCGCTGCCGGCCAGCTCCGTGGCATGGAGGGCCGACGGCTCGTCGATCACGTCCGGGGATACCGCGGAGAACTCGCCGAGCACGTGGTTGATCGCTCGTTCCCCGACGGGCAGTAACACGTGGGCGGCAATCGCTCGGAGCTCCGCATCGAAGAACCGTTCGAGGTCGAGGTAGGCCTCCTCGCTGGGGTCTTCACCGTCTGGCGGACAGCACATGTGCAGATAGCTCATGAAGAGGTTTCGCGGATCCCCGGTCGCTTCGTCGACCAGTCCGAGCGACGCGAGTACCCTTCGGAGTCGTCTCGCGCCGGCCGTCTCCGTGAAGGGGAGCCCGGTCTGGCGGCCGCCATGTTCGCCGGGATGGTCGCCGATCAGATGAAAATCGGCGTTGGCATCCCCGTAGCCGAACACGGCGGGAACGCCCTCGGCACACGTCCGGTGACAGGGCGGGCGCATGTCGAAGGGGTTCGAGAGGCGGTCGGTGATCGTCCGCACGTCACTCCCTGCGACGACCGGACCAAAAATCTCAACGATGTCCACGCTTGCCGTCCATCACGCCCCGAATGTTCGTTGGTGCCGACCAGCGGGGTGCCCACGCCGCAGCGGTGTGGTATTGAGGTATTACGTCCTGGAGGCCATCCTCCTCACGTGTACTGGGCTATGAGGTCCCTGATGGCAGCCTCGGACTGAAACCCGACCCGCCGTTCGACCGGCTCGCCGTCCTGATAGAGCACCAGCGTGGGAACGCCTCGGACGCCGTACTCCCCGGCGAGTTGTTGATGTCGGTCGACATCGACTTTGAGGACGCTTGCCGGTGTCGCCCCGGCAACGGCCTCGAGGACGGGCTCGAGTTGTTTGCACGGGCCGCACCAGTCGGCGTAGAAATCCACGATGACCGGGTCATCGCCGGCTACGTGGTCCTCGATGCGTTCACCGTCATCAAGATGCGTGACGTCACCGTCAGTCGTGGAGGAACTCATCAACCTCTGTTAGGGAGGTCGCACGTTAATAGTTTTGGGTAATTCGTACAATACTGTGTACCCGCTGCCCAACCTCCCTCAAAACAGGGCGCGGGCGTTGTCGACACGGGCTGGACCGCCCACTTCCCACGTCCGAACGTCCATCACGTCGAGCTGACGCAACCGGTCGGCCACCAGTTCCGCGTGTTCGGCGGTGGTGTTCACGTAGACGCTTGCACCGGTATCCGTCGAGAAGTATGCCGGGACGCCGCGATCCTCTCTGAGCTGGCGAACGGTGTCGAAGACCTCCAAGGTCGTCGGCTGCCAGTAGATCCATCCGCTCGGACCCGTCATCGTCGTCGCCGCCAGCGAGATCGAGTCGGCCTCTGCGCAGGCGAAGGTCCGCTCGAAATCGCCCGCATTGAGGCCGGCACGCACCTCGGCGAGTTGATCGTGGACGTGGGCGAGTCGGGCGTCGAACATGTGGCTCTCCGGCGCTTCACGGTGGGCGTCCTCCGTCTCCTTGTACGATTCGACGATCGCCACGACGATCCGGAGCTCGTCCTCGAGGGGTGACTCGATTCGATGGGCGCGACAGGTCGACTCGTCGTCACCGCCGGGCAGCGCAGAAAAGCCACCGGTGACCGCTCGTGCGGCGGACGCCGAGCCACGTCTGGCGATACCGGAGAGCTCGTGACGATCGACATCGCCGCCGGCCGCCGCGGTCGTGGCCACGGCCGCCGCGGCCATCCCGGAGGAGGACGATCCGAGGCCGACGTTCGTCGGAAACGTGCTTTCGGACTCGAGTCGGACGGCCTCGTCGGGCCGACCGGCACGGGCTCTGGCCGCATCGACGACCGTGCTGAGACGGGCGGCCCGTCGGCCGGTCAGCTCCTCACCGTCGACGACGAACCGATCCTCGGTCAGGTCCGTCGCGAACGTGACCGTCGTGACCGTCCGCGCGGGGGCCGTACACACGCTGATACTCTCGTGAAACGGATACCGTTTGTCGAAGTCGCGCATCCCGTGGTATTTGACCAGCCCCTGGATCGGATGGGCCACGGCCGTCGCCTGCATGGACGCTCGCAGCGTCGGGTGCCATAAAGCTGGTCCGGTCCGATACCGGGGCGTTCATGCCCACCAGGCTGCAGTGGCCGGCATGGACCGGTCGGCCCGCGTCGTCGAGGTGCTCGACCGCCTCGAGGAGGCCTACCCGGACAGCACCATCACCCTCCGATTTTCGAACCGCTTCGAGCTCCTCGTCGCGGTGATCCTCTCCGCTCAGTGTACCGATGAGCGCGTCAACGCGGTGACCGAGGAGCTGTTCGACACGTATCCCGATCCCGAAGCGCTGGCCGAGGCCGACGAGGCAGCGCTTGCCGACGACCTGTATTCGATCACCTACCACAACCAGAAGGCGAGGTACCTCACGGGGGTCGGGCGGGCGCTCGTTGCGGAGCACGACGGCGCCGTCCCGGATACCATGGCCGAGCTCACGGAACTGCCCGGCGTCGGTCGAAAGACCGCGAACGTGGTCTTGCAACACGGCCACGACGTGGTCGAAGGGATCGTCGTCGACACCCACGTCATGCGCCTCGCGAGACGCCTCGGCTTCACGGAGTCGAGCACCCGCGACGCGATCGAACGCGACCTGATGGGGCTCGTCCCGGAGGATCGCTGGGTGCAGTTCACCCATCTTCTGATCGATCACGGTCGGGCGGTCTGTTCGGCCCGCTCGCCGGCCTGCGCGGACTGCGTCGTCGAGGCGTGGTGTCCCTCATCGCGGCTCGATGAGGGGGCGATCGATCTGGCCACGGGCGAGGCGTGGGACTGACTCAGTACAGCTGGAGGTAGACCGCGAGGCCGAGCAGGTACGCCAGGAACCAGAAGAACAGATGGCCGAACACCCCGACCCGGAGTCGCCGGCGCCACTGGTCCATCCGATCGTCGAGCTCGGAGAGATCCAGCTCCGGGTCGGGTTCGTGATAGAGGTTGTGCCGGCGTTTGGCCCGATAGATCGGGACGATTCCCCAGAGCCCGACGATCAACAGCGCGTACGATTGGAGCGCGAGGAACACGTGGACGCCGATCGTGCTCGTAAACCGGCCGTCGAGGAGGGCCGGGACCATCCATCCCGCCACCCCGACACCTGTACACGCCAGGGCGAGCCCGATCGCTCGAAGGTGTCGCAGCAGGACCGTCCACGTCACGACGTCGGCGCTGAGAATGATCCAGACACCGTAGAGATACAGCGGCAGGCTCAACGTCACGAGCCCCGCCACGGCCGTCGCGACGGTGGCGTCGGAGACCATCGCTCGCCCCTCCTCACGGCGCGGCGATAAACCGCCCGACTCGGCCCGTTGCGCAAGCCGTATGGGTCTCCCTCGCGAATCGACCGCCATGGGCGGGGACGACGCCTCACGTGACGCGCCCTCCCTCGAGGAGCTCGAGGAACGGTACGACTTCGAGGCGTTCGGTCCCCAGGAGATGGCGGAGATGACGGCCGACGAGTGGGCGGTCGCCTTCGATGCCGAGTCGTGGGTCACCGGGACGGAGCTCCTCGATCGGGTCGAGCGCGAGCTCCGCACCCGGGTGCAGACCCGCGAGGTGTTCGCCGTCATCGAGCGCATCCAGTCCGAGGGTGACGACGCCGTCCTCGCCTATTCGGACGAAGGCTACGCGCTCGTTCGGCCCGATGGGACGGTCGAGGGATTCGGCACGGTCTTGCGCGACGTCAAACCGTCCGTCGCCTTGTGCTCGATCCCAGCGTACGAACCGGAGACACCCCCGGGGGAGGCGGCCCCGCTGCCCGATCCGGCCGCGGTCGACGCCGCCCAAAGTGAGCTCGGCAACACGATGTTGCAGGTGCTCGCGCTGGCGTTCGGCGTCGGTGGCGTGGTGCTCATCGGCGCCTGGCTGGTGGTTGATACGCCCCTCGTCGCGGCCGTGATCGGCGTCGGGTTCCTCATCGGGGCGATCTTGCTCGGCATCCTCGTGGCGAACGCCCGGCTCTCTCAGCGGTATCGAGCGGAGGAGTACCGCGAGCGGCTCCGCGCGGCCGGTGTTGGTTCGGGCGAACGACCCTCGTTCGTCCCGGTTGACGAGGCAGAATCCGCCCCCACAAATGGAGGGGACGAGGCGGACTAAGCCGGTCCATTCGGTGGGTTTAAGCGACCGGGTGGCACAGCCTTCGCTGTATGAGGCGTCGGGAGTTCCTGCTGGCGTCCGGCGGGGCCGCCGGAGCCACGGCGGCAGCCAGCGGACACGCCGAGGGGCGCCCCGACGGCGCCGACGCCGGCTTCGTCAATGGCGGACGGTTGCGACAGGAGGGCGACGGTGACGTGGTCGAGGTCGAACTCGTGAACTACGCCTTCGAGCCCGCGACCGATTCATCACTGGAGATCGAACCGGGGACCACGGTCCGGTTCGTTTGGGTCACCGATACCCACAACATCGTGGTCGAGAACCAGCCCGGGGATGCCAACTGGGAGGGCCACGAAGCGATCGAAAACTCCGGCTTTGAGTACGAGTTCACCTTCGAGGTCGAGGGGACCTACGAGTTCTTCTGTCGTCCCCATTTGAACCAGGGGATGGAGGGCACGATCGTCGTCGGTGAAACCTCGGATGGTGGGACCGGGGACGGACCGTTGCCCGCGGCGGAACGCGAGCTCGATCCCCACGCGATCGGGGTGCCGTTGCAAAAGCATTTCATCGGCTTCGGGACCTTCTTCGGCATCACCCTGACCCTTGTGTTCACGTTCTACGTGCTGAAATACGGCGAATCAGCCCACACCGGCAGCCCAAACAGGAGAGACTAGACCATGGCTACCTCAGGCAACCCGTACGGCGACATTCACCGCTACGAGCCGGCGCGCGAGAGCACGGCCGCCGCCATCGCGATCGTGTTGCTCACGCTCGTCGAGGTCGTCCTCATCGGCTTGTTCACGTTCGGGCTCATCGACGGATGGGGATTGACCGAGGAAGGGAACATGTTCCTCGGGTTTATCCTGGCGATGCTCTTCATCGACCTCGGCTTCATCCTCGCACTGTATCGCAAGGAGTTCCTGCCCGACGTGATGATCGTGAAGAAACGGCGGCGCAAGTGGGAGGACCTGTACACCCGCTCGGAGGACGTCGAGGGCCACCGGCTGCGAGACGATCTCTGGGAGTTGACCAAACGTGCCGTCTACCCCTACTACAAACGATAACCAATGAGCGACAACCTGCCCGATAAGTATCCGGCCGCTTCCGCCCGGCGACGCTTCGTACGTGGAGTCGTCGGGAGTGCCGCCCTGGCGGGCCTGAGCACGGCCGGCATGCCCATCGTCGAGTCGCTGACCAGCGAACCGGGTGCGGGCGGTGGCGCCACCGAGTACCGAAGCGCGGAGAACGTCGGTGGCCCCGCCCCCCGAGGATTGCCGCAGGTCCCGGTCGAACTCGACGACGAAGGGTTCCTTCGCGGAATCTGGCCGGAGGTGCAGACGATCGAGCAAGGCGGTACGCAACTGACGGTGGCCCAACAGGAGATTGCGGGTCAGCTGTACTCGCAGACGTGGTTCCAGTACTGTGGGATCCAGTCGTCGCCCGGTCTGGACCCCGAGGCCAACCAGGACAACTACCTCCGGTACAGCGCGTCCTCGAATTACACCTGGCAAAACGATCAGATGGAGGGCGGACAGCAGATCAGCGTCGTCGATTTCGACGACTACGAATCGTTCTCCCATCCGATCGGCAGCGGCGGCCTCGGCAAGGCGGCCCAAGCGAACTGGCGGTCGGAGAACGTGGGCGCCCGCGACGTGATTCCCGTGCAGGTGATTCGGAGTCCCTTGGTCGAAGAAATGGCGCAGGAGGACGAGTGGATTAACGCCACGACCGACAGCGGCTTCATCGCGTTTCTCAACAAGTGCACCCACTTCTGTTGCGTGCCCGGTTGGAAGACCTACCGAGATTCCGTCCAATATGACGCCGAGGACCTGATCTACTGCCAGTGTCACCAGTCGGTCTTCGACCCGTTCAGCATCATCACCGAATCGTTCTTCTCGCTGCCACGACCGGAGGACTGATTCGAGCATGAGTAGCGTCACCCCCGACGACGAGTTCGACCGGTCCGAGTGGCTCAACGAGCAGGATCTGACCCACCTCGAGCGGGTCTATCTCAAACTGCTCATCTGGATCGACACACGGCTGCGTCTGGTCGACTACCTCGAGATGCTGGAGGACATCTACTACAAGATCAACCTCCAGATGCCGAAAAGCCACACCGAGCAGTACAATCTGGACAACAAGTTTTGGTACTGGTATCCGCTGTACTCGCTGGGATCGTTGACGCTGCTTGCGTACCTCGTGGCCGCCATCACCGGCGCGCTGTTGGGCTTTTACTACGCCCCCTCCACCGCCGGCGAAACGGCCGTTGCCTACGAGCAGATGATGTTCATCATGGGCGATCTCAACTTCGGGTTCATGCTCCGGAGCATCCATCGCTGGTCAGCGCAGTTCATGGTGGCGGCGGCTTTCTTGCACATGCTCCGGGTCTACTTCACCGGTGCCTACAAGGAGCCACGGGAGCTCAACTGGCTGATCGGCGTCGTCCTCTTGTTGCTCACCATCGGCTTCGGTTACACCGGCTACCTCCTGCCGTGGAACCAGCTGTCGCTGTGGGCCGGCCAGATTGGCGTCGAGATGGCCCTGGTCACACCGCTAATCGGCGAGTGGGTCGCCCAGCTCATCTTCGGCGGCGTCGAGATCGGCCAACCGACGTTGATGCGCATGTACATCCTGCACGTGTTCTTCCTGCCGTTCGTGGTGACGGGACTCATCGCCGTCCACGTCGGCATCGTGTGGATGCAAGGGATCGCCGAACCCCACTGATCGAACCATGTCTGACGAAACCGACACACGCGCTGACGGCTCGGGGTCCGAGCTGGTCGCACCGGACGACAAGACGCCGACCTGGCGCGAGCGCAAGATCCGCAAGGATGGACTCGCCCGGATCACCTACGAGTACTTCGAACGGGGCCGACTCGAGGATCAACGCCTCCGCGAGGAGTCCGATTACGTCGAGCGTGACGTCCTCGGGTTCCCGGCGTGGCCGCACGAATCCATTCGCAACTTCTCGATCGCGTCGTTCTTCGTGGGGATTATCATCCTCCTCTCTTCGACGTTGCCCCCCCACTTCGGCGATCAGGCCAACCCAAGCGTCACGCCCGAGGTGATCATTCCGGACTGGTACCTCTATCCCGCATTCGGCCTGTTGCAGCTGGAACCGATCAATCCCGAGCTGGCCCTCCTCGGGGGACAAAAGCTCATGAGCGACCAGCTTTATGGCGTGCTCGCCACGGGAGTGGTCGTCGGCGTCTTGTTCATCTACCCATTCGTCAACAGGGGGTCCGCCCGGCGGCCGGTCGAGGAGCCCTTCTGGGCGGCGGTCGGGATGGTGGGACTCACCTTCGGCTTCACGGTGAGCGTGCTGTCGATCGACCAGATCGTCTCGACGCGGGTACCCGGCTTGAGTGCGAACCTCCTGTTCGATCTGACGTTGATCGTCCCGGTCGTGGCTGGATTAATCACGTACGCCGTCTTGCGAAGCATGCGCGAGGGCTACATGTACGAGCTCAATCGGCGGTATTACCGGCTACGGCCGCCCAGATAGGGCGGGGTATGTCGGATTCCTCGGGGGGTCGACGGCAGATCCCGGTTCCGATCGAGTTCTACCGGGTGGTGACGGTCCTGTCCACCGGCGGTGCCGTGATCGTCGTCGTGGTGGGGTTGTACCTCATCGACCAGGGTACCGACCGGGCCCGGGCCGCCCCCGACGAGGTCGACCCGGTCGTGACGCTCCTCGGCGTGGGCCTGATCGTGTTTGCCGCCGCGTTGTATGCCTTCTCGACCCGCTTCATCCCCGGGGAAAGAGGAAACGATAAAGGGGAACCGGACGAACCGGCTGACAATGGCTGACGAGTTCATCAAGGGGCTGGGCATCGCGACCGGTGCCGGGCTCGTCTGGCTCATCCTCGCCGGGTGGTTCCGGACGCCCTCGTTCGAGGGACCCCAGCTGTTCGGTGAGGGGCCGCAGGATCCCGATCTGTTGACGGAGATCGCGTTGATTCTCGCGGACGTGATGTTCTGGGTCGCAATCCTCGGCATGCTCACGTTCTGGGCGGTCATCCCGCTCTCTCGCGAGCTGCAGGCCTACCTCCAAGCGCGCTCGGAGTAGGCCATCGATCGATCGCCGTTCACGGCAGATTCGTCAGTATCGAACGGTCACTACCGACTCTCCCACTTGCGATGGACACGGGAACGCGTGATGTCACGCGAAGACCAGCCGCCACGCCGGCTCGACGATGAAGAAGACGGAGAGGTAAAACGCGTACAGAAAGACCAACCCAGAGGCGGCAATGGCCACCCTCGGCGTCTCCAGGTCTCGGTCGTTGCGTAACTCGACCTGCCGGGACTCAAACTCGAACAGGTCGACGATGATCAACGTGATCACCAGCGTCATCAGGACTACACCGCCGTGGTAATCGGTCGTCAGGAAGTACATCGAAGCGAGCAACAGGCCGACGTTCGTCGCCACGTGGGCCGGGTGGCGCGAGAGGGTCTCGCCCCCGGCCTCGGCGGTGGCCTTGTGACGGCGGTGTTGCAGGTGACGGGTGCCGAGGTTGGCCACCACCAACGCCAAGATGAGATATTCGATGACCGGGGCCAGCAAGTCGATCGGCCCCAGCATGCTCGACGGCTCCATGTGATTACCACCGAAGGACGTGCTTTAGTGTTTTTCCAATCGGAGTGTCACTCGCGCATTCGCACCTCGGTTTGGCGCTGTCCGGCGCGACCCTCGCGCGCGGCGGTGACCAAGGAGACGTTGAGTGCACCGGTCGAGACGACGCCCCCCACCGCCGTGATGAGGTTCTTCATGGTGTGGTCGACGATGGCCGCCGCGACGGCGGTGGTCACGCCGATGGGGGTCAAGGCCACCACCAAAATCGCGAATCCGGCTTCGTAGAGCCCGATCCCACCCGGTGAAATCGGCACGATCTTCGCGAGGTTCCCGACACTGATGGCAAAGAATCCGACGGCGAGGAGACCACCAACGCCGATCGAGACGCCGAAGGCCCCGAGGACGATCACCGCGGTCAGCACGTCGATCGTCCAGATCACGAGGCTCGTGAGGCCGATCCGGGCCACGGCGGCCGGCCGCGTCGAGACGGCACGGACGTCGACAAGAAACCGACCAAGCAGCGACAGGAGGCGACCCAGCCGGCCGTCGTCGGGTGCGAGACTCGCCCAGCGGGCGTCATCGATACGCGAACTGAGCAACAACGCCGCGAACCCGAGGAGCACGACGAGCGCCACGCCCCCGGCCAGACCGACGGCGAGGGGGCCGCCCCCGACGCCGGGGTCGTCCGTGCCCGCCTCGATGACGGTCGGTCCCTGTGTAGCGAGCAGCCCGACGAACACGCCGCCGGCCAACAGCGTAATCGTGACGAGGTCGAAGATCCGTTCGACGGCCAGCGAGGCGAATCCCGTCGGGTAGGGAACCCCCCGGCGGGCCTTGACGATGTACGCCCGAATGGCGTCGCCGGCCCGGGCCGGGATGAGGAGGTTGCCGGTCTGGCTGACGAAGATCGCCCCGGTCAGGACGTCGACCCGTTCGTGATAACCGAGCTCGCTGAGGATGTCTCGGTATCGAAGGCCTCTGACGGGCCATGAGAGCAGATAGACGCCCGACGCTACCGCGAGCCACCGGATGTCCGCCTCGGAGATACGTGCCACGATCGCCCCGGGATCGGCGATCGTCTCGAGGATCAGGTAGCCAAGCAGTAGTGTTACCGCCAGGGTGATCACCCCACGGAGACGCCACAACACCGGACGCACCCGCAGCTCCCAGGTGAGATCAAGGAGCTGCCAGCCCATTCGCGGGGCGTCGTGGACGATGTCGACAGTGGTGCCCTCTCCGGGGGTCCATCGGACGGGAAGTTCCACCACCCGGTGGCCCGCCCGTTGGGCGCGCACGAGCACTTCCGTGTCCCAGAACCAGTGATTCGCCTCAACGTCCTCCAGCAACGAGAGCAGGACCTCGCGGTCGAACGCTTTGAAGCCACACTGATGGTCGGCGAGGGATGAGCCCAGCAATCCCCGAGTGAGTGCGTTGTAGACGCGACTGGGAATGGCACGCCCGAGCGGTCGTTCAGCCTCGCTGTCCGGGAGCATCCGCGAGCCCGTCGCGACCGCGGCGTCGCCGGTGCGAACGGCGTCGATGAGCTCGCCGAGGTGGCCGAGGTCCGTGGCGAGATCGGTATCGAAGTAGACGACGACGTCCCCATGAGCCGTTTCGGCGGCCTCCTTCAGGGCACGCCCCCGGCCGAGCCGGTCGGAACTGTGGAGGTGGCGGACCTCGGGATGGGCCGCTTCGAGATCCGAGGCGACGTCGGGGGTGGCGTCGGAACAGCCGTCCTCGGCGATGATCACCTCAAACCCGTGGGCGAACTCGAGACCAGCGAGTGCGTCCAGCGTCCGCTCGACGGTCGTTGCAAGGGTGTCGGCCTCGTTGTAGGCCGGTAACACGACGCTCACGTCGACGGCCGACCCGGTCATGTCGATTCGAGGGTCGCCCCGGGTAACGAATGAACGTTGCGACTATCTACTGTCCTCGTCGAGGTGCTCCTCGAGCTCTTGGTCCATCTCCTGGATGACCTCCTCAGCCGTCGGAACGTCTTCGGTCGCCGTGGCCTCCATCTCGCCGTCAACCGTGGTGTCGTCGAGGTCGGCGATGAGATCCTCGAAGTCATCGATACCGATGAGCTCGGCCGTCTCATCGTCAAACTCGAGACTCTCCAGGATGCCGTCGACGTCCTTGACGTCGCTGCCGGTGAGGTGTCGCCCGTACCGTCCCACGAGTGACGACAGCTCCTGGGGGATGACGAACGTGGTCGCCTCGTTGGTTCCCATCTCCTCGAGCGCCTCCAAGCTGCGGTTGAGGACCGCCCGTTCGCCCATCGCCTCGGCCGACTTGGCGCGAAGGACCGTCGAGATTGCGCCACCCTGCGCCTCGAGAATCTCGCTCATCTTTTGACCCTGGGCCCTGATGATGTTCGAGCGTTTTTGCCCCTCGGCCTTCTCGATGGCCGATCGGCGTTCACCCTGTGCCTCGAGGATCATCGCCCGACGACGGCGCTCGGCGGAGGTCTGTTCCTCCATTGCCTGTTGCACGTCGGCGGAGGGATTGACCTCACGCACCTCGACCGATTCGACGCGGATGCCCCACTCGTCCGTCGGCTCGTCGAGCTCCCGGCGGATCTTCGCGTTAATTTCCTGGCGCTTGTTGAGCGTGTCGTCCAGCTCCATGTCACCCAGCACCGCCCGCAGGGTGGTCTGGGCGAGGTTCGACACGGCACGCTTGTAGTCGTCCACCTCAAGGAAGGCCTTCTTCGCGTCCATCACCTTGATGTAGACCACGGCGTCGGCGGTCACGGGCGAGTTGTCGCGAGTGATCGCCTCCTGGCGGGGCACGTCGAGCGTCTGGGTGCGCATGTCGAACCGGTAGGTCCGGCTGACGAACGGCGGCACGAAGTTGATCCCCGGTTCGAGCAACTTGCGGTATTCGCCGAAGACGGTCAACGCCCGTTTTTCGTAGGCGTTGACGATCTCGACCGCGCTGTTGACCGTCAGAATGGCCAGGAGCAACACGATGATCCCGATGATCGTGATCTCAAGCCCCCCCAGTAACTGGAGGACAAGCAATGACATGGCCTCACCTACCGCGACGAGCGCAAAAAGGGTTCGCCCCCAGTTTCAGGAGGTCTCGTCCGGTTCGGTCCGTTCGACGGTGACCAGATTGCCGCCACCCGGATCGGTGACTACCACCCGGGTCCCCTCCGGTATCGACCCTGTGGGCGTTCGACACCGGTAATGCGGGTCGAAGCCGCCGTTTTCGAGCTTGACCTCGCCTTGCGTCTGGGTCACTCGCTCGGTGACGTAGCCCTCCCGCCCGACCAGGCTTTCGTGGTCGCTCGTCTGAGCCCGACCCTTGCCACCATAGATGTCGACCTCTCGGTAGACGACCAGGGCGATCGACCCGAACAACAGCGTCAGCCCCGCCAGGGCCAGCGGGCTGCCAAGCGCCGGGATGGCGAGGCCGATCGCGCCAGCTCCGGTGAGGGCGATTCCGAGGACGATGAAGTGGGCCCCCGGGGCGAGCGCTTCGAGGCCCATCACCACGAGTCCCGCAAGCAACACCATCAACGCCAGTTCGAGGCCGAGGACCGTGACCATGGAGGTGCCTCGGCGACGGGCACCATTAACGGTTCGTCCGGTACGGTGGGGTTATCCAGCGGCGATCAGGGAGAGATGCACGATTACGCTCGCCATCAACCCCACGCCCAGGAGAACGAAGGCGGCGTGCTCGAGCGAGATCGGCTGGGGTTCAATCGACGCGGTCTCCTCCTCGTGTGCGGGGGATCGTGCCATGTTCAGCGCACCTTCGATCCGAGGGGGGCTTCCCCGAGGGTGGTCAACAGGTCGGCTTCATCCCCGGCTGCGAGGACCATGCCGTTGCTCTCGACGCCGAATATCTCTGCCCGTTCGAGGTTGGCGACGACGACAACGCGCTGGCCGGGCAGCGCATCCAGGTCGTAAAACGGCTTGATGCCGGCGACGACCTGACGGCGTTCGAGGCCGAGATCGACCTGCAAGACGGCCAACTCGTCGGCTCCCTCGATCGACTCCGCCTCTAGGATTTCGCCGACGCGGATGTCGAGGTCCTGAAAGCGCTGAATCGAGACGCGGTCCTCGCTGAGCGGTTCGAGGTCACCGTCCGCGGACGCGTCCGCGTCGGCGGCGTCGATCTGCTCGGCGAGGTCGGCCTCGAGGGCCTCGACCGTCTCGTCCTCGATCTGGTCGATGAGCGGATCCGGCTCCCCCAGCGAGTCCGACACCGGTTCGAGCGCCTGATCGATGGCCTCGATGTCGCCCGGCTCGTCGAGCTGGTTCCACAATCGCTGTGCCACCCCGGGAAGGACCGGCGAGCCGATGACGGCGATCGCCTTGACCAGCTGGAGGCAGTCGCGGATGACGACGGCCGCCTCCTCGGGGTCCTCGTCGACCAGATGCCAGGGTTCCTTTCGCTGGATGTACTCGTTGCCAAAGCGAGCCAGCTCGATGGGGGCCTCGGCGAGGCGACGGGGTTCGTGGTCGTTGAGGGCTGCGTGGACGGTGTCGATCGCCGCACCGATTCGGTCGCGGACCGCTTGGGATGGTTCGGCCGACGGGAGGGTATCGTAGTTTCGGGTCGCAAACAGCTGTGATCGGTAGGCGAAGTTGCCGAGGTCATTCGCCAGATCGTTGTTGACGACCGCTGCGAACCGGCTCCAGGAAAAGTCGATGTCCTGCTGAAACTGCCCGTAGCTCAAGAGGTAATAGCGGAGGAAGTCCGGATCGAAGCCGGTATCGAGGTAGTCGCTCACCCAGACCGCGCGGTTGCGACTCGTCGAGAAGCTCTGGCCATCCAGGCTGATGAAGCCGCTCGCGAGAATCGCTCGTGGTTCGACGTAGTCGGCACCGTGGAGCATCGCCGGCCAGAACACCGTGTGGTGCTGGATGATGTCGCGCCCGATGACGTGGAC
>CAZCYF010000028.1:0-18038 GCA_964502835.1 uncultured Halobacteriales archaeon | reverse complement strand
AGAGCACTCCGCTCATAACGGAGTGGTCCTCGGTTCGAATCCGGGTCGGCCCACGTCGAGGGAGGCCGTTCGGCGCGCCCGTCGGATGGGCGCCAAAGGGCTATCACCGTTCGATGACCGCGTGGATCGCTAGTAGATGAGCACGAAGAGGGCGAACTGGATCGGGGCGAGCACCACGAGCGTGACGACCGTGAGGATGGTGGCCACCCGAATGAGCTCGACGGGTTCGACCACGTCCTCGGCGAGGATCGCGATGAGCACGCCCGACTGATACGGCAGGAAATACGAGGTCAACGCGATTGCCTCGGTCATGACGATCGGCTGGACCGGCAGCCCGGCGTCGGTGGCGAACGACACGATGACCGGCGTCGTCACGCTCGCGACCACCAGCCCCTCCATCAGGAAGGCCAGGGCCATGGTCACGAACAGCGTGATCGCCATGACCGGCAGGAGGGACGCCCCCGAGGGGATCACGTCCAACAGCGAGCTGGCGGCCGTCTCGGCGATGCCAAAGCGGGCGAGGCCCTCCCCGATGGCGAAGACGGCGCCGATGAAGAACAGGATCGTGAAGTCGACCTCGCCGGCCGTCTCCCCGAAGTCGACGACGCCCAACCCGGGCAGGAACGCGAGGGCGACCACGACGATGGCGCCATACAGCGGATGGAAGCCATGGACGGCGTCGGTCATCCAGACGGCCACCCCGACCAGCAAGAACAGCCCCATCCGCTTCGCCTGGGGTGTCAGGGCGGTCGTCCGGTCGGCGGGAAGGTCGACCGACGCCCCAGGATCCGGGCGGAACAGGTAGTACATCGCCCCGGCGATGAGCAACACCCGACCGACGCCCATGACCCCCACCAGGACCGCCGTCCACTCGCTCCAGGTGATCGTCACACCGGCGACGGACTCCGTGATGCCGGCGATGATGATGTTCGCCAGTCCGGCGGTGAAGATGCCGACCGCGCCGTAAAACGTCGCGAACAGTGGGGCCAGGAACAGCCCGATTCTTGACCGACGGGACTCGAAGGGTGCACTGATCTCGAGCAACACGGGCGCCAGGATGAAGACCCGGACCAGGGCCGAGGGGACAACCAGGGCGAGCGCGAGGGCACCGAGACACAGCCACAGCTGGAGGTAGCCGTAGGCGCGGCGGGGCGCCGTCCGATGGCGGTCCGGGACGCCCCGAGCCACGATCCACCGGCCACCGGTGGCGGCGAGCCCGCTTTGGCGGGTGGCCTCACCCATCAGCAGGCCGAAGCCGATCAGCCACGTCGCCGGCGATTGAAAGCCCGTCAGCGCGAGGTCGGCGGAGAACGCCACCCCGATGAGACCGATGCAGACGATTCCGGTGTAGGCGGGCCGAACCGGCGTGAGAATCCACAGGGTGATGCACGAAAGCGCGATGGCGAGCATCGTCGCGGCGTCGGCGCCCAGGGGGGCGCCCACCCAGGCGAGCCCCCCGATCGCCGCCGCCACGCCCAGGGCGACGGCCGGGCGGCGCAGCGTGGCGACGGCGCGACCCACTGACATCCCGTCGGCCGTGCGAGGCTGACGATTATAGACGTCCCGGTGGCGTCCACCGTCCGCATCCCGTTAGCGCACCGAAACCCCTATCGGCGTGTCACTACCCACCACGGCCATGCCCACCGCCAACGCCTTCCGGGCGACGATCGACGACGGCGGGGCCGTCCTCGGGGCCCGGGCGGCCACGTTCTCGCCCACGGTCGTCGAGACCTTCGGCCAGCTCGGCCTCGACTTCGTCTGGCTCGATTTCGAACACGGCGGGCCCAGTCCCCACGACAGTGGCCTGTTCGAAGACCTCACCCGGGCGGCCGAGGTGGCCGACATTCGATTGCTGGTGCGACTCCCGGGGCCGGAGCCGTTCCTGATCCGGAAGGTGCTGGACACCGGCGTGCGGAATCTCCTCATCCCCCGCGTGGACGACGTGGAGACCGTGGAACGCGCGGTCGAGGCGACGCGGTTCGCGTTCGATGGCCGGCCGGGCCAGCGGGGCATGGCCAGCGGTCGGGCCCGCCGGTGGAGCCTCGCGGAGGGGTACGTCGACGGCGAGGACGAGACGATCTGTGTGGGCGTGATGATCGAAAAACGCGGCGCCATCGACGACCTCGAGGCGATTCTCGAGGTGCCCCACCTCGGCTTCGCGTTCGTCGGACCGGGCGACCTCTCCGTCCAGCTCGGCCACCCCGGCGAGACCGACCACCCCGAGGTCCGCGAACACGTCGAGCGGATCCGCGAGGCCTGCCTGGCAGCCGACGTGCCCCTCGGGGGGATCGCCCACGACCCGACCGACGCGGCCGACTTGCTGGCGGACGGCTACCAGATCGTCCGTATCGGCGGTGAAATCGAGGCGGCCAGGCACACCCTGGCCGACCGGCTGGATCAGGTCCGCTCGGCGGACGAATCGGACCGCCGGGGAATGAGTTAAGAGCCGCGCATCGGTGGTGGCAGGCGTGCCGACGAACCTTCACTCGCTGGGGCATGTGGCGCTCGAGACGCCCGATGTCGAGGCGTCGCTCGCGTTCTTCGCCGGGGCGGTCGGCCTCGAGGAGGTCGAACGCGCCGACGGGACCGTCTATCTCCGGGCCCCCGACGAGTTCGACCATCACTCCCTGTCGCTCGCACCCGCAACCGAGGCGGGGGTCGACCACATCGGCTGGCAGACGGCCGACCGCGATAGCCTCGACGGGTTCGCGGACCACCTCGAGGCCGAGGGCATCGACGTCACCTGGGTCGACGCCGGCGCGGAACGCGGCCAGGGCGAGGCCGTCCGGTTCGAGACGCCGACCGGCCACCGCCTCGAGCTCTACCACGAGATGGAGCGGGTCCAGGCGCCACCGGAGCGCCGCTCGAAGCTCCGGAACAAGCCCTACGCCGAGACGACAACGAACCCGGTCGCGCCGCGGCGCATCGACCACGTCCAGGTCTGGGACGCCGATGCGAAGGCGCTGGCCGACTGGGTAGTCGAACACCTCGACATGCGCGTCCAGGAGCACTATGACCGCGTCGACGGCTCGCGGTGGGGCACGTTCGTCTCCGCCAGCGGGGTCAAGATCGAGGCGGCCGTCATCGAACACGACGAGCCCGACTCGCCGCCGGCGCTGAATCACATCGCCTACAAGGTCGACGACGCCGAGGACCTCTACGCGGCCGCCGACGCCATGCGCGAGCGAGGCATCCCCACGGACGGCTTCGGCCAGCACGCCATCTCCCGGGGCAAGTTCCTGTACGCCCGCGATCCCGTCACCGACCACACCATCGAGTTCAACGCCGGCGGCTACCTCGTGTTCGACCCGAACTGGGAGCCCATCCGGTGGCACGAGGACGACCTCGAGGACCGCCAGTGGGTCGGGCGCATCGCCGGCGGGGAGAACGTACCGTACTGAGCGACGGCCGACGCCCGTCCTGACGTGACGCCGACACAAGTGGTTTGAGCCAGTGGGGAGAAGCGGCGGGCATGCTCGAAGCGCGGGGGGTCACCAGGTCTTTCGGCGGCCTCCTGGCCGTCGACGACGTCGACTTCGACGCCGGCGAGGAGGAGCTGGTCGGCCTCATCGGGCCCAACGGAGCGGGCAAGTCCACCCTGCTCAACACCATCACCGGCCTCCATCCGCCCGACGAGGGCCGGATCACGTTCAAGGGGACGCGCATCGACCACATGGCGCCCCACGACGTGGCCCGCCTCGGCATCGGCCGGACGTTCCAGACGCCGCGGACGTTCCCGGACGCCACCGTCATGGAGAACGTCCTCGTCGGCGCGGTCTTCGGCACGCGGATGTCACCGAGTGAGGGGCGGACGGTCGCCCGGCGCTACCTGGCGTTCGTGGACATGGACGCGAAGGCCGACGTCGACGTCGGTAGCCTCAACCTCCTCGAACGCAAGCAACTGGAGCTGGTGCGCGGCCTGGCGAGCGAGCCCGACCTCCTGTTGATCGACGAGATCGGGAGCGGACTGACGCCGGCGGAGCTGGCCGACCTCACCGACACCCTCACCGCGATCCGTGAGGACCTCGGCATCGCCATCGTATGGATCGAACACATCATGGACGCCCTGTTGGGCACGGTCGACCGCGTCGTCGTCCTCGACAACGGCCGGAAGATCGCCGACGGGCCGCCGTCGGCGGTCCAACGCGAGGAGGCCGTCCAGGAGGCCTACCTCGGGGGGGTGGTGGTGTGACCCTGCTCGAGGTCGAGGACCTAGACGTCGGCTATGGCGACATCCAGGTGCTGTGGGACGTCTCGGTGCGCGTTGGGGATGAGGACTCCGTGGTGGCCATCGTGGGGCCCAACGGCGCCGGCAAGACGACGCTGATGCGCGCGCTGGCGGGCATCCTCGCGCCCACCGCCGGGCGCGTCAGGCTGTTCGGCGAGGAGACCACCGGCGCCTCGCCGTGGGCGATCGTCAGCCAGGGCTTCGTGCTGGTCCCCGAGGAGAAGGAGCTCTTCGGCGACATGAGCGTCTTCGAGAACCTGAAGATGGGGGCCTACACCGACCGCGACGCGTTCGACGAGCGCCTCGAGGAGATGTTCCGGATGTTCCCGCGGCTCGAAGAGCGCCGCGACCAGCGAGCGGGCACGCTCAGCGGGGGCGAACAACAGATGTGCGCAATCGCGCGGGGGCTGATGGCCGGCCCCAGGCTGCTTGCCCTGGACGAGCCCTCTGGCGGTCTGGCCCCGCAGCTGGCCGATCAGGTGTTCGAGCGGATCGACGCGATCAGCGACCGGATGCCCGTCATCCTCGTCGAGCAACACGTCGATCGGGCCCTCGAACTCGCCGATCGGGCCTACCTCCTCGAGAACGGCCGCATCGCCGCGTCGGGGACCGGCGAGGAGCTGTTGGACAGCGACCACATCGCCGAGGCCTACCTCAGCACCGCGTCGGGGACGTGACCGCCCGCACGGGTGCACCCCGCGGGTGGATCACGTGGAGCCGTCGCCGAGGACGGGGAGCCGGTGGCGGTGGGCCTTGACGAACTCGGTGACCGTGGGGACGATGCCCGAGCGGAAGTAGAGGTACAGCCCGATCAACAACACCCCGAAGATGACGAGGTGCCACTGGGGGTAGTCGTCCAGGACGAACTCGCGCAGGCCGATCACGACGACGCCGCCGACCACCGGGCCCGTCAACGTGCGCAACCCGCCCAGCGTGATGATGATCAAGATGAACACGTCGGCGCGGAGGAACTGGTACGGATCCGGCGAGATCCACCCGGACCAGAGGGCGTAGACGCCGCCGACGGCACCGATCATCATCGAGCCGACCGCGGCGGCGACCACCTTCGCGTGGACGGTATCGACACCGATCGAGGAGGCCGCCACCTCGTCCTGGCGGATCGCCATAAACGCGTACCCGTACCGCGAATCCATGAGTCGCGAGTAGATCACCAAATAGAGCACCAGCATGGCGAAGAAGACGTAATAGAAGGTCCGGTCGCTGTCGATGATGACGTCCTCGACGGGCATGCCGACGCTGCTCCCGGTGAGGTCGCCGGCGCCCACGATGAACTCCATGAGGGCGAGCTGAAGCGCGAGGGTGAAGATGGCGATCAGGATGAGGGTCATGTTTCGTTTGGCCGCGACGTAGCTGATCGCCGCCCCGACGACGCCGGCGAAGAGGATGCCAACGGGAAGGGTCAGCCACGGCGTGACGCCGACCGTGTCGGCGAGGAGCACCATCGTGTAGCCGCCGACGGCACCAAGCCCACCGACGAAGAGGAACAGCTGGTCGGTGTGGCCGAAGATGATGTTGAGCGCGATCCCGAACAGGATGAAGGCGATGAGGATCGTGAAGACCCGCATGTGGAACCGTCGCACGGCAAACAGCGGCAGGATCGCGAACGCCACGGCGATGACGCCGATTTTGGTGAGATCACGCGAGAGCAGATCCCACGGAATGCGCGAGGGCATGCTCATAGGACCGCCTCCTGTCTGATGACCACGGCGGCCATGACCGCCCCGAAGAGGATGATCAACGCGAAGTAACTCCCGATGAAATAGTTTGCGTAGCTGAAGACCAGCCCCAGCCCGACGCCGGCGACCACCGTGCCACGGATGTCTCGGACGCCGCCGACGATCGAGACGATGAGGGCGAAGACGGTCAAGTTGAACGCACCGCCGATGGAGATCTGGGTCCCGATCGACTGCAGGATGCCGGCGATCGCGGCGAGGACGCCACTCAGCACGAAGATCACCGACCGCATCCGCCGCACGTTGATGCCCGAGAGACCGGCGCCCACCTCGTTCGAGGCGATGGTCCGCGCCGCCGTCCCCAGGTAGGTATAGCGCAAGAAGAGGAACAGGCCGGCGAGGACCACCCCGCCGACGACGATGTACATCAGGCTCGACCCCCGGAGGACCACGCCGGCGACCTCGACGCTCTCGAACCCGCCCGGCAGCGAGAAGTTCGACGGGAGCTGTTGGAGCATGAGGCCCTCGAGGACGAGGAGGATTCCAACGGTCACGAAGATCGCGACGAGGATGCGCTCTTCGCCCTCCGAGCGGTAGACGCTCGAGAGGATGACCCGGTCGATGGCGAGGCTCAACACGGCCAGAAAGAGGATGCCACCAAGCAGTGCGGGGTACAAGCCGACCCCGGCGCCGACCAGTTCGAACGCGACGGCCGCGGCGACGACCGCGAAGGCCCCCTGGGCCAGATTGAGGACCTCACCGAGGCCGAACACGAGGGTGATGCCGGCACCGAGCAGTGCCCACAGCACGCCGAGGCCGATTCCGGAGACGGTGATTTCGACGAGGGTGACCGCGTCAACCATAAGTGCGCCCCATCCGGCCGGGCCGCCTTACTCCCACTCGTCCGGATCCAGTGGTTCGAACGGATCGGAGACGGTCAACACCTCGGTCGAGAAGTCCCCATCGGGATACCAAGACGGCGGGTCCAGGCTGAACTCCAGCGCGGTCAGGCGCACCTCCGTGAACTCGCCCCACTCGGTGTACTCCAGGGGATAGGGCAGGATCGTCTCATAGCGCATGTCGCTGATGGCGTCACGGACGGCGACGGAGTCGACTTCGTCCGCCTCCCTGATGGCGGCCGCCACGTGGTTCGCGACGACGTAGCCGAAGGCCGTGAACGGGTCGAAGTACTCCCCTTCAGACTCCGCGTACCGTTCGGCCACCTCGACGTAGTCGTCCGCGGTGGTGTCGACCGAATGGACTTGGAGGAGACCGCGGGTGATGTCCTCCCCGAGGGCGTCCCAGAAGTTCGGGAAGGGGTCGCCCGGGCCGGAGGTCAACGCCGGCTCGTAGCCGAGCTCCCACATCTGGGGGATGATGGTGTAGATGCCGGTCGGGTGGCCACCGAGGTCCATGTACTCGAGATCGTCCGGCATTGCCTGAATCTGGCCGCCGTAGTCATCGGCGGCGACCGGGGATGACTGAATCGTGGTGTCCAGGCCCTCCATCCCGACGATGTACTCCTCGACGCCGGCCGCGTAGGACTGCCCATAGGGATAATCGGCGTAGATGGCGCCATAGGTCTCGATCCCTTCCTCCTCGATGATGTCGGCGGTCACGCCGGCGTAATACGGGGCCGCCGCCGCGCCGACCCGGAAGGTGTAGCGCGAATCACGCGACAGGATCGACGGCGAGGAGCCCTGGATGGGCAACAGTGGAATCTCGAGGTCCTCGGCCTCCTGTGCGCCACGAATCACCGAGGAGCTCAGGACGGGTCCGGTGATGGCGACCGCGTCCTCCGCCAGTCGTTGCACGCCCGTCGCCGTGGGATCGCCGGCTGACTCGTTGTCCTCGTCCTCGATGACGATGTCACGGCCAAGGACTCCACCATCGTCGTTGATCTCCTGGGCGGCGAACTCCAGCCCGGACTGAATGTACGGTCCGTAGGAGCCGACCGCGCCCGAAAACGGGGCGACGTTACCGATGACGATGTCGCCGCCCCCGTCCCCGTCGCCGTCATCGCCCAGACACCCGGCCAGTGCACCCATGCTGACGGCGCCGGTCGAGGCGCCAACCGTCTTGAGAAACCGTCGTCGACCTTGTGCCGTGTTATCCCGAGGCATACCCCCGGTATAGCGGTGCAAATCGCATAAAGATGCAGGGTTTTGAAACCGGTACCGGCCGGCTCTGCCGGTTTCGCCGGGGTGCCCTGGCTCACTCCTCGGAGACGAGCTGGAACCGGCGGCCGTCGGGATCGCGGAAGTTCGTGATCGTCCGGCCGGTCTTCTCGACGAAATAGGGGCCCACCAGCGCGTCCACGTCGGCCGACTCGAGCTGGTCGGTCGCCGCCTCGATGTCGTCCACCTGGAAGGCGATGTGATTGATGCCGGGGACCTCCTCGCCCTCGACCGTGTGGATCTCGAAGATGGGGCGCTCTTGCCCCGCCGGGGTCAGCTCGTAGGACTCGCCGTGGTGCTCGGTCTGGCGGTGTTCCTCGAACCCGAGGGTTCGCATGAACGCCACCATCTCCCCGGCGTCGCTGGCCTCGATCTCGACGTGGTCGATGTCGCCGATCATGTGTGAAGGCTTCACGAGCCTGGCGAAAAGGACTTCGGTGGCACCGCTGGCACCCTACCGTCGATCGGGTTTGTACGGCGACGGGGCCACCGTGGCACGGATCTCCGTTTGCTGGTGGCGTTCAACCGTTGGATTGCGGTGATCGTCGGGCTCGCCCCACACGACCGTGACCTCGGTCCCGGGTTCCGCGTAGTCGGCGTCGACGACCGCCAACGAGAGCAGCTCACGGGGGTTGTAGATGTAGCTTTTGTCCGTGGAGAGTCCGACCACGTTGCCGTCGGCGCGAACCTCGTCGTAGTGGCAGGCGGCGGTGCGCTGGTGGGGGAGCTGGAGGAACTTGTAGGTCTCGCCCTCCCGGAACAGCGAGCGGTAGACGTCGAGAACGTCCCCGTCGTCCCAGACCAGCGTTACCTTGGTTCGTTCCGGGGACCCGACCTCCGCGGCGACGGCGTCTCGCCCCACGAAGTCGCCGTCCAGGTCGATCACGTGGCCGTAGCCCAGCTCGACGGGCGTGAAGTAGTAGTCGGTGATGTCGTCCGAGGTGAAGCTGCCGCCGATCGAGAGCAGCCCCTCGGCGACGGCCAGCCACTCGCGGTAGTCCTCGAGGCCATCGTCGAAGATGGCGGGTACGACCAGTGGGATCCACCCGATGAGCACGTTCGGCGTCTGGTAGCTCACCGCCCCGAGGCGGCGAAGGTCGTGCGCCTCGCCGGCCTCGAGGACGGCCGACTTCACCGCGTCGGCGTGTTCGTACGGCCCCCAGAACTCGAAGCCGGGTTCACCGGCCATCCCGTGGCGCAGCAGGTGGGTGCGGTGGCCGTCGATGGAGATCGTGTCGAAGTTGAAGAACCCGAGGTCCGGAAGGGCGTCGTCGGCCGCCGCGGCCATGACATCGATCGCCTCGGGACCCTGGAGCTGGTAGCGGAAGTAGTTGGGATCGTCTCCCGTCGAGACCGGTCGCCGTTGGATCTCCGCCGTGACGTCGTAGTCGCCGGTTTCAGCCTGGTACTGCAGCCAGTTGTGTGCCGCGGCGGCCCCGACGCTCATGAACCGGTCGGCGTCGAGGTGGAACAAGATCGCGTCGCCGATGAAATAGCCGTTCGGGTTGGCCACGACGAGCTGTTTGGCCTTGCCCGGGGCGGCGTTCTCGAAGCTGTTGACCGCGAAATCCCGGTAGAGGTCGAGGGCGTCGGGACCCTCGACGTACTGGTCGGTCATATGGTAGGACTGGTCGGCGAAGGCGACGCTCTCGCGCCAGGAGCGTTGCTCCTCGATCCAGTTCGTGATCTCGTCGCGGACCCTCGTGAACCGGCCCACGCCGAGGTCGCGCATCAACGCGAGCTCCCCGCCGGCGGCACTGATGGCCTCGGCCATGCTGTCGTCGAACGACCACGCTCTATCCGATGGCATATGTCCACCATAGTGGTCCGGGACGGGTAATCCCTTTATCGCTTGGCGCGGTCGGACGGGGCACCCGCCGACGGCATCGCCGACCGGGGTCAGTCCTCCAGCTCCATCCGGTCGAGCTTGCCCGTCGCGGTCCGGGGGAGGCGGTCATCGGAGAGATGGTACTCCCGCGGGCGCTCGAAGCGGGCGATGTCGTCGCTCTCCAGGCACCACTCGTCGAGCTCCTCGGCGGTGAGGTCGTCGCTGTCTGTGTGCACGTAGGCGGTGACCTTCTGGCCGAACTCGTCGTCCTCGACGCCGATCACGGCCGATTCGATCACGTCGTCGTGGGCGTTCAGGCGCTCCTCGATCGTGCTGGGGTAGACTTTGATGCCCTTCGTCTTGATCATGAAGTCGGTCCGGCCCTGCAGGTAGAAGAAGCCGTCCTCGTCGCGGTAGCCGAGGTCGCCGGAGTACCACCAGCCGTCCTCGAAGGTCGCCTCGGTCTTCTCGGTACGTCCCCAGGCCCACACCGGACAGTCCGGCGCTCGAACGGCGAGTTCGCCGACCTCCCCGGGCGGCTTCGTGTCCGTGTACGAGCCCCCTTGGTCGATGACGCGCATTTGCACGCCAGGGACGGGCTTGCCGACGCTCTCGATTCGGCCCTCCACGAGCTCGTCGTTGGTCATGACGGTGGCATAGGCCTCCGTCGCCGCGTAGGAGTTCTTGACCACCGGACAGACCGCCTCGCGCAGGCGCTCGACCGTGGTCGCATCGAGCACCTCGCCGGCGGAGGTCAGCGCCTTGAGCGAGGAGAGGTCGGTTGCCTCGAGCGTCGGATCGTCGAGCATCTCGCGCCACATCGTCGGGACGAGCAACGCCGTCGTCAGTTGCCGTTCCTCGATGAGTCGGAGGTACTCGCTCGGATTCCATTCCTGTATGAAGTACGTCGTCGCCCCCGAGAGCATCGCCGGGAGAACGACCGACCACCACGCCGCGAAGGACGGCGTGAACACGTGGGGCTGGCGCGTCGAGCGGTTGACCTCGAGGACGTCGGTGAGCACGAGCCCGCGGAGGTACAAGCTCCGGTTGGTGAAACACCACCCCTTGGGCTCGCCCGTCGTCCCGGAGGTCCACATGACTACGGCCACGTCATCCTCGGTCGCCCGGACGTCGGGTGCGCTTGCTTCGCCGTCCGCGATGACGTCCGCGAACGGGACGGCTCCACCCGCGGACCCCTCCCCGAGCCGCACGACGACGTCGACGTCGGTCGTGAGCTTGTCCGCCACCCGGTTGTGGTACTTCGTCGCCGTCGCGTCGTCGATGACCAGCACCCGGGGGCGGATGGTGTCGATCATGTGCGCGACGGTGTTCGGCGCCGCCCGCATGTGGAGGTTCGAGACCACTGCCCCCGCCTTGAGCGCGCCATTGAGCAACACCGTGTGATCGAGGCCGTTCTCGCAGAGGAACGCCACGCGGTCGCCCGTGCCGATGGACTCCTGCAGGGCGGTCGCCGCGCGGTTGCTCTCTCGGTCGAATTCGTCCCACGTGAGGGTCCGCCCAGACAGGCCCTCCCCGAAAGCGACTTTGTCGGGGTTGTGCTCGGCCGCGATCGCGGAGAGGTCCTTGAGAGGGGGCACCTCCACCGTGGACGTGTGGTGCATGGGTGCACACCGGGTCCTTCACGGCTTATATGTTGACGCCATGGCCGGGCACTCCTCGCCGCGAGGGGTGGCGACGAATTTACCATCCAGGGCGGAGTCTCTCGGCTCGCATGTACGAACACGAGTGGACCTGCGCCTGGGGTGACGCCGACCCGATGGGGATCGCATACTACCCCCGCCTCATCGACGCCATGCACCGCGCCGGCGAGGCCTTCATGTGCGACGCCGGGGTCGCGTACTGGGAGGTCCCCGAGGAGTTCGGGATCCACCTCCCGATCGTCACGGTCGACGCGGAGTTCAGCCGCCCCGTGGAGGTGGGCGATACGCTGCACATCACCGTCGAGCCCGACCTGGGGACCACGAGCCTCACCCTCGCGTTCACCGCCACCCACACCGATGGCGACGTCGCCTACACCGGGGTCGAGAAGCACGTCTGCGTCGCCGAAGCCGACCGGGAGAGCGAGGCGCTCCCCGAGGCGCTCCGAACCGCGGTCGAGGCGCTCGCGGGATGATCGCCGGATGGCGGCGCTGGCCCCGGGATCACCGACCAGCCGCGTCTCACGGCCGTCGCTACGCCGGCGCACGGTGACCAGGTCGTAAGCGTCTCACTGCCCCCGGTCCAGCCGGTCCATCCGGTGACCGCCACCCCGACGAAAACCCCACGGTTAATTACGGTGTGAGGGTGAGAGGCATTCGCACACGAGGGTCGCAATGCGATATCTGCAGGCGTTCGAACGCACGGTGGACTGTCATCCCGCGGAGACCGCCCTGATCACCGAAGCCGGTGGGAAAATCACGTACGGCGAACTCGACGAGCGGGCGACCGGGCTGGCGGCCGCCCTCGAGGAGGACGTTCCCGGCGAGCGCGTCGCCACCCTCGGCGCCAACGGGGAGTTGGCCATCGCCGCGATGATCGCGGGACAAAAACGAGGGAAGGGGAACGTCCAGTTGCCATTCAGGAACAGCCTCGAGGACCTCGGCGCCATGCTCGAGACCACGGACGCCCGGGGGCTCCTCTTCGACGACGCGAACGCGGAGACCGCAGCCGCCCTGCTGGAACGGTCGGACCTCGAGGTAGCCGTCCACGCCGGCGACGCTCCCGTGGACGTCGACGCGTTGGCCTACGAGGACGTCGTAACCCGGTCGGACGTCGAGCCCGTCGAGCCCGACCCGGCGGCGGAGCATGGCTGCTTCTTCACAAGTGGGACCGTCGGCGAGTCGAAGGCGGTCCTGTTCGACCAGGAGCAGATGTGGCTCGGGGCGACGCAGGTGATCATGGAGATGGGCATCGACGAGACGGACGTCGGGCTACTCTGTGCGCCCTGGTATCACATGTTCGGTACCGACGCGTGGATCCTCCCCCACCTCCAGGCCGGCGCCACGCTCGTCCTCCAGGCCGACTTCGACCCGGCCGACGCGCTGGCCAAGATCGAGACCTACGACGTGACCGGCGTTCCGGCCGTCCCCACCCAACTCAACGCCATGCTCGACGTGCTCGACACCGCCTCCTACGACGTGTCGAGCCTCCGGATGATCCGCACCGGCGGAGCCGTGGTGCCCGTCCCGTTGATCGAGCGTGTCCAGGACCGCCTCACCGAGGGCGTGTTCAATACCTACGGCTCGACGGAGGCCGGCCCGAACATGACCTTCGCCCACCCGAGCGTCCAGGCGGACCACCCGGGGACCATCGGGAAGGTCTCGTACATGTGGGACCTGCGCGTCGTCGAGCCCGCGCCGCCGACGGACGACCCCGACCCCGAGGCCGAGGTCGGCCCCGGCGGGACGGGCGAGATCATGGTCCAGGGGCCGGGCATGGCCGAGGGCTACCTCGGCGACCCGGAGACGCCCTCGTCGCTCATCGTCGACGGCTGGCTGCGCACGAAGGACGTCGCGGAGGTGGACGAGGACGGGTATCTGGTCGTCATCGACCGCGTCGACAACATGATCATCTCGGGCGGCGAGAACGTCTACCCGCAGGCGGTCGAACGGGTGCTCGAGCGCCATCCCGCCGTGGCGGACGTGGGCGTGGTCGGCCTCGACGACGAGCGCTGGGGCCAACGCATCGCGGCCGTCGTCTCGACCGACGAGCCCCTCGACGGCGCGACCCTCGACGAGTACTGCCGCGAGAGCGACCGGCTCGCCGATTACAAACGCCCGCGCGATTACGTCATCACCGACGAATCGTTGCCCCGGACCGAAACCGGGACGCTCCAACGGGCGCTCGTCAAGGAGCGATTTTTCGACCGCTGACCGCGAGCGGCTGCGGCCGGCCTACGTCCCGTTGACGTACGGGACGCCGTCGGCGCTGTACTGGTCGCCGAACCACTGGTGGTCCGACGTGGTCCCGATCTCTTCTTGCCATTCGACCGTCTCCCAGTCGGGCTCGAAGTTCAGATAGCCCGGGCCGGCGAACAGCTCGAGGCGGATGCCGCTGGCCGGGTCGCGTACGTAGAGGTAGTTGGCGTTCGTGATCGCGTGGCGGCCGGGGCCGGCGTCGAGTTCGACGCGGTGCTCGCGGAGCATGTCGGCCGCGTCCCAGAGGTCCTGGAGGTGGTCGACGTGGTATGAGATGTGGTGAAAGCGCGGGTCGGGCTCCTCGATCCGGTGGAGGCCGATGTCGTGGGGCAACGCGGTGACGGCCATCCACCAGCCCCAGAGCTCTCCCTCGTGATCTTTGAACACCTCGTTGAGGCCGAAGTCGAACTCGTCCTGGAGGAACGTCGAGTGGTCGGGGGCGTTCGGGTCCTGGACGTGAACGTGATCGATCCGTTGGGGGAACACCCGGTTGGCCTGGTCGGTGTTGTACCGACGGGTGGGGATCATCGACCGCTTGTCACCCTCCGGTTTCGGCTTGTCGACCTCCCAGTAGAGCTCCCAGGGATGGCCGCCGGGTACCTCGAATCGGAGGGCCTCGCCGACGCCGGCCTCATGGGACCCGTCGACGCGATCGTACGCAATCCCGAGCTCGGCCAGGCGATCCGCGTAGGCCTCGAGCGATTCGGGATCCGCGGTCCGCCAGCCGATGTGATCCACGCCGCCCGCAGCCCCCTCCGTGAGGCTGAGTGTGTGGTGTTCGTGGTCGCGAAAGCCACAGAGGTAGGCCGTGTCCTCGGTCCGTTCGACCACCTGGAGGTTCATCAGGTCGGCAAAGAACCACAGCGACTCCTCGAGATCCGGCGTCCGAAAGGCCACATGGCCGAGCTTGGCAAGGGCCGGCATGACAGTCTCGGGGACTGCCCCGCGGGACAAGTGCGTTACGTCGCCGCGGTCACGCAAGCAAGACCTCGAGGTTTGCCCCGAGGATGCCGTCGCGCTCGGTGGCCGAGATCGCCATCGACTCGACGGCCGCGAGACCGCGCTCGATGTCGGCGCCGCCGCGGTCGGCGCCAAAAGGGTAGTCCGTGCCGAACACGAGGTGGTCGCCGAAGAGGTCGTGGGCGCATGTATGTTGGGCGACGCCGCCACCGATGGCCGTGTCGGCGTAGAATGCGCCGAAGTGCTCGCTCGGGGGGCGGTCGAACGCGGGTAACTCGGTATCGGCGTAGTTCTCGGGGTAGGCCTGGCGCGTCTCGTAGAAGCCGTCAATGCGGTGGCGAAAGAACGGGACCATCCCGCCGCCGTGGTGGGCGATGAGGTCGAAATCGTAGCGCTGGGTGACGCCACCGAAGACCAGCCGTGACAGCGCGAGCGTCGTGTCGAAGGGCCAGCCGAACAGTCGGTGGTCCATGTACTCGTCGGCCCAGTCGTACCACTCATACAACTGGGGGTGCAGCCACAGCGGAACGTCGTGGGCCTCGGCACGAGCGAACAGCCCCTCGAACGCCGGTCGGTCCAGCGGCCGGCCGTCGATGTTCGAGAAGATCTGGATGCCGGCGAAGCCGAGGTCATCGACGCAGCGGTCGAACTCCGCGAGCATCGCGTCCGTCGCCCGCGGGATCGTCCCGACGGGGATGATCCGGTCGGGATACTCATCGGCGAGTCGTCGAAGTTCGTCGTTGGCGAGCCGGGTGAGCCGGCGGGCCGACTTCCCCTCGAGATGGCGCCAGAAGGGCAACGGTGCCATAGAGACCACGTGGCGGTCGATGTCGTAGGTCGCCATGTGCTCGATGCGGCGATCCATGTCCCACAGGAACGCTGGCCGCCCGCTCAAGCCGGCGAAGCCGGCCTCGGCCTCGAGGGTTTCGTAGAACGACTCCGTGAGGGCGTGGGTGAACGCGTCGATGATCATGGATCCTGGTGGTCGCGTGCCGGGACCCACCCGAGGCGCTTCATTAAAGCTGTCCACCGACGGGGCCTTCTTGGGGCGGCCCTCGAAACGGGGCTCATGGAGGTCATCCACAGCGCGATCTGGGTGTCCGACCTCGAGCGCTCACTCGCGTTCTACGAGGACGCAGTCGGCCTCGACCGCACCCGCACCTTCGAGGGCGGCGACGGCGCGACGAACGTCTTCCTAGCCGGCCCGAACGGCGTCGAGCTCCAGCTCAAGCACACCCCCGACCGGGGCCCCGTCGAGCCGGCCGGCATCGACCACATCGCCCTCCGGGTCGACGACACCGACGCGGCCCTGGACCGACTTCAGGCCGAGACCGGCTGTCCCCTCCGGCGGGGGCCCCTTGATTCGGCGGGCGCCAACGCTCGGGTAGCGTTCATCGAGGATCCGGACGGGTATGGCGTCGAGCTGGTCGAGCCGTTCGACGGGAATTAAAAGGGATAGCTACGGGGTTCGCGCTGGACCGAGACCCACTTGGGCTCGGTCAGTTCGTCGATGATCCAGTCGCTGTTGTACCGGCCGACGCCGGAGGCCTTCATCCCGCCGAAGGGGGCGGCCGGCTCGGCGTTGACCGGCTGGTCGTTGACGTGGATCATTCCGGTCTCGATGCGGTCGGCGACGGCCTCGGCGCGCGCGGCGTCGGCGGCATGGACGGAGCCGCTCAGGCCGTACTCGGTGTCGTTCGCGAGCGCGATCGCCTCCTCGTCCGTCTCGAAGGGGATGACCGGCGCCACCGGGCCGAAGTGCTCGTTGCACGCCGCCGCCATGTCGTTGGTCACGCCGGTGAGCACGGTCGGCTCGACGAACAGGCCGTCGTGGCCGCCGCCGGTCTCGAGGGTCGCGCCCTGGTCGACGGTCCGCTCGATGTACTCGAGGAGTTGGTCGCGCTGTGTCTCGTTGATGATGGGCCCGATGACGTTCGCGTCATCGCGAGGGTCGCCGACGGGAAGTGCGGCCGCACGCTCGGCAAGTCGGTCGGCATACGCGTCGTATAGCGACTCGTGGACGAGATGGCGGTTGATCGAGATGCAGACCTGGCCCTGGTGCCAGAACGACCCGAAGACGCCCGCGTCGACCGCCCGGTCGAGGTCGGCGTCGTCGAGCACGACGTGGGCGTTGTTGCCCCCGAGTTCGAGGGCCGGTAGGGCGAAATGATCGATGGCCGCCTTGCCGACCTGGCGGCCCACCTCGGTCGACCCGGTGAACGCCACCACGTCGCTCGTCGGGTTGGCCGCCGTCCGGGCTCCGGCGTTCGGGCCGTCGCCGGGGACTACGTTCAACACGCCAGGGGGGAGCCCGGCCGCCTCGAACAGCCGTGCGAGGAGGAGGCCCCCGGTGACCGGCGTCTCGAGTGCCGGCTTGAGCACCACCGCGTTGCCGAGGGCGATGGCCGGCGCAACCACGCGCAGCGACAGCTTGAGCGGGACGTTCCACGGGGTGATGACCCCGACGACCCCCGCCGGCTCGCGCTTGATGTGGTTCTCCTTTCCGGGGATCTTCGAGCGGTTGTGCCGGCCGTTGACCCGGAAGGCGAACTGGGCGGCGTCATAGACGAAGGTGACCGACCCGCCGTGTTCGATGGCCTGTTTCGGTCGCGTGCCGCCCGTCTCGACGGCGATCAGCTCCTTGATCGCGTCCTCGTGGTCCTCGAGGAGGCGGGCCACCGCTCGCACCACCGATGCCCGCCTCGCCGGCGACGCCGCGGCCCAGTCGGTTTGGGCGGCCGCCGCGGTCTCGTAGGCCTCGTCGACGTCGGTCGGTGTCGCCTTCGGGACGGTCGTAACCGTCTCGCCGGTCGCCGGATTGCGGACGTCCGCACGGTCTCGGTCCCCGACGCGGCGCCACTCGCCGTCGATGTACAGCGCGTCCCAGTCGGCCGCTACCGAGAACGCGGACGTGTGGTTCGGAGTCTCGTGCTGGCTCATCGGTGGGTTAGTTCAGGTCGGGTCGTGGAACCCAAAAAGATGTCTGCGCGGGCGGGCGGCCAGTGTGGATTCACCTGGGGCCATTGCACCCAGCGATCGCCCGTCCGTGCTCTCCCCGACGAGGGTGAGCTCCTCGACGCCGTCAGCCCCGTCGATAGCCTCCACCGGCTCGCTCTGCGGTACCCTCACTCCTCCGGGAAGGGTGCCGTATTCTCGATGTCGTAGAACCCATGCAGGGCCCGCTCCTCGCGACCGCCCGGTGGCGACCCGACGAAGACGCCGAAGGTGTCTGCC
>CAZCYF010000027.1:0-18935 GCA_964502835.1 uncultured Halobacteriales archaeon | reverse complement strand
AGCGTGTCGTCGCCCGATTTCTCGACGAGCTTGTCGATCTCGTCGAGCATGATGATGACCACGCATTCGCGGTAGTCGATGGCGTCGAACAACGCGTCGTAGACCTGGTCGGTCGGCCAGCCCGTCATCGGAACCCGCTCGAACTGGTCGCGCTCGGTCTCGAGCTGGTCGATGCGATCCAGGACGGCGCTGAGATCGTCGTAGGGGACGTCCTCCCCGTCACCGGTGCGCAACCGCCGTGCCCAGTCCGTCAGCCGGTCAAGCTCCTCGTCGATGGTCGTTTGGTTGCTCTCGATGAAGGTGTTGGCCAGCTTCGCGAACACCCGGTACTGGGTGTCGATGACCTCGCAGTTGACGTACTCCACGTGACACGGCGAGTCGTAGCGCTCTGACGTCTGTTCGAGCTCCTCGCTGACGTACTTCGCCGAGGCGGTCTTGCCGGTCCCCGTCTTCCCGTAAATAAGGATGTTCGAGGGCGTCTCGCCCCGAAGGGCAGATACCAGAATCGACGCCATCTCGTTGATCTTCTCCTCGCGGTGGGGGAGTTTCGAGGGGGTATACGCCGGTCGCAACACGTCCTTGTTCGTGAAGACCGGGCGCCCCTCGAGGAGCTCGTCAAACAGCCCCTCCTCGTCGACGTCGTCCCCGTAGAGGTCATCAACGTCGAAATCGCGCTCCGCGGACACCGCATCCTCTACCGGTGGTGATACCCAGTCGGCGCCGCGGTCGTCGTCGGACATGTTCGTGTGATCTACCCCTTGGTTTCAACTGCAACGCCGGCCGAAGCTGCCGCTTGCGACCGACGAAGCTGACCGGAGCCCCATCCCGAAATGGCTCCTCCCCGTGTGCGTCGCATCGATGACCACCAACACCATAAACTCTTCTCTCTAGTAACGATACCTTAACTCGAATTACATGTATTCGTGACGGCCACTCCATTCCAAGATGATCGTCTGACATGTCCAACGGAAACGACACTCATCGACCATCGGTGCAGACACACGAATTGGTCCGATCGAAGCCATCAGCGGCAATTTCGGAGGATTTCGGCCGGAACTGCTCGAATCAGTGACGCGATCGGAGTGAATTCCTCTCGACCATCACTACCCCCTCCCACCCCTCGTCTTCAACTGGAAACGAATGATTGGCAGGATTCTGCTGACGGCTGCTTTCCCGAGCAGAAACTTTGATGTGGGTGGGGGAATTACACCACCGTAATACAGAAAATATCACCGTTTATTACAATTATTTTTATATTGTATATTATGATATTGTTCAAAACGTGGAGTTGATAGGTATCAACTGATCGTTCCAGGTGAAATGAAGGGGTGTGGGGTATCGAATCCCGTCACGGCGGCGATGGCTCGGGTCTATACACCAACTTTGTTATATATGTCTGACGTAATCTTAAGACGGTCCAAGGACCCCTATCTAGTACCAGCTATCAGGTCCACGATAGCGGGAGGAACCGATGGGACTGATCACCACCATTCGCGACAGCATCTCAAACGCAGTCGACAAACTCTTCGCAGGTGAGGAGTCAAAGCGCATCGGCATCTATGGGCCGCCAAACGCCGGTAAGACCACGTTAGCCAACCGAATCGCCCGCGATTGGACGGGCGACGCGATCGGTCCCGAGAGCCCCATTCCCCACGAGACCCGACGGGCCCGCAGGAAGGAAAACGTCGAGATTAAACGCAACGGCAAAACGGTCACGATCGACATCGTTGACACGCCGGGCGTGACGACCAAGGTCGACTACGAGGAGTTCATCGAATTCGACCTCGAGGAGGACGATGCCATCCGCCGGTCGCGAGAAGCTACCGAGGGGGTGGCGGAGGCGATGCACTGGCTCCGGGAGGACGTCGACGGCGTCATCTACGTCCTCGACAGCGCGAAGGATCCCATCACGCAGGTGAACACCATGCTGATCGGGATCATCGAAAGCCGCGACCTGCCCGTGTTGATCTTCGCGAACAAGATCGACCTCGAGGAGTCAAGCGTCCAGCGGATCAAAAGCACGTTCCCGCAACACGAGACCGTCCCGTTGTCGGCCCTCGAGGGTGACAACATGGACGAGGTCTACGACAAGATTGCGGAGTACTTCGGGTGATCATGATGGCCGAAGCAACCGAGACGACCGATGACGACGGCGTTCGCATCGACCTGATTTCCGGTGACCGCATGGAGGGGTTGGCGAGCATGGAGAAGATTCGGCTCATCCTCGACGGCGTTCACGATGGTAAGATCGTCATCCTCGAGCGCGGTCTGTCGCCAGACGAGGAGAGCAAGCTGATCGAGGTGACGATGGGCGAGATTACGCCGGATGGGTTCAACGGCATCGAAATCGAGAGCTATCCCCGGAGCCAGGCGAGCACCGGAAGCCTCCTCGACCGGCTCATCGGCCGATCCGACGCGGGCAAGTTGACGGTGATTGGCCCGGCCGATCGCATCGAAACCCTTCACAAGGACGAGGACCTCATCTCAACACTCGTCACCGACCGCTGATGCCACACCAGTGCACGGGCTGTGGGCGGCGATTTGCCGATGGCTCGACGGCCATGCTCGGCGGTTGCCCCGACTGTGGGGGCAAGAAGTTTCAGTTCCTCCCCGACGCCGAGGTGGCCGCCGAGGACGGTGCCCAAGCCTCGGCCCGTTCGGAGGTCGTGCCCGAGGACGAGCTCCCTGCGGCGCCGCGAGAGCCCCACGAGGAGGCTTACTCGGACCAACCGGGTGGAGACGACGATGGTGGGACAGCACCGGCTGAGCGACCGACACTGGCCGAACTCCGGGAGGAGCTGGACGATCAGTTCGAGAGCATCAAAATCGTCGAGCCCGGCCAGTACGAACTCAACCTGATGGAGCTGTACGACCGCGAAACGTACATCATCTCGTTGCAAGAGGACGGCCGGTACGTGATCGAGGTCCCCGAGGCGTGGCGTGAGGGCGACATGGTATCATAAACCCCTCCCCCCTTTGTTTCGTCTGGACCACACCACCTAAGCGTTGGCCGGCTGTGGGCGTCGACATGAGCGAGGCCACGAAGCTTGTGGTGGGTACGGCTCTCGTCACGTTCATCCTCGGCGGCTGGTTGGCTGCCGTGCTCGTGCTTGGGTGAGCGCGCCGGTGGGCTCACCCGTCGACCGTGACGGAGCCGTCCGCGTCGAGTTCGATGACCATATCGAAGCGGTCGCGATAGTTGTCGATCACACGGTCGTCATGAACGCCCGTCGAGAGATGAAAGAGCCCGACGGCCTCGTGTTCTCCGAGCAACTCCAAGAGTCGGTCGATCGTCTCCCGGGTGCGTTCCTCGCCGGCATAAAAACTGAGTTCAGTGATCGAGTCGAAACTGAGCCGACGTTTACCCTCGGACCCCTGGAAAAACTCACTAACGGCGTTCATGAGCCCGTCCACGTCGTTGGGCGTACTCAGATAGGTGACGCGATCGCTTTGGCGTCGTGAGTAGCCGCGTTCGACGCTGATCGCGTCCACGATGGTGGCGCGGTCCGGGTCGGCGTCGTAGAACTCGAGCTTTTGGTCGACCTCGTCGGCGGTGGTGCGCGTGGACACGACGAGGTACTGATCCGAGTCGGCCTTCAGGAAGTCGGTATCCAAGCGGTCAGTCTCGGCAGTCGAGGGGTGCAGGAACAAGATCCCCGTCCCGCCGTCGACGGCGTCCGGCCCGCCGGCGACACCAAGCCGGTAGTTCATATCGACGGCGTTCCGCCACAATGACTTAAGAATACCTCACGCCCGCGGTGACGACAGCCCTAACCGTCATGGCCGGTCAACCTCGAAGCACATGTCGGACTGGCGGGCCGTGTTCGGTCACGAACGCCCCTACCCGAACCAAGCCGCTGGCATCGAGCGGGCCCTCGACGTAGTGGCTGACGGTGGATTTCTGGCCCTCGAAGGCGCCTGCGGGACGGGCAAGTCGATGCTGGCGTTGACGGCGGGGCTCCACGCGGTCCGGGACCCCAGCTATGCGATCGATCGGCTGTTCGTCGTCACCAGCGTCAAGCAGCAGCTCCGCCAGTTCGAGGCCGACGTCGACCGGATCACGGCCGGGCTGGACGCGTCCCCGGTCTCGCTCACGCTCGTCGGGAAGGCCGACGTGTGTCCCTATCATCGGACGGGGACCGGCGGGATGACCGCTGACAACCTCTATGAGCGCTGTGAGAACCTCCGCGAGCGGACCCGCGACCTCGCCGGTGGCGGTCGCGACCCGGCCACGCTCGCCAAGGAGGCACAGGTCGACGATGGGCTTGCTTTCGGGTCGACCCGTGCGCCCTACCCGGGGCGGATGCCCTCGACCCCGGCCCCCTCCGGATCGGGTTCCGTGGAGTACTGTCCGTTTTATGCCCAGTACCTCGCCGACGGCGGTGCCGAGGCGGACGCGTCGGCGGTCGTCCCGTTCGACGCCGCTGCCGGCGGCCACCTCGAACCGGAGGATCTCGTGGACCGTGGCGTCGAGTACGGGAGCTGCCCTCATTCGCTGATGGGTGCGCTCGTGGGCGAGGCGGAGGTGGTCCTCGGAAACTACTATCACGCGTTCGACCCGCGGACCGTCGCGACGTTCACCGGGCCGATCGTTGACGAGCGCACGATGATCGTGTGTGACGAGGCCCACATGCTGGAGTCGCGCGTTCGCGAGTTGGCGAGCGAGTCGGTCGCCCTCACGACGCTTGAGCGCGCTCGCGACGAGCTCGCCAGGGTGATCGAGTGCTCGAAGGGACGCAACGGGCCGAACGCGCGGTCGATCGCCACGGACACGCTCGAGGAGGCCGGCCTCGAGCGGACCGATCTCTCGCTCGTCCACGGCTTCCTGGGCTCGGTCGTCACCGCGGTGGAGGCCATCGTCGACGCCGGGAATCCACCTGGAGAGGGAACGATCCCGTTGCGTGACCCCGAGACGGTCGAACGTGATCGACTCACGACACAGCTCGATCTCGAGGGTCATGGACGTGATGACTGGGCCGCCCCTGAACGGGTTGGACCCGTGATCGAGTACGTCCTCAACGCGGTCGACGGGGAGGAGCGCTGGCGGGCGACGCCGACGGCCGGCCGGTTCCTGGCCGACTGGTACGCGCACGACCACGAGACCTACATGCGTACGGTCCGCCTCGAGCCGCGTGAACGCCGGGTCGACCGATCCGGTTGGCGGGCGCGTTCCAGAGGCCACCTGGCGTTGCACAACGTCCTCCCGGCCGACGCGATCGCCGACGCGCTCGGGGGCTTTGGCGCCGGCCTCCTCATGAGCGCGACGCTCGCACCGATGGACGCGTTCGAGGCGGCGACCGGGCTCGATCGGCTTGGGGCGGCCGGCCGACCGGTCGACACCGCTCGATTCGGCCTGCCGTTTCCCTCCGAACACCGCCTCAGTCTCGTCGTGGACGCTCCAAAGTTCACCTACCGCAACCGCGGCGCTCCCGACGAGGAATCGCCAACGCGGGCGACGTATGCGCGGGCAATCGCCGACGTGGCCACCTCGCCGGGCAACGTCCTGGTCGGAATGCCCAGCTACGCGGAGGCGGAATGGGCGGCCGAGGCGCTGCGCGACCGCCTCGACCGCGAGGTGTTGCTCGATCGCTCGAGCGACCGCGCCACGACGGACCGGCTCAAGCGGCAGTTCTTCGACGGGCCGGCAAAGGTCCTCGTGACGAGTCTCCGGGGCACGCTCACCGAGGGCGTCGATTACGAGGGCGACCGGCTGGCGGCGGCCGCGATCGTGGGCGTCCCCATCGTGAACACCTCCGATCCGGTGACGCGGGCGACGCAAACGGCCTACGAGCGCCGCTTCGGCGACGGCTTCGACCACGCCCTCGTGGTCCCCGCCGTCCGCAAGGCCAGACAGGCCCTTGGGCGGGTTATCCGCGGTCCCGAGGAGGTGGGCGTCCGCGTGCTCATCGACGGCCGGTACGCCCGGTCGGACTGGGATGGCGTCAACGATCACCTCACCGACGCCGACGAGTTCGAGGTGCTCGAGCCGTCCGACCTGAACCGACGGATCGAGGCGTTTTGGGCGGCTCACGGGGCGTAAGACACTCGGTACCGCCGCGTCTAGGTCGACCCGATGCGCCTGGTGCTGTGTGTCGACATGGACGACGACATCGGCCGCAAGACCGGCCTCGAGACGCCCCTGGTCGGCCGGCGGGCGGTCGAGTCCGGAGCCGTCGCGCTGGCCACGGCCGACCCCGAGGACAGCGACGTCAACGTCCTGTTCAAGGGGCTGCAGATCGTCGACCAGCTGGGCGATGACGTCGCCGTGGCGGCCGTGACGGGCCGTGAGGGGCGCGACGTGTCGGCCGCGCGCGCCGTCGGCGCCGAGGTCGATCGCACCCTCGACAGCCTCGGGGTGGAGCCCGAGGAGGTCGGCGTGGTCGTCGTCACGGACGGCGCACAGGACGAGAGCGTGCTACCGGTCATCCGGTCGCGGGTGACCGTCGACGGCGTTCGACGGGTCGTCGTCCGCCAGGCCGAAGGGCTTGAATCGGCCTATTATACCATCAAACAGGTGTTGGACGACCCCGAGACCCGCGGGACGATTCTGATTCCACTCGGGATTTTGTTGCTGATCTACCCCTTGGCTGTCGTGGCGAGCGAGTTCAATCTGCCCGGCGTGGTGCTGGGGACGACATCGGGGTTGATCGGGCTGTATCTCATCGCGCGCGGCTTCGACCTCCCGTCCCGGATCATCGCGGGGCTGAAACGCGTGCGCGGGTCGCTGTACGCGGGTCGGGTGACGCTCGTCACCTACAGCGTCGCGATCGCGTTGTTGGTCGTGGCGGCCATCAGCGCGCTCGACCGTCTCGAGGTCGCCCGCCAGGCGGCCGTTGAGGAGCTTGCGGCCATCGTCGTGGTGGCCGCCCTCGTCGACGGCGCCTTGCTGTGGATTGCGGCCGCCGGCTTGATGACCAGTCTCGGCCAGCTCACCGACGCCTACCTCCATGACCGGTTTCGCGTCAGGTATCTCAACGCGCCCTTTTACGTGGTCGCGCTCGCGGCGGTCCTGCACGGCCTCAGCCGGTACGTGCTGGATCTCGCCGACCTGTCGTACATGGCGGGCATGCTCGCGGCAGGCACCATCCTCGGGCTGGCGAGCACGCTGACCTTCGCGGTCGCCGAGGCCCGGCTGGAGCGGCCCCGCCCCGGCTGATCCTCAGCGCTCGCGGGTCACGACGAACCGGGCGAGCTCCTCGAGGTAGGTCCGCACCTCGTCGTCAGCAAAGTGAACCGCCTCGAGCGCCTCGAGGGCGGCGGTAGATTGCTCCCAGGCGTAGCGATCGGCGGCCTCGGGATCGAGGTCGGCCACCGCCAGCAGCGACGGGCGGTCCATCGCATCGTCCCGCCCGGGGGGCTTGCCGAGGGTCTCCTCGTCGGCCACCACGTCGAGGACGTCATCACGGATCTGGAACGCGACGCCGACGCGCTCGGCGTACGTCCCAAGGGCCTCGATGTCGTCGTCGTCGCCGCCGCCAGCCATGGCTCCGACCTCTGCGGCTGCACGGAACAACACGCCCGTCTTGCGCCGGGCGAGATCGAAGTACTCCTCGCGCGTCGTTGGACGGTCGACCAGCTCGGTCGCTTCACCCTCCCCGAGCTCGACGAGGGCCTCGGCGACGAGCGCCATCGCCCGAGGATCGTCCGCGAACCGGTCGAACGCCGCCGCGAGGAGGCCGTCGCTGCCGACGAGCGCACCGTCGTGGCCGAACGCTGCCCACGTGCTCTCGGTGGATCGGCGCACGGGCGAGCGGTCGATGATGTCGTCGACGACCAGGGAGGCGGTGTGGACGAGCTCGATCCCGACGGCAAACTCGAGGGCGTCCTCCACCTCACCGCCGACCGCCTCGCAGGTGAACACCGTCAGCGTCGGGCGCACCCGCTTACCGCCGGCCAGCAGGGCATGGCGCATCGGCTCTTGGAGGGCCAACGGTTCGATGTCGTCCATCGCTTCCTCGAGGCGGGCGTCGATACGGCCACGCCGCGCCTCGATGTATTCCATACCCGCGAAATCGGTCCGGGATGGGCAAATACGTGACGTTAGTCAAGCGCCTCGGTGAGCGCGGGGATGACGTCGAACAGGTCGTCGACGATGCCGTAATCCGCGATGTCGAAGATCGGGGCGTTCGGGTCGTTGTTGATGGCGATGATTGTATCGGCACCCTGCATACCGGCGACGTGTTGGACCGCGCCTGAAATGCCGATCGCGATGTAGACGTCCGGCGTGACCGTCTTGCCGCTTTGGCCGACCTGACGGTTCTTGGGGAGCCAGCCGGCGTCGACGATCGGCCGGGACGCGGCGATGGTCGCCCCCAGGGCGTCCGCCAACGCCTCGATCAGCTCGAGGTTCTCCTCCTCGCCGATGCCCCGGCCGACGCTGACCAGCACGTTCGCCTCCGTAATGTCCACGTCGCCGGCGGCCATCGCCTCGTAGCCGATCACGGTGGCTCCACCGGCAAGGTCGTGATCCACCTCGAACGGCTCGATCGTGGCCGAGCCGTCCCCATCGATCGCCTCCCAGGCACCGTCGCGAATCGAGATGACCGCCGTCTCGCCGGCGACGGCGACGGTCGTCTCCACCTTCGACCCGTACATCTCCCGGACGGCCGTGAGCCCCCCATCGGCCTCGAGGCCGATTGCGTCGGTGACGAGGGGCCAATCGAGCGACTCGGCCACCGCGGGGAGGGTGTCCATGCCGTTGACCGAGTGCGGTCCGACGATGTAGGCCGGTTCGACCTGTGCGGCGAGTTGACAGGCGGCCGCGTGCACCAGGCCGTGGTCGAAGGGGCGGTCGTGGTCCACGACGTGGACGTGGTCCACGCCCGATCGATCGAGCTCCGCCGCCAGATCCGATGCGCCTTCGCCGACGATGAGGGCGTGAACCGCATCGCCATCGGAGAGCTCCACGGCGGCTGCGATCACCTCGAGGCTCACCGTCCGGAGCTCGCCCTCGCGGTGCTCTGCGACGGCCAGGACGTCGCTCATGCGTCGACCACCCCCAGGTCGGCGAGGATATCGGCCAGCTCGGCGCCGGTATCGTCCGCCGACCCCTCAAGGAGCGTCACGTCGGATTCCACCTCGGGTTCGACCATCTGCTCGATCGTGAGCGACCCCTCGACGGTCGCGGGATCGACACCAAGGTCGGCCAGGGTCTGGTGGTCGATCTCCTTTTGCTGGGCCTGTCGAATCCCGCGCAGACTCGCGTATCGTGGTTCGTTGATGCCGGTCTGGATGGTGAAGACGGCCGGCAGGTCGACCTCGACGATCTCCTCGAGGCCACCCTCGAGTTCGCGATGGACCGTGGCCGTTGACCCCTCGAGGTCGAAGCGATTGACGACCGCTGCCCACTCGAAGCCCACGCGCTCGGCGAGGGCGACGCCCGTCGCACCAAAGGCGTCGTCGTCCGCCTGGACGCCGCTGAAGACGAGGTCGGGCGCCTCCGCCTCGACGACGTTCCCCAACAGCTCGGCCTTGGTGGGGACGTCCAACAGCCCCTGACCGGCGAGGTTGTCGTCCCAGACGCGAACGGCGCGATCGACCCCCTTCGCCAGGGCCTTGCGGATGGTCTCCTCTGCGCGTTCGGGACCGATCGTTGCCGCGACCACCTCGACGTCGTCGTTCGCCTCGGCGAGTTGGACGGCCTCCTCCACGGCGTAGTCGTCCCACTCGTTGAGCTCGTACTCGAGATGGCGGTCGGCGATGGCATCAGCCTCGATCTCGAAGGCGTCGCCGACGGTGGCGACCTCCTTGACCGTCACGAGCACTTTCATCGTAGCTCGAACTGGTCGCGCGCGGGCATAAACAGTTTCGAAGCCCCCGGCGACGGCCGATCAGGTCTCGTCCTCGTCGGGGAGGGAGATGAGGTTCTCCTGGCCGATACGGAGTTTCTCGATGCGGCCCTCCTCGGCCATGCTCGACAGGAGCTGGGACACCTTGGCCGTCGACCAGTCGGTCTCCTCGACAATCATCGCCTGCTTCATCCGACCGCCGTGCTCTTCGAGGAGTCGCTCGACGCGCTCTGGGTCACTCAGGAGCTCCGGGTCGAGGCTGTCCTCCGGGGGTTGTTCGTCCGGTCCGTCATCCTCGGGGGGTTCGCCAGATTCGCCCTCGTCGTCGGCGTCTGCCGCCTCGTCCGCGGCCGTGGCCTGGCGTTCATGGCGGTACCAGGCCACGAGGACCGCCCCGAAGACCAACGCACCGAGGGCGAGCAAGACGGCATCGAGGGTTTCGAGTTGTGCCCCGGACTCGGGGGCCTCGAGGGTCATGGCGAAGTCACCCGGTTCGAAGCTCGTTGGACCCTCCCAGGTCACGGCGCCGTCTTCGACACGCTGGTCGGGGGGCGATGAGACCACGGCGTGGTCGGGTGGACCCGAAACGGTCAGCCACGTGTCGGCATCGAGCGCTCCGAGCCACGCCCCTTCAGGGCCGTGAAACGCGTCGCCAATCACGAGACGGTCGCCCTCGACTGCGGCGAAGTTGGTCCAGGTGAACCGAAACGCGAGGACGCCCACGTCGTCCTCGATGCGATCCTCCCAGCTGACCGATTCGATGGCCATCGATCGATCGACCGCGGCGGCACCCCGGTCGCGGTAGCCCTCGACCATCTCGCGGTCGTAGGGCATGTCGACGTCACCCGACCGGACGTCGTCGACCAGCGTCTCGAAGGCAGCGCGACGCTCGGCCGTGCTCACGTCAAAGCGCGTTTCGATGGCCCAGTGGGCATCGCCCGACGCGTCGACATCGACGGTGATCCACGTGGCAGGTCCATCCGATGGCGGGGCGGTTTGGGCGGCGACGAGCCCGCTACCGGTGGCCGCGACGGACAGCATGATCAGCAACAGCAGGACGATCTCGAGCACCCGCCGAGCCATGGTGATTGGCGAAAAGGGGCCCGGGGCGGGCAAAATCCTTTCCATAGGCCGAGTGGCCACCCGACCGCTTTTTGCCTCCAGCCTCGGTAGGCGAGGGTAATGCGCGGTCGAGTCCTCGTGTTCGCGGCGGTGCTGATCGCCCTCCTGGCAGGCGTTGGTGCCGGGTTCTCCACACCGGCGGCGGTCGAGCTACCGGCTGATGCGGACGCCGATACCACGTTCGCCACGGTCGAAGGCGATCTCGGTCTTGCCACACGCATGGGTGATGCGCACCTCCGCGTCGCCTTCGAGCGGGCTGCTCTCGAACACCGCTATGAGCAGGCCGACACCGATGAGCGAGTGGCACTGTTGCGAGCCCATCTCGAGGAGCTTGAGCAACACCATGCGACGCTGCTCGAGCGTGAGGTGATGGCGCTGCGGACCGCCCCGGACGACGGTGTGGGCTCGCTCATGCAAACGTATGCAACGACCTTTGTCGAGGCGAGAGCCCTTCGGGAATCGCTGACCGCGCTGGAGCCGCTCCTCGCCGAGCATGACGGATTGAACGTGAGCGAGCGTGCCGATGACCTCAGTGGTCGGCTTGGTCTCCACCTCGGACCGGTCCGGTCGTCACTTGGGGAGGCCGCGAGCGCCGGCGGTCCGGTACACCCCCGCATTAGCCGGTCCGAATCGGCGATCGCCGCGGAAGCCATTACCGGGAACCATTTCGTCCGGGAGGTGACCCGGTATGACCGCATCAACGCCTCCGGCCCCGATCGCCTCGGGAACATCGTCGCGGCGGTCGAGGTGGTCGAATCGGCGTATCCCAGCCTCACGACGACGGACGCGTCGCGCTCCCTCGGGGATGGGTGGTACCGCGTGGACCGCTCGGGCGATGGTTTCCGGGTCGAAGCCATCGTCTACGGACCGGCCGAGGCGATCGCCCACGTCCGTGAGTACCAACGACTCGATCAGCTTGACGATCGTGACGTTACCTCGACAACCGACGACGGGCTCACGCTCGAGGTCGACCACGGCGAGACGCCCGGACCGCTTGGCGTCTCGGTGCAGCGGTCGGCCGGCGACGACCCGGTGGAGGCTGCGGTGTATCTCCGACAAGGGACCACGTGGGCGAAGATTGGCTCGACCGGTTCCGATGGTCATACCTGGGTCGTGATGCCCGACCGACCCTTCGACGTCCGTGTCGTCGCCCCCGACGGTTCGATCGCCACCGTGACCGTGGAGTAGACGAGTTCAAATCGGAGAGCGCGCCAAGTGTTGACACCATGAGCGAGAGAGGCATCGCGCCCGTGACCGGCGTGGCGTTGCTCACAGTGATCGTTGTCGCCCTGGCTGGGGTCGCGGTGACGGTCATCCCCGCGAACCCGGGGGCCAACCCGGCCGTCTTCGACGTGTCGATGACCGTCGAACCGACCGAGGAGGACCGGTGGAAGGTCACTCTCATTCACGAGGGGGGTGAACCCATCGACCTGGAGGGCCTCGACATATCCCTCCACGTAGACGGCGTTGCCCTCACCCACCAACCCAGTCTCCCCCTCGGGAGTCAGAGGGGATATTACGGGTTCGGAGGTGCCGCGTTCAACACGGAGACCGACAACGACTGGTCGCCGGGTGAGCGGGGTTGGTTCGTCGTTGCGGGGACCAACGATCCCGACATCGATCCGGACAGTCGGGTCACCGCCCGCCTCGTTCGTGACGGTCACACGCTCGTCGAAACGAGTGCCATCGCCTCAGGCTGAGGGCACCCGTGCCCGGGTAATGATGGCCATCGAGCCGTTGTACCAGGGACCGTCGGTCCGGTGCTCGATCGCTTCGAGCCCGGCAGTCTCGAACCAGGCCGTGGCCCGGTCGGCATCGTAAAACCACATGATGCTGTCGGCGAGCTTGCGCATCGGCCAGGTGCTGGGTTCGTGTGGACCGACGACCAGCACGGGCGCCCCCGGGCGACCGACACGGCGCAACTCCGCGAGCGTCGCCGCGGGATCCGGCCAGTACTCAATCGACCCCGAGGACCAGATCGCGTCGAAGCTGTCGTCGCGAAAGGGGAGCCGTTCGGCGTCCCCTCGATAGAGTGCCACGTCCGCGGGGAGCTTCCTCGCGGCCCGGGCGAGCTGGTGGCGGCTCTGGTCGAGGCCGTGGACCTCGTTGGTGGGGGAGCGAAGCGCTTCCGTCGCAAATCCGGTGCCACACCCCACGTCCAGCACCCGGTCGCCGGTCTCGAGGGGAAACCAGTCGACGGCGGCATCGCGCATCTCGTCCGTCCAGATGAACGGGTTGATCGCGTCGTAGATCGGCGAGAGGAACCGGTAGAAGGTCCGGGCCCGCGATTTATCCGCCAACACCCCCATACTAGCCTGAGCGAACCGCCGCCGGTTCTTAATCGTGTCCATCGCCCCCGTCCCATCTCGCAACGCCCAAATAGCGCGCTCACGGACACGCGGACAAGGACATGCCGAGGCCAGAGGTGCTCGAACAGATCAAAGCCGCCGAACGTGACGCCGAGGAGATCGTCGCCGACGCCGAGGCTGATCGCGAGGATCGCCTCGAGGCTGCGCGTGAACGCGCGCGTGAAATCAAGCGCGACGCCGAGCGTGACGCCGATGCGCTCGCAGAAGAGCGGCTGAGCGAGGTCCGCGCCGAACTCTCGGACGAGCGCGAGGAGATCCTCGAGGCTGGCCGCGAGCGGCGTGAGGAGCTCACGGCACGAGCCGAGGCGCATCGAGACGAGGTGGTCGAGATGGTGTTGGAGGCGTTCAGGGAGGCGATTCATGCTCAGGCCTGAGCGTATGAGCAAGGTCTCCATCACGGGGTCGAAGGGCGTGATGGAGGAGACGATCACCCGGCTGCACGAACTCGAGCTCGTCCAGCTCGAGGAGTACGACGAGAGCTGGGAGTCGTTTCGGACGGGTGACCCGCTCACGGGGGCGGAGTCGGCTTCTGAACTGCTGGTGACGGTCAGAGCCCTTGAGAACACCCTCGACCTCGGGCCGGAGGATGCGACCGCGGCGACCGTCGAGGACGTGGATGGCGCGGTCGATCGCCTCGAGACCGTCCGCGCTCGCGTCAATGAGCTCGAGGACGAACGCACCGAGATTCGTGACGAGCTCCGCCAGCTCGAGGACGAGCACGACCGGCTCGAACCGCTTGCCCGCCTCGGGATCGACCTCGATTTGCTCCGGGGATACGACGCGATCGACGTGGTCGTGGGTCGGGGGACCCCCGAGCGGATCCGGTCGGCCATGGCCGATGCGGACGACGTCGCGGCTTACGAGCTGTTCGTCGAGGGTGACATCATCGCCGTGGCAGCCCGCCCGCGCGGCGGTTCGGCGGGCGCCCTCTCCGATGCGCTCGTCGGCGTCGAGTTCGACCGGCTCGAACTACCGGCTGGAGACGGCGACCCGACCGACCGACGCAAGGAACTCGAACGCCGGATGCAACGCCTCGAAAACCGCCTCGAGGGTATCGAGACCGATCTCCAGGACGTCCGCCTCGAGCACGGTGGCTTCCTGTTGGCCCTCGAGGAGGAGCTCTCGATCGAGGTCGAGCGCGCGGAAGCGCCCCTCCGGTTCGCCACCACTGAACACGCCTTCGTGGCCGAGGGGTGGATTCCGAGCAAGGCGTTCGACGACCTCGAGGCCAGCCTCACCGCGGCCGTGGGCGATGGCGTCGAGATCGACGAGCTCGAGCGGGTGAGCTACGATCCGCCGCACGAACGCGAACTGGCCGCCGACGGCGGCCGTCCCGAGATGCACGAGGGCGAACCACCGGTGATCCAGAGCAACCCGGCGATCCTCAAGCCGTTCGAGGTGTTCGTCAAGACCGTCAACCGCCCTCACTACCACGAGCTCGACCCGACCATCTTCGTGTTCCTGACGTTCCCCCTGGCGTTCGGGTTCATGATCGGTGACATGGGCTACGGGCTGTTCTACGTCCTGATGGGATTGGCCGTCCGCCGCCTGGTCAGCAGCGACGCCCTCAAGGCCCTCGGCACGATCGCGGTCTGGGCCGGGGGCTTCACCATCCTGTTCGGGTTGTTCTACGACGAGGTGTTCGGAATTCACACCCACGACCTTGGATTGGCGATCCCGTTGGCGGGTACCCTCTCGAAGGGCCTCCAGGTGGTCGAGGTCGCCCAGCTGTGGATCATCGCGAGCATCCTCTTCGGCGTGGTCCACCTGAGCGCCGGGTACGGTATGGGCTTTCTCAATGACCGCGAACACGGTCTCGTCGAGGCTTTTTCCGAGAACGCCGCCTGGCTCCTCGTCCTCTGGGGCATCTTTGCTTGGATCTTCACCTCGAACGAGGCGGGCGAGTCGCCGGCGGTGCTCGAGTCGGTCGGCCTCGCCGGGACGGACCTCACCGCCACGGGCATCAAGCCGGCGTTCCTCGTCGGCACCGACGGCGTCCTATACGAGAACGAGATGTTCGACCTCGGTTTCGTCGGACTCTCCCCGACTGTCGCCGCGGTGGCGCTTGCGTCCATCGTGGTCGGGGTCGTCCTCGTCTACCACGGTGAGGGCTTCGTCGGGATCATCGAGATACCGACGAAAGCCTTCGGCCATGCGGTGTCGTACATCCGGCTGATGGCTGTGCTGCTGGCGAAGGCCGGCATGGCCTTCGCGGTGAACCTCCTCGTCTGGGGCGGCTACGAGTCAACCGACGGCTACGTGGCGTTCAACCTACCGACGTACGATGTCAGCGGTTACTCAGAGGTCTTCCCGGGCCTCGTCCACGTCGACCCGGTTTTCGTGACGATCCCCCTCGCCGTGTTGGTCTTCGTCGCCGGGCACGTGCTGGTCCTGTTACTCGGCATCACGGCCGCCGGAATCCAGATGACACGCCTTGAGTATGTCGAATTCTTTGGGAAGTTTTATGAAGGCGGCGGGGGGAGCTTCGAACCGTTCGGTTATAAAAGAGCCTACACCCAGGAGAACTGAATAACATGCTTGAGTTACTCACAGACGCGCTACAGATCGCACAGACAGCCGAACCACGGGATCCGCAGTACGCGGCGAACCTGGCGGAGGGGATCAAGCTTGCCGCCGCCGCCCTCAGTGTCGGCCTCGCGGCCCTAGGCGCCGGCTACGCCGAGCGCCAAATCGGGGCCGCCGCCGTCGGCGCGATGGCCGAGGATCCCGCGATGTTCGGCCGGGGCCTCATCATGACGGTCCTGCCGGAGACGCTCGTCATCTTCGCCATCATCATCATCTTCCTGGTGTGAGGGAGGACCGTCGATGAGCCTCGAATCGGTCGCCGACGACATCCGCGAGCAGGCGCGAGCCGAGGCCGAGGAGATCCGAGCGGCCGCCGAGTCGCGCGCCGAAGAGATTATCGCCGAGGCGGAGGCCGAGGCCGAGGAGATCATCGAGGCCCGCGAGCGCGAGGTCGAGCGCCGGGCCGAGCAGGAGCGTGAGCAGGGGCTGTCGAGCGCGAACCTCGAGGCCAAGCAGCTCCGGCTGCGGGCCCGCCGTGACGCCCTCGACGCGGTCCGGGAGGATGTCGAGGATCGCATCGCCGCCATCGAGGGCGACGAGCGCGAGGCGCTGACGGCCACACTCATCGAGGCGGCCCTGGCCGAATTCGACCCGGACGAGCCGCTGGTCGTGCGCGGCCGCGAGGCCGACGCTGACCTGCTGGCCGACATCGCCGACGCTGACCGCCTGTCGGTGGGTGATCCCGTTGACTGTCTCGGTGGCGTCGTGGTCGAGGGGACAGGGACCCAGATACGCGTTGACCACACCTTTGACTCGATCCTCGAGGACGTCTGGGACGACCAGCTGCGCACCATCAGCGACGAACTCTTCGAGGAATGACCCGCCTTCGCCACGCCGGGCGCGACGGCAGCGGCTCGAACCCAGCCTACGTCAACGCTCGCGTCCGGTCGCGCCGGGCGGCCCTCCTCGACGAGGCTGACTACCGCAAGCTCGTTCGGATGGGCCCCAACGAGATCGCCCGCTTTCTTGAGGAGACGGAGTACGAACGCGAAGTGAACGCTTTGGGCGCGCGCCACGCTGGGGTCGACCTCGTCGAGTACGCCCTCAACGCCAACCTTTCGCGCCACTTCGACGACCTGCTGCACTGGGCCGACGGCGAGCTGTACGAGCAGATCGCCCGGTACCTCCGCAAGTTCGACGCCTGGAACCTCAAGACGATCCTGCGCGGCGCGTACACGGGCACCGACCGCGAGGCGGTCGAGACCGACCTGATCCGCGCGGGCGAGTTCACCGACCGCGAGATCGACGCGATGCTCGAGGCCGACGACCCTGATGGTGTCCTTGAGGCGATCCGCTCCAGCCTGTTTTACGAGCCGGCGACGGACGCGCTCGAGGCATACGAGGAGACCGGCCTGCTCATCCCGCTCGAGAACGCGATCGACCGGACGTTCTACCAGAACCTCATCGGGGACGCGGGCGGCCCGGGCGCGGCGACCGGCGGGCGCCTCGACGGCGCCCGCCTCGGTTCGAGCTCTCCGGAGGACCTCTACCGGGAGTTCCTCGTCGCCGAGATCGACTTCCTGAACGTCCGGAACGCGCTGCGCATCGCCCGAAGCGGGGCTGAGATCGACCCCAGCGAGTACGTGATCGAGGGCGGCCAGCTGTTTCGCCCCCAGGAACTGGCCCGGCTGGCGCGCGACCTCGACGAGCTCGTCGCCGCCATCCGCGACAGCGCCTACGGGGACGAGCTGTCCGACGCCCTCGACGTGCTCGAGGAGGCGGAGAGCCTGCTCGAAGTCGAGCGGGCCATCGATCGGGCCTTGATCGCCTACGGCGACCGCCTCGGATCACGCTACCCGGTCTCGATCTGCCCGGTGATCGCCTACGTCCTCGCCAAGGAGACCGAGGTGCAAAACGTCCGGGCGATCGCCCGCGGTCGCGAGGCCGGCCTGACCGAGGAGGAAATCCGCGAGGAGCTGGTGTTGCTATGACGGACGAGATCGCCGTCGTGGGCAGCCCGGAGTTCACCACCGGCTTTCGTCTCGCCGGGGTGCGCCGGTTCGAGAACGTCGAGGAGGACGACAAGCCGGACGCGCTTGACCGGGCGGTCACCGGCCTTTTGGACGACGATGCCGTTGGTATCATCATCATGCACCAGGACGATTTGACCCACCTCTCCCGGAACGTGCGCGAGCGGGTCGAGACGAGCGTCGAACCCGCCGTGGTCACCCTCGGGGGCGAGGCTGGCACGGGCGGGCTGCGCGACCAGATCAAGCGAGCGATCGGGATCGACCTGATGGAGGACAACTGAACGAGACCATGAGTCACGCAACCACAACCGAAGCGGACGTCCGCGAGGACGGTACGATCACAGGAGTGAGCGGCCCGGTCGTTACGGCGGTCGGGCTTGAGGCGCGCATGAACGACGTCGTCTACGTCGGCGAGGAGCGGCTGATGGGCGAGGTCATCGAGATCGAGGACGAGGAGACCACGATCCAGGTCTACGAGGAGACGTCCGGCGTCTCCCCGGGCGAACCCGTGGAGAACACGGGCGATCCGCTGACCGTCGACCTCGGTCCCGGCATGCTGGATTCGATTTACGACGGCGTCCAGCGCCCGCTGGACGTCCTCGAGTCGGAGATGGGGGCGTTCCTCGACCGCGGCGTTGACGCCCCGGGCATCGATCTCGACCGCGAGTGGGCCTTCACGCCGGCCGTCGAGGCCGGCGACGAGGTCGACCCCGGCGACGTGCTCGGCACGGTACCGGAGACCGAGAGCATCGACCACAAGGTGTTGGTCCCCCCGAACCACGACGGGGGCACCGTTGCCGAGGTGGCCGAGGGGGACTACACCGTCGACGAGCCGGTCGTCACCCTCGAATCCGGCGAGACGATCTCGATGCACCAGGAGTGGCCGGTGCGCAAGGCCCGCCCGGCCAGTGACAAGAAGAGCCCTGACGTCCCGCTGGTGACCGGCCAGCGAATCCAGGACGGCCTGTTCCCCATCGCGAAGGGTGGAACGGCCGCGATCCCGGGCCCGTTCGGTAGCGGAAAAACCGTGACCCAGCAGTCCCTTGCCAAGTTCGCCGACGCCGACATCGTCGTCTACATCGGCTGTGGCGAGCGCGGCA
>CAZCYF010000026.1:0-20497 GCA_964502835.1 uncultured Halobacteriales archaeon | reverse complement strand
CCGGGCGCGGAGTGGACGAGCCCGGTCCGATCGGCCTCCACGTAGTCCGCCGCGTAGACCCGATGCGTCGCGTCGGTGTCGGGATTGTCGGGCACCTGATCGGCTAGCGGGTGCTCGTACGCCCAGCCGAGCATCGTCGAGCCGTCGACCTCCTCGACGACCTCATACTCCTCGAACCGTCCGGCTCGGAGGACGTCCTCGACGCAATCTGCGGCGACGTACAGGAGCTCGGCGTTCCCGTCGCGGGTGGCCCGGACCGCCTGGTAGGTGAACTCCGGATCGACCGCCACGAAGAGGTTCGCCGGGATCGTCCAGGGGGTAGTGGTCCAGATGACGAGCGAGCCCTCGCGATCGGCGAGCGGGAAGGTGACGTAGATCGACGGGTCCTCGACGTCGTCGTACTCGACCTCGTTCTTGGCGATCGCCGTCTCACAGCGTGGACACTGGGTGATCGACCGCAGGCCCTGCTTGACCAGCCCGCGCTCGTGGGCCCGCGCGAACCCCCACCAGGCGGCCTCCATGTACGTCGGCGTCAGCGTCCGGTACGGGTCGTCCCAGTCCATCCAGACGCCGAACTCCTTGAAGTCCGCCGTCAGCTGGTCGAGGCTGTTCTCGGCGAAGGATCGACACTCGTCGATGAAGTCGTCGACCCCGTAGTCCTCGATGTCGCGCTTGTTCTCGAACCCGAGTCGTTCCTCCACACGCGTCTCGATCGGCAGGCCGTGCATGTCATAGCCCGGCCGGTCGGTCACGTGGTAGCCGAGCATCCGATGGTAGCGAATGTAGGCGTCCTTCAGGCTCTTGTTCCAGGCGTGGCCCATGTGGGCCGAACCCGAGGTGTACGGGGGACCGTCGACGAAGAAGAACGGCTCGCCATCGGCGCGATGGTCGACCGTCTGTTGGTAGGCGTCGACGTCCTCCCAGTACGTGAACACCCGTTGCTCGAGCGCATGGGGTTCGTACTGGTCATCGAGGTCGACGGACTCCGACATGGCCGTTCGGTCACGCTCCGCCATTAAATGCGCCTCGGTTGGGTCGACGCGCTACCGTGTGGCGATCGCGCTGAGGACGCGTCCCCGCAGGAGGACGATGCCGGCATAGGCGATGATCGCCCCCATGGCGACGAACCAGGCACCCTCGATGACGGCACCGGCCGAGAGCTGTTCGGCGGCGATGACTTCCAGCGCGATTCCGGCGAGCGTCAAGATGGCACCGATGACCGCGGCGATCGCGAGCTCGGCGATCGCGAACCATTCCATACCCGGCGGTCGGTGCTGGTGCTGATAGGGGTTTCGTTGCCCCACCAACCTTGATGGCGACCGCGAGCGACGTGGTCGCCATGAGCGCCGATGACTGCATCTTCTGCCAGATCGTCGCCGGTGACGTGCCGAGCCGGACGGTCCTCGATACCGAGACGGCGCGGGCCTTCCTCGACGTGAACCCCCTCGCGCGTGGCCACACCCTGGTCGTCCCGAGGGCCCATCACGAGCGCCTCCAGGACCTGCCATCGCCCGTCGCGACGGGCCTCTGGTCGGCGGTCCAGGAGGTGGTGCCGGCGGTCGAGACCGCCGTGGACGCGGACGCCACGACGGTCGGCGTGAACAACGGCCCGGCGAGCGGCCAGGAGGTGCCCCACGTCCACGTCCACCTCGTGCCGCGGTTCGAGGGCGACGGTGGCGGCCCGATCCACGCCGTGGCGGGCCAACGCCCGTCGCTGTCCGACGATGAGCTCGACCGGATCGCCACGTCGATCTCCCGAGAAATATAGTCGAAACGAAACGCCGAGTGGTCATCGACGTCGGTGTTTCCTCGAAATAATATATTCGTTACTTGACATGGATTGAAGTGGGAACGGCCGCCTAACACCGTTCGCCATGTCCCAAGCCGATCACCGGACTGGCTGTCCGGAGTGTGGGGGAGAACTCGTCGCGTCCGACCGCGAGCACGTCTGTGGCAGCTGCGGGCTGGTGGCCAGGACCGACCGTCTCGACCGCGGGCCGGAGTGGCGCCATTCGGAGGAGGGTCCCGACCGCCGTCGGACCGGGGCGCCGTTGACGCGATCACGCCACGACCGCGGTCTCTCGACGGAGATTGGCTACACCTCCGGAGCCGACGTCCCGGATGGCAACCCGCGACGGATCGCCCGGATGCGACGCGAACACAACCGGTCGAAGATTTCGAGCAAGGCCGATCGCAACCGCGTCTACGGGTTCATCGAGATCCGGCGGATGTGTGGCGCCCTCAGCCTGGCACAGTCGATCCGGGAGCGCTCGAGCGTCATCTTCGAACGCGCCCAGTCCGCCGGGCTCTTTCAGGGCCGGTCGATCGAGGGGTTCGCCGCCGCGAGCGTCTACGCCGCGTGTCGGATCGAGGGGGTGGCCCGCACGCGCCGGGAGGTCATCGACGCGGCGCGGGCCAGCCCGAACGAGTTCGAGGCCGCGTTCGACGCCCTCAACCGGGACCTCGGCCTCCCGCTCGCGCCCGTCGACCCCCGTGAATACCTCCCGCGGTTCGCCTCGACCCTCGAGTTGGACACGACCGTCGAACGGACCGCTCGCGCCTACGCCGAGCGGCTCATCGACGCCGGCGACGCCGTCGGCCGCAAACCTGGGGGCGTGGCGGGAGCCTGTCTCTACCGGGCGGCGAAGGACCTCGGCGAGCGGATCAACCAGCGCGACGTCGCCGACGTCGCCGACGTCTCACCCGTGACGATCCGGAGCGTCTGCGCCCTGTTGGACGACGGCGATTCCGCCTAATCGGCACCGAACAGCCGTCTCGCGACCGAGATCTGGGAGGGGGATCCGACAACGATCGTCCGGTCGTTCGCCCAGCGGGCCGTCTCCAGCGCGCTTCTGGCCGCCCGGACGGCCGGTGGATCGCGGACGGCCGCCAGCGTGGCCCAGTGCGGATCGGCTGCGGACCGCGGATGGCCGTCGCGATCGATGACGGTTTCGCGCCAGCGGAGGCCGAGGGGTGGCCGGTACTCCAGCGGGGCCCCGGACTCGCTGGGGTCCTCGAGGCGGTGAACGGCGATCGCCGGTCGCCAGTCGGTGGTCGACGTCGCCGTGGTCACGGGCGTCTTCCTCCCGGTGGGCGCCGGCAGGTATCGGGTGGTGTGCCCCCGGCCGCGTTCGATGGTGGCGATGGCGTCGGTTGGGCTGACCGCCGTCGAGTGATCGCCGGAGACGGCATCCAGGAGGGCGGCCGTCGCGCGGTGATCGAGGCCGTACCGCTGCGCCACGGCGCCGAGGATGGCCGGGCCGTCCGCCAGGCGTTTCAGGTCCGATCGGACGGCGGCGAGCGCCGCCGGCTTGTCGTCGGTGTCGAGCCAGGCCTCGATGTCGCCGGCCGTACAGCCCGCGTGCTCGAGGACGACCGCCCAGCCGCGGTCGGCCTGACGCCCGGCCACGATGCGCAGCCACGCGAGCCCGAGGACCGCCGGGGCGGTGGCGAACGGATCGATGGGCCCCGACCGGGCGAGCGCCATCGCGCGGTCGTCGCCCAGGCGCATCAGCCGCCTCGCAGTGGCCGCGGTCGGCGTTCGGACCGCCAGCCGCCGGGCCGACCCGGCATGGCGCTCGGCCACGTCGAGCACCGTTCGGTCGGGCTCCGTGGCCGTGGTCAGCTCGACCGAAGCCCGCGTCGGCTCGTGGTCGATGACCTCGATCCGCTCGACCGAGGCACCCGCGCGTCCGAGGAGATGCCCGGCCACGGTCGTGGGATCCGGCCACCAGGCCCAGTCTCGTCCGGCGCCGGTGACGAGTGCCCGGTCGTGGTCGGTGGCCGTCGTCCCGAGCTCGACCGCGGCGCTGGTGGTGTGCTGGCCGGTCACCACGATCGCGGGGCGGTTGATCGGGTCGGCCACGGCGGCCCCATAGGCAACCCGTTGGGTGGGGGTGACTCGCCCCGTGTCGAGACACCACCCGAGGTACGAGGTGAGGGCGTCGTGCGCGACGGCGAGTCGCTTCGTTGCGTCGGCCTCGACGGCCGTCCTCAGGGGGGCGGGATCGATCGATGGGACGCGATCGCACATCCACTCGAGGCGGCGCTCGAACGCGTCATCCTGCCCGAGAAGCCGGCGGCGAGCGGCTGGCTCGAACCCGTCACCGTCGGGCAGGATGCCGTCGCCGACGAGGCGCTCGAGCACGGCCACGAGCTCGCTGGCCCGATCGACGGTCGCCAGCCGGTCACGATGCTCGGGATGGCCTTCAGCGAACATCGCGAGCCAGTCCCGGTACTGACCGGGTGCGCCGGCGGTGGTCGGAATCGTCCGGCCGTGGTGGACGACCGATGCCGGGACCGTCCAGCCGTGGCGGTCGAGCTGGCGTTCGGCCCGAGCGATCCAGGTCGTGATGGCGGTCCCCTCACGGGCGGTGTCATCAGTGGCCCGAACCGCCCCGGCCAGCCGATCCGAGGGGACCACGACGAGCGCATTCGCGTAGCGGTCCGACTCGAGCAGGTCGTCGATCACCGCCGTCGGGTCGCCACCGGCGGGGACGCGATGGATCGCCGTCATGTGGACCCCTCACCCGTCACGATGGGGCTGAGGTCGACGTGCATGGTGGGGAAGTCCAGGTGCCGCTCCGGCGGATCGCCGAGGGGGTAGCCGTCGCGCTCGTACTCCCGCCGCCGTCGGTGCCACCGCTGGAGCTCGCGTTCGAACCGGTCGAGGTCGTCCCGGTACAGGGTTCGCCGGTGACGATCGGCGATGCCGGCGGCGATCGATCGCACCCCGGCGCGCACCGTCGCCGTGTCACCGGCGTCCTCGGCCACCAGATTCTCCAGTCGAGCCTCGAGGTCGGCCGTGTCGGTCGGTGTGCCACCCTCGAGGGCGGTCGCGACCCGCTCGGCGCCGATCGCGTCGATGACCGTGTGCCGCGGGTGGTCGGTCGGGACCGCCTCGCAAAGCGACGCGACCGCCGCCGGCGAGGCGTGCACCTCGTCGCTCGGCTGCGGACGGTAGGGGACCGACCGTTCGAGGGCCTGTACCCAGGGCGTCCCCGCGAGCGAGGCCCCGAGGGCGCCGTGGCAGTAGACGAAGCTCATGCGCAACGCCCGGTCGGGCTGGCGCCGGCGCAACGCGGCGAGATACAGCGGCAGTTGCACGTCGGACCCGCCGGGTCGGCCCCTCGCGACGACGGCCGCGTGAGGTGGTGGCGCCCCCGTCTTGAAGTCCACGAGATGGACGGACGATCGGATCAGGTCGACGACGCCCGACACGCCGAGGTCGTCATCGACGAAGTACTGCTCGGTGACCGCGCTCGAGACGGCGACGTCGAATCGCTCGGCGAGGTCGTTGACGAGCCACGAGCGCGAGTCGTACCCCTCGATGCCCGCCGTCGGCGGGTCGACGTCGGTCAGGTACGCGTCGATGACGGCCGTCGCCGCACGGATTCGCGTCTCGATCAGGTCGCGGTGACGCTCGGGCGCCAGGTCGGCAACCTCCCCGACGATGGCCTCGATCAGGCGCTCGCGACCGATGGCCTCGACGGCAGCCGGATCGGCGAGGGCGAGTTCGGCGTAGTCGTGCACGCCCGTGCCGCGGGTGCGAGCGCTTCCGGCTGGCATGTCGAGCAGGCTCGCGAGGAGGGCCTCCCGGGGGGATCGCAGCAGCCGGTTCAACCGGCTTTTCGTCAGCCGGTCGGGGATGGACCGCGACCGGCCCTCGGGGGTGTACTCGAATCCCGTCGAGGCGCTCGATGGGCGCGGAATCGGCCGTTTCGTGACCCCCTCGGGGACCGACCCGCAGCCGGCGTCGCCGTCGGCGAGTCGGAGCGTGAACGGCCCCTCGGGGTCGAGGAGGTGGCCGAGGGGGATTCGCCCGGGGCCGGTTGGACCGACGTCAGCGTCGGCCGCCACCGGCGGGCCTCCCCGCCAGTCGCCCCCCACCACGAAGATGGGCCAGCCGTCGCGTCGGGCCGACCGGAGGTCGCCGACGAGGACCCCCTCCGTTCCGTCGAGGGACGCCTCGAGACGGGTGACGAACTCCAGGTCGGCCACGGCGGCGCGCGTGGGCGGCACATCAGCGAGGTCGAGGGCTCGAACGAGGCGGTGCAGCCGGTCGTGATCGCCGCCGCCGCGGCTGGCGAACTGCTCGAGAATCTGGCCGATCGCAAGCTGTGTGCGACCGTGTTCGGCGATCGCGTTGACCCAGGTCGCCCGCTCGTCGTCGAGGGCGTCCAGCGGTCGGCGGTCGGGTTCGTCCGGGGCGTCGAGGCCCACCGCCGACAGGACCGTCCGGGCGTCCGCAACGCGCACCGGGGCGTCCCCGCTCGCGAGGTCGAGCAGCTCGAGGGCGGCCGACCAGCGGGCGTCGCCACGGCCGGGTCGGCGGGCGGCTACCACCGAGCGGAGCAATGACCAGTACGGCCCCTCGGGATCGGCGACGATCGTCCCTTCGTCCTCGAGGGCCGCCTCGACGGTCCGGACGGCCACGGCCCATCGACTCGGTGCGGTCTCGATCGTGGGGTCGGCGAGGGTCTCGCCGCTGTCCACCGGGACGTGGTGGGCGGTCGATGGGACGACCGACCGCTGCAACGCGTCGAACGTTTCCGGCGCGACGACGGCGACCGACCCCTCCAGCGAGTCGGCCGCCGCCAGCGCTCGCTCCGGCGTCTCCAGCTCGCGCAGGTGGGTCGCCACGCTCGCGGCGAGGCCATCCTCGAGGTCGGCCGTCACCGACCCCTCGCGGCGCCACGCGCGACGGCGTGCGTTGAGCAGCCGCCAGAGCGTGCTCGCGGGCGCGTCGATGGCCTGGTACGCTGCGGTGAGCACCGCGATCGGGTCGAACGGCGGGGCGTCGATGGCCTCCTCGGGGGTCGCCACGGGCCGGTCGCCGTCGAGGGCCGACGCAAGGGCGTGGGCCTGGGGCCGATTCGCGACCAGGACGCGATCGACCTCGGGGAGGGCCGCGGCGAGTTCGCGTGGCGTTCGCATCCGGGGGAGCGTCACTGCCGAGGCGTATCTCGCTCGGGGGCATAATCCCTCGGGGTCATCGGTTCGTCACGAGGGCGACCGGGCAGTGGGCTCGTACCGCCTGACGCCGTGGACGATCGCGTAGACCACCGGCGTATCGAAGAGCGCGATGAGCAGCTTGAGGAGGTACTGGCCGACCATCAACGCGGCCAGGGCCTCGAGGTCGAGCACGGGACCAATGCCGAGAAGGGTCGGGACCACGTGGAACCCGAGGCCGACGAAGACGACGGTATCGATCGCCTGGCTGCTCGCCGTCGAGGCGAGGTTGCGTAACCAGAGGTGGGCACCGTCCGTGCGCTCGCGGATCCAGTGGAAGACGAAGACGTCCCAGTTCTGGCTGAGGAGATAGGCGAGGAGGCTCGCGAGCACGATGTTCGTGCTCGACCCGAGGACGTCCTGGAAGGCGTTCGGGTCGACGCTGTCGGGCCCGACGGGGGCGGCGATCGTCGACCAGACCAACGCGAGCAACACGAAGTTCATGGCGAAGGCGACGTTGACCATCACCGTCGCGGCCCGTCGGCCGTAAAGCTCGGCGTAGCAGTCGCTGGCGAGGAACGTGACGCTGTAGGCGAGCGCGGCACCGGGGAGGACGAGCTCGGAGCCGGTGATCGGGATGGCGACCGGCAGCTCGAACGCGAGCACCTTCGAGGCGGTCACCTGTGCCGTCACCAGCGCCGTCACGAACAGCGCGACGAGCACGACCGGGCCGACACGAAGTGGCCGCGAGGCGTCCGCCATGGGCTCTGCAACGGGCTACCCATGGGGTGGGCAAAATCGTATCGCTACGTGAGCCGCTCGAGCGCCCAGATCGCCTGATCGCAGACGTCATCGTCAGGATCGGTCTCGATGACGGTCAGGAGGGGCTCCTTCGCGTCGGTGACCTCGCCCGCCCCGAGGGTGAAACAGGTGGCCTGCCTGACCTCGGCCACGTCGTCGTCGAGGCCGGCCAGGATCCGATCCACGTGGGTGTGGACGAGGCCGGGTGAGGCGGTCGCGACCCGCCCGAGGGCCGCCATCGCGTTGGCCCGCACCGCCGCATCGGCGTCACCGGTGGCGCCGACCAGCCGGCGGGCGACGGGCGCGGCGGGGTTCGGATCGAACCGGAGAAGATCACCCACGAGGGCGGCCGCGTTGGCCCGCACGGTCGCCGAGGGATGGCTGAGGAGGTCGCCAGCCCGGCCGATCAGTCCCTCGGCCTCGACCGGAAACCGCCTGGCGACGTTGACGAGCGTCTCGAGCACGAGCTTGAGCGTCTCCGCGTCCGCCCCCTCGAGGTGTGTCGCGATGGCCTCGGCGGCGGGGCGGACCTCCCCCGGATGGGCCGATGAGACGCGAGCGAGCGTCTCGAGGCCGTGGTGGGTCGCGGCCGCATCGGGGCCCTCGATCACCACGGCCAGCCGGGGCACCACGTCGATCGCCACCCGGGGGACCTCCGCCGCCACGGCGGCCGTGGCCCGCGTCGCCGGGCGGATGACGTTGGCCGGCTGTCGGGTATCGACACACCGCGTCACCGGGTCCATCGCGGGGGCGACGGCCGGTGGATCGCGCTCCGCAACGTCCGCGATGGCCGCGAGCGCGTCGGCCCGCGCTTGCACGGGCAACTCGTCGAGGCGGGCGGCGAGCCGGGGAACGACGCCGGCGGCCGCTCCGGGATCGACCTCGGCCACCTCCCGGATTGCCGCCACCGCCGCCTGGCTGGCACCCGGGTCGGCCCCCTCGAGGAGGGCGAGCGCCTCCGTCGGGTTGACCGTCGCCGGATCCGCTCGGGCGCGGTCGCGGAGATCCCTGGCGCGGTGGTTGCAGTGGTCGTCTGGGCTCACGGTCGAACAGGTGAACGTTCGGCCGCCGATGTATGAAGGTACGGGCCAAAATATCGATGAATGAGAATTGCGGTCCCACCAGTCCAGCGCCGGCTGGCCACGCCCGTCAACGGCCCGCCGGGGGCTGAGGGCAACCCGACCGGCGCCCCTCCGGATCGTCCCACCGTGCGTGGGTTCGCGTGGCGTCCCGACGACCGGGAACGGCCGGTGACCTTTATCGTCTATGGGACCTATTCACATGGGATGTCCCAAGAACACGTCAGTCAACGGCTGACCGTCGACGAGTACACCCTCGGGCTCGTCGGTCCCGACCAGGAGTGGGCGGGCACCGTCGCGGATGGTGGGACCGTCCGGACCCACACGCCGCCGGCGTGTTGGGGCCCGATGATCACTCCGCGGTTTCGCGGCGGCCACGAGGTCACCAAACCGATCGCCGTCGAGGGGGCAGAGGTGGGCGATGCGATCGCGATCCGTCTCCTCGACGTCGAGGTCACCAGCATCGCCACCAGCACGGGCACCATGGCCCCGCGCGAGGGCGCCTTCGGCGACGATCCCTTCGTCGATCACCGCTGTCCGGAGTGTGGAACGGCGTGGCCCGAGACGGTCGTCGAGGGCACCGGCGAGGAGGCCATCCGGTGTGCGGAGTGTGGCGCGAACGCCTCACCGTTCGCGTTCGAGTACGGCTTCACTGCCGTCTTCGACCACGATGCCGCCACGGGGCTGACCGTCGATGCCCCTGCCGCGGAGGGACTGGCCGGCCGGGCCCGGGAGGCGATGGCCCTGCCCGAACACGCCCGACAACACCCCATTCTCCTCTATGGTCCGAGCGAGATGCCGGGCACGCCCGGTCGGCTTCGCCCCTTCGTCGGCAACATCGGCACCACCCCGGCGATCGAGATGCCAGATTCGCACAACGCCGGCGACTTCGGACAGAGCCTCGTCGGCGCGGACCACGAGTGGGGCTTGGATGACATCGCCGACCTCGAGCACCGCACCGACGGCCACATGGACATCAATGCCGTTCGCGAGGGGGCCATCCTCATCGCCCCGGTCAAGGTCGACGGCGGCGGAATCTACGTGGGCGACATGCACGCCAACCAAGGTGACGGCGAACTCGCCCTCCATACGACCGACGTCAGCGGGTTCACCGAGTTCGAGGTCGAGGTGATCAAGGACCTCGACATCGACGGACCGATCCTCTTGCCGAACCAGGATGACCTCCCCCACATCGCGCAGCCGCTGTCCGATGACGAGCGCGGCGCCGCCCAGGAGCTGGCCGGGGAGTTCGGCCTCGCGGACGTTGCCGACCTCGGCCCGATCCAGGTGGTCGGTTCGGGGGCGACGATCAACGCGGCCACCGAGAACGCCTACGATCGGGCCGGCACACTGCTCGGCATGTCCGAGGGCGAGGTGCGCGCCCGGTGCACCTTCACGGGCGGCGTGGAGGTGGGCCGGCTCCCGGGCGTGGTGCAGCTCTCGATGCTGGCCCCCATGGAGCGCCTCGAGGCCGCCGGCATCGGTCAGCTGGTCCGCGAGCAGTACGGCGGATAGCCGACACCACGGCGGGACGCCGCCACCGGCGCTCGCCGGTCAGGGGAACGCGATGCGCCCGGCGCCGGGGTCGAGCTCGACCCGCCCGCCGATCGGGATGGGCGCGCGCGGCGCCCCGTGGCCGAACTCGACGCCGTAGACCCGGGGCAGGTCGGGTGCGTACCACGCCACGGTCTCCTCGATGGCATCTCGAACCGATTCGCGATAGGCCGCCCGCTCGTCGGCGTCGCGTGACTCCAGGTGGGACTGCGCCGTGACGGCACCGATCATGAGCCCGTTGACCGCCTCGAGGATGCCCCGCTCGCCAATGGCCATCATCGCGCGTCGAACGAAGCTCGGCGACGGGAGCTCCTCCGAGGTCTCGAGGGCGAGGACGACCTCCTCGAACCGCTCGAGCGACGGGATGCACCGGTCGGCGGACAGGAGCGAATCGACCACCTCGAGACAGCCGCCCCAGACGGTCCCAGCCACGGGTTCGGTCCGCCCGGCCCACGCCCGGCCGGGGTGGGGTTCGAACGCGCGAGACTCCTCGAGGTGGCCTGGGTCCGTCCAGTCGCTGACGTCGTCGGTGAACGCCGCGGCCGGGTCGAGCTCGCCGAGGGTGTCCGCAAAGAGGCCGCGTCTGAGGTACCGCTCGGTGTAGGGGTGCATCTCGGGCGCGGCGAAGTCCGGAAAGAGCCCACCGCCGTAGAAGCTGACGACCCCCGCCTCGAACAGCGCCGCACACAACACGGTGTTGTCGCTGAACCCGAAAAACCGCGGGGGATGCTCGCCGAGGCGGTCGTGATCGAGCCGATCGAGGAGTCGCAGCTGGTCGTTCCCGCCGATGACGCTGACCAGCGCCCCGACGTCCGGGTCGGTGAACGCCCGATGGACGTCGGCAGCCCGTTCGTCGGGGTGGTCGAGCAGGTAGGCGCGAGATCTGCGTGCGGTGGGGTACTCCGCCACGTCCAGTCCGAACTCCTCACGAAGCCGAGTCACCCCGTAGTCGAACTTCTTGGGGAGGGCGTCGTCAACCGTCGATGCGGGTGCGGCGATGGCCACCACGTCGCCGTCGTCGAGTGGTGGTGGGGTCGTCAGGTCGCTCATGCCAATCCGTGTCTCCGTGAGCGGGAAGCGCCGGACCGTCAATAACCCCGTCGGTATCCGTCGTTTGACCGCCCTCGCCGCGGTCAACCGGTCGAGCCAACACCGGTTCGCTCGAAGCCCGTCCTCGGTGTCGGTGGTACCGCCGACGGGTGTAACACCGACGCACCTCGACGAACAGTCCGCGGTTGCCGCCGGCGCTCAGTCCTCGCGCAGCCGCTGTCGTCGGCGCTCGAACTCCTCGTCGCTGAGGTCGCCCCGAGCATAGGCCATGCGCAGCTCCTCGAGCGCCCGGTCGTCGTCGGCCGTGGCGGAGCCATCCTCGTCACGTGTCACCAGGTAGATGATGACGCCGGCGACGATCAGCAAGACGATCCAGCTCGTCCCGCCGGTCCACCACGTGCCGAAGGGGAACCAGCCGAGCCCGTCCCAGTGGCCGCCCCATCCGGCCATGATGGGCATGGCGAACAGCATGATGAGCAGCGGGAGGAGGACGATGGCGCCGACTACGATGAGGACCAGTGTGAGCAGGCCGTCTTCGTCAGCCATGGGTGTCCCTTGGCCTGGATGATACCAAATCCGTCGATTTCAGCCGGCGAAATCCAGACGGGCCGGCGATGACGCTGGCACTTCGACCAGCGCGTCGCAGTATTCAACACCGTGGCGGGTGAGTTCCGGGACGATGCTCACCGCACGGGGACCCTTGCTGTCGGTCGATCTCTCCAGTGGGACCGCCGAGCCCGAACCGATCGACGGCATCTTGGGGCGATTCATCGGGGGACGAGGCGTGGCGACGCGTCTGGCGCACGAACGCATCCCGTTCGATGCGGATCCGCTCGGGCCGGCCAATCGGCTGTATCTCTCGACCGGCCCCTTGCAACAGTCTCGCATGAGCTTCACCGGTCGCCTGAACGCGACGGCCCTCTCGCCCCTGACGGACGGCCTGGCCTCCTCGAACGCGGGCGGGTTCATGTCGCGACCGTTCACCGAGACCGGCTACAGCGCGATCGAGCTCGTCGGCGCGTGTGACACCCTCAGCATCGTCCACGTGACCGACGCGGGCGTCGATATCGAACCGGTCCCCGACCTCGAGCAGGCGACGGTGCCGGCCGTCACCGAGCACGTCGAGGAGCGCCGCGGGCTCGACGCGGAACACATCGCCGCGATCGGCCCCGCCGGGGAGAACCGCGTCCGCTTTGCCTCGATCATGACCACCGAGAGCCGCGCCTTCGGCCGGGGCGGGCTCGGCGCGGTCATGGGGGCGAAGCACGTCAAGGCCGTCACGGTCGACGGCGACGCGGCCCCCGACGTCGCCATCCCCGACATTCAGGGCGAGATCACCCGACTGGCGGCAGAGAGCGACAGCATCATGAAGCGTCAGGGGACGGTCTCCGTGACCGATTTCGCCAACGAGATCGACGGCCTCCCCACGCGGTACTGGTCCGAGCGGTCGTTCGAGGGGGTCGACGGCATCAACGGCGCGGCGGTCGAGGCGAAGAAATACAAACGCGGCACCTGTTCCGTGTGCGCCTTCGGCTGCAAGCTCCCCACCCGTGACGAGGCGCGCGGTATCGAGACGGAGGGTCCGGAGTTCGAGACGGTGATGGCCTTCGGGTCGAACTGCGCGGTCGACGACATCGTCGACGTGATGCACTCGAACGACCGGTGCGACGAGCTCGGGCTGGACACGATCTCCTGTGGCAACACCATCGCCGCCTACCTGGCCAGCGAGGACGCCTTCGGCGACGTCGACCGCATCCACGAGACCATCGAACGCATCGCGTACCGCGAAGGGATCGGCGACGTGCTCGCCGAGGGGATCGCCCGCTGTCACGCGGAGCTCGGCGTGCCCGATTGGACGGTGAAGGGCCTCGACTTCGCCGCCCACGAGGGCCGTGCCCTGAACGGCCAGGGCCTCGCGTACGCGGTGGCCAACCGCGGCGCGGATCACATGTACTCGACGTTTTACGCCTGGGAGTACCCGCTGGTCGGTGGTGACGACGCGTTCGAGCCCGAGGGGCTCGACGGGAAGGCCCCCGCGGTGGCCACCCAGGAGAACATGCGCGCCCTCGAGGACTGCGGCGTGATCTGTCGGTTCTCTCGCGGCATGCTCGCGGAACACCCCGAGCGGCTCGAGGCGCTGTTCGATGCCGACCTCGAGGCGTTGGAGGCCGTCGGCGCCCGCACCGTCACCCTCGAACGCCACTTCAACAACCAACGCGGCTTCGACCGCTCCGACGACGTGGTGCCCTACGCGGACGAGCTGACGGGCTTCGAGGACGCGTTGGACGACTACTACCGAACCCGCGGGTGGGCTCTCGATGGAACGGTCCCGGCGGACGCCCTCGAGGCGGCCTTGGCTAGCTGAGGCCGTCTCGGTCACCCGCGACCGTGTCGACGACCACGTCGATCAGCCCCTCGAGGTACGGCTGGGTCTCCTCGAAGCGGGGGGTCCACCCCTCGGGATCGAGCAGGTCGCTGATGGTGACGACCGCCCCGGCCTCGACGTCCCGATAGGTGGCGACCGAGAACACGGCCGCGGCCTCCATGTCGACGGTGAGCAGCCCCTCCTCCCGGTAGGTCCTGATCTCGGGGACCGTCTCCCGAAACGGGGCATCGGTCGTCCAGGTGCCGCCGGTGCGATACGCGTGATCCGCGCCGTCGAACGCCGCCTCCAGCCAGGCCGTGACCGCCGGGTCGGCGTGGGCGTACGGGCCGTCGTCGACGTAGTGGTAGGACGTCCCCTCGTCGCGGAGCGCCCGGTCGACGACGATGGTGTCGCCGATCGACAGCGCACCCGCCAACCCCCCGGCGGTCCCGACGACCACCACCCGTCGGGTGCCCCGCGCGATCAGCTCCTCGAGGACGAGCGTCGCCATGGGTGCGCCCACGCCGGGCGCGAGCACCACCCCGAGGTCACCGTCGGTGGTCGAGAGGGTACAGGCCCGGTGGCGGCCGGCGAGGTCGCCGGTGGACCGTGTCGTCTCCACGTACTCATAGAGGCCCTCGTGGAAACAGAGCACGACCGTCGGCGGCGCCGAGCCGAGGGCGACGCGTTCGACGGACTGGTCGGGGGTCACCAGCGCCTCGTGGTCGTGCTTGTCGTTCCGATGTGGCACCGGCATCCGTACGCCGGGTTCGTCCCCGGCGATTCGAAGAGATGTCGGTTTCCCTCGACTGGATGGACCGACCATGACCCCCGGGGATGGCGACCTACGTCTGAGCCGGTGTGAAACGGTTGCAGAATGGTTGATCGGTAGCACCATCGTCGCCGTGATGGTGCACCCTGTAGCCCAGAAAGGAACGTATACCTATAGGTGGAGAGGGCCAATCCACGCCTGGGAATGGTACAGTCGGTCGAACGGCGGGGGGAGACCCAGCATCGGGACAGTGACATCAGGGTCCTGATCGTCGAGGACGATCCGCTCCTCTCGGAGGTGTCGGCGACGTACCTCGAGCGGCTCAACGACACGTTCGACGTGGTCACCGAGACCGATCCGACGGAGGCGGTACAACGGCTGGAGCGCGAGCCGTTCGACTGCATCGTGAGCGACTTCGTGATGCCGGAGATGGACGGCATCGAACTGCTCGAAACGGTTCGGGACACCCACGACGATCTCCCCTTCATTTTGCTGACCGGCAAAGGTGATGAGGATCTCGCCAGCGAGGCGATGGCCAAGGGCGTCACCGATTACCTCCGCAAACGCCGCGACACCGACCAGTACGAGACGCTCTCGATGCGGATTCACGATGCCGTCGAGCGCCGCGGGCGATCGACCGCGACCGACCGCGAGCACGCCTTGCTCACCGCCGCGCCGGCGGTGGCCGCCGTGGTCGATCCGAACGGGACGGTCCGGTGGGTCGAGGAGTCGATCCATGACCGCCTCGACCGCTCCGGCGCCGATGTCCGCGGCGACAACGTCTTCTCCTTCGTCCACGACGAGGACGTCCAGGCCCTTCGCGAGGCCTTCTTCGAGGTGGTCGAGGGGTCGGCCGACAGCTTCGAACGCGACTGTCGCATCGAGACGGGCGATGGAACGTGGACCTGGATGGCGGTCTCGGGTCGCCCCCTCGACACCGATTCTGACGATCTCGAGGTGGGGCTGTTCCTTCGGGATGTCGACGACCGCCACGAGCGGGCGGCCACGCTCGAACAGCGGGTGGAACATCTCGACGAGTTCGCCACCATCGTCTCACACGATCTCCGCAACCCCCTGACGGTCGCCCGTGGCCGGCTGGAGATGGCCCTCGATGAGTGCGAGAGTGCCCATCTCGAGGAGGTCGAGCGGGCACACGAACGCATCGACCGCCTCATCGACGACCTCCTCGAGTTCGCCCGCGCCGGGTCGGGGGCCATCGACGAGGAATCGATCGACCTCGCGGAGCTGGTCGAGACCTGCTGTCGCGATCTCCTCACCGGCGGGGCGACCCTCGAGGTCGCGACCGATCGCACGGTCACGGCCGACCCACAGCGCCTTCGCCAGCTCCTTGAGAACCTCATCAAGAACGCGCTCGATCACGGGGGCCCGGAGGTCGCCATCACCATCGGCGACCTCGAGGACGGCTTTTTCGTGGCCGACGACGGCCCCGGCATCCCGGCCGACGACCGCGACCGGATCTTCGAGCTCGGCTACTCCACGTCGGACGAGGGCGTGGGATTCGGGCTGGCGATCGTCAAGCGCCTCGCCGAGGCCCACGGGTGGGCGGTCGCGGTCACCGAGAGCGCGGCCGGCGGCGCCCGGTTCGAGGTGACCGGCGTCGAGATGGCAACGTGAGCGCGCCGGCCCGCGCGGCTCGCCCGGCCCGGAGGGAACGCTTTTTGGATCGACTGCCGAGGTGACCCCGTGGCGATTGCACGCGCCCGGACCGTCGACGACCTCTACGAGACGGTCGCCGGGTACGACCTGGTCCTCACGACGGACGGCCCCCTCAGCCTCGCCCTGAATCGACGCATCGACGAGCCAACCCTTGGCCGGTTCGCGGCCACCCCCCGCATGTACGCCTCGGGCGAGTTCCGCCCCGATGACCACCGGCATCTCTTCATAGAGACGATCGACCGGACCGATCTGGGCTGGAAGCGAGCGGACTACCTCGTCGACCGGGTGTTGGAGTGTTGGGACGAGACGGGCAGCCCGGAGACGATCCTCGAGTACGACCGCTACGACACGGCCGCGACGCGAGCCGTCCTCGAGGTCGTCCGGTCGACGGACACCGCCCGCGGGGCCATCGCGGACGCCTCGCCGCCGAACGACGCGTCGGTCGCCGTGATCGACGAGGACCACTTCACGCCACTCGACCGCAGCGTGTTGCCGGATGATTACACACCGATCGAACGCCTTGCCGGCGGCTCGTTCGACCTCCCGCCGTTTCGACGGTTCGACACCACCGCCGGGATCGTCGATGCCGTCATCAACAACGTCACTCCGGAGCGAGCCGACGAGATCGGCATCGTCTTGGCGAGCGAGAGCCGGTATCGCACCCTCATCGAGTCCGCCCTCGACACCGCGGGCATCCCCTTTCACGGCGAGCCGGCCGTCGCCGACGACGCCGGCGTCCGCGCCGTTCGCCAGTTGCTCCGCCTCGCCCACGCGGGGGAAACGCTTCGCGTCGGCGACCTCGCCCCCTTGCTGTCCTTCCGTGGCGACCAGGTACCGGTCGCCGACGCCGACAAGCGCCTGTCGGCCGTCGACCGCGACGAGCTCGCCCCGATCGCGGCCGTCCTCGAGGGGATCGCCGATCTGACCTTCGCCGAGGTCGTCGCCGTCGTCGAGGAGTGGGGCGACCGCGGCCTGCCGGCGTTTCGCGACGAGCTCGGCCGGCTCGGGTTGGCGGACTCCCCCGTCACCGAGGCCGCGGCCGACGACCTCGCGTACTACCTCCGCTCGTTCTCGATCCCCGACGAGACGACCACCGAGGGCGTCCTCCTGGCCGACCCGAGCGGAACCGCGACCGTCGATCGCCCGGTCGTCCTCTATCTCGGCATGGACGACGCATGGACCCACGCCACCCCTGACCGGCCATGGGTCGACGCCGACCGCCACGACCGCGAGCACCTCGACCGGTTCCAGGCGCTCGTCCAAAACGGCGAGGTCCAGTCCTACCTCGTGCAAGAGACTGCCGCCGGCGACCCGATCCCGCCGTGTCTCTACTTCCACGACCTCCTCGATGCGACGTTCGAGACCTTTTCGGACCTCCCCGGGTCGCCGTACTCGTCGTATCCCCGCGGGGACGCCCCGGGCTTCGACCGGACGCCGACCGGCGTCGAGCCCGAGACCGTCGCCACGCTGAGCCAGTCCGCCCTCAACACCCTCGCCAGGAGTCCACGGGACTATCTATTCGGCGAACTCGTCGAGACCCGGAAGCGGTCGTACCTCACCCGGGGGAACCTCGTGCACGACTTCGCCGAGTTCGCCGTCGTGAACCCCGAGGTGGTCGAGGCCACGCCGACCGAACGGTTCGTCGACGTGATGCTCGAGGCGATGGCCCCGTTCCTCGAACCCCACGACCGCGCCACGCGCCGGACGCAGTTCCGAGCGGCCCTCGAGACCGTGCTCGCCTACCTCGAGGAGCATCCGCCGACGGAGCGCGAGTACGCCACCTACCGGTCCGCCGGCCGGCCGAACGTCTTCGCCGACCACTTCGATGCGCCCGTCGAGTCCGCCATCACCGAGCGACACTTTCGCAACGACGACCTTGGTGGCGCGGGCACGGTCGACCTGATCCGGACGCCGACCGAGCTGGTGGATTACAAGACCGGCTCCTCGGCGTCGGACAAGCGGATCGTCGACCAGGCCAGCCTCGATCCCGTCGACGACGATCCGGACTTTCAGGCGCCGATGTACCTGGCGCACCACCGTCGCGACCGGCCCGGGGAGGACCTGACCTTCGTGTTCGTCCACCCCCTGGACGTGGTCGACGACGCCGTCACCGGCGAGGTCGACCTGGAGGACGCCCTCGTGCGGGTGCCGTATCACGCGTGCTCGTTTGACGCGTTCGCGGCCTCCCGGGCCGCCTTCGACGCCCATTGTGCCGGCGTCGCCGAGTCGAACGATCGCCGCAAGACGCTCGAGGCCATGGGCTATCCGACCTACGCGGCCTTCTTCGAGGAGCATACCGTCCCCGCGGTGGCCGACACCGACGAGCTGCTCGCCGCACCCGTCGCCGAGGCGTTTCGCGCGTACGCCGTCGAGCACGTTGGCAACTATACCTACGCCAAAAACGGGGCCGACAAAACCCTCAAGAAACTCGATCGCCTTCGTGCCCGCCGGTTCTTCGCCGAGAACCTGGACGCCTTCGAGGCGTTCCTCGCCGAGCAGCTCGACCTCGTCAACGAGTACCGTCGGTCGGGCTTTCCACACGGCGATCCCGACCGCGATCACCTCAACCATCCCGACCTGGTGCGCACCGATGACTGACCCCACCCCGAACGAGCACCAGCGCCGGCTCATCGAGGCGCACACCGGCCGGTACGTCGTCGACGCCGGCGCCGGCACCGGCAAGACCTACGCCATCACGCGGCGGTATGGGGCCCTCCTCGACCGGCCGGGCGTCGAGCCGGCCGACGTGATGCTCGTGACGTTCACGAACAACGCCGCCACCGAGATGAAGGACCGCGTCGTCCGCCACTGCGACTACTCGATGGCGGCCCTTCGCGACGCCCCCATCACCACGTTCCATGCCTGGTGCCGGCAGTTCCTCGTCGAGCACGGTCTGGATGCCCCGGCGCTGTTGGGCATCGACGACCAGATCACCGCCTCGACCCAGCTGCTCGAGGACGAGATCGTCGAGGCCGACCGGTTCCGGACGTTCATGGGCCGCTTCATCGAGGCCCATCCGGAACACCGCGACCTCGTGCGCGTCGTCCGCGACCAGGCGTCGCTCCTCGCGTTGATCAGACAGCTCGCGGCGAAGGGCATCTTCCCGACGGCCGACGGATGGTACCGCAACGGCGAGGCCCACCTCGACGGGGACCGGTCCGCCTTCGAGGCGCGCCTGGCGGCGGCGAACGCCCCCGGCGAGGGGAACACTGGGCCGACCCAGTCCGACCTGCGCGGTCGACTCAGCGGGTTCGAGCGGTCCAACTGCCTGCCACCCTCGGCGCCGAGCGAACGCGCCCTCCGTGGGCCGCGGGGGACGAAGCAGGTCGACGAGTCGTACCTGCTCGAGGCGTTCGAGGCGGACCGGTCGGCGCTCAAGGCGTTCGTCCACGACGTCTACTTCGAGTACCTCCGGTTCGCGCTGCGGCGCAACTACCTCAACTTCGCCTTCCTGCAGCTGTTCGCCTTCGTCCTGCTGTGTGACGACCACGACCGCCGCCGGGCGTCGCAGTGTCCGTTCGTCATGGTCGACGAGTTCCAGGACACCAGCGAGATCCAGTTCAAGCTCGCCATGTTGCTCGCCGGCGAGGGCAACCTCTGCGTGGTCGGCGACTGGAAGCAAAGCATCTACGGCTTCAACTATGCGGCCGTCGAGAACATCCGGTCCTTCGAGGACCGCCTGCAGGCCTACGCTGCCGAGCTCAACGACGACCACGAGCGCATCAGTTATCCCGTGGACGACGTCACCCCGCTCGACCTGCGGCGCAACTACCGCTCGACCGCGGCCATCCTCGACCAGGCGGAGGAGGCCCTCTCGCTGGCGGCCACCCAGACGGAATCGGTCGAGACCCCGGACTTCGTCCGTCTCGAGGCCGACACGGACCGCGAGCACTCCGTCATCGAGGCCTTCCAGAGCGAGACGGAGCGCGATGCGATCCTCGAACGCATCCTCGAGATCGAGGGGAACGAGCGCTACGCGGTCGAGGGTGCGGACGGCGAGCTCCGACCGCCGACGTACGACGACGTGGCCGTCCTCACCCGGACCCGCGACTTCGGTCGCGAGCTCCAGTCGCGCGCCTCCGAGGTCGGTCTCCCGATGGCCTACGAGGGTGGCGTTTCGCTGTACGAGACCGACCACGCCATCCTCGTGCTGGCCTGGCTTCGCGTCCTCGACGACGAGCGGTCCCGGCGGGGCTGGGCGGTCGTCCTCGAGGAGGCGGGCTACACCCTCGACGAGATCGACCACAT
>CAZCYF010000025.1:0-20657 GCA_964502835.1 uncultured Halobacteriales archaeon | reverse complement strand
CCATCGTAGCGCAACTCGCCCTTGATGTAATACGTGACACCATATTCTTCGGGACCATCAAGAACCTCGATCGTGTTCCCGCTCCCGAGGTCCAGATCGCCGTCGATGATGACATTGACGTCACCCTCAGAGACGTCGATGTCCAAATCCCCGTTAATTGCTACGTCACCCGGGACGAAATACGTGCCATTCTTGAGGGGGCCATGGTCGTTCAGATCCGTCGACGTGACGTTCGTGCAATCGGCATCAGACGAACATTCTGACTGGGCCGTCGATATCTTGCCATCGATGATCGGGTTGCTATCGACCAAGTAGACACTGTCCTCGGTTCCGTCCTGGATGTTCGGGTTCCCCTTGACGCTGATTTCGCTCTCGGACACGATGACGTTGCCATCATGGTCAAGTTCCGTCAGTGACTCAAGCACGACCGTAACACTCTCCTCATCGTGGTTTACGGACGTGCTTCCGGTTGTTCGTTGCTGGAAGAACTGGTGCCAACCCTCGTAATACGAGCTCTGGACCGTGACCTCGATCGTCCCGTTTTGGATCGGATTGTCGTACCGACGATCACCAGACTCGTTGTAGAATTGATCCTTATCCGGATAGGCCGGCAGCAGTCGCTCTCCCGGGCTGAGGCCGAGGCTCAGCGGGCCGCTCTTCGATCCCTCTCCTTCGAGTTTGACCACGGCGAGGTTAGCGGTCAACCCGCGGTAGGCGAACGGTGGTGCGGCGACGAGACGGCTCCAGCCGTCGGCCTTCCGAAAGACCCCGCCTCCCTCGAAGCCATACGTCGTGTCGCCGTGGGTCATTTCCAACGCGCCGATGCTCTCGTTGAAGAGGAGTTCCGATTCACCGCCGGCTTTGGTATAGTTCCGATGGACGATGGTGATCCTTCCGGCATCCTCGTTGAGGGAGACCTGGGCGTCCCCCGGTGGTTCCACCCTGAGTGACCGATGGTCCTCCCCGTTGATCCCCACGTCCGTCGCGGCCGAGCGCAAATCGAGCATGGTCTGCTCGATTGCCTGGTCCTCGGCTTGATCCTGGGTCCCGTCGAACGCGCCGATCGCGACGCCCGCGATGGCGAGCGAGGCCATGACGACGATACCGAGCAGTAACGCCGCCCCCAACACCTCCATCTGGCCACGCACCCTGCCATCCGACGGACACATGGTCGGTACGAGGGCGTCGAGGTACATTAACCTGCGCCGAAATCATCAGAATTGATAACATCGATCCGTCCGAGCATCGAATGCTACAACGTTAAAACCGTCCAGCGTTTTAGCTGCACCAGATGGGTCACGCCGTCGAACGCGCAAAGCGTCTCATGGACGAGGACGACGCCTTCACTGACGCCATCGCCACGATTCGATCGATGGCCGCCGACGGCGAAGAGGTCGAGTGGGCCGACGTGAGCGACGAGCTTACGAGCGGTCAGTGGGGGCGACTCATCCAGGAGGGCGTCCTCATCGACGGCGACGACGGCTTCCAGCTGGCCGATCCCGAGGGGATTGCCGAGCTCATGGAGGAGGGCTACGAGCCGGTGACCGCCGACGTGCCAGAGGTGGACGCCGAGGTCAACTGGACCACCTACGACAAGCTGGCCGGCGGCGTGGCCGTCCTCATCATGGCGGGGTACTGGTTCGAACCCGCCCGCAATACCGTCGGGGGAGTGGTCAACGCCGTCGTCGGGATCGCCGAGGGGATGATGCCGTTTTACGCGGTGGTGATTCTGCTCGCGATGGTGACCGGAATGTACTCCGCCCTGTTGCAGGCGAATCTGGCCGATACCGAGGTCATCTCCGCCCACCAAGAGCGCATGCAGGCGATCCAGGACAAGCGCGAGGCCGCCCAGGAGCGGGGCGACGAGGAGGCGCTTGATCGCATCCAGGAACAGCAAATGGAGGCCATGGGTGGCATGTTGCAGATGTTCAAGGCACAGTTTCGTCCGATGGTCTGGATCATGCTGCTCACGATCCCCATCTTCCTGTGGCTGCGGTGGTACGTGGACCAACAACTCCCGGAGGCCGAGATGGCCATCGTGATGCCGCTGCTCGGTGAGACCCGCTGGGATCAGGGGATCGTCGGGCCGATGCCCACGTGGATCCTGTGGTACATCGTCAACTCGATCGGCTTCGGGCAGGTGTTGCGCAAGGTGCTCAACATCCAGACCACCCCCTCGACCTAACCGAAACCGCCTTTGCGACGTCGGTTCCGCCTCTTGTGTATGCGCATCACCGTCTCCGGGCCTCCCGGAGGTGGCAAGTCGACCACCGCCGCCGGTCTCGCCGATCGATATGACCTCGACCACGTCAGCGGCGGCGACATCTTCCGGTCGATTGCCGAGGAACGCGAGCTGACGCTGGCCGAACTCAACGCCCGCGCGGAACAGGACGAATCCATCGACATCGATCTCGACCGTCGGCTCCGTCGGGTGGCGACCGAGCGGGAGGATGTCGTCCTCGAGTCCCGTCTGGCCGGCTGGTTGGCCGGCGACGCGGCGGATTTTCGCTTCTGGCTGGACGCCCCCTTCGAGGTGCGCTGTGCGCGTATCGCCGACCGCGAAGACGAGACGATCGATGCGGTTCGTACCGCCACGGAGACCAGAGAGTCCAGCGAGGCCGTCCGCTACCGGGAATATTACGGCATCGACATCGGCGATCGCTCCATCTACGACCTCTCGGTCAATACGGCGCGATGGACCGCCGAGGAGGTCATCGGCGTGCTCTCGATGGCGATCGACGGCTACCAGCCCGACGCTGACGAGGGGAAGGTGCCCGTCGAACGGGTGACCTTCCCGGAGTGATGCTCGCCCTGTCCGCCCCCGAGGACCGCAGTCCCGAGGAGCTGTGTGCCTTCGGCGTCGTCGTGCTCGACAAACCCGCGGGACCGACGGCTCACCAGGTGAGCGCGTGGGTGCGTGATCACCTCGGGGTCGATCGGGCGGGTCACACCGGTACCCTTGATCCGGGCGTGACCGGCTGCCTGCCGGTGCTGACCGGGCGGGCGACGCGACTCGCCAGCGTGCTCTCTGCTGCGCCGAAGACCTACGTGGCCGTGCTCGAGGCGCACGACCCGTTGCCGACCGACTGGCGCGAGATACTCGCCACCTTCGAGGGGGCGATTTTCCAGCGCCCGCCACGAAAGAGCGCCGTTGAACGCAACCGGCGGGTGCGCGAGATCGCCGACCTCACGGTGCTCGAATACCGGGACCGCCACGTCCTCCTCCGGATCGAGTGCGAGGCCGGTACCTACGTCCGAAAGCTCATCCACGACATGGGATTGGCGCTCGGCACCGGCGCCCACATGGCGGATCTGCGACGCACCGCGACCGGCCCGTTTTCCGATCGCGGACTCGTCACCCTGCACGATCTGGTCGACGGGATCGCCTTCTGGCGCGACGACGGCGACACCGATGCCGTGACCGGTGTCGTCCGCCCGGCGGAAGCAGCCCTCACACAGCTGCCGTCGGTGACCATCGCCCCCTCGGCGGCACGGTCGGTCGCCACGGGTGCCCCCGTGTACGCCCCGGGCGTAATCGAGGTGTCAGATGACGCCGATCCGGCAGGTGAGCCTCTCGTCGCCTGTTACGTCCCGAACGGCGCGGCCGTCTGCCTGGGACGGTTGGTCGCCGACCCGGCGGCCGAAACGGGGACGGTGGTTGCGCTCGAGCGTGTGCTGGTGTAACCGCCGACATGGGGGATTTCGAACCGCTTAACACGCCGAGGAGCCTTGCTCGGGTCGCGGGGCCGTGGGGTAGTGGTATCCTCTGCCGCTGGGGGCGGTAGGACCTGAGTTCGATTCTCAGCGGCCCCATTCGAACCCGGATGGCGGTGCCGTAACCGGTAAACCCCCACTCGCCGAAGACGGCCAGCATGGCGCGTGTTCCCTTCGGCATTTCCCGATTCGACGAGATCATCGACGGCGGTGCGCCGCCGGGAAGCGTCGTCGTGCTGTCGGGCGAGTTGGGGGCCGGAGCCCGCGAGTTCGCCTTCACGAGCGCGGCCATGACCGCGCTGGCCGAGGCCGACCCTGATCTCTTCGAGGTCTATTACGGCACCTTCGAGCACGACGTGGCGGTGCCTCCGGAGGTCCATTACATCTCGATGACGGACACGCCGGCGTCGATCCGCACGGAGATGGAGTTCGCCCTGGCCGACGACATCCGTGAGGCGATCGAGGGGTCGATCGACCACTGCGACCTCTCGGGGGCGTACTTCCAGCGCAGCACGGTACCGATGGCGTGGTATACGACCGGCGCACTCGACATCGAACGCATCGGTGACATGGGCCACGAGCGCGGCCTGCTCGAGATGCTGGCGGCGTATCTCACCGAGCACGCCGAGGGGAGCCTCGTCGTGATCGACTCACTGACGGACCTGATCGAAGCGACCGACGAGAGCCTGACGTGGACCGATATCACCCTCTTCTTGAAGGGGCTCACCATCGCCGCCACGGACTGGGACGGGCTGATCTTGCTCATCGTCAACCGCGAGGCCATCGGGACGGAACGTGTCGCACGAACCATGGACTCCACCCACGGTAGCCTCGTGTTCGAATGGGACGCCGGTGGCAACGAGCGCTCGCGGACGATGTTCGTCAAGGAGTTTCGGGGGGTCCTCTCGCGACTCGAGGACGAGGAAATCATCCGGTTCGACACGGACGTGTACGACCACGGGTTCGACATCACCGGCGTCAGACGGATTCGATGAGCGTCGAGCGACACATCTACGGCCGATGACCGGCGAGTCACTGCCATGCAGTTCTGTCCGGACTGTGGGACGTTGATGCGCCGGGACGGTGAGTGGATGGTGTGTGCGGCCGACGACTGTGACGGGCGCGAGCCCGTCGATGATGACCGGGCGGCGGCCTTCGTCTCGACCGAAGAACAGGGCGACACCGACGTGATCGAGACGGACGAGAACCTGGTCGAGGAGGGGCTGCCGACGACCGACGATGTCCGGTGTGACGAATGCGGCACCGAACGAGCCTGGTACACGTTCAAACAGACCGCCTCCGCCGACGAGCCACCGACGCGCTTTTTCAAGTGCACCGAGTGTGGCCACCGCTGGCGGGGCTACAACTGATCGGGCGGTGCAGGCCTTCGAAGGCCTTATCTGCCGGCTCGGCCTCACGAACGTGTACCGACCATGCCCGACAAACCGGCCTCGATGTACCGCGAGATTTCGAAGCCACCCTATACCCGTCGCGAGTACATCACCGGCATTCCCGCCTCGAAGGTCGCCCAGTACCAGATGGGCGATCGCGAGGCCGAGGGCGATGACTATCCCGTCCAGATGAGCTTGTTCATCGAGGAGGAAGCTCAGATTCGCCACGACGCCCTCGAAGCCTCCCGGCTGAGCGCGAACCGCTTTCTGATCAAGGAACTCGGCGAGGGGAATTACAAGATGGTGCTCCGGCGCCACCCCCATCACGTGCTTCGCGAGAACAAACAGGCCACCGGTGCCGGGGCCGACCGCGTCTCGGAAGGCATGCGACAGGCCTTTGGGAAGGTCGTCGGTCTCGCCGCCCGCGTCGACGGCGGTGACCGGCTGTTCACCCTCTGGTGTGAGGTCGACGATGCGGACATCGCCCGGGACGCCCTCCGTCGCTCATATAACAAGATCGGCCCACCGTGTCGGATCGACGTCGAGCGTGGCCAAGAGCTCCTGATCGCCTGAACCGAGCAGGACGCGATCGATCGTGGCCATCGACCTCGCCGTCGCCTCTGGAGGCCCGACGTTCCGACGGTTGCGTCGACAGCTTCCCTCCCATGGCATCGCCGTCCACGAGATCGATGTCGCCGGATACGTGGCCCCGATCGGCTCGGTCGCCGACGAGCTAGCGGTCTCGCCTGATGTCGGGTACGTGTTTCCGAGTCGGACCGTGGAGGGGGCGGTGCTCGACGCCGAGATCGACGTCCCCTGGGTAAACGATCGGGCGGCCATCCGCACGACCCGGAACAAGGCGGGCGCGCTGGCCAAACTGGCGTCAGCGGGTTTGCCGATTCCGGAGACGGTCCACGTCTCCAATCCGGCCGACGGTGAGGCGGTCCGGGCTGCCTTCAGACGATTCGACGGCCCGGCCGTCGTCAAACCGAACACCACCACGCGTGGGGTCGGCCACGTCCGGGTCGACGACGAGGACTCCCTGCGAGGGGTCGTCGATTATCTCGACTTGATCCACGCGTTTCCGGCGACGGAGGACCGATCGTACCTCCTTCAGCCGTACCTTCCAGACGCCCGGGACTGTCGGCTGACCGTCATCGACGGGCGCGTGGCCGGAGCGGTCGAGCGGCGTCGATCGGATGGCTGGGTGGCCAACGTCCACCGCGGGGCGGAGGCGGTCGGGATCGACCCGCCACGGCCGCTGGTCGAACTGGCCGAGGCGGCTGCCGACACCCTCGACATCGCGTTGCTCGGCGTCGACCTCCTCGTGACCGACGCGGGTCCGGTCATTCTCGAGGTGAACGGTCGACCGACGATCGACCAGATCGACCGCTATCCCGCCGACTTCTACGATCGGCTGGCGGCCCTGATCAAGCGAACCGCAAACGGTGATGACTAGTCGATGTTGATCGACTGGCCGCCCTCACCGGCCGAGAAGGTGATCTCGAGGACGCCGTTGTTGTACCGGGCGGTGGCCGATTCCTCGTCAACACGCCGTGGCAGGCTGACCTCCTCGTCGTAGCTCCGTCGGTCGCTTGCGGCACGGATCGACACGGTCCGACCGTCGGAGGTAACGTCGATGTCAGACTTCTCAACCCCCGGCAAGTCGGCGACGACGCGCACCTCGTCGCCATCCTCGTAGATGTCGACGTGCGTGTCGCTCCCGAACGAGCCCATTGACTCGACGCGGACGGAGCCCTCGTCAAACATCTGTTCCATCATGCGTTCAAACTCCTCGAAGAAGTCGCCAAACGGATCACGGCGGTCGTCTCGTCGCATGCCATGAGGTAGGCGCGTCAGCCGGAAAAACCTTCCTCGCCGTGGGGGCTCACAATCCGACGTCGAGCGCCTCGTTGGTCATCGCTCGACTCTCGTCGGCGTCGGCCACGTCGGCCAGCGCCCGGATGGCATCGACGTTTTCGGGGACCACGTCGCTCTCTTGGTGAATCGCCTGGAACAGATACAGCTCTCCCGCGTCGACGGTGATCGACTCCGACCAGATGCAGTTCTCCCAGAGGTCGCCCCGGGGCCGACCCGCGTCCAACGCGAGTTCCTTGAGCTTGCCAGCGCCGTCGATGCCCGCATCGGGTGGGATCAGGAACAGCCGCGGCGCCTCCGCGAGAAGAGCGCGCACGGCATCGGCGTCGGGGTCGGCTGCGAGTTCGACGTTGAGGGCATGGACGTGCATCAGCGTTGCCGGAACCTTGAGCCCGAGGGTGTCGATCTCGAGGTCGGTGAGGATCGTCCGGACGTCGGGGCCGTGGTGGGACGGCAGCGTCACCGGGTCCGGCAGGATGTCGTTGATGGGGCCCCGACTGCTCTGTGAGGGATCGCCGCCGCGACGGACGAGCGTGGCACGAACCCGTTCGACCCCGTAGGCCTCGTCGAGGCGGTGGATCACGCGCACCAACCCGGTCGTGTTGCACGAGACCACCCGGGCCGACGCGGCACCACGGGCGGCCTCGTAGTTGGCGGCGGCGTTGAAGCTCACCGAGGCCACGTCGGCCGACTCGCCACCCTGGAAGATCGCCGGCGTGTCCGCCGTGGCGTACCGATCGGCGTAGCTGGCGCCGATTCCGGAGGGGGTAGCGTCAACGACCACGTCGCTGGCCGCGATCAGGTCGTCGACCACGCCCGCCACGGAAAGCCCGGCCTCGTCGAACGCCTCGACGCGGTCGTCCGCCGAGGCATAGATGGCGTAGTCCCGGTCCACGGCCGCCTCGGCCTCGAAGTTCGGACTCGTCTTGGCAACGCCCGACACGGTCATGTCCGGCTGGGCAGTCACGGCGTCGGCCACCCGTTTGCCGATCGTGCCATACCCGTTGATCCCCACCTCAAGCATGGTCGGAAATCGCCGAGCCAGTGGGTTAACCGTTACGAGGAGCGATGCCGGTCGCCACGGCTGGGCCTGCGCAATCGTCCGCCCAAACGCTCAACTCCCGGGCCGGTTCAGAGGTCGTATGGGCACCCCTGACCCGTTGCGTGCGCCAGCGAGGACGGCGATCGAAACCTGTGTCCAATTACACGCCGATGAGTCGTGTGCGATCATCACCGACGACGAGCGTGTCGCGATCGCCGACGCCCTCTATACGGCCGCCGCGGACGTCACGGATGCGGCCGTCCTGGTTCGGTATCCGCCCGGCGAGCAACACGGGACGGAGCCGCCCGACCCGGTCGCCGAGGCGATGGTCGGTGCCGACGTGTTCCTCGCCCCGACGACGAAAAGTCTCAGCCACACCCGTGCCCGCGGTCGAGCCACCGATGCGGGGGCACGAGGGGCCACGTTGCCCGGCATCACCGAGTCCGTCTTCGTGACCGGCCTCGACGCCGATTACGACGCGATCGCCGACGCCTGTGACGCGATCTACGACCGGGTGGCCGGTGCCGACACGATCACCGTGCGCACCGAGCGGGGGACGAATCTCGTGGTCGAACCCGGCGAGCGCCCATGGTATCGTGACACGGGCCTCGTCCACGACCCCGGTGCCTTCTCGAACCTCCCCGCCGGCGAGGTGTTCGTCGCCCCCGCCACGGCCACGGGGACGGTCGTTGTCGATGGCACGATCATGCCCCACGGACTCCTCGACGAGGGCCAAACCGTTCGGATCGAGGTCGAGGATGGGTATGTGACCGACGTCTCCGATCCGGCCGTGCGTGACCAGGTCGAGGCCGCGGCGGCCGAGGTCGGCCGCGACGCGCGCAACTTCGCGGAACTCGGCATCGGCGCCAACATCGGCGTGTCCGCCCTCGTCGGTTCCGTGTTGTTGGACGAGAAGGCCGCCGGTACCGTCCACGTCGCCATCGGTGATGACGCCGGTATCGGTGGCGAGACGGATGCCCCGATCCATCTCGACGGCGTGATCCGGGAGCCAGAGGTCGTGGTCGATGGGGACGTCCTCGAGCTACCGGGCACCAGCTAACCGGAGGAAAGGAGGTTTATCCGTCCGGGCGCAACCCGATGGCATATGAACGAACCAGGCGAGCAGGTGGCGGTCACGTGTCCGGCCTGTTCGCCCGCACGATCGACCGCCCACGAGATCCTATCCGGGGGCGGATCGGCGACCGTGCGCTGTCGCTCGTGTGGCCACGTCCATGCCACGGCGTTGGGTGGCGACACCTCGACGATCGACGTCAGGACGGTCATCTCACAAGGCGGCGAATCCCTCGTCGCCAGCGTGGCCGTTCCACCCGATGGCACGCTCGCGGTGGGCCAGGAGTTCGTCGTCGAGAGCGACGAGGCGGCCTATGCGGTGGAGGTGACGAGCGTGGAGGGTCACGACGACGAGCGACACGACCGCCTCCCGGCGGACGAGGTCGCCACCGTCTGGACCCGGGACGTCGGGAACGTGTCCGTCGACGTCACCGTCCATCCACCGGAACGCGCGGACGAACGCACCCGTTCGAGCGTCTTGCGAGTCCCCGGCGACCAGCGCTTCGAGGTGGGCGCCGAGACGACCGTCGAGGACGAACCGGTCCAGGTGACCGGCATCCTCCGGCGGGAATCGGCCGTCGAAGCGGGCCCTCGAAAGCTCGACCACCCCGGCGACCGGGTCGCCGCCAGTGACGTCGCGAGACTGTACGTCCGCTCGCAACGACACGTTCCACGGTCACCCTGGTGACGCGATGGCCGACGATCCGTACCGGTCGCAACGGGAACGACTCGTCGAGCGGTTACAACGGGAGGGGCGCTGTGCGCACGATCGGACTGCCGCCGCGATGCGGGCCGTTCCCCGCCACGAGTTCGTCCCCGAGGACCAGCGGTCGAGCGCCTACGATGACCGACCGCTGCCCATCGGCCAGGGCCAGACCATTTCGGCACCGCACATGGTCGCGATGATGCTCGACCTCCTCGACCTTGAGGTCGGTGAGCGCGTCCTCGAGATCGGGACGGGTTGTGGCTATCACGCCGCCGTCACGGCCGAGGTGGTCGGTCCGGAGCACGTCTACTCCGTCGAGGTCGTCCCCGAGCTCGCCCGGGGGGCCCAGGACCGTCTCCGGTCGCTTGGGTATGCGGACGTGTCCGTCCGGGTCGGCGACGGGTCCGCGGGCTGGGCCGAGCAAGCACCGTTTGATGCCGTCTACCTCACCTGCGCGACGGAGTCGATCCCCGCGACCCTCATCGAGCAGGTGCGCCCGGGCGGTCGGCTGCTGGCCCCCGTGGGCGATCGGGTCCAAGAGCTCGTGCTGGTTCGGGTCAATGCCGATGGATCGACCAGCCGAGAACGCCACGGTGGCGTGCGATTCGTTCCCATGCGCGACGGATCGGGGCCGCGACATTGAAGGCCCGACCGACCCAGGGACCGCCATGGATCCCGAGGCCCTCCGGGATGACATGGTCGACGGCCTCCAACACGAGGCTCGCGGCCAACTCAAGTCGACCGAGCTGGCCTCGGCCATGCGCGCGGTCCCCCGCCATCGGTTCGTCGAGGAGGCCGGTGCCTACGAGGATGTCCCCCACCAGATCGACGGTTCGACGGTGCTCGCACCGAGTACGGTCGCCGACCTCTTCGAGATGCTGTCGATCGAACCGGACGATTCCGTGTTGATCGTCGGTGCTGGGGTGGGCTATACGGCCGCCGTTGCCGCGGAGTTGGCCGCAGCGCGGCGCGTGCATGCCGTCGATATCGACCGTCTGCTCGTCCGACTGGCACGGCAAAATCTCGCCACCGCGGGCTATCGAGAGGTCCTTGTCGACCGGCGTGACGGGGCCACGGGACTGCCAGGGTATGCTCCGTACGATCGCATTCTCGTCGAGGCTGCCGTTGTCGAGCCGCCGCGTGCGCTCATGAACCAGCTCGCCACCGGGGGGCGGCTGGTCGCACCAACGGGGGTTGCCGACCGAGCGATCACGGCCTACGAAGGGGGCCAGGCGGTCGATCGGGGGCCCCCGGCGACGATGGACCCGTTGCTCGTCGAGGGCGAACAACGCGGCGCCATCGAACGCAATCGAACCCACCGGGAGGAAGCTGAACGGGCCCGTCTCGCCGCGGAAGCGCGGACCGGTTGGGAGCTCGAGTGGATCGACTGGTGACGCACAAACGGGCGCTTTAAGCCGGCGAAGACCGCACGCACGGCCAGATGGTCCGGGACCCCTACGCCCTGGAGGAACTCCCGCCGGCCCGGGAGGTTCTCGAGGCGTTGGCCGATGAGGACGCCCGGACGATCATCCGGACCCTCGATGAGCCCATGACCGCCCAGGAACTCCAAGACCGGTGTGACATCCCCGAGTCGACGCTGTATCGCAAGCTGGAACGACTGACGAACGCCGGGTTGCTCCACCAGCGAACGCGCATCCGTCGAGACGGCCGTCACGCGAACGAATATCTCGTGGCCTTTTCCGAGATTACCGTCGAACGTGACGGCGACACCGGTGAGGTGACGCTGGAGATGACCCCGACGTCGAAGTCGCCCGACGAACGCCTGGCCGAGCTGTGGACGGAGGTGAGCCGGGAGGTATGAGCGTGTTACAGACGGCACTCGATTTCGGCCTCGTCACGCTGCTCTCGGTGGTCAAAACGGCGATCTTGCTCATCGGGGGGTTTGTCACCTACACCTGTTACCGCGCCTACCGGAACACCAGCGATGCGGCGTTTCGGTACCTCACCATCGGGTTCGGGTTCGTGACGATCGGCGCGTTCCTCGCGGGGGTCATTTACAACCTCGGGCTCGGACTCGAAGAAGGCATTCTCATCGAGAGCTTGCTCGTGTTGATCGGCTTCGCGGTGATCGCCTACTCGCTGTATGCCCGTCGCGCGACAGTTCGAAGCCGGTCTGAGACGCGCACCGAGGAGACCGACTAGGCCGACCTCTAGCCCGTCGGGTGGGCGAGTGAACGCGGTGTGTTCTTCGCGAGAGACCACCACCGTCGTGCCGTGGAGGCCGGACGGGTTCGGCCGGCTGACCCAGCCTTTACCCATCCTTCGGCCCTATCCCTGCGGGAACGCACTATGTCTGATTCGACGGATGGGTCTCCCATCACCGTGTACCGCCTGCAGGGCTGTCCGTTTTGTGAGCGCGTCGTCCGAACGCTCACCGACCTCGATCTCCCGTATCGGTCCCGGTTCGTCGAGCCACTCCACTCCAAACGAAACGTGGTCCAGCGGCTGACGGGGAGCCGATCCGTCCCGGTGATCGTCGATCGAAACACCGGCGTGACGATGTCAGAAAGCGCCGCGATCGTCGACTATCTCGAGGCGACCTACGGGGCGGAGGCCTGAGGGATGGATCTCGACTTCGACGTGAGTGCACTCCCTCACACGGACCATCCGGCGCCAGGCGAGCGTGCCCCCGAGTTCGTCCGACCGCTCGTGAACGACGAGTATTGGGAGGACGTGGCACTCTCCGACCTACTCGAGGAGGGGCCCGTCGTGCTGGTGTTCCATCCCATGGACGGGTCGTTCCCGGCGACGTACATCTGGACGGAGCTCGCCGATCGGGCCTGGGAGGAACGATACGACGTCACGGTCGTGGGGCTGTCCATCTCGACGCCCTATGCACACAAATCGTTCATCGGTGAACGCGACCTGGACTATCGGCTGTTCAGCGACCCGGCCAACGGCGTGGCCGAACGATACGACATCGTGAACGACCTCGATGGGATGCACGGTATCTCGGAGGCGCGGCCGGCGGTGTTCGTGCTCGAGCCCGACCGCGAGGTCAGGTACGCATGGGTGGCGCAGGAATGGCCCTCGCTGCCGCCGTACGACGCGATCGAGGCGGCCATCGCCGAGACATAACCGATCGGTTTTGGGGGATTCGTCCGGCCACGCTGACGAGCAGTGGGTCGATCCTCAATCGTCGGTCGCTGGCACGTCGACACCCACGGCCTCGTCGTCCGCGTCCGTCTCGGTGAGGGTTTCCCCCCGCCAGCTGCCCCGTCGGAACCACACGTAGGCGATGAGGCCACCAATGAGGTTCGAGATGGGGAAGGCCACCCAGAGGCCGAGCGACCCCAGCGCAGCGGCGCCGAACCACGCGACGGGAAGCCGGATCACGCCGAGGGTGAGCAGGGAGATGATCGCGGCGATCAGGGTCTTCCCTGCGCCACGAAAGCCGCCAGTATAGGCCCGGATGACGCCGATGAACCCGAACGTCACGGCGGTGACGCGCAGGAAGGTCGATGCTTCCTCGACCACGACTGGGTTGTCATTGAAGATCGCCGCAATGGGTTCGGCGAACAGCAGCGTCACCACGCCAGCGGCGGTGAGGATGCCGAGGAGGGCTCGTGCACCGAAGTGGTTGGTGGCGGCAGCCCGATCGAACTTCTTTGCGCCGATGTTCTGGCCGGTCATCGTCTCGATGCCCTGCGAGACCGCGAGTGCCGGCAGGAAGATCACCGAGAAGATCCGGGTGCCAATGCCGTATGCCGCGCTAATCTCCTCCGGGAACGTCGCCAGGACGAACAACAAGAGGTTGATCGACAGTGCCCGGGCCGTCCCCTCCGCGGATGCGGGCAGCCCGAGATCGACGATCTTCCGGCCGAACTCGAGGTCCGGAACCATGTCCTCGAGATGGAGACGGAGCCCTCGCACCCCGGTCAGCATGATGCCAAGGCCGATCACGAACGCGATCGCACGCGAGAAGACGGTCGCGATGGCTGCCCCGCTGATTCCCCACCCAGCAAAGCCTGTCAGGTCGAACAGCCAGCGCTCGATCCCGCCGGCACCCAGGACGGTGAACAGCGGGTTTTGCTCGAAGCCAAAGATGAGAAAGGGATCGAGGATCACGTTGAGCACCACCGACCCGGCCATGACGTACATCGGCGTGACCGTGTCACCGTACCCCCTCATGAGTGACATGAAGACGGCGAACCCGAAGACGAAGACCAATCCCAACGAAAACACCCGCATGTACTCCGCAATGAGCGGGGTGATCTCCGGGCCGGTACCCAGGATCTCGAGGAATTCGTCGACGAGGACGTACCCGCCGGCACCCAGGACGAGCGAGGCGAGCACCGCATACCCCATCGTTTGCGAAGCGGCAAACTCGGCCCGCCGGTCGTTGCCGGCTCCGATGTGCTGGGCTACGAGGACGCTCCCGGCAACGGACAGCCCGAGCGCCAGGGCGATGATCAAAAAGACCATCGGAAACGCGAAGCTGATGGCCGACAGCGATTCCGTGCTGTGACGACCCAGCCAGAACGTGTCCGCCAAATTGTAGGTAACTTGGAACAGGTTCTGGATGATGATCGGCAACGAGAGGAAGAACAGCGGCCAGCCGATACCCCCTGAGGTGAGATCGAGCTCGTCGGGACCTTTGAAGAGGTCGGCGAGCGCCGATCGGACGCCCATCAGAGAGTCACCTCGGCTGGTGGAGGGTTGCCGACACACGGGGAGGGGTGAAGGGCTGAAGCGTCATCGCGGGCGTCCTGATGATGCTTCAGTGGCAACCTTAGAAACGGCGATTCGGTGTCGTCGCACCGCTGGGGTGGGGATGTGCCCGTGCCGGCGAACCCGAGGCGGCCCCGATCGAGCCGCCATTCCAGTGACCAAGATGGTCTCTCGTGGAGGCGGTCGTGGGTGAACCCCCACGTGAGAGACTGCACTGCCCCCGACCCGGTCCCCGGAGGTTGCCATGGTCGAGCGGGGTCGCGCCAGCGCGTGTCGGATCGAGGCCGGTCATGGTTCTGACCGGGGCCTCGTGGTGTCACCCGCAGGGTACCGCTGCCCTCATCCATCGCGAATGGGAGAGGCTTACTGACCGGTCAGTCTAAAGGATTTGGACTCGGTTCATCTCGACGATACCGACGGACGAAACGGGCCACACCCCCAATGAACCTGGACGAGAGGGGATGAATTGGTGACTGACGTGTCGGTCAAAACCATTATCATCCTGAGCGCATATCTGGCGAGTAATGGGTGGATCCCCGAAGGGGACCCGAACGGACGAGGACGAGGCGATCATGCGCGCCACCTACCGGGCGCTCCGAAAGCACGGGTATGCCGACCTCACGATAAAGCGGATCGCCGAGGAATACGGGAAATCGACGGCGGCGATCCACTACCACTACGATACCAAGGACGATCTGCTCGGGGCGTTTCTGGAGTACGTCTTGGACCGGTTCAAACGCGACATCCACGACGTCGAAATTACCGACCCCGGTCGGCGACTCGGGATGTTGCTCGATCGCCTCTTGGTCACACCCGAGGATCACCGGGACCTCCTGATTGCGATGCTCGAAATGCGCAGCCAGGCGCCGTACAACGACACCTTCCAGGATCGCTTCCAGCAAAACGACGAATACGTGCGGTACCTCCTGGAAACCGTCATCGAACAGGGAATCGACGCTGGGATCTACCGCGACGTGGACGCCGCACACGTCGCTCGGGGGCTGATGATGATCGTCGACGGTGCCCGCACGCGAGAGGTGGTCCTCGAGGAGCCACGGGCGCTGGAGGAGGCGAGACAAATCGCCGACGAGTATCTCGACGCCGTGTTGTTGCTCGACGACGCTGGAGCCGTCGATCGGTCCACCTGATCGGCTGAACCTGGTGTGGATCGACTGACGGGAACCGCATTGTTGCCGTCTCGTTAGTGGGTGGACGACGGTATCTCGAGCCACGGCACTTCCACGAGGGATGGAATGTGGGTCTCGATGTGGTGTTCCCACACGCCGTTCTCGCCGAAGGCCTCGCCGTGATCAGCCGTGACGACGACGCGACCATCGAGGTCTGGGATGAGTCTCACGATCTCCTCGAGCACCAACCGAAGGTTCTCGCGGTGGAGCTGCAGTCCGGTGTCCCGTGTCCCGTTTCGGACCACGCTCCTCGTGTCGAGCTCGAGCCAGAGACCAAGCTTCTGCACGAACCGATTGCCGTCGAGGACTCCCTCGACCTTCGGCCGGATCACGTCCATGACGGATCCAGATCCACCCCCGTCGCCATTCGCGTCCTGTTCGCCCTGTCGACGGATCCCCCGTTGGATCCGTTTGAGCTTTTGGCCGGAGCCCCGGGAGAGGTACGGGGCGTGGGGTTGCATGTAATGTAACACCGTTCGTTCGTGGCGGTCCACGAGTGACCGGCGCTCCCGGTAGGCTCGTGCGAGCGCGCTTGGCGGGACCGTTCCGAGGTCATCATCCCAGCCGTGGTTCCAGACGTCGACCACTTCCGCGATATGGTCGTTCGCGGTCCACCGGTAGTCACAGCTCGCCCCCCATTTCAGCTCGTGGAGCGAGATACCCAGATCGTTGATGAACGGGTTTCCCGAGAAATACGCAAGGTCGTGGGAGTCGGTGAAAGTTCGGTACGCCCACTCCGGTGTTGACGACCCCGGGCTCCGTCGCTTTTCCAGATCGCCCTCGAGATAGTCGTCATAGATCTCCGTGAAGACGTCGTACCGACAGGCGTCGAGGACGATACAGACGTCCCAATCCGATTCCAGGAAGTCGAGATCGCGCATGGGGTCAGGGCGGGCACGACGACGGGTAGAGTCGGTCCGTCCGATGCGGTCGGGGTGTCGGTCCCCCCGTCGACCCCATTCGCCGGTTGGCGTGGGCGAGGTCGCTGAGGTGACCATGGGAGGCTCCCTGGCCGGGGGATGGCGCCTGGTGGAAGCACCTCGGCGCGAGTGGTCTGCCCATGTATAGCCTGATCGGTGGTGACCGGCCCCGTGAGCGATACATACGGGATGGAATTCGATCAAACGTTACTAACCAGTCAGTTAAATGGGTTTGGGTGAGACGGCGTGCGGAGCTCGAGACTGGCCACCGGCACCGGAGACGTCCCGGTTAACATTGTCTATCGTTCGATCAGAAGAGGCACGAACGACGCCGGTTGAACATGCACGAACATCGACGGCTCCACCCGATCGATTCAGTCCTCAGCCCCTGCGGAGGCGAGATCAACGTGACCCGACGTGATCCGGTACACCGACCGTGCCGCGACCAGCGCAATGAGGATTTCCAGACCGCCGGCCGCGATGAACGCCGCGATATAGCCATAGGCATCGGTGACGAACCCACCGACGATGAACCCGCTCAACATCCCCAGACTGCCGAAGACGTTGAATCCACCCATGGCCGCCCCGCGTTCTACCGCCGGCACGAGGTCGGTGACCAGCGCCATCGTCGTGGGGGCCACAAGCGCGCCACACACCCCGACCAGCACCATCAACCCCGCGGCCACCGGGTATGAGGGGGCCAACACGACCGCGACGATCGCCAACCCATAACAGATGGATCCCACCACGACCGGGCGAAACCGACCCACTCGGTCGGACAGCGAGCCGACGGGATATTGCAGGACCGCGAACGGGAGGAAAAACAGACCGAGCGTCACGCCGGCGAGCGCGGCTTCGATGCCGAAGGTGTCTCGAAAGTAGGCCACCCCGGTGAGCGCGAAGAAGCCGGCGGTCAGCCGATCGATGTACCCGAAGGCGTATGGGACGACCAGCTGGGGCCGGTCGCGGATCCGTTCGACGACGACCCCCACGGCGAGGCCACCGGTGGAGATGCGGTCGGGAACGCTCGAGGCGATCACGCCACTGGTGAGCAACAGGCCCGCCCCGCCATACAGTGGCCACAGGGGGTCGACCGCGGCGAGTTGTCCGCCGACTACCGAGCCGAGGGCGGCCCCAAGTCCGATTGCCGTCCCGGCCGCACCCATGTTCCGGCCGTGGCCGCCAGATAGATCCATCAACATCGTGATGGCGAGCGAGAAGGCGCCGATGGTGAAGGCGCCCCCAACGACGCGAAACACCAACGCCACGTGAAAGCCGAGGTCGAACACCCCCACCAACGCCACTGCAAGGTAGCTGATTGCCCCGCCGACCGCCCCGAGGACGACGAGTCGGGTCCGTCGGCCGATCGCATCGCTCGCGATGCCCCACGGGACGGCGAACCCAACGAACGCGCCGAACTCGGCGACCAAGAACCACGTGCTCGCCAGAATGTCCGTACCCCCACCCAGCGCCGCCACGGTGTCAGCGAGCCCGGGATACAGGAGCACCTGGGAGACCAGGACACACCAGACCACGACCGCGAGGCGTGCTCGATCGTTCATGGTTCGGATGGGTTCACCCGGGGTTGCCTCGACGGTGGCTGGTTACCGGATTGGGGGTTGTGCAGCGTGAGCCGGTGGTGGTGGCCGAACATCCCCATTGGCGTCGGTCCGGTGTGCTGGTGACCACCGCGAAGCGCCAGTGGCTCGGCATAGCCCTGTCGCCGTATTAAGCGGCCATGCGTCCGTCGAGGAATTCCACCCTGGGCCGACGTCAGTAGCGGTTGGTCGCTTGCTGGGTCGATCGATATCCCCCACATCGATCGCCGCGTGTGACCCACGCGAGCGGTCGGGGAGGGCGACGCTCGTTGGGCTCGTCACCGACGTCATCGGCCGGTCAACTCCATCGCCTCGGCGATGAGCGCATGCGACCGCAGCCGATCGTCCGGGTCTTCGATCAGATTCTGCACGATCAGCTCGTCCGCATCGACGTGTTCGGCCATGGTCGGGAGGAGCGATTCGAGCGTGTCCGGACTTCCGCTCACCGCACGGGGCCAGTCGCGCGGTTGCAGCGACGCGGGCGTCGGATCCGGGGGTTCACCGAGTTCGTCGATTGCCTCCGCGACGGTTGGTGGCGGACCGAACGCCCCCTGTGCCATGCGCTGATAGGCGGCCTCCGCCGAGGCACGCAACCGTGCGGCCGCCGCGTCGGTCTCGGCACAGACGGCGTTGATCGCGAGCATGGCGTAAGGATCGTCCCTCCCCTGATCGAATGGCGAGGGGGCGAACGCCGATCGATACGCGTCGAACGCCCGCGTCGCGAGGGTCGGCCGGATGAACGCCGCGAACGCATACGGCAATCCCAACTCGCCGGCGATCGTCGCGCTGGCCGGGCTCGAACCGAGGACCCACACGTCCGGAACGGTTCCACTGGACCGCGGCAGGCGAATGTCGCGATAGGGGTGGTCGGCCGGAAACGCATCGTAGACGTGGCGGGCCACCGCCTCGATGTCCGACGCGTGATCTCGCTGGGCCGTGGCGGCGGGATTGCCGGCTCGCAGCGCCTGATCTGCCGCTGGCATTCCGGTCGCCCGACCAAGGCCGAGGTCGACCCGGCCGGGGGCAAGCGCATCGATGGCGGCGAAGGTCTCGGCGACCTTGAACGGGGCGTAATGGTTCAACAACACCGTCCCCGACCCGATTCTGATCGACTCGGTGTGGGCGGCGAGATGGCCCAGTAGCACTTCCGGCGTGGTGCTCGCGATCGCGTCGGCGAGGCCGTGGTGTTCGGCCACCCAGAAGCGTTCGTAGCCGAGCGACTCGGCTCGTTGGGCGAGGGTTACCGTGTGCTCGTAGGCGTCCGTGGCCGTCTCGCCGGCTCTGACGGGGGCGATGTCGACGATGGAAACCGGCAATCGAGCAGGTGACATGGTGGGCCTCGGCGCGTGGTGGTGGCCGCAGGTGCCCGATCGATCCACGAGGGCAGAATCTGAGCCGGCCGGGACGGAGCGTGCGACGGTGGCGAGCGGACGGTCCGCTGGGTGACTCGTTACGGGACGCCCGAAGCGGGATTTGAACCCGCGTCACGACCGTGACAGGGTCGTATGATGGGCCACTACACCATTCGGGCAGAGGGCAGCCGACCCTATCCCCAAGGCGGACATAAGACTTTCCACTCCCCCGACGGTGGCGACGCGCGCCGGCGCGTGTGGCAAGGGTTAAGTAGCACCCACCAATAAGCTCCTGTACTATCTCGTGACCGCCGCTTTTGCGACGGTACCAGCACCCATGGTCAACGTACACGCCCACACCTTAGTACCCGAGCATCGCGTCATGAAGGAGGACGAAATCGACGATCTGCTGGCTGAATATGAGATCGATCGAACGGACCTCCCCAAAATTACGGCGGACGACCCTGCCTTGCCAGAGGACGCCGGCATCGGTGACGTCATCGAAATCGTCCGGGACTCGCGAACGACCGACACCGCCTACGTGTACCGGCTCGTGATCGAGGGATGAACGACGAGACCCGACGCGTCCTATCGCGCAACTACTTCACACAGGATCGGCTCGCGGAACACCATTTCCGCTCGTTCAACGGGTTCCTGGGACGGGGGATGCAGGAGGTCGTCGACGAGAAGGGCCGCATCGACACGGACATCGGTGACAAAGAGGGCGAGGAGCCCGTCTGGGTGGAACTCGGCGACGTGCGCGTCGTGACGCCGCGCGTTCGCGAGGCCGACGGCAGCGAGGAGCTGCTCTACCCCCAGGAGGCCCGGCTGCGGAACATCACCTACGCCGCGCCGGTCTTCATGGAGATGGCCATCATCAAGGGCGGCGAGGAGGAAGAAGAGCGGGTCGTCGACCAGACCGAGACGAAGATCGGTCGCATGCCGATCATGGTCGGCTCGACGAAGTGCAACATCCACGGCTTCACCCGCAACGAACTCATCGACATCGGCGAGGACCCCGCCGACCCCGGCGGCTACTTCATCGTCAACGGCTCCGAGCGGGTCCTGATGACGAGCGAGGACCTCGCGCCGAACAAGATCCTCGC
>CAZCYF010000024.1:2960-21814 GCA_964502835.1 uncultured Halobacteriales archaeon | reverse complement strand
TACGGCCACTTCACGAGCCCCATCCGGCGGCTGTCCGACCTGGTCAACCACTGGATCGTCCACACCAACGAGATCCCACTCCCACTCGACACCGCCTGTGAGCACGCGAGCGACCGCCAACAGGCCGCCGAGCGCTGTGAGCGTGAGTACCGCCAGCTGCTCCAGGAGGTCGGCCTCAACCCGGACGAGGTCGTCAATCGCGGCGTGCGGGTCGTCGAGGAGTGACCACTCGTCGGTGACCGGGGTGAGTCGGCGGCCGCGCCGGGCGGGATCGGTCAGCGGTCGCGGACGTACTTGAGCCAGAGCACGAGGAGGCTCGGCAACACGAGGACGCTCCCGAGGAAGGCGTACACGATGGTGAGCGCGGTGATGATCCCGAACTGCTGGAGGATCGGGATGATCGCGAACGCGAGCACGCCGAACCCGCCGGCGGTCGTGGCCGCACTCCCGAGGAGCGCACCACCGGTGCCGGTCACGCTCCGCGAGAGCGCCTCGGCCACGTCATGGCCGCGGTCGAGCTCGAGGCGAAAGCGCTCGGACATGTGGACGTTGTAGGCCACCCCGAGGCCGATGGTCAGGCTCGTGATCGTCCCGGTGACGACGTTGAATGGCATCTCGATGAGATACATCGTGCCGAGGATCCACGCGACGCTCAGGATGATCGGGAACAGCGTGACGAGCCCGAGCAACGCGCTGCCCTCGGTGAGGCGATAGACGATCATCAAAAAGAGGATGACCGACACGAGCGAGATGAGCAGGCTCTCGAAGACGGTCTGGAACAGGTCGTCCTCGATGATGGAGAAGACGACCGTCTGTCCGGTGGCAGTGGCCTCGAACCCGCCACCGTCGGCGACCGACGCCACCGACCGCATCTCGCTGGTGATGGTATCGGTCCCGACGTCACGCAGCGAGACGGTCATCCGCATCGCCCGGTACTGGCCACCGTCATCGCGGTACAGGACGTTCGCGGCCTCCTGCGGTGTCGCCTCGAAGAGCGCGTCATACAACCCCTCGACGTTCGTCTCCGGAACGTCGTCACCGTCGGTGTCGGCCGCCGCGAACGCCTCGCCGAACGCCTCGTTCTGACCGGCGACCGACCGCATCAGCGTCAACGGACTCTGGACGTCGGCCTGACCGTCGCCGAGAATCACCGTCGACTCCTGCTGGGCGGCCCGGTCCGTGGCCGATTGGAGGCGCTCGAGCGCGTCGCCACTGGCGACGTCACCCTCGATGAGGATGTCCGCTTGGAGGTCCTGTCGGCTGAAGCTCTCGCTGAGGACCTCGAGGTTGGTCTTGGCGTTGTACTCCCCCGGCCGGACGATCGCGGGGAGCTCGTCGGTCCACTCGGGAGGATCCTCGGCGATGAAGTCCTCGACCTGGAAGGAGGTATCCACCTGGGAGGCCCCGTAGACGCCGCCAGTGGTCAACAACAGGGCCACGATGATGACCGCCCAGGGCGCCCGTCGCGCGAGCACCTCCCCGACGGATAGCACCCGCGAGAAGAAGCCACCACCCGTTCCGAAGGCACGCTTTCGCCGGTCGACCCCGAGCCGTTCGAGCCATTCGTCAAGCACGACCTTGATCGCCGGGACCAACAGGCCAAAGATGAGCAAGGCGGCCGTAATGCCGACGGCACTGACGATCCCGAACAGTTGGATCGGCTCGACCGGACTGATCAGGTTCGAGAGGAACCCGAACACCGCGGTCGCCGTCACCCACGTCAACGCGACGAGCAACCCGCCCAGGGCGATGCGCATCGTCTGGGAGCTCGTCCGTCCGGGCGCGATCTCACGCTGTTCGCGCTGGCGCATGAACACGTGGATCGCGTAGTCGATCGAGAGCCCAATGAGCAACACCGGAACCGCGATGAAGATCTGGTTGAACTGGATGTCGGCCCACCCCATGAAGCCGAATGTCCACACGAGCACGACGCCGATACCGACCATGCCCAAGAGGATGTCGAGGATATCACGGTAGGCGATCAACAGTGCGGTCAGGACGAACAACAACGCGAGCGGGATGACCAGGCCGAGGCTGTCCTCCAGGGATCGGTTGATCTCGTCAGTGATGATCCCCTGTCCGAAGACGAAGCCGTCATCGCCGAATCGATCCTCGACGAGCTCGGTCATGCGGAGCTGGCTGTCGACGATCGCTTCGGGGGCGTTACCCTCCGCGCCGACTTCCTCCTCGGGCGCCTGGGTGATCGAGACGACCCGGGCATCGGCCGTGGTCGAGCCTGGATCGTAATCCGTCGGCATCAGGCCGAGGAGGCTTCGCGACTCCGCGGCCGTGAACAGCTCCTGGATCAGCACGTCGATCAGGGATTCGTCGACCGCCTGCAGCGCCTGGCGCTGTTCCTCGAGGTTTGGCTGGTAGGACTGGATCCGCTCGAGTTCGGCTTGGCGTTCCTCAGGCGGTAACTGCTGTGCTTGTGCGCGCAGTTGCTCACGAACGATGGTCGTCGCCACGGCCGAGGCCACGTCACCGTCCGGCTGATTCGCGAGCGTGTCGGCGATTTCGGGGTCCGCTCGGAAGGCCTGTCGGAGCTCGATCGTCGCGATGAGCGATTCCTTCGAGAGGACGTTCTCCCCGCGGATGATGATCTGCACCGACGTCGTTCCTTCGCCGTCCGTCGCACCGAAGTTCTCGTTGATGTACTCGAGCTTCTCCGCCTCGATCGAATCGGTCTCGAACTGGCCGAGATCAGTTTGTTGCTCGATGCCGGTCGCCCCGTATCCGATGGCCGCCGTGAGCAGGAGCATCACGGCGATCACCGTGAGTCGGCGTCTCGTCGTCCAGTCCGCGATCCGATCTGCAGGATTCATAGGGAGTCCTCGGTATACCACCTGGTCGGGTGAGCGAGGGGTAAACGGTTTTCATTCGTCGGTCATGACAGCCAACGGACCACGGGCGCAGGAGCTACGTACGTGCGACCCCAACCGGTTCGTATGGGTCATGAGGCCACCGTCAAGGGGGTCGGCGTCAGCGTCGATGAGTCCGAACGTGGGGTCCCCACGGCGCTCGTCCAGGCGCGAGACGAGGTCGTGCCGATCCTGATCAGTCCGAGTCAGGCCCACGCCATCCAACACGCCCTCGAGGGCATCCCCTTGGAACGGCCGTTCACCCACGACCTGCTGGTCGAGATGGTGACCGACTTCGGTGGCGCGATCGATCGTGTGCGCATCGACGATCTCGCCGATGGAACCTTCTACGCCAAGATCGACGTGGAACGCTTCACCGACGGCGATCGGCGCAGGTTCGTTTACGATGCTCGCCCCAGCGACGGCATCGCGCTGGCGCTTCGGGTGGACTGTCCGATTGAACTCGACGACGCCGTCCTCGACGCCGCGGGCAGGCCGCCGGCGGAGCTCGACGTCGAGGGGCTCGACCTCGGCCCCGGTGACGATTCACCTCCGGAGTGACCGGTCAGCTCACCCGACGGGACAGGAAGTCCGCGACGAGCTCGAAGGTCCGCGCCTTCTGGTCGATGTCCGTCGAGGCGTGACCCTCCTCGCCGAGTTCGACGTACTCGAAGTCGGCGTCCTCGCCCTCCACGTAGCCGGCGTCTTCGAGGGCGTCCCGGAACAGCCGGGCCTGTGAGATCGGCACGCGCCGGTCGTTCTTGCCGTGGGCGATGAGCAACGGGGCGTCGAGCTCCTCGACGTGCGTGGTCGGACTCCGCTCGCGGTACAACTCGGGGTGTTCCTCGGGGGTACCGAGATACTTCTCCATGAGCTCGGTGCGGTAATGCGGCATCGTGTTTTCGTACATGTCCTCGAGGTCGGTTACGCCGATCCAGGCCACCCCTGCGTCGTACAGCTCGGGGTATTGCAACAGCTGCATGAACGCCGAGTATCCGCCGTACGAGGCGCCGAAGACGGCGATGCGGTCCTCGTCGATCCACTCGCGGGTGTCGAGGACATGCCTGAGTCCGGCGGCGATATCGGCCTGTTCGTCGCCACCCCAGTCACCGATGAGCCGCTCGACGAATTCCCGACCCCGCCCCGTCGAGCCCCGGTAGTTCACCTCGAGGACGCTCAAGCCCTGGAGCAGGAGGAACTGGGTGTACTGGTTGAACCGCTTCAGATCGGCCGCCCGGGGACCGCCGTGGGGCTTGACGATCAGTGGCGAGGGGCGAACGCCGCTGTCGTACAAGAGCGCCCCGATCTCGAGGTCGTCATGGGAGGAAAACCGGAAGTACTCCGCCTCGACGAAGGCATCGCGATCGAACGGGCCGTACTCCGCCTCCAGGAGGGCGTTGGCGGTGTGTTCCTCGAGGTCGTAAAGCAGCAGGTCGGGGCGTCGATCCGAGGTCGTGTGGGTGACGATCACCCGGTGGTCGTCGACCACCTGCTCGCCGCTGGCCACGTAGGTACCGCCGAACGTGGCGACCCCCTCGGGGAGGTCAAGCTGGGTCGCCTCGCCCGTGGTGGTATCGTAGATGACGGGCATGACCGCGGCACGTCGGGTGCGCAAGACGAGGATCCGATCGCCGTCGGGCATGTAGGTGACCGGCTGTACCTCGGCCGACTCGTCGCCGTACCAGGTCACCTCGTCGGCCGCGAGGTCGTACTCGCCCGCCCGCGAGAGGTCGGCCGTGTTGTCGGCGACCAGCAACCGGTCGCCGTCGGGATGCCACTCGACGGGGGTGGCCTCGGCGCCGGTCTCGCCAATCTGGAGATTCCGTGGGTTCGACCCGTCCCGCTCGGCGATGTAGACGTCACGGTTGTCGAAGTCGTCCGACTCGTTCGTGGCGTAGGCGATGCGCTCGCCGGCCGGGTCGAAGACGCCCGTCCAGACGGCTCGCTCGTAGTCGGTCAGTTTGGCGGTCGTTTCGTCGGCAAGATCGTAGCGATAGAGGTTCATCTGCCCCTCTCGCGTCGAACCGAACAGGAGGGCGTCCTCGGTGACGTCCTGGAGGGTTGCCTGGCCTGCACCCGTGATCACCGGCTCGACCCGTCCGTCCAGGTCGATCCGGTAGATGTCGTGTTGTTCGTTCCCCTGTTCGTCGTTGTGGAAGTACACGCCCTCGCCGTCGGCCGTCCACTCGAGGAACCACCGGGCGTCGCGGGGGACATCCCCGTCGGACACCTGGGTCATCGACCCGGTCTCGACGTCAATGACGTGCAACTCGTTGCGGCCGGAGCCGTCGTAGTACAGGGCCACTGCAGAGCCGTCCGGCGAGACCGTCGGCTGGTGAAAGGAGGGCAGATTGGCGAGCGCTTCGAGCGGATCCGCATCGGGAACCTGCGACATACCGGGAGGGTATGACCCGGTGGTAAAAAGCGGCACCAATCGCCGTGATCGCCGATACGAACCCTTTTGGTGAACATCCGAGTAGTGACCGCGTACCTGCGTCGCCGACCCTGCTGCAGACGCTCTTCACGGGGGAACCGCATGAGCTCGAACGAGGAACTGGCCAAGGACCTCGGTCTCCTGTCCGCCTTGACCATCGGCATCGGCACGATGATCGGCGCCGGCATCTTCGTCCTGCCCGGCATCGCCGCCCGGGAGGCCGGCCCCATCGTGGTCGTCTCGTTCGTCGTTGGCGGCCTCATTGCCCTGATCAACGCGATTTGCATCAGCGAGCTCGCCACGGCCATGCCCAAGGCCGGTGGCGGGTATTACTACATCAACCGGGCGCTCGGCCCGCTGTTCGGGTCGATCGCGGGCATGGGTGACTGGATGGGTCTCGCGTTCGCCTCGGCGTTTTACTCGATCGGCTTCGGCGGGTATCTCGTCGGCTTGCTCGACGGGACCATCCTCGGCCTCCCCACGCTCGATCTCGTTGTCCTCACCGTCACCGACGTTCAGATCGGGGCGTTGATCGCGGCCGTCATCTTCGTCGGCGTGAACTACATCGGCGCCAAGGAAACCGGGGGGATCCAGACGGTGATCGTCTTGACCCTGCTGGGCATCCTGACCGTGTTCGCCGCCGCCGGGCTGTTGCACTTCGATTGGAGTCTCGTCACCCGTGATGGCATCGCCCCGACCGACCAGGGCTACGGGGCGATCCTGCCCGGCACGGCCCTGGTCTTCGTGTCCTTCCTGGGCTATGCGAAGATCGCGACCGTCGCCGAGGAGATGAAACGCCCGGGTCGGAACCTGCCCATCGCATTGATCGGGAGCGTGGTCGTCGTCACCCTCATCTACGCGGTGTTGGTTGGGCTGATGGTCGGGATCGTCCCGTGGGATGCACTCGATCGGGAGGTCCCGGTCTCCCAGGTGGCCGAGATCACCTTCGCCGACGTGCCCGTGCTCGATGTGATCGGCGTGGGGGCGATTTCGCTCGCCGCCCTCCTCGCGACGGCCTCGAGTGCGAACGCCTCGATCCTCTCTTCTGCCCGGATCAACTTCGCGATGGGTCGCGATCAGGTGGTCACCGACTGGCTCAACGAGATCCACCCGCGGTTCGCGACGCCGTACCGGTCGATCGCCCTGACGGGCCTCCTCATCGTGACGTTCATCGTGGTCCTCGGCGGTAGTCTCGAGGTGCTGTCCAAGGCGGCGAGCATCCTCCACCTGATCGTCTATGCCCTGATGAACGTCGCATTGATCGTGTTCCGCCAGTCAGACGTCGAGGACTACGACCCGGACTTCCGGGTGCCGTTCTATCCGGTTCTGCCGGTGTTGGGGACGGTGTTTTCCCTCGGGTTGATCGCCTTCGTCGAAGGTGTGGTGATCGCGTTGAGCTTCGCCTTCGTCCTCGGGTCAGTCCTCTGGTATGCCCTGTATGCTCGACGCCACACCACGGTCCAGGGGATCCTCGGTAGCTATATTCTCGCACACCGCGAAGAACTGCCCGAAGCGGCCGTCTCGGCCACCGAGGCGGCCAGTCCGACCGTGACAGAACCCCATCGCGTCCTCGTCCCGCTCGCCAATCCGCGAACCGAGGATTCCCTGCTCGAGCTCGCCCACAGCATCGCAGCCAGCCGCGACGGCGTGGTCGATGCGGTGCACATCGTCCAGGTCCCCGACCAGATCCCCCTCGAACGGGGTGCGGAGGCGATCGACCGGATCGACGCGGAATCGGCCCAACTGCTCGAGGCCGCAGAGGAGCGCTTTGCGGACCGTGAAGTCGACCTCGAGACGACCACCGTCCTCTCACACCGGTCGTTTCAGGAAATCTTTGACGTGGCTCGGCGCCACGAGGCGGACACCGTCGTGATGGGATGGGGCCCCGGTCGCCCGTGGTCGGCGGGCCGTGCCGAAGGCCCCCTCGACGAGCTCACGGAAACGCTCCCCTGTGATTTCTTGATTCTCAAGGATCGGGGCTTCCAGCCACGGGAGATACTCTTACCGACGGCGGGCGGACCGGACTCCGACCTCGGTGCGGAGGTCGCCGCCGATTTGCACCGGACCCACGGCGCGACGGTGCGCCTCCTCCACGTGGTCGACGGGGAGGGCGAACGCGAGGAGGGGGAGACCTTCCTCGAGGACTGGGCCCGGTCGCACGGCCTGGATCACGCCGAACGGATCGTGGACACCTCCGGCGACATCGAGGGTGCCATCGAACGCGAATCACGCGAGTGCTCCCTCCTCCTCATGGGGGCGACCGAACGCGGGTTGCTCTCACGGCTGGTTCGTGGGTCGTTGGTGTTCGAGGTGGTCGATCAGGTGGACTGCTCGGTATTGCTTGCCGAACGGCCGTCGAAACGGTCGTTCTTCCGGCGATTGTTCGGCCGACGATAGCCCATCCGGGCGGCGATCACCGGGGCGTCGACCGGTTCGACACACGCGCCTGCGTGACCACGCTCCCCGATCCTCCGATGAAACCGGTACGCCTATTCGCCCCTTGGCCCCACTGACCCGTCAACACGAGACTATGGAGGTGGTCATCATCGGTGCCGGTCAGGTCGGCGAAAGCATCGCGAGGAGCCTCCAACACGATCACGAGGTCACCCTCATCGAGCGCAACGGCGCGCTCGCCGAGCGCATCCAGATCGAGCTCGACATTCTCGTCGTCGAGGGGGATGGCACGGAGCTTCGCGTCCTCGAGGAGGCCAACGTCGATCGCGCCGACATGGTGCTGGCGAGCACGGACAGCGACGAGGTCAACCTGGTCGCCTGTGCGTCGACGAAGGCGATCTCGGATGCCAACACGGTCGCCCGGGTCAAGGCGAGCAAGTATCTCGCCACCTGGCGGCGTCGCCCCGGCACCTTCGGCGTGGACCACATGGTCTGTACCGATCTCCTCACCGGCCAGGAAATCGTGGATCTCGTTGGCCTGCCCGCCGCCCATGACGTCGAAACGTTCGCCGACGGCCTGGTCACCATGGCCGAGTTCGACGTTTACGAGGCGGCCCACATCGCGGGCCAGACGGTCGCCGAGGCCGACCGCTTCGATTCGCTGACCTTCGCCGCCATCATCGACGACGAGACGGTCGAGATCCCCTCCGGTACCTCCGTCATCGAACCAGGCTCGCGCATCGTCGTCATTGGCTCGCCCCGGAGCGTCCAGCGATTCGCCAGCGGGCTCGGCCAAAACGGCGTGAGCGACGGCGACGGTGAGATCATCATCGTCGGTGGCACGGAGATCGGCTACCACGTGGCCCGCTTGCTCGCCGATCGGGACCTCCGCACGCGCCTGATCGAGCCCGATCCGGAGACCGCGAGACGCCTCGCGGAGCACTTGCCCAACACCCGGGTGATCAACTCCGACGCGACCGACGTTGGCTTTCTCGAGGCGGAGGCGCTCGATGATGCCGACGTCATGGTCGCGGCCATGGCCTCCGGCGAGCAGAACCTCCTCGAGTGCATCCTGGCCGACGGCCTCGGCATCGACCGCACCGTCGCGGTGATCGACGACCCCCGGTTCATCGACGTGTTCGAGGACGTTGGGGTCGACGTCGCCATCAGTCCCCGAAACGTCGTCGCCGAGGAGATCACGCAGTTCACCCAGGGGTGGCGCACGGAGAACCTGGCGCTGCTCGAGTCCGACCTCGCCGAGGTCGCCGAGATCGAGGTTGCCGACGACAGCCTGCTGGTCGGCGAGGCCATCGAGGACGCCCTCGAGCGCATCGATTGCCCGGTCGTGATCGGCGCGATCACCCGCAAGGGTGACTTCGTCCGTCCGCGTGGTGAGACGCACGTTCAACCCGGCGACCACATCGTGATCTTCTTCGAGTCGGGCGACGCCGATCGCGTGATCGAGGCCCTCTAACACCGATGGCCGTGATGGACCCACGCGTTCACGACGAGATCGTGCCCATGGCGGTGTCGTGGCCATGAACTGGCGGGTCAGCCTGAGCCTGGTCGGTACCACGATCAAGTATCTCGGGCTCGTCATGCTCGTCCCGCTGGCCGTGGCCGTCATCTACGGAGACGACATCTGGGTCTTCGCGGTCTCGCTGGTCGCCCTGGTGGCCATCGGGCTCGCCATCGAATCGCTGGAGCGCGACCGGGACCTCGGCCCCCGGGAGGCGCTGTTGTTCGTCGCCCTCGCGTGGTTGGCCGCGGCGATCGTCGGCACGCTCCCGTATTTGCTGGCCGGATTCGGGACCGGATCGTCGCTCGCCCACCCGATCAACGCCCTGTTCGAGTCGACCAGCGGCTTCACGACGACGGGCGCGACGGTCATGGAGGACATCGGCGTCGACCACCACTCCCATGCGCTCTTGCTCTGGCGACAGCTCACCCAGTGGCTGGGGGGGATGGGTATCATCGTCCTCATGATCGCGATCCTCCCCGAGCTCGCGATCAACGGCGCCCAGCTGATGCGATCGGAAGCCCCCGGCCCTGACCTGCAAAAGCTCACGCCGAAGATCGCCGAGACCGCCAGGGATCTGTGGCTCATCTACGTCGGCTTCACGGCCCTCGAGATCGCCCTGCTCTTCGGGCTGCACGTGTTCGATCTGGCGCCCCAGATGAACCTGTTCAATGCGGTGGCCCACGGGTTGACCACCCTCCCGACGGGCGGGTTCTCGCCGGAGGCGAACAGCATCGCCGCCTTCTCGGCGATCGTGCAGTGGGTCGTGATCCCGTTCATGTTCGTCGCCGGCGTCAACTTCGCCCTCTTTTGGCACGTGCTCCGGGGCGAGGCCCGAACCATGCTGCGCAACACGGAGTTTCGCACCTACGCGGGGGCGGTGGCCGTCCTGATCGCGATCCTCGCGGTCGTGCTCGTCGCCGGCGGCGCGCCACCCACGGACCCCGGCGGCACGACCGACACCCTCTCGGAGAATGCCATCCGACAGGCGGCCTTCCAGATCGGCTCGTTGCTCAACTCGACCGGGTACGCCACGGCGGATTTCGCCCTCTGGGACACCCACGCCCAACTCGTGTTGCTGTTCGCGATGTTCATCGGCGGCTCCGCGGGTTCGACCGGTGGGGGCATCAAGGTCATCCGATGGCTGGTCACCCTCAAGGCCATCCGCCGGGAGCTGTTCACCTCCGCCCACCCCCGCGACGTCAGGCCGATCCGCCTCGGCGGGTCGGTCGTCGACGAGGATGCCGTCCGCGGCATTCTGGTCTTCACCGCGTTGTATCTCGTGTTGATGTTCGTGGCCGCGGTGGTGATCGCCCTCGACTCGGCGCGTGTCGGCCTCGAGTTGGACACCATCGAGGCGCTGAGCGCCTCCCTGGCGACCATCGGCAACATCGGCCCCGGTTTCGGCGACCTGGGACCCTTTGGGAATTATGTCGACTTCTCGCCGGTCTCGAAACTCCTGATGGTCTTTCTCATGTGGGTGGGTCGCCTGGAGATCGTGCCGGTGTTGGCGCTGTTCGTCGTCGGCCTCGAGGAGTGATCAGTCAGGATTGCCAGTACGCCCTGGTGAACAGGACCAGGACGGGGATGATCTCGATCCGTCCGACCCACATCAGCCCGGTCATCGTCAGCTTCGTCGCATCGGAGAACGGATTGTAGCTCTCGTAGGGCCCGGCGATGTCGAACGCCGGGCCGATGTTGAAGAACGTGGCTGCGGAGGCCCCCATCGCCTCGAACTCGGTCAGGCCGAGCCCGATTCGGGCGCCATCGACGGCGATGAAGGCCGTCCCCAGGAAGAAGATCAATATCGAGACGAGCGTAAACGCGTACACGTCACGGATCGTCCCCTCGTCGACCACGCGCCCGCTCAGCCGAACCGGTTTGACCGCCGTCGGGTGGACGGTCGTGTACAGGTCACGCCGGAACGCTTTGACGATGAGGAGCCAACGCAACAGCTTGATCGAGCACGTGGTGGAGCCGGCCATTCCCCCGAGGAACATCAACATCAACAACAGGTGCTTGGCGGCCGGGGCCCACGCGTTGAAATCCACCGTCGCGAAGCCGGTGGTGGTCATGATCGAGATGACCTGAAAGACGGCATGCCTGACCGTCGCCTCGAAGGGCAACTCGACGTTCGGGTCGATCAGCACCAACCCCAGCAAGAGCGTGCTCGCCCCGAGAACGATTCCGACGTAGAACCGAAACTCCTCGTTTTTGATCGGCCGCCACCGGTCGCCCTGGATGAAGTAGTAGATGAGGATGAAGTTCGTCGCCCCGATGAACATGAAGGGGATGATGGTCCACTGTGCCGCCCGGGAGAAGGCGCCGACGCTGCCGGGATCCGGCGAAAAGCCGGCCGTTGCGACGCCGGTCAGGGCGTGGGCGACGGCGTTGTACAGGTCCATGCCGGGGGCGAGACCGATGAGATGCAACCCGAACAACATGGCCGCGCACAGGAGCGTGATGCCGGTATACAGCTTCCAGAGGAGGCGCGCCGTCCCCTCGATGCGCGGTGTCAGCTTCCGGACGTCCTCGGTTTGGGTCTCGGTCTCCATCAGCTGAGCGCCACCGATCGACAGCTGAGAGAGGACGGATATGGCGAGCACGAGGATGCCCAGCCCGCCGAGCCACTGGATCAGCTGGCGCCACATCATCGTCGAACGCGCGTGGGCGTCGAAATTGTCGATCACGGTCGCTCCAGTCGTCGAGACGCCCGACATCGCCTCGAAGAGCGCGTTGACGGGGTCGGCGAGGTTGCCCTGTCCAGCGAAGAGGAACGGAACCATGCCGACGAGGGCGACGGTCAGCCACGCGAGCGCGACCATGAGATAGGCCTCTCGACCGCCGAGGTCCTCGTCAGTCTGGAGGCGACGGAGCCCGAAGCCGGCCACGCCGGCGAGAACGATCGTGAGCAAAAACGGGACCACGGGCTCGCCGTAATAGATCGCCAGCACCAACGGAACCACCAACGGGATCGTCAACCACAGCAACAAGCTCCCGACGAACCCCAGGCTGGCCCGCCAGTTGACCCGGACGTGCATCCTAGCGCCTCCCACCATTGCGTGGCGATCGACAGCCGGGGGTCACGGCGGGGCTGCGGGGGCGAATCGCGCGAGTCATACCTTGGCCGTCACCGCATCGATCACCTCGATGTCGACGAAGATGATGACGTGGTCGCCGGATTCGATGACCGTCTCGCCGCGGGGCACGATCAACTCGCCGTTGCGCGTGATCGCCCCGATCGCGACACCCGCTGGAAGCTCCGCCATCGACTCGGCGATGGGCCGGTCGACGAGGACGCTTGAGGCGTCCACCTCGACCTCGATCACCTCGGCTTGGTCCGTCTCGATGAAGGCGATGTTGTGCATGTTCTCCGACTGGGTGAAGCGAGTGATCTCCTCGGCAGTCACGGTCCGGGGGCTGATGGCGACGTCGAGCCCGACAGCCTCGAACAGGTCGCCATAATCGGGTCGGTCGACGATCGCGACGGTCCGTTCGACGCCGAGTCGCGTGGCCAACAGCACCGCCAGGAGGTTGCGCTCGTCGTGGCCGAGGACCGCCACGAGCACGTCAGCCTCGTCGACGTGTTCTCGACGGAGGAACTCGATATCGGTGGCGTCGGACTGCAACACCCGGGTCTCTGGGAGCTCCTCGGCGATCGCCCTCGCGCGGTCGGCATCCGCCTCGATGAGCCGTGGCGACAGCCCACGGTCGCCGAGCAGGCGCGCGACGTGAAAGCCCACCTCCCCACCCCCGACGATGACGACGTCGGTGTTGGCCCCCGGCGACGTGACCGGGGCGACGTCAACGGCGAACGCCTGGACGCTCTCGGGGCTGCCGATCACGACGAGTCGATCGCCCGCCTCCAGGCGGGTTCGCCCGCTCGGGATCTCGACGTCGCCGTTTCGCATGATGGCGGCGACGGTGAGCGAGTCGAACCGGTCCGCCTCGGCGACGGTCTGGCCGGCCACGGGCGAGTCCGAACGAAGCTGGAATTCCGCCATCTGCACGGCCCCGCCGGCGAACAGATCGGAGTCACGAGCCGTGGGAAGGCCGACGACCCGCGCGATGGTGGCGGCAACCTCGAGGTCGGTCGCGACCATGTAGTCGATCCCGAACGCGCCCGGACGGGCCTCCCAGGTCCGAAGAAATTTGGTATCCTTGATGCGGGCGACCGTGAAGGCGTCCTCCGCGAGCGCCTTGGTGGTCCCGGCGGCGATGATGTTGGTGGGGTCGTCGTTGGTGGTTGCCAGCACCATGTCGGCCGTCTCGATGTCCACCTCCTGGAGGGTCTGGGGGTCCATCCCGTCGCCGGCGATGGCGAGGACGTCCAGCTCGTAGTTCAACGCATCGGCGGTCTCCTCGTCCCGTTCGATGATCGTCACGTCGTGCTCGTCGTAGATCGAACGCGCGATGGTCTGACCAACCTCGCCCCCGCCGACGATGACGATGTTCATGGACGATCACCTCGGCGGTCACCGCGTTCGACCTCCGGCGCTCGCCACCCGGGTAGCTCGACCCACATTGAATCTGTCGTCGTTGGTGAATCCTCGACCGGTCCGACCAAGGGTCTGTCGGAGACCGGCACTCGTCGCACCACAGGGAGATCGGGCGCTCGGCACGGGACGACCGGGCCGTCCTCACTCGAAGAAGCTCGCCGGACTCACCCGAGACAGCCGCATCGCGTTGCCCGTCACCCCGAGGCTCATCCCCATATCGCCGACGATGACCGCGATGGCGACGCTCACATAGCCGAAGGGGACGCCGATGGCCAACAGCAGCTTCACCCCGAGGCTGCTCCAGATGTTCTGTCGGATCACGCCGTTGGCCTTGTGGGCGAGCGCATAGAGGTAGGGCACCTTCCGCACGTCGTCGCTCATCAGGGCGATGTCGGCCGTCTCAATGGCCGTGTCGGTCCCCGCGGCACCCATCGCGACGCCCACGGTCGCGCTCGCGAGGGCGGGGGCGTCGTTGATGCCATCCCCGACCATCGCGACGTCGCCGTACTCGGCCTCGAGTGCCTCGATGGCCGCCACCTTCTCCTCGGGCAGCAACTCGGCGCGGTAGTCGTCCATCCCGAGCTCCTCGGCCACCGCCCTGGCGGTTCCCTCGTTGTCGCCAGTGAGCATCACGAGCGGCGCGACGCCGAGGCGGTGCAAATTCGCCACCGCCCGTGCGGCGGCCGGGCGGATCTCGTCGGCGATGGCGATGATGCCGAGGAGGCGCTCGTCGGTTCCGACGATGACGACCGTCTGTCCGTCGCGCTGGTACCGGTCGATCGCGTCCTGAACCGAACCTGACTCCGCCGGGGCCTCGACCGCGGTCGTCCCACCATCCGGCCGGACTGCACCCCCCTCGAAGGAGAACCCGAGGGAGTCGAACAACCCCGGTTTCCCGGCATAGTAGGTGCGTCCCTCGATCTCCCCGCGGACGCCCCGTCCCGCGAGCGTCTCGAATTCGGCCACCGCCGGGGGCTCGACCGACCGATCGGCGGCCCGCTGGAGGATGGCCTCGGCGATCGGGTGCTCGCTGCGTTGCTCGAGCCCGCCGGCGTACCGGAGCACCTCGTCGGTCGCGACCTCTCCGAACGGGACGACATCGGTCACGGTCAGTTCGCCCTTCGTCAGGGTCCCCGTCTTGTCGAAGGCGATCGCATCGACGCCGCCCATGGCCTCGAGATGGTTGCCACCCTTGATCAAGACGCCATTGCGTGCCGCCGCGGTCACCCCCGAGGCGACGCTGACCGGCGTGGAGATCACGAAGGCACAGGGACAGGCGATCACGAGGAGGGTCAACCCACGCACGAACCAGGTCTGCCAGCCGGACTCGAAGGTGTGGGCGAAGCCGGCCACCTCGAGGGTCATCCCACCCTGGAGGACCAACGGGGGAACGAGGACCGTCGCGATCGCGAGGAGGACCACCGCGGGCGTGTAGTAGCTCGCGAACCGGTCGACGAACTGCTCCTTCTCCGTGGACTGTGCCTCGGCGTCCCGCACGAGGTCGATGATGCGCGACAGCGTCGAGTCTTCGGCCGTGGAGGTGGCTTCGACCTCCAGGTAGCCTTCCTCGTTGAGCGATCCCGCGAAGACCTCGTCGCCAACCGCGGCGTCGACCGGAACGCTCTCGCCGGTGATCGGCGACTGGTCGACCGCGCTCGCGCCGTCACGAACGGTGCCGTCGACCGGGATCTTCTCGCCGGGCCGGACCGCGACGAGATCGCCGACCTCGACCGCCTCGATCGGCACGGTCTCCTCGCCGCCGTTTCGGATGACGGTTGCCTCCTCCGGGGCGAGTTCCATCAGTTCACGAAGCGAATCGCGCGTCTGGTCCATCGCGTACCGCTCGAGCAACTCCGCGATGCTGAACAGCACGGCCAGGGTCGCCGCCTCGCTGAACAGCCCGATCGCGGACGCGGCGATGATCGCGGTCCCCATCAACAGGTCGATGTCGAGGCTGCGGTTTCGCGCCGAGTAGTAGCCGCTACGGATAACCGGGAGGCCGCTGACGAGGATGGCCGCGATGAAGCCGGCGTCCGCCAGCGTCACCTCCATGACCGCCGTGTCGAGCACGACGGCGTCGAGTTCGGCGAGGGGAAACGCCAGCCCGAGGCCGATCGCGAGGAACGCCGCCCCGATCCACGTCTTGATCGCTCGCGGGCTGGTCCAGACGGCCGAGGGTGACGCGATGATCGCGCCCCGGTCATCCGCGGCCGGTCGGTTCGTGACGTCGTATCCGGCGCTCTCGATGGCCGCGACCACCTCGTGTTCGTCGAGTACCGCAGGATCGTACGTCACGGTCGCGGTGCCCGTTGTCGGTCGAAGGTCGGCCGTGACCACGCCATCGAGCCGGGTGAGGCTCTTGTCGACCTTCCCGGCACAGGAGGGACAGTCCATCTCCGGTATCGACAGCTGTACCGTGACTGCGTCGGTTCGGCGTGGCTCGGAAGCAGCGTCCGCCGCCTCGTCGGGCTCCATTACACGGTGGTTACGCCCGGACAGGAATACCTCTTTATTGGAATATTCCAAGATATCGGTTGGAATATTCCGACGGCCCCGGTCACAACGGCGACGTGAGCGTCTCCGAACCGCCCGTGGTCGCCGTGTAGCGCTCGGCCAGATGGGCCTCGGCCCGACGGAGCCGATAGGTGAGCGTCGACCGGGGCACGTCGAGGCGCTCGGCGAGTTCGCCGAGGGTCACCGCTCGTGGCGTCTCGTAATACCCGTGTTCGACGGCGGCGCGCAGCGCCGTTTCCTGGTCGGGCGACAGCGTATCGGCATCCGAACGACCCTCCGCGGACGGGGGCGCCGCCTCCGTCAACCGCGTGATCTCCATCTCAGCACAGCTGCCGACGGCCGCCTCGACGGCATCGAAAAACCGTCTGACCTCGCCGGTCCCGGAGTGGATGATCCGCCAGGTGTACTCCCGCCCGGCGTGTCTCGTCTCGAACAGGGCACCGTCGCCGAGGTGGTCCAACGCGATGTGGGGAACCGACGCGCAGGCAGGCGAACGTTCCCAGTACGAATACAACACGAGCGTCTCCTCACCGTGTTCGAGCACCTGGGTCTCCTGGGTCGCACCGCAGTGGTCCGTCGCCAGACAGTCGGCGTAATACTCACTCGTCAGGAACGCCTCCTTGATCGCCGCCAGTGCCTCGGCGGAGCCGGTCGCATGGTCGACCCGCCAGAGGCTCTCCGGGGTCACGTGCAGTGACAGCGATCGAATGCGTGCCTCGGGGTAGTCGGCGAGGGTATCGGCCACCGCATTACAGTCTGGAACGTAGGTGAGCGAGAACTGGAGCTCGCGCATGGGTCACTCTCCCGAGCGTAGCTCGTCGCTTGGTATACGGTTGTCGGGTAGCTCCGGCATTCACGAACCCGGACTCAACCTCGACCGATACCCCAACCAGGAGGGTCGCCACAGCAACCATTCGTATGGGTTACGTTGGATTGGTCGGCATCGATCATCCGGCAACTCGCTCCGTTCGTTGGGGAGGTCGGGGGGTGTGCCACCTCGGCTCCTGGCGATTCAGGCTGGGGTGTGGGTTTCGGATCACGTCTCACGATCCCTCCATTGGAACGAAGGATTGGACCGCCACTCACCACGCCGCTTTCGGTGGGTGTTCGATCAATGCCGACCGCCTCCTGTCCGGGTGTCAGTTCACTGGACCGATACGATCGAGGTGACGAACCACCGCTCACCATCACCGATTCGTATTATCGAGGGCTCTCGGGACAGACGATCTCCTTGGCGGCAGGATCGACACGGACGAGATCGCCGATTGGGAGCGGGACCGTCGGGTTCGTGTGGCCGAAATCGAGGTCGCCAACGAGGATCGAATCGGAGTTATACTCACGGATGCCATCCCGCATGGCCTCCCATTGTTGCTCTCGGTAGGCTCGACGGCCCGCCTCACCGGGGTCATGTTCATGTGATCGCGTCTGTGGCCGACCGACGAGGACGGCGTCGAACCGTTGGAGCAGACCACGCTCGCCAATACTGGTAAGCATCAGTTTGATCTCGTCGGGATCGGGCTGCTTCTCGGAGGTTTCGATGGCGAGGACGTCGCCCTCGACGGCATCCGGGTTCGGAACGGCTCGATCCCCGGCCAACAACCCGTGCACAATCGTGAGGCACCCACCCCAGAGCCGGCCTTCGACCGTCTCAGTGTGGGGTGCCTCCCACCGTCTCCCCGTATTGGGTTCAAACTCGGGGGTCGTCTCGGCGTAGTCGTCATCAGCCCAGTCGACGGGGTCGTCAGTCCACTCCTCGGCCGCGTGGATCGGTCCAAGTGCGTCCGCAAACAGTGCCCGTCTGAGATACCGCTCGGTGTATGCGGGGAGAAAACCCGGCGTCGCGACGTCGCTCAACAGCGTCCCCCCGTAGTAGGACACGACGCCACACCCCCAGAGATAACTCGCCAGACAGGCATTGTCGCTCGATCCGAAAAACCGGGTCGGGTTCTCCTGCAGGAGGACCGGATCGAGATGGGTTAATACCTTGATCTGGTCGGCGCCGCCGATGGTGGCAAACACGGCACTCACGTCGGGATCGCGAAATGCATCGTGGATATCACGGGCACGGTCTTCGGGGTGGTCGGCGAGGTACTCGGGGTCTGCTTCGGCCGTGGGATAGACCACCGGATGCACTTCGAACGTGCGCTCTAGCCGTTCAATGGCCAGATCGAGGATCTCAGGGAAGAGAGAAGCGAGGCCGCTGGATGGCGCGATAATGGCCACGTCGTCGCCTGGCGATGCGGGGGGTGGTCGGACGAAGGTCTCCGGCCGGGTACCATCCGGCATGTGGCCAACGTTACCGACGGTTGGAAAATGATTTTCGAAGACACTCGTCCAAACCGTCGAACGTGGGGAATTGGTGCCGTTGCAGTCAGCGTGCGCGGAACCGCTGGACCCACGGCTGGACGAGGAGGTAGCTCCCCGTGAGTACGAGCGGAATGAGGAGAATGACGGCGAGAGTAGTGAGCATCGGAGCCTCCCCGCCCCCCGCGGCAGGGACGGCAATGGCAAGGGCGATGGCAAGCAGCCACAGAGGTGCAAAGATTCGGTGTGCTCGGCGTATGTAGACGGGAATTGCCATAATCCGCATCTCCAACCCATCTGTAATAAATATTGTTCCATGTTAACGACTG